>JAPPLU010000049.1:110433-290331 GCA_028874075.1 Chloroflexota bacterium
CCCGCCGGGGGGCGTGGCGCCCTTTCTCTCGGGGGTCCCTACTAAACATTAACATCTTTCTTTTTTTTTTTTTTGGGGGCGCGGCCCCCCCCCCCCCGCCCCCCCCCCCCCGCCCCTGTTATCTGCCTCAGACGATTCTGCCGCAGAAGATAGCGCACTCTGCGGGACTGTTGGACCTCTCTCTTGTTGGGGGACTCCGCGACATCCAGGGACGTCTTCAAGTGGTTCCCGTCTTCCGATTTCCTACGGCAGTCCGTTGTCAAGTTTCCTTGGACATCTGCCTCACCCCAACCCATGCCGTGCCAGCACGTTCCGCTTCAGCTCAGCCACACCGTCTTCCAGGTAACGCCGGCCTTCCTGGCGATAGTTGGCGGGCACATCTGGAACGACGGTATCCCGCAGGTTGGGTGAAGGGTATCGGTCTGTAACCGTCTCAGGAATTCGGTCGGGCCACTCGGTGCCCAGCATCACCCCGTAGGCCAGGGTCCAGCAGCGGGCCACGGCGCCAATGTCGTAACCCCCGCCGCCCAGCGCCAGCCAGGGCAGCCCCAGCGTCGCAAACTCCCGAATCAACTCCACGTAGCCCCTGGACGTAAGCTGCAGGTGGGTTATGGGGTCGGTGTGGTAGCTGTCAATGCCCAGCTGAGTAACCAGCACGTCGGGGGCGAATGCCCGAATCAGAGGCGGCACGACCTCGCGAAAGGCCCACAGATAGGGTTCATCCTCGGTGAAGGGGAACAGGGGCACGTTGATGGAATAGCCGACGCCGTCGCCCGCGCCGGAGTCGGAAACAAAGCCCGTGCCGGGGAAAAGGTAACGGCCCGACTCATGAACGGAGATGGTCAACACCCTGTCGTCGTCGTAGAAGACATCCTGCACCCCGTCGCCGTGGTGGGCGTCCACGTCCACGTAGGCCACCCGCATCCCCCGCTCCAGGAAGTACTTGATGGCGATGGCGGGGTCGTTGAATATGCAGAAACCGTAGGCGTGGGTTGGCGCAGCGTGGTGCAGGCCGCCGGAAATGGAAAAAGCCACGTCCACCCGCTTTCCCGCCACCAGCTCCGCCGCCACCAGGGTTGCCCCGGAACTCAGTATTGCCGCGTCGTACATACCGGGGTAGACGGGATTGTCACCCACGGCGCTGAAGCCGAATCGCTCCGGCTGCACCGTGGACAGGCCTGCGCTGAGAGCGCGGACAGCGGCGATGTACTCGGTAGTATGCACCCATCCCAGTTCCTCTTCGGTGGCGGAACGGGGGTTGATCAGCCGGGACGTATCGCCGTCGAAGGCGCCGTACGCTGACAGCAGTTCATAGGTATGGCGCAGGCGTACGGGGCGCATGGGGTGGTCAGACCGCAGGACGTGCTGGGAAAGGGCATCGTCGTACACAAAGGCGGCGTTGGGCATGGGGCACCTCGCAGGATTTCTTGCCCACGAATATACACGAAAGGGAACCGGCGGTGGGCAATGGCCGCTCCATTCGGGTAGTTTTCACCCGGACATCGCAGAGCCGCAGATATGCCCCTGCCAGAAAGCTGTACCTGGAAGCCGGCTTCCGAGGGTACGGCGGGTTGAGCCAGTAAGGAAATCCCCTTAACCCTGAACAACTACATCGGGACTTAGGGAAAGTCTGAACAAGTCCCTTCCCCCTTGACGAGGCAAGGTTAGGATGGGGGTGATGGCTTCAGTTCCGTAGCCGTCGATCCGCCCCGGCGGACCGCCCACGCGGGAACGACGGACCGAAGGAGACTTATTCAGACCTTTCTTAGAGCAACAACTTACGAACAGTGGGGGACTCTTCCTTCACCCGGCATTCCTCTACCATCGTAGTGACACTTCCCCCTTGTCACCCCGCCTGACACCTCTCCACCATAAGAATACAAGGACTGCAAGAGTAATGCGAAGGTGAAAGGCGCATCATGGGGGCTGACCAGCGAGTCTCCATCGCCCAATGTCGTCCCGCTCTTCCTGAGCCGGTCCAAGGGCTCTTATCCCCTGGCAGCGGATCGTCCGCCTTTGGGCAGGGGTCGGGGCAGGGGGCCTCAAATGGCCCAAAACGGCCCAAAACGGCCCGGAAAAGCAGGAAAGTGGGCCACTTTTCTGAAGACGATAGATAGGAGTTCCCGCGGTTTCGGCCCAGTATTCGGTCCACTCGACCGCTGCCAACTCCCTGTCCCAGATACAAAATGGCCCAAAGTGGCCCAAAATGGCACGAAAAACAAAAAATGTCCTATTAATCGGTATTCACCTTATTGCAGAAAAAACAGGTAAGGGCCGCCATCACGACTCTCCGGCCAAGGGAATCCGGGCTTCGGCGGCTCCCGTAAGTGCTCAGAATCGGTGAGTTGCCGGGCCCTGTCCGCCTGCGGCGGATCATTCCGGCGCCGGGCGGCATCCAGACTGGTTAAAAGGAATACAGGCCGAAAGTAACATGAACCTCTGGATATCGGCTTTCGCCAGAACGCAGGGTTGGGCGGATAGGGCGCTTCCCTTAACTCTGAACAGTTTCCTCGCTGCCTTACTGCTTGCCTGTTTGGGGCCAAGACGCTATTGTTACCAGACTGCCCTTGCTAACCTTGTTCCTGGCTGGCAAAGGCCGGAAATCCCCGCCGTATCGCCGGGCCTGAGTTGCTGGTCCGGCCAATTTCTGGGCCGTCCCTATGTTGCTTAGCCAACTCCGTTCCTCGTGGATTTCACTGGACTGGCTGTCCGTCGCCAAGCTGGCCGCCGGACTCGCCCTGTTCCTGTTGGTGCTGCTGATGCCGAGGCCGGAGGGACTGACGCCCGAAGGCCAGAAAGCGCTGGCGGTGATGGTGCTGGCGGTCGTTCTCTGGGCCACGGAAGCGTTGCCTATCTCGGTAACCGGCCTGGCGGGGGTGGTGCTGCTGATCGTGCTGGGGGCTGTCCCCGGGCCGGTTGAAGGGCTTTACGGTTTCTCCCAGCCCGTCTCCTACTTCCTCATCGGCATACTGACCATCGGTATGGCCGTGCAGCGGTCCGGCCTGGCCGAACGGATGGCCGTCTTCCTCATCCGGGGCGCCGGCGGCAAGCCCGGCTTGCTTTACGTACAGATGCTGTTCTCCTTCGCGCTGCTGACCTTTGCCCTGCCTTCAGCCAGCACCCGGGGCGCGATTATGGTCCATATCTATGCCCAGGTAATGGAGCGGTGGGGGGTGCCCCAGGAGCACAAGTACTACAAGGCTCTGATGCTGGCCCTGGGCAGCATGAACCGGTTGGGTTCCACGGCGCTGCTGGCCGGCGGCATAACGCCGGTGGTAGCGTCGGCCCTGCTGGGGGACTTCTCCTGGTCGCGCTGGTTCATCCTGATGGCATTGCCCTTCTACGCCAACCTGGCCGTGGGCGGCGTGCTCCTGTTCCTGCTGTACCGCAGAGGGTTCCGGCTGGATGTATCCCAGGTTAATGTGGAGCTGAATACGGGGCCAATTAAGGACGTTGAGTACCGGGCCGGAATCATCGTTCTGGCCACGGCGCTGCTGTGGTTCACCGACTTTGCCCACGGAATGCACCCGGCGGTGCCTGCCCTGATAGCGCTGGTGCTGATTCTATTGCCCCGGGTTGGCCTGTTGACCTGGCAGGACTTTGAGCGGAACCTGGGTTGGACTAACTTCTTCGTAATTGCCACGTCGCTGTCGCTGGCCCACACCCTGGTGGTAACCGGCGCCGCCGGCTGGTTTTCCGAGACCCTGGTGGGCGGGGCGACGCAGTTACAAGACCAGCCCCTGTTGCTGCTGCTGGCCCTGTCCGTCTGCGCCGCCGTGGTAAGGCTGCTGATGCCCAACATCGCCGGCTACCTGTCTTTCGTGATTCCGGTGGCCATGGCCAGCGGTGAAGCCCTGGGGCTGAATCCACTGGTGTGCGGCATGGCAGTGGTGGTCGTGGGCGATTCGCTGGTCTATTACAGCGCGGCCGGCACCGCTTCGGTGTTCATTTTCCTGCAGGCCAATATCCGCAACCCTGAGATATTCCGTTGGGCGCTGATAATGACCGTGGTATCCATCGCCGTGGTGTTCCTGGTGGCCGTACCCTTCTGGTCTATGCTGGGGGAACCCCTGACGCGATAGTGGATACGGCTGTTGGCAGCGCTCCAGTTTGACCGGTCCGGTTTGTGCGACCAGGGCAGACGCATAGGTCTGCCCCTGCGCCAGGCTCGAACCGAATACACGCACAGGGACGTTGCCAGGAATCAGCCCGACCTGGCCGGCCAGACGGGTTCGTGGTAGCCCAGTGGCACCGACGGCCTTGCCCAGTAGGGACCGGTTTCCGACAACTCCACCGTGGGCGCCAGGTGTTTGAGAGAACCGCCGGGCGCGTCGCTGACGGTGGACCAGGACTCGATCTCCTCGGGAGTCAGGTCGGACGGAATACCGGCCAGTTCTTCCTCCGGTACCTGCCCCTGTCCCACCAGCCAGCGGCCGGTCTGTGCCAGGGAGAGACGCACCAGCCAGCTTCCGCCCTCGGTGGCGCGGCGGGCCAGGGCTGTGAGCGCTCCGTACGCCATCAGGTAGCCGGTCAGGTAGTCGATGGCCGACACGGGATAGAACTGGGGGCCCGGCTCGGCGCCGGGGAACAGTTCTCCCTGCCGGTGGGTGATGCCGCTGACCGTCTGGATAACCGTGTCGAAGCCTCGGCGGTCGGCCCAGGGGCCCACCCGCCCGAAGGCGCACAGGGAAACGTAGATGATGCCGGGGCGGATGGCTGCCAGGTCTTCCGGGGACAGCCCCCGTTGGGCCAGGGTATTCGGGCGGTATCCCTGCGAGAAGATGTCGGCTTCCCGCACCAGGTCGCGCAGGGTTTCCAGGTCCTGGCCCTGGCGCAGGTCCAGGTGGGCAGACAGCTTGCCATGGCCGGTGTCGTGCTCCTGTCCCTCGTTGAAGGGCAGATGGGGCCCGGCAATCTTCATAACGTCTGCCCCATGCTCGGCCAGGGTACGGGCGCAGGTGGGGCCGGCCAGCACCCGGGTCAGGTCCAGCACCCTTATGCCGGACAGCGGACGGTCGCCCTCAGGCAATGGCTGCGGCGGGGCGTCGCCAATCTTGTCGATCTCCAGCAGGGGTAGCGATGCCACTGCCGTCGACTGGGGATGCTGGGCCCATTCCTGCATGGTGCGGACCATGCCGCCAGCGCCCCGGGCCGCGATGATGGCCTCCTCCAGTTCCCGGGCATCCCACTGGGCCACAGCCTTGCGGACGGCCTCCTTGTTCTCCTCCACGCCTAGCACGCTTAGCGCTGCTTCCCGGTGGTTGGGAAAGTTGCAGTGAAGGTAGCTCCACCGGCCGTTCTTTGCCGGATAGACGCCCATAACGGCGTTGCGTTCTCCCGCCGCCGGCTGGCCGTTAAGGGTCATGTAGCGGCTGCTGCGCAGGGACGCAGTGGCGCGACGGGCGTTGACTCCCACCTGCTGGCGCTGGCCGGTACGCAGTTCCCACAGGTCGGACACGGCCAGGCCCACCGCCACCAGGCTGGCCGCGGCAGCGGAACCGATGCGGAAGGGCGTGGGCAGAATGGGGTCCATGCCGCCGGTAAGTTCAACATCGCCGAACCTTTCCGAGTTCAGGTAAGGGATGGAGTTCAGGGCAAATTCGGTGTAGGTGGTCATGGCAAGGCTGCTCCTCAAATGGATTTGGGATACAAGCTGCTTATGCGAGTCTCTGGGGCCAATGATACAGGATGCGGCGGGAGCTGCAATCCCCGCTATACGTGCTTCAGTGTCTGATCAGTGAGCAAATTTGGCGGCAGGCTAGGTTTGTATCCCACTTTGCCTATAAACTATAATTGCCCGAACCATCCACCGTGCGGCAGCGTAGTTCCTTTTGACCAGGTCCTGGAATCTGCCGCAATTGCAGGTAATGCACATGGATTTGACATTTGAACGAGGCAATGCCCAGCGTCCCCGGGGCCATGCCCTGGTCTATTTCCGCGTGGACACGGAACCGGACAAGCTCTACGCCAGTTACATCGTGGTGCTGCCGGTGAAGGCCGACTTTGGCAAGTATGTGCCCCCCTTCCTGGCGTCGCACCTGGGCAACCTGCCCCTGAACGACTTTTCCGCCTTTGCCATGCCGCCGGTGCCGGAAGAAATAAGCGGTCACGGAGAACTGGAACGGCTGAGCGACCTGAGGGAGGACGACCTGGTGTTCGGCTCCAGTATGTTCTCCTTCGACCTGCCCCGGATGATGGAGGGAATTACCGACGCGGTACAGTCTTACTCCCAGCTTTGTGCCGACTACTACGACCGGCAGGGCCTGACCAGCACTCCATCTGCGGAGGGCCTGTCCGCCGGAGCAAGTCGAGAAACGGATACGGCAGACGAGGACACCTCATACTCGGTCAACGAGGTGCTGTTCGGCTTGATGAGCGAACGGGACAAGCTGGCCGAGCTTTCCCGCCTCTTGGGCAAGTTGCAATTCGCCCAGGAAGGGAGCGACGACAACATGACGGGCGAGGTAACCGAGGAGATTACCGCCCTGGCCCGCCACCTGCCCGAGGAGTTCCAGGTGCTGAACCTGCTGGCAGCCGCCCGGGAGGCCACCGGCCGGGGCTCGCGCCTGGCCCAGCTATACCTGGACCGCTGTTTCCGCCTGTCGGACGGGGACACAGCCAGCGCCTTCTCGTTAGAGGCGCAGATAGAGGAGTTGAAGGGAGGAGGGTAGGCAACAGCGAAGTCTGTTGCGAGCCGCTCATGGTGAGCCTGTCGAACCACTCTGCCGTCTGGAATCCCGTCCTTCGACAAGGTCAGGATGAACGGATTTCAAGACTGTGCGATGGCTCTGCCCAAACATCAACTCCCCGCCCTTACGAGCGGGGAGTCTTACTTTCAGGCCAATGCGCGGCTATGGCGCCCTAGAAGGCGAAGCTGTCCATCAGCTCCTCAACGGAACGGCGGGGGGCCTTGGCCTTGATTTCGTCTACCCGTTGCTGCAGGGAGGGGCGGGCCTCGTCCTTGTAGATTATGCCCACCGGCATGCCCCGCTGCTGGACCAGGTTGTAGGCCGCGCCCTTGTCCGAAACGTCATGCTCTTCGGAAATGTTATACATCAGGGGCTCGATGCCCTTGCGGGGGTTCCCCTTCATCAGTTCGAAGGTGTCGTTGTAGGTGGTGCAGGGGGACTGGACGTGAACCATGGCGAAGCCCTCGTGGTCCATGCCCTGGTTAATCAACTTGGCCAATTCCCGGGGCTGGCCCGAAAAGCCGGAAGCGATGAAGGTTGCGCCCAGGGTCAGGTAAAGTTCCAGGGGGTCGGCTTCCGCTTCAATCTTGCCGTAGGGAGTCGAGCTGGTTACGGTGCCCAGCTGAGTGGTGGGGGAACTCTGGCCCTTGGTCAGGCCATAGACCCCGTTGTCCATCACCACGGCGCAGATGTTCAGGTTGCGGGCGGCCTGTGGGCCGATGTGTTCGCCGCCGATGCTGAGAAAGTCGCCGTCACCGGCCACGACCAGCACGTTAAGCTCGGGCCGGGCCATCTTCACTCCCATGGCCACGGGCAAGGTGCGGCCGTGAATGCCATGGAATCCGTAGGGCTGCTGTCCCTCCAGCAGGTGGACCAGGTTGCCGGAGCAGCCAATGCCCGCCACCACCACGTTGTTCTCCATGGGGAGGCCGGTCTCCTCCAGCCGGTTGATCATGGCAAATTCAATGGCGCGGCGGACGCCGAAGTCACCACAGCCGGGGCACCATTTGAAGTCGTACTCAGGATTCTTCTTGCTCATGCTCGCACCATCTCCTTGGGATGGGAATTGGTCATCTCGGTGATGCGCTCCACCAGGTCCCTGACCTTGAAGGGCAGGCCGGTGTACTGGGTGATGGACACCGCATTCACGCCCTGGGAGCGCAGGATGCCGGAGAACTGGCCCTGGTAGTTGAGCTCCGGGACAATGACCAGTTCCTTCTGCTTGAGTTCTTCCAACAGCGCCGGGGGCAAGGGACTGAGCAGCATGGTGTAGTACCAGCCGACGGGGACGTCCTGCTCGCGCAACTGGTTGTAAGCCTCGAGGGCCGGGCCCTTGGAACCGCCCCAAGGCATTATCACCACGGCTTCGTCGGAGTTATCGGCCTCGAATTCGTTCTCCTCCAGCAGCTTGAGCTTGCTGAAGCGCCGCTCGGTCATCTGGACGTGGCGACTGGGCAGGTGGGTGGTGTCGCCCATTTCGTCGTGTTCGCTGCCGTTGGCCACGTAGGCACCGGGGCTGCCGGGCAAAGGCATGGGGGAAAGCTCGTGGCCCTGGTACCGGTTGTAGCCGTTGCTGCCGTCGTAGACAAGCCGCCGTTCGGGCTGAACCTTGGACAGGTCGGGGCGGTGGATGTTCTGTACCCGCTCGGCCAGGGCCATTTCCGTCATCAATATAACCGGACCCTGGTAGCGTTCGGCCCAGTTAAGGGCTTTGACCGCGCCGAAGAAGCATTCTTCCACCGTGCCGACGGCAATGACGGGCAGCTTTACGTCGCCGTGGGCGGGGTACATACAGGCCAGCAGGTCGGACTGCTCGGTCTTGGTGGGCAGGCCGGTGGCGGGGCCGCCCCGCTGCACGTCAACCACCACAAGGGGGATTTCGGCCATCCAGCCCAGGCCCAGACCCTCGCTCATCAGAGAGAAGCCGGGGCCGGCGGTGGCAGTCATGGCCTTCTTGCCGGCGTAGCCGGCGCCCAGGATGGTGGTGATGGACTCGATTTCGGAGCTGACCTGGTAGGCAAACTTGCCCTCGCCGACCAGGTTGCGCTCCATAAAGACAAGGATGGTAGTCGCGGGGGAAATGGGGTACCCGACGTAGAAGTCGAGACCGGCGGCCAGGGCGCCAAGGCAAATGGCCTCGTTGCCCTTGAGCATAATCTGAGGGTATTCGGGCATCGCGGGAGGGGTAAGGTCGCCCAGGGAGAAGCCGCTGCTGGCGCTTTCGTCCCGGCCCAACTTCAGGGCCAGGTTGTTGGAGTCGATGATTTCGTCGTCGTTGGCGCGGCCTCGTCGGAACCGCGCTTCCACGAACTGCTCCAGGTAAGCCTGGGGCATATTCACCAGGTGGGCGAGGGCGCCCATAATGACCATGTTGGCCGCCCGGTTGTTGCCGGTGGAACGGGCCAGTTCGTCCACGGGCAGGCCGTAGCTGCGTTCATCACCCTCCAATTCGAAGTCGTTGGAGTTGTAGATGACCAGGCCCTCCTCCCGCACCTCTTCACGGTGAGTGTCGTATGCCTCGCGGTTAAAGGCGACCAGCACATCCACATCGTCGCCGGCGCTGAGAATGGGGTCGACGGAGATCCGGGCCTGGGTCCAGGTGGGGCCGCCGAGAATCTGGGATGGGAATGTGGCGTAGGTAAGGGCGTGGTAGCCCACCTGGGTGGAAGCCTGGGCCAGACCTTCCGCCGACGTTACTACGCCCTGTCCGCCTTCACCGGCGAAGCGGACGACAAAGTCGCGCATTTGCATTGCCTATCTCCTCCTGATCCTAATGTCAGGAATATGGTTGCGTGAACCGGCGCCCCGTTTAACCGTCATCGTGTCCCGAGCTATGCCCTATGGCCCCTTACCGGGCGGGCAGACAGCCAGATCAGTGGCCGAGCAGACTTGCCGGTCGCTGAAATACAAAAGGGGGAACGCTGAGAGAAAATTAGTGCCCCAATGGTAGGGGCGTGAGGATTTCCCGGTGGCTGTCATTGTCTATAGCGGGACTTTTCCCTGGGCCTGCGCCAAGGTTTATGATTACAATCCGGGTGTCCGTGCCGGCAAACGCCGCCGGGCACATAGCTTCCAGAAATGCACCGGAGAGCGCCCAGCCAAACTGGAAACATACAGGGGCTAATTGGAAGGAGTTTAACATTGGCGCACATTTGTTGTCAACGAAAGGCAATCTAATGACATCGGGTAATCGACAAAGGGTGGGTGGTTTTCGTCATGGGCTGTTGCCAGGGACGGGAGGGGCGCACCCTCGCGAGAAATCGGGGAAATGGGACTTCAAACCAAGCTGACGATGCTGCCGGCCCCGAAACGGAGGACTCCTGAGCCCCCGTCCGTGTCTATGGGTCGGGATTTTTTTCGTTTCAGGGCCATTTTGGGCCGTTTTGGGCCGTTTTGCCGAATTTCGTATCTGGCAGAGAGAGTTGGACGGCGCCCAGACGGCCCACCGAAGGAGGGACTCCAGATAGGGAAACTAAAAAGGGAGTGGGCCATTTCGGGCCGTTTTGGGCCGTTTTGAGCCACCGCCAGGGCAGGCAAACCATATCCATATCGTTCTTCGAGGTTAAGTCCTTTACAGTTGCTTCGGAGAATGCGACGGGATGGTACGAGTATTATGCTAGGGAGGTGTTTTCCGACGAGTCAAGGAACGAGTGTCACCCGGCGGAGAGAGGCCTGGCACCGGAAGAGGGCAATGGATGAGGGCAGACACTCTGCTCTGATCCTACCGCGTCCCCCGAGGCTGTACATCAATAATTGAAAAATGGAGACGGTACCATCAGGCCCGGGGCAAAGGCATTCCACCGACATACCTGGTGTCCTGGTAACGAATGTGGAATATCGTCTGGCTGGACAGGTCAGGGAATTCCGGCTTCAGGGCAACTATGGGGTTCCTCGTTTAGAATGGGTTAGCAACCATGCGGCAGCAGATGCTTGACCGCCATTTGGGTAAATGCAAGAATTGGGGCAGGGAAAACCCCTTCGGGCAGCGAAAAAGAACGGAGGATTTAGCTATGAAGTGGTGCAGGTTTCAAACCGCCGACGGACCGTCTTACGGCATCATCGAAGGCGACAATGTAATCCAGGTCAACGGCGACCCCATTCGCGGAGAGTACGAACGAACTGATAAAGTCCATACCCTTGGAGACGTGAAGCTGTTGGTGCCAGTAATTCCTCCGACCTTTTACGCAGCGGGTATCAACTTCCGGGAACACGTGGAAGAGATGGCTGCCAAGCGGGGCGAGGAACCCGAGTTCCCACCGGCGGCGGATGTAGGCTACCGGGCCAACAACGCCCTGGTTGCCGAGGGTGAGTCTATCGTGGTCCCCAGCGACGCCAACGAACTGCTCCAGTACGAGGGTGAGCTGGTGGTGGTAATCGGCAAGCAGTGCAAGAACGTGTCGGAGGACGAGGCCCTGGACTATGTCTTCGGCTACACCATCGGCAACGACGTCAGCGAGCGGGTATGGCAGCGGGGTGACCGCACCATGTGGCGGGGGAAGAACACCGACACCTTCAAGCCCATGGGCCCCTGGATTGTTACCGACGGAGTGGACCCGGAGGACTGCGAGGTACGCATCGTACTGAACGGCAAGTTCATCAGCAAGTACAACATGTCCGGCGCCATCTTCGGGGTAAAGCACTACATCAGCCGCATGAGCAAGTACCTGACCCTGTTCCCCGGCGATGTCATCTGGATGGGCACCGACGGCGCCCCGGAAAACATGAAGCACGGCGACGTCATCAACATCGAGGTCGACGGCATCGGCACCCTGAGCAATCCCGTGGTTTGGGAGAAGTAGGGGCGCTTACCCGGCTATTGGAGAGGCATGAAGGGGCGTCCACTTGGACGCCCCCACTTCCTTAACGCAAATCCATTGTCTGAGGCTCAAGCGTGGTTGAGGCTCAGAAGCTTAACGATGTCTGCATCGAACCAGGTGTGCGCTAGTCAGGGTCGGGAGGGGGTGGCTGGTTCTTTTTCACTTCGTCGGGTAAGCCGTCGTACCAGGCCTTCCAGCGTTTTTCTACCTCTTCTTTCTCCCTCCGCGCCTGCTCCAACAGCCTCTGCTCACGTCTTCTGGCGAGTACCATAATCACCTCGAATGTTCCCACGGTTAAGAGAGTCAACCCCACGGCTGCAGCCACCCCGTAGGCCACGGCCACGGTTGTTTCCAGTTTCGTGTCCGTAGTCTTGATCCCTATTTCATAGGCTAACAACAGAACAGTAGAAATCCAGGCCACGCTGACGGATGCAACCACATAAGAGGTTTCGTGGTCTCTGAACACTAGCGATGCCACACTAACTGCATTGGTATTATATCCCTGATCTCTCTTAACCAGGCGTAGGTATGCGGATTCACCCACTTTACTGCGGACCTTCGGGGGTTCACAATACCTAGCGTTGCCAAGTCTCCGACCTGTGCAGGCTCCTGGCAAGGCAGCTGTCAAACAATGCTCCATGTGGAAAGGAAGCTACATGACCACTCCAAGAATTTCCGCCCTCGATCCCCATCCCCGCCACCGCGTTGACTGCGCCGGCGTGGATATGGCCTACGTGGATACGGGCACGGAATCGGTCGGCGGCCCGGTGGTCTTCCTGCACGGCAATCCCACCTCGTCCTACTTGTGGCGGAACGTAATACCCCACGTGGAGCCGCTGGCACGGTGCTTGGCGCCAGACCTGGCGGGCATGGGGGACTCGGGAAGGACACCGGATGGTTCGTACCGGTTTGTTGACCACCGCCACCACCTGGACGCGTGGTTCGAGGCTGTGATACCGGAAGGGCCGGTAGCGCTGGTGGTACACGACTGGGGTTCGACCCTGGGCTTTCACTGGGCCTTTCGGCACCAGGACCGAATCAAGGGTCTGGCTTATATGGAGGCCTTAGTGCGTCCCCTGACATGGGAGGAATGGCCCGAGGCGGCCCGGCGAGTCTTCCAGGGGTTTCGCTCACCGGCCGGGGAAGAAATGGTCTTGACCAACAATGTCTTCGTGGAGCGGGTCTTGCCTGGCAGCACCGTGAAAGGCATCAGCGACGAGGCGATGCAGGTTTACCGGCGCCCCTACCTGGAGCCGGGGGAATCGCGCCGACCTACGCTCTCGTGGCCTCGGGACATCCCCATTGACGGCGACCCCCCGGACGTGGTGGCAGTAGTTGAGGAGTACGCTGAGTGGCTGACTAAATCAAGCGTCCCCAAGCTGTTCATCGCCGCCGACCCGGGCGCCATATTGACCGGAGCGCAGCGGGAGTTCTGCCGGTCCTGGCCCAACCAGCAAGAGGTAACCGTCCCCGGCCTCCATTTCATCCAGGAAGACTCGCCGGACGAGATTGGCAGGGCAATCGCAGACTGGTACGCAGGCCTCGACGCCTGAAGTTGCAGAAACATTTCCACGGACAAGCAGGAAGGGCAATAGCCCACACAGGAAAATCAGGAGGGATTCTGAGAATCCCAGCATTGGTTTCCTGGCTTTCTGCTATGGCCATCAGAGCTTTCGAAACGGTTCCGGGGTGCACGCATCTAACTGACAAACATGGCGTACCCGGCGACGTTCACAGAGCCGTCCCTCCCCTCCATGGGCGCCCACAGATTCAGCCTGTACACCCCCGGGCCACTCTCACGCCTCACGCTGCCGATGTCCGCGGCTACGGCAAAGCCTTCGGCCGACACATCCCACCGGCTGCACGTTAACAATGGGTAGTCTACCTGAACCCGGCGAGGCCGCTCGTTCCTGTGGTAGGCCTCCTGCACGAGAGCCTGAACTTCAACCGGATTGGACGGCACGGGCGAATTGGACGGAAAGTCCTCGGGTGCAGTGTGCCTTTCCACGGTTAAGCTGGTCCAGTCTTCCAGCCAGTACTGCCCCGCCGGTGGGGGACGCCGAAGGCTGGCGATGATGGCGCCGTAATCGTAGGCGTTCACCCTCAGCAGTTGTCCCACAGTGGCAGGTTTGGGCAACGGATCGTACCAGAGATCTGCCGACAGGTCTGCCTCGCTCTGTATCCTCACCCCGTTCTTCACCCTTCCGGCAAAGGCAAGGACGTGGTTGGCGACGGCTGGCAGACTGTCGAATTCGACGTAGTCTCCTTCCAATTCCACCACCAGCATAAAATTGTGCTTGTTCCAAGCTATGCCAATGTTGGCCTTGCGGTACAAGGAGTCGAGAACCATACGGCGATTCCCCATGGTCTCGAAGATCCAGGTCACTCCATCCTCTATCATCAACTCCAGGTCGGTAATGCCCTCGGGTTCGGGCTTGCCCCACATGAAGGCGGTACTAGCCTGGTACCCTCCGGCCAGGCTATACCTCATATAGGGCTTCAGGCCCTCCGGGTCCCATTGCGAAACCATACCGATGGCCAGGCACTTGTCGGCGTGCCGCTGCGCCGCAGGAATGCGTCCCATTTCCACGAAGGGGGCATTCCCCTCCTTTCTGAAGTAGTTGACCAGTTCCAGGGCCCGGTCATAATACTCCGGCCTCACCGGCAGGGGAGGCACACTGGGCCCGAACGGCGAGTAATACCTGCGCTGTTGGGATGTCATTCCGCACTCCTGCAGATCATTTCTACTTTACCCGCCTGGCGCTTAGCAGAATCATGTCGCGAAGCTGCTCGTTAGTCAGGCCGAACTCGTTCTGCTCGTGCCGCAGATCGTCGCAAACATCGATGCGGAGGAGGAACGCGGAGTTCCTGGTGCTGTAGTGAACATAGGCGCCCTTGCGGGTCATCCAGCCAATCAGGCAGCGATCATTTTCGTACTTGTACTGGACTGCGCTGCTGCTGGCGGTGGGCCAGCCCCGCAGGAAGGGTGCGTCCCGCACTGCCACCACCTTCCTGGCGTTGCCGTCGGTAATGCTGTGGGCCACCCAGTTCTGGGATATCAGGTCCGCGGTTAGCAGGCTGGAGAAGTTCTGCGTCTTGTAATCGATAAGAATGGCCCCGTCTTTGCTTTGCAGCCTGTAGCCTGGCGGGCCACCCCAGAAGTTGCCGGGTATGTCGAAGGAAAACTCAATATCCCCCCTGGAGAAGTTGTGGGCCAGCCATGGCACGGGCGTGGGCGGAGGTATTGGCGTGGCCGTAGGCGTGGGAGTTGGCAGCGGTGTGGCTGTGGGCGTCGGTAGTGGAGTACTCGTCGGTTCAGGTGCAGGAGTCAGGGTTGGATCGGGGTTAGCGGTCGGCTCCGACGTGGCCGTAGGCGTCGGGGCCACCGTTGGAGTCGGGGTGGGATCCGGAGTCGAGGTTGGGGTTGGGGTTGACGTTGGCTCCGGGACGATGGTCGGCAGCGCCGCCAGCTGGCCGGATGCTGGCGGGACGCAGTTTACCATCCGGTTCGGCAACGGGTAAGGGACTTCGTTGACGGGAATGGCCAGACCCACGCCCTCAATGGCGACACCCCCGGCCTGGCGCAATACCTGGGTGTTGATACCCACGACGCAGCCCAGAGCGTTTACCAATGGACCGCCGCTATTGCCCGGATTCAGGGGCGTATCCGTCTGAAGGTAGCCGTTGACCCTGCCCGATAGAAGCCCGCCGGTAATGGTCGGTTCCAGCCCAAGAATTTCCGCCAGGGGATATCCAATTGCATAGGCCGCTTCGCCCAGCCGCACCTGGTCGGAGTCGCCAACTGCCAGGGCCGTCAGAGGAGGGGCATCGACCACTTCCAGGTATGCCAGGTCAATCCGGCTGTCCCGGTCCAGGACATTGGCGCGATACCGGTCGCCGCCGGTCAGATCGACCCACACCTGGTTGTAATTCCCCACCACATGGGCGTTGGTGATGACGAACCCCTGGTTGTCCGCCACGAATCCAGACCCCGTAGCGGAAGGGGTGGTGACCAGCACAACCCCCCGGCTGACGGCGCTGTAAATATCCGATGGTTGAGGCAGGGCAGTGCCGCCGGCAACGGGAGCCGCAAGGGCGGGAGTGGGTTCCGGCAGCACGGGAGCCGCCGGCGCGGGGTTATTGCTCACCTGCGAAGCTGGAACCAGGGGCTGGGCGCCGCTGCCCGAGTCGGAAGAAAAAGCGAAGAGAAACAGGAGGTAGCCTCCGATCGCCAACACTGCTCCCACACCCCAGAAACGCTTCTGGCCAACCATGTTAATGAGGTTTCTCTGCCGGACCCGTTCCTTACAATAGGCACAAAAGAGCCACCAGTCAGGAATTAGTTCATTGCAGTTGGGACATTTCATAGGCAAGACGCCTGACCTTCGTGAGATTGTCCGGAACAGCGACGTACTCGCGTTACCAGCATGGAAATGGGTCAAGGACAGCTTCTTGTCCCACGGCAAAGAAACCGGAGAAAGCTATCGACGGGCAACGTCCATCTATCTATGGCTTACGGATTAATACGCCCAATAATCCCCCTTTAAGCTGGCTCGCATTTCCCTATGGCGGACCACATCGCGGACAACACTGGAAGTTATCAGGAATTTCTGTCCCGCAACTTCGACAGGGTGAGGTTTTCTGGGAGAGATAGGCCAGGCAATTCGGATTTTGGCACACAATCTTTGTGTCCTGGTTATCCATCCCGCATTGCGGGCAACTGACCAGCCGCACGATGGGCTGGGCTTGCCGGTTACGAGTTGCCTCCGGGGTCTGCTGCCGGTTCTGCCGGTTGCGTGGACCCATCGGAGTTTGCTGGCGAGATTGCGTGTGGTGCGGTGCGGACGGATTCTGCTGTTGTTGCGCAGCCTGATTCGAGCTGGAATTTCCAGTGTTGTTGCCCGCGCCGGAGATGGTAGTGCTGTAGTTAACCGTGGCCTGCTGGCCCAGGTTATTTCCTCCCTTGCTTGCCAGGTGATGGCCCAGGTTCAGAACCTCGGCGGCGGAGTAACTTCTGCCACCGGCAAAGGTGTGTCCGAAGTAATTCATCCAATTGGGGGAGAGCTGTTCCCACCGTTCTTTAGACCTGGCGGGGGTTGACAGGGTAGGGTGGTGGAAGGGGAATTCACGATTGGCAATCCTCTCCTTGTATGTCTGGGAGCCGCCGATATTATCCAGGGGGTGAACACCGTTCATCAAGAGCTTGAACAGGATAACAGCAATGGCAAAATTGTCGTCTTCAGCTAAACGGTCAAAACAGAGAAACTCCTTCTTGTGCCGCCCCCTGGGTTTCCCCGATGGACACCGGTCCTGGTTGCAGTCATCTGCAGTGAGACCAATAACACGGGGACTGAGAAAGTCCGGCTTGCCCACGGGACTGCGGTGAACGGTCCGGTTCTTCTTGTCCTGTACCTGGAATGAATCGGAGTCCACGAAGGCCACCCGACCCTCGTAATTGACGAGAATGTTGCTTTCGTTAACGTCGCCAATTACGTAACCCAGCCTGTGGATATTGCCGAGTATGGTCAGGATGTTGCGGACTACTACGTTGAGCAGGGTCTCCAGGTCTTCCCCATCCGTGGGAACTCTCAGGTCCTGCCGCGCCAGTGTGGCGTTCAGTTCCCTTCTTTTGGCGGGGTTGTAATAGTTCAAGATATCTTTGTAGAGGCCCATGTCGATTTTCGGCATGGTGAAGCCTGCCATCAGCCCGTCAAAGGGCCCACCGTAGTACCAGAGGATTTCTTCAGGCCACGCCAGGGCCACATTGTTGTCCGCATCTCTCGTAGGAGGCGCGTTTTCGATCATGGCGGCAAGCTTCTGTTCCTTCCGTTTCCACAGCGCCGTTGGCGTGGGTCCAGTGGGTATATCCTTGGTGTATATCTTGGCTACCAAATCCGGTTGGTCGTTGACCGCATAAACGACGGCTTCCCCGCCAGAACCCAGGGGACTGTCGGGGGTCTGAATGATCCGCTTACTGCTGGTACGGCAGGTTGGCATCAATTGCCCCCGTTTACCTTCTGATGGTCAATAGCAAAGTGATGTCGTCGTCGCTCTTGGACGTAACCCGAGACGAGCTGAGCAGCCCGGATAGTTCGGCCTCCACCCGTAGCGGGTCCGATTGACCCTCCAGCCACTGGAAGACGTTATTGAAGAAACCAAAAAAGGGCTGTTGGGTAGCGCGCTCAATCACCAGGTTCTCCAAACCGTCGGAGAACATAGCCAGGTATCTCGGCTGAGCCTCAACCACCTTCACCTCCATCTGTTCCAACCATTCCCTCGAGGTAATAAAGGTGGTCTGGTTGACGTACTCGCCGTGCTGGGGCGCGGTGAGGCAATCGAATCCTCCCCGATCGTTGGAAATGACCATACCGCCATCTCCCACCTGGGCGGCCCCCAGGAGGGTATCCGTCTGGATGGACAGCAGCAGGGTATTGGCGTAGGACCGCAGAGGCTCGCCAGACTGGCGGGACAATTCCTCCAGGGACTGCCGGACGCCGTAGGCCGATTCCCTGAGGACTTTTTCCAGATCGGCAGCTGTTGGGGGCTTAGCCAGGTCCAGCATGCGCCAGGCGGCAGCGCTGGTGGCCCGGGTGGTAGTTACCGTGGCGCCCAGGGCCGCGTTTCGGGCCGAACCGGCGCCGTCGGACACTACCGCAATGGCGAAGTCTGCCTCTACCCGGTGAAACGCCCGATCCTGCCGCTCGACGCCCCGCCGCAGGTGACGGGCACCGGCCACGGAAGCGCTGTAAGCCCATATTCCACTGCGATTGACCACTAGACCTCGGCCCAGCCTGCGGGGCTGGACAAGGATACGGCGTCGCTGGGTTGCGACTGAGAAACCGAAGACATGGAGGCGGACAGCCACTGGAACATTTCCCTAAAGTTCAGCCCCTGCAACTTCAGGGCTTGCCGGCTGCCTATGCTGTCCAGTTCAGTTAAGTCAGCACCTTCGACGCCGACGGTGAAGAAGGCAAGCTGCCGGTCGTTCTCGGCCTGCTTGACGCGGGCCTTGGCATTTTCCCAATCGGTGGCTGTGTCATGCTCCGGGTAGCCGTCGCAGATCAACCAAACCCAGGGCCGGTAGTAAGTGATGCCGTTGTCCCGATACGTTTGCTTCCTTTGTTCAACCAAGTCCAGGGCCATTTCAATTGCACCGGAAATCCTCGTTCCGCCGCTCACCTCCAGCATGGGCGGGTCGAAGCGGTCCACGGTGGTAAAGTCGTGGATCACCGATGCCTCGTGGTTAAAGGCTATAACTCCTATTTCCGTACGCAGCGATGCCAGGGTGTCATCTTCGATGCAGGACTTGAAGAACTTCAGGCCGTCGTTCAGTTGCCGGATGGGTATCTCCCCATTTCTTTCGAAACCCATGGAATTCGACACATCCAGCACCAGAAGGCAGGCGCAGCGAGGTTCCGGGTTATCCGCGAAGATCACCGAGTCTTCCAAGCTGGGAGACTGCGAAAGGTCGTTCTGTCCTACCATCTACTTTCCTCCATTTGTCGTTCGGGTCGGCCGACTGTTCACTGCCTTGCCATCCGATATATAGGTTACCTCCTCCACCCTGTCAACCAAAATTCTGAAAATCCCTATTTGCTTATTTCACCTTTTGTCGCTGACCACTTCTCGACTCCGGTTCCCTCACCTGCCCTATGGCCCGGAACGCTTCGGCCACCCGGATGGCCAGTACTTCAGGTAAAGGCCGAACAGCAGCAGGCCCAGATGAATTGCCACCAGGTGCAGCAGCCCTATCTGGGGTATGGGCACTCCGAACAGGGCATTGGGCGGGCTGTCCATCATCGGATGGGACGCCACCCGCAGCGCCAGCAAGGGCAGGACAACTATTGCCAGGTGTGTCTTAACTGGGTTCCGCCCCCGCATTATCGCCAGAAATGCGGTGAAAGACAGCAGAATCGTCAGGGCCGGCGCAATTACAAACAGGAAAGCCCCCAGGGGATTCGCCTGGAACCAGGCCGCCAGGGAGTCGTTGAACAAGCTGTAGCCCAGCAACCGGCTTCCCGTCATAGAGCCCGTGGGCCCCACCGGCATCCAGGGCAGCAGGATAAATACCAGGGCCAAACCGGCCAGCGCAGACCTGACCTGGTCAACCCTGCTCTGGTTGGGCAGTGGACTATTAAAGGCTTCCAGCAAACTGGAGCCGATGCTCTTCATCCGCTGCACGGTTGCCGCTCCTACTGATTGTGAACGACTCCGGGGTTAAAGCTCTGCTGCAGTTGTTCCGACCTGGCCCGGAAGAGCGCCAGGTCGTTGTGAAGCTGGGAAACGGCATGGGGTATGGTCTGAAACTCCTGGTGCAGGGCCAGGAAGTTGGCCGACAGCCGTATCTTGGTAATCTCCAGGTTCAGCTGCCTCAGCTCCGCCATGATTAAGTTGGACTGGCTAAGAATGCTGTTGGCCTGCAGTTGCCACTGGCGGTAAAGCTCCTGTTCCTGCCGGTCACGGTTTTGGAACAGCGCTTTGCGCTCGGGATTGGTCATCAGGCTGGTCAGATGAGCCTGCCGCTCAAAATACTCGGCGGCGGTTACGTTCGCCCGGTCAACCCGCCACTGAAACCGCTTGTGAGCGTCCAAAGCCAGGTTGTACCTGGCAGACCATTCGTCGTAAAACTGCTCCACTGCCATGGTGTATTCGGTCTGCTGAATCCCCAGGTCCTCCACCATTTCGTCCGCAAAGTCAGCGGCATCGGCGGCGGCCAGGTCCGATGGACTGTTATATTCCGGGTACCGGTCGGGCGTGGGTTCCGGCTCCGCGCCGACCACAGGGGGCTCGCCGCCCGAAGCGTCGCCCTGAGGGCCTTGCCCGGTACCCGGACCAGACGGGGATCCGGGCACGTCGTTCGCCGTTCCGGGGGCGCCGCCTGGCAACTTCATACTGATGTTCCGGCCCGGCGGGACCGGGGGCAGTACGTTGGCAAAGGAACTGTCAAGCCTGCCGGCGGTGCGGTTGGTGCGCGTCACCTCTTCGGTCAACTTTGTGGCGGGACGCTCATTGGGGTCCTGCGACAGGTGGCCGATGGTCTGCACGATAATCACGCCGGCCACAATTGCGGCAATGGCGATAAGGCCCATCTTGATCAGCATAGTAACCTCCCCGGGCCTCGGGCAGATTCTGGCACCCTGATCTCCCGTGATATTACTACATCATACATAGGCACGCCATGCTATGTTGTCAACCAGCGACAGCCCGATTCACTCTAACCCGCAACAATTTCTTTTGCGAGCCAGGCTGTAGTTCGTAACGGCTTAGCCCGAGTGGGGACTTGGGAACAGTCGCGGCTTCAGGGGAGTAGGAGTTGACGGCAGGCGCAATAGGGTGTCAGGGGGAAGTGGATGGCCTGCATGACAGGGGATCAATAGAAGAGCAGCAGTTGCACAAGTGACGTTACGGCAGGAAAGACCATTGAGGCAACAACGGTAAAAGTCAATCGGCCGCCAGTTAGTGGAGAATTGGCGTGGGAGGCGGCTGACTTAGATGATGTGGGCGCCCGCCATTCGCGACTCTATTGGGGAAAGAAGGTAATTGCCATGCTGGCTCGTATCATTTCCTCATCGGCGCTGGAGACGATGACCAGAGACCCGAGGCTTGACTCCAGCGCCTCAAAGTCCTCTTCCGTCATATCCATATCTTCGGCATCCAACTCCGCTACGATACGCTGCAGGTCCAACCAGAAAAGTAACTGATGCTCTCCGGCCAGGGCCTCCACCGCTCGCTGGTATTCGGCAACCGAAGACAATGCATGCTCATCACCGTTCTGAGCTCCCACCACATTCTCCAGAGCCTCTTCCGTGGTGCCAAATACGAGGTATCCGTTGTGAAGAACGTATCCGGGAGTGTAATCCGTCTCGATTCCAAAGAAGTCCGGTCTGAAAATCTCCGCGTCGTTGTCGGCGCCCACATCCTCAGAGTCAATATCAATGGGGACTTCCTCGTGAAGGAAGTCGGAAAAGTCTTCCAGGCTATCCTCTAACCTTGATTCGGATTCCGGGAGGTAAGACAACATTGCCACGACATTGAGTGTCTCCTCCAAAGGGTCTTCCTCAATGCGGCCAGCATCGAACTCTTCCACTGACATGACGAACTCTCCACCGAGGTATTCGATGAAGTCTTTCTCCAAGTCTACATCGGTGTAGGCCTCTACCAATTCAAGAAATATATCAAGCACATCGGCCATGTCAGGGTTTTCCCTAAATCGAGGAGGATTGTCGCTCTGCCACTCTACTTCCCGGTATAGCTCCACATAGATATCTTCAACGTAGTAGGAGATTTCGTCACTGGATCCGTAATCTTCCAGTTGTTCCCTCCAGTTGTCCAGGTCCGTGTCGAATGATGCAGCTAGCAACCCCACCGTTTCAGCAGGTACCAGTTCCGCTGGGTTGTCCAGAACCTGAAGGTCGCTGGTAATGTTTATGGTGTTGGGTGCCAGGAATTCCACCACAATGCCCCTGTCAATCCACTGGGTCGTAACTGCGGCCCAGTCTGGAAAGTCAGAGGAATCGGATATCGCAGCAAAATCGTACGCTTCTTCTGAAATCAGGTCTGCATCATCAAGCAGGTCTAACAATTCCTCAATGTTCAGGAAGACTGAGGCGAAACGTCGGTCGGAATATTGTTGCCTGGCAGCCTGAAATTGTTCATCATCTGCAAGGGACCGCTCCGAACGGCCAGTGATCAAGTCCAGCATATCTTCCAGCGTTTCTTCGGGGTCGTCCGCAAACACGACCAGCAACACTTCCCTCGTTAGCGCGAACGCCAATCTCTCTCGTTCGTCAGTCCATATATCAATCCCGTCATCATCATCGTAGTCAAAGTCGAAGCCCGACTCGTCCTCAAGGTAGTCTGTCCATTCCTCTATGAAGATCTGGGCCCTTTCGAAGTCGCGGACAGACACTGTCACTACGCCAACGGGCTTATCATTCTCTTCCAACAGACCGGCCGAGGCGTCGACGCCTATCCATGTCTCCAGTTCTTCCTCGAAATCGAAGCCGGACTCGTCCTCAACATCGTCCTGCAGGTCCTCCAATCTTTCTTCCAGCTCTGGTAATTCATTAATCCTTTCAAACAGATCCATCATCTGGTCAAACTGACCGTCTTCGGGGTACAGGGTAAGCCACGCATAAGAAATAGTGTCTCGAGGGTAGTAACTGGCTGAATGTTCGGGAGGGTCGAGGAAGAGACCAATGAAGGGATTAGGGCCAATGCCAAAATAGATCAGGGCGGCGAAGGCAACAATCAGGACGCCAACGGCGGCCAAAATAACGCCAGTTATTTTGAGAACCATAGAGTAGACTCCGATTCAGGGAGGGGAAATCAATGGTGTAAGTTTGCTATTGCTCGACCATCTTCCTGCTTCACCAGCCCGGATGGAAAGGGGGAAATCAAAATTGCACGTCGCTTCCGGTCTCCAGGAAACGACGTGCATACACGATCTTCCTTCAAACCCCAACATCCCAGTTCTCTCGAAATGGGACGGGGCGAGGTTCCGTCCGATCTATCTGCCCACCCAGTCCCCGTAAATCGGGTACTGGCTGCAGAGGAACTCGATGTAGGCCGGGCGGTTGGACTGGTTGACCTCCAGGGCGCGGCGCAGGGCCGGCTCCACCTCCGACGGTTCCGACACCCGCTCGGTGTGGTAGCCCAGCTCGCCAATTACCCGGGACATATCCACGTCGTCGGGACCCAGCACCGAGTGGGTGAAGGGGTCGTGGCCGGGACCCCAGAAGCCGGGTCCGTAGCCGGCGAAGCCGCCGTTGCTGATGTGGGCCACGGTAACGCCCAGATTCTGCCGCAGGGCCACTTCCAGGTTGCCCAGCATGTAGCCCAGACCCGCCTCGCCGGTAACCGTTACCGCCGGACGGTTGGGGTCGGCCAGCCGCGCCGCCACCGAACCTGCCCAGCCGAAGCCCAGGGTGGAGACATTGCCCCAGCCCAGGAAGCCCCGGGGTACCAGGGTGTCGTACACGGTGCTCAGCTGGTCCCGGGTGTTGCCCGACTCGTGGGTTACAAAGGAGTTGTAGGGGTCCAGCACCTCCATCAACCCGGCGTACACCCGGTAGGGGTTGATGGGCTTGTCGCTGGACGCCATGGCCTCCAGGTACTGGGCCATGCCGGCATCCCGCTCGGTTTTCACCTCCAGGGCCACGTCCTCCCGGGAGCGGGCCGACTTCACCGGACGGTCGGCGAGCTCTTCGTTCAACGCCTGCAGGGAGTAGCGGGCGTCGCCAATGACCACGCCAGCCGTGTTGTAGACCTTGTTGACGTGCAGGTCGTCCACGTCGCAGTGGACGATAGTCTTGCTGCCGGCGTTGGGGATTCGGTGGCTGAACCGGCCGGGGGACAGGCTGGTGCCCACGGCGAACACCATGTCGCAGTTCTCCAGGTAGTTGTTGACCTGGCCGCCCCGCACGCCCACGAACAGGGGATGGTTCTCGGGGAAGGCGCCCTTGGCCTTAAGGGTGGTGATCACCGGGGCATTGGCCATCTCGGCGAAGGCTACCAGTTCCTCCGCAGCCTCGGCGTAAATCACACCCTCCCCGGCGTAGATAATGGGCCGCTGGGCGCCGGTGAGCAGGTCAATGGCGTGGGCCACGTCCTCCCGCACGGGGCCGTGCTTCCAGCCCTTAACCGGCTGGTAGGGGTCGGCCGTCTCGTCGTAGGTTCCGGTGGGGTCGGGAACGGCCAGTACCACCGGGCCAGGGCGACCGCTCCGCAGCATGGTGAAGGCCCGGCGCATGAACTCGGGGACCCGCTCGGGCCGGTCGATGAAGCCGTACCACTTGGACACGGTGGACAGGGCGTTGAAGACGTCGTACTGGCTGTTGTTGGTGGAGCCGGCCGGAACCCCGTCGGTGATGCACAGCACCGGCGAACCGTCCTCGAAGGCCTGGGCCATACCGGCGTAGGCGTACTGGGTACCGGCGGCGTTGACGCCGCCCTGGAAGGTGCAGACGCCGATCTGGCGACCGGCGGTAATGCGAGAGAAGGCGTCGGCCACGGCCACGGCGTAGCGGTCGTCGCGCATCATCACCATGGGGATGCCCTCGCGGCCCAGGGCATTGTTGACCCGGCAGACGGGGAAGGTGGAAACCCATTCAACCCCTTCCTGTTTCAGAATACGGGCTATGCCGGTGGCGGCGTCGATAGTCATTGTCAAGTCTCCCTTCCTGCTTGGCAGATTCGGATTTGGCGGTTTCGGAGTTTTGCCTACTCTACCATTTAGGTTGGGGGCTGTCATCCTGGACTATTTGGGAACCTGCCCAGAAATTAAGGGTGTTGCTGCCGCCCACCAGTCTTTCCGGCTCACGCCGGAATCCAGAAAGGTACGGCACTGGCCAACGCGCCAGAAGCCGGAAACGCTGGATACCGGCTTTCGACGGTATGACGGGTCTGGGACCTAGCAGCCCCCTAGGTCTAAACTGTTACGGTCGTTTCCCGTAGGATGCGGCCACCCGGGGTTTGTATTATGATTGGGCCACAAGACTTTCCCAACGAATAACTCCGGATTCAACAGTAGTACGGAGGTAAAGCATGAAGTACGACGTCATAGTAGTAGGAGGCGGCTCGGCGGGGTGCGCCATCGCCACCCGCCTGTCGGAAGACCCGGAACGCTCGGTGCTGCTGCTGGAGGCGGGGCCCGACTACACGGATTATGAGACCTTGCCCGACGACCTGAAGCTGGGCAACAACGTGTGGCTTTCCGCCTACGGCCCCCACAACTGGGGCTACACCGCCCAGATAACGCCGGAACAGACAGAGCTGATCATCCCCCGGGGCAAGGCCACCGGAGGCTCCAGCGCGGTGAACGGGCAGGTTATGTACCGAGGCATTCCCGACGATTACGACCGCTGGGCAGAATGGGGCAACGACGAGTGGAGTTATACCCAGGTGCTGCCCTACTTCAACAAGCTGGAGACCGACCTGGACTTCGGGGGCGACGACTTTCACGGCACCACCGGGCCGGTTCCGGTGCGCCGTTCGCCCCGCAGCGAGTGGATGCCCCATGCCCTGGCCTTTGAGCGGGCCTGCCTTGACCTGGGATTCCAGATCAGCGAGGACCAGAACCACCCCGAGTCCACCGGCATCTCACCCCGGGCGCGCAACACCATCGACGGGGTGCGGATGAGCATGGCCCTGACCTATCTGGAACAGGCCCGCCACCGCCTGAACCTCACTGTTCGGGGCGGCGTAACGGCCCGTCGAATCCTGTTCAAGGGCAATCGCGCCGTGGGCGTTGAGGCCGAAAGCGGCGGCGAGGTTTTCACGGTGGAAGGCGAGCAGATAGTGATCAGCAGCGGCGCCATCGGATCGCCCCACCTGCTGCTCCTCTCCGGCGTCGGCCCTGCGGAGCACGTCAGCAGCTTCGGCATCGAAGTGGTCCACGACCTGCCCGGGGTGGGCCAGAACCTCAGGGACCATCCCGCGGCCGCCGTGCTCTACCTGGCGGCGGGAGACAAGCCCGACGTGCAGGCCCCGGTAATCCAGGTGGGCCTGCGCTACACCGTTGAGGATTCCGGCCTGAGCAACGACATGCAGTTGAGTCCCATGCTGATGACCAGTGAGCATCGCCCAGCCCACGTGGAGATAGACGACGACCTCAACTACATCGGCATGAGCGCCAGCCTGCAACTGGCCCTGGGCAAGGGGGAACTGACCCTGCAGTCCGCCGACCCCCACATGCAGCCCCGGCTCAACTACAACTACTACCAGGAAGAGGAGGACCTGCGGCGGATGCGGGAAGCCATCCGGCTGGGAGTCCAGGTTGCCGAGCAGTCCTATTTCGCCGACATGCTGCTGGAACGGATAATGCCCAGCGACGAGGAACTGCAGTCCGACGAACTCTTGAATGAATGGCTGCGGCGCAACTCGGGCACGTCGCACCACGTCTCGGGCACCTGCAAAATGGGCCCCGACTCAGACCCCATGGCCGTGGTGGACCAGCGCCTGCGGGTTAAGGGAGTGGAGGGCCTGAGGGTGGCCGACGCCTCGGTAATGCCCGACTGCATCCGCGCCAACACCAACGCCACCACCCTGATGATTGCGGAGAAATTGGCGGACTACATCAAGGAGGGGAGGTAGGGGGCGGGCAACTTCAGATCCGGCCGGCAAACCGTTCGCAATAACCCGTTAAGCCGCTCACGGCGAGCTTGTCGAACCGACCCGGTTTCGGCGGGCATGCTTCGGCAAGCTCACGATGAGCGGGCGGGGATACGACCTCACTTCAGCCACCTCTTCCTGGAGGGGCGGAAGCAGAGATCCATGATGGAACCACCTAACTCGAAGGCACCCTAATTGTAGTCTTGTGGATGATTGGCTCAGTTATAGCCGGCACAGTCCCAGTCGCTGGGAGGCCGCTGGTCAAGGGTTGATCCTGCGCTACTGATTGTAAGGTGATTGTAGTCCACCCCACATGGGCGGCAAGTTGGTCCTCGCTAAGCACCATCGAGGCTTTCACTCCGTATTGCGCATCTTCTTCTATCTTTGAATACACGGAGGCAACACGACTCTTGAGAGAACCTCCCGTCGCAAGCGAATTTGCAAAGAGATTCTGCAGATAGATACCAACCGTCAGAACAAAGATATTCAGGTACACATCTCTGAAACGCTCATTGATCTGTTGCCTAATGGTATCGTTCCGACGATCCGAGTGCGCCCCCTGTGTATTGGCGACTTCCGACAGAATTGCTTTCATGTCGTGTCGGTTTCGGTTTATTTGAAGGACGGGCTGCTTCAGCCAACGATCCAATCTGAGGGGAATCAGCCTCTCATCGAATGGGCTTTCTGAAACCCACAGGCCGCGACCTTTTTCGAACCGTAGGGCATAAAGGGGATACACGGCTGTTTCGTATTTTACTGGAGACATATCGATAACCGCTTGCTGCCCCGCCATTGGCTCGTCCAGTTTTGTTATCGTTATCGTGCCATCTCGCATTACAATCACCTGTTCGTAAAGATCACCCCCGAGACGGTCAGGACGCATCAGCTTGTGGAGCATCGGTCTGCGTACGCATCTACGCAGACCGTCGCCCAATAACAATTTTCGTAGCTCGACAGATATTAGCCTCGAAGCACCCACCAGGTTGTTGCGGTTGGCCTCAATCGCTCTGATTTGACCGAGAATATTGACCATCGTGTAGGCAAGATCTTCAAATTCACTGTCTGTACTATTTTCATTGGCTTCCCAGGTATACATAGCCGACTCCATGAGCAAACTCCATTGGCTGTCCCTGCCACGCTGCAAATGATGGAAAGTTGGAAAGATGGGGGAGCAATCGGCAAGGGGATGTATGAGGGGGTACGCGACAGGGCGACTGCATTCATGCTTTGCAAAGCTTCACCCAAGAGTTCGCATAAGGCCATAGACGCCACGGATAGGTGGTACCCCAATCCTCACTTTTCGCCATCAGCGGGAAGGGGACTCTAGGTAACTCCGCTTATAATGCGCAACCCCCTCAATACTTGAACTCTTCCCGCACGGGACTGAAAACATCCAGGGCCTTGCAGGGCTGGTCCAGGCCCTTGGCGTAGTGCTCCACGCCGCCGGGGATGATGTACATATCGCCCACCTTGAGGGTCTGTACCTCGCCGTCGATGCCCATTTCCATCTCCCCTTCCACGACAATCCCCGCCTGCTCGTGGGGGTGGGTATGCAGGGGAACCAGGGAGTTGGCGTCAATCTCCACCAGGGACAGGAGCATATTGTCGCCCCAGAAGGTGCGGGTACGGGCGCCGTCGGCCAGTTCCTTGGTGTCGCGGCCCTGGGCGAATTTGAAGTAGGACATTGTTGGTCTCCTCAACTAAGGAAATTGCTGGTTCAGCCTGTTATTGAAGAAGTTAAGACATTACAGCATCTCTGACAAACTCCGAACCGCGTCCAGGGAAGGCAAAGGTCTTGGCTGAAATAGAATTGACGCATGACCCTGCCACAAACTGGAGGTGTATAGATACGAAAAAATGGCCGGAGCGCCTGACGCCCCGGTATTCTATTGGCTACTTATAGCCACGATGGCACCGATGGCGACTACCGAAATGGCCGCCACCGCTATGGCTGTCTTTACAACATCAAACTTAGCCTTCTCAACGTCCTCTCTCGTTGCTGTATATTCCGCCCTGGTTTCCAACTCCTTTACTCTGTTCTTCATTTCGTTCACGTCCGATTCCAGAGCATCTAGACGCTCTCCATCAGACGGCATTGGTAGGCTCCCCCTCCCTTACTCGATTCATCCACTCAGAGAATTCAATCACACTCTTTGCCGTAGGGAAGCTTACATCTACAGACTTTACAAGGAAGTTGAAAGTGTCTTCAGGGAACTCCTTCTGCAGACTCTTTTGGAGATCGTTAATAGCCTCTTCCGGCGTGCTTCCCCTGCCCAGGAGTCCGAAACCCAGCGGGCTGGCATACCACACTTTCCCTGTTGCGCTGTTTCGTACGTTGACCGGCACCATTTGTTCCATAGCGCCTTTTACTCCTATGCTTTAGCGGATATGCTGGTTGTCTTGCGCTTATATTATCCCATGCCCGAACGAAAACCAATTTGGCGAGCAGTAGGCGCTTTGTCAACATGGCTGTCTGCCCTTCAGGGACGGGATCCCGATCAACTGCCCCCTACTCAAACCCCAGCTTGCGTTCGTTAAGGCTGACGTAGCGGCCGCCGCTGCCGATTACCAGGTGGTCCAGCAGGTCTATCCCCAGCAGCTTTCCGGCGGACACCAGGTCCCGGGTGATAGCCACGTCTTCCGGGCTGGGCGTCGGGTCTCCCGACGGGTGGTTATGGGCCACGATGATAGACGGGGCATTGTCGCGTACCGCCGGCCGGAACACCTCCGAAGGCCTTACGATGGAACTGTTGACGTTGCCCACGTACACCTCCACCGTGCTCAGCACCTGGTTCTTCGTGTTCAGGAGCAGAACTCGCAGGTGTTCCTGCTCCAGCGACGCCATTTCCGCCTGCAGCAGGTTCGCCACGTCCTGGGGCGAGTTAATGACCGCCCGGTCCTGGGGCGCCAGTGATATAAGACGCCGGCCCAGCTCCAGGGCGGCCATAAGCTGGCAAGCCTTGGCCTCGCTGAGGCCCCGCTCGGCGCACAGCTCGGCGAAGGTGCTGCGGCCGAGGCCATCCAGGCCGCCAAACCGGCTCAGCAAGCGGTTGGACATCGCCAGAACGTTCTCTCCCTGTATGCCCGTGCGCAGGAGGATGGCGATAAGCTCGGCGTTGCTGAGGTAGCGCGGGCCGTAGTCCCGCAGGCGTTCCCGGGGACGTTCGCCCTGGGGCATGTCGCGGAGTTTGGGCTGGTAGGTGGCAGCCCACCCTGCTTCCAGGTGGGCATTTTCAATATCCGGCGTAACAGTAGCGACCATAGTATCCTTCCCGTCCTGCATATTCGGACATTGTGGGGCGGAAGAAACCGATGGCGCAACGGGCAACTGTCAGTGGACCCTTCGGGTCTTATCTATCCATGAATAGGCACGAATACTCACTAATCGCTTATTCGTCCTATAACTGCATTCGTGGCCAACTGTGCCTATTCGTAGATTAAGGCATTAGACAAACTGGTACTTGGAATACGCGCCTTCCTCCTTGGTTACGTACTCCAGCAGGGCGAACTCGCCGGCCTCGTTTCGTTCCTGGGCGCGCCGCATGGCCGGGGCAATCTGGTCCGGTTCGGAAATGCGCTCGGCCCAGGCGCCCATGGAACGGGCCATGTCAGCGAAGTTGCCGCCCATGTACTTGGTGTTGTAGCGGGCCACCGCGGTGGGCATGCGGCTGTCGGGGTAGATGGCCATGGTGTTGTTGTTCAGGACCACAGTGGTGATAGGAATGTTTTCTCGCACCGCCGTTTCCACATCCAGGCCCACCATGCCGAAGGCCGTGTCGCCCATGAAGTTGATTACCAGCTTCTCCGGCGCGGCCAGCTTGGCGCCCATGGCCAGGCCCAGGCTGTAGCCCAACTGGGTGGACTTCCCCCAGCCGATGAAGCTGCGGGGTGCCCGGGCCTCCCAGAAGGGCGACACCTGCTCCCTGGGACTGCCCGATTCGTGGGTAACGATGGTGTTGTCCAGGTTCACGGTGTGCATTATTTCCCAGATGACCCGGTAGGGATTCAAGGGCACTTCGTCGGAAGTCAGGCGGGGCAGCCACTGGTCCAGCCATTCCTGGCGGCTGGCCGCAATCTCGTCTGTCAGTTCTCGGTCGGCGGGACGGGCCTGGCCGCCGGTCTGCCGCTTGATTTCTTCCAGCAACTGGGCCAGCACCAGCCTGGCGTCGCCCACGACGGGATAATCGGCCCTGTAGTCCTTGTTGATGTCGCCGTCGGAGTTGGTTGTGTGGATGAGGGTCTTGCCCGGCGGCAGGGGCGCGGTAAAGTTGCTTTTGGTCATGCTGGCGCCCACGGCGAACACGGTGTCGGCGCCGGTGAGGAAACGGTGCACCTGCCCCGTCTGGCTGGAGCCGCCAATGCCCAGGGACAGGGGATGGTTTTCGGGGAAGGCGCTCTTGCCTTCCAGGGTGGTCATTACGGGAATCTGCAGGTACTCGGCCAGTTCCACCAGCTGCCCGGTGGCCTCGGCGTAGAGTACTCCCTGGCCGGCGGTGATGACGGGCCGCTGGGCGGATAGCAGGGCGCGGGCTGCCCGGGCCACGGCCTCGGGGTCGCCGGCAGTGCGGATGGCCTGGGGCGGCGTGTAGTCGAACTGCTCCTCGCTGATATCTTCAGAGATAAGGTCGCCGGGGATTTCCAGCAGGACGGGGCCGGGCTTGCCGGAGCGCAGCTTGGTGAAGGCTTGGCGCATAAGCTCGGGAACGCGGTCGGCGTAGTTGATCTGGGCGGCCCACTTGGTGATGCTTTCGTAGCTGCGCGTGGGGCTGAATACAGGGTCGACGCCCTGTCGGTGGCGGGCAGCGCCGGCGGGAAGCAACAGGATAGGGACCGAGTCGGCGTAGGCCTGGGCAACCCCGCCAAAGGCATTTTCGGCGCCGGGGCCGGCCTGCATCAGGAAGATGCCGGTGCGCTTCCCGTTATTAATGCGGGAGAAGCCGTCGGCCATGTGGACGCCGGTGCGCTCCTGGCGGAAGACTATGGGCCGGATGCCGGCCACGGCAGCGGCCTCGATGAGGGGGCTGGAAGGCATGCAGCCGATGAAGTCCACGCCTTCCAGCTTGAGTACGTTGGCAATTGCGGTTACGCCGTCCATGGGTTCATTCCTCCAGTGTTGTTCAGTTTGTTTTCGCGTAAGGCTAGTATGGAGCCGGTTGGTGGACACCATATTAAATGCCCAGGCCCTTTATGCCAATGGACGGGAATACCAGCCGCAGAGGCATAGTCGGCTCTCGTCAGCGGGAAAAGCGGAGGACGCAACGAGGATTAGTGCCAATACCATCGGACCAACTATCGAACTTAAAACCATCCAACCCAGCCTGCAGCAAGAAGGGCGGACTCCCCTGGGCAATTGCCCCAAAATTCCCGCTTCGCCGTCGGTATCAATTTCGTGGCCGGCCTCTTGATTCACTGTCAAAGACTTCTTGCCTTCTTGGCTGGCGCTTCACTAAGCTGAAAATGGGCACCTTCAAAAAGGCTTGTTTATCCCGAATTTCTCTAAGGGCGCCCGCGCCACAGCAATGAAAAACAGAGGGTGGCCGAAACTTTGCCAGGAACCAGGGGCTGACTGGAAATGAGCGAATATGAGCGATAAATTATAAATTTCTCCCCTCCGCAAAGCTGAATCCTATCTGGAGACCTGCCGCCATATCCCACCGAAATCCATGTTGTCGGCCCAACTCGGCTCCACCGTCTTACATAAGCCTTCCCAAATCCCATTGTCTTGATTGACATTCGGCAACTATTCGTTTATAAGTAACGATTACACTACATATTCCCGCAATATATTAAGTGATGGAGGTGAATATTTAGAATTTACCAAGTGTTTTCCATAGCACTAACGGCATCTCTATACCATTCCCGGGAGGAGATGTATGAAGAGCGCAAAATCCAGCATACTTAAGCCCCTGAGAATGACCCTCTTTCTCCTGCTTGCCCTGCTGGCGGTTGTGGCCGTAGCGTGCGGCGCATCCGCCCCAGAGGAGGCCAGCCCAGCCGCCGCAGAACCGGCCGCAGAGTCCCAACTGGCGGCGCCGGCGGCCCTGGAGATTCCGGCCACCGCCGCTCCGGCGGCCCAGGAAACCATGGCTCAGACTACCGAGTCCCAGCCCGCGGAGGCCATGGCCAAACCGTCTGATTCCACCCAGGCCCAGCCGGCCGCGCCGGCGGCCGCGCCCACCGCGGCGCCCCAGGCAACGCCCGCCCCGCAGGCGCCCGTGGCCAGCGTACGGGACACCCTGATACTTGTGACCAACGAAGAGCCTACCACCATCGGCGCGGCCAGCCCCAACTGCGGCGGGAACATCCAGAACACCATCTGCGACGACATGGCCAGCGACCCTCTGACCTGGATTGACGACCACAATAACTTCCAGGTCGTCGGGCTGACCGGCATCGAAGGCTGGGAACAGATTGACGCCGACCGCTGGCGCTTTCAGTTGCGCCAGGGCGTGACCTTCCACAATGGCGCACCCTGGAACGCGGAGCAGGCGTCCTTCTGGATTGATTTCTTCGGTGACGAGGAGACCAGCGGCCACCATAACTCCAACGACTTCAGCTTCCACGGCGTTATCGGAGGCGAGGTGGTGGACGACTACACCCTGGACGTGGTCTGCGGTAAGGCCTGCCCCATTCTGCCCCGCACGACCATCTTCACCAAGTTCCAGGACGTGGGGTGGTTCCTGGATGCGGTGGGCGCGACCTCGATAGACGATCTGCCCATTGAGTTCCCCCCTGAAGTCCACCGCAATAGCGAGGGTCTGGGACCCTACAAGATTGTTGAATGGCGTTCGGGCATAGAAATCGAACTGGAAGCCTATGAGGACTACAACCCCAACCCGGCCACCAGTTTTTCGCAAGCCCCGTCCATCAACACGGTTATCCAGCAGTGGCGCAACGAGCCCGCCGTCAGGGCTTCAATGCTCCAGGCCGGCGAGGCGGACTGGACGGAAATCGCCATTGACGACCGGGACCGTGTGCCCAAGTGGGTCTCCGCCACCAACAACGAGGTCTTCCGGTTTACCATTGACACCATCTTCGACCCGGAACTGTCTAAGAAAGATGTCAGGGCGGCTTTGAACCACGCCGTTGACTGCCAGACCATCCTTGAGCAGATCTACGGTGGCCTGGTAAGCTGCTACGGCAACATCGCCCAGGTTGGCACCGTGGGCATTACCGATTACAACTCAGCCCCCCATGCCTACGACCCGGACCTGGCCAAGCAGCTGCTCCAGCAGGCCAACTTTGACCCCGAGCACGAGATCGTCCTTACCATGCGGTCCAACCGCATCCCCAAGGACGTGGAGGTGGGCGAAGCCTACGTGACTGCCTGGAACGAAATAGGCATCAATGCCACCCTCAACGTCGTGGAGTCCAGCGTCTACAGCCAGATACACCGCTCCACCTGCGGACACCAGCGGACGCGGGAAGAAATCGCCAACGCCGCCGGAGCGGACCTCCACGCCAAGTGCGCTACCCTGGGACCAGGGCCCCCGCGGCACGCATCTCTGTCCATCGCCGCCGGTCCCACTTCCACTGAGTCCCTGGACTACTCCCGGCAGGCCGTCCTGCGGAATAGCTGCTACAGCCGTTCCAGCGGGGTCTGCTATCAGGACTTTCAGGATTTGATGGAAGAGGCCAACGCAACGCCCACCGGCGACCTGCGTCGTCAGCGGATGGAAGTCCTCGCTGATTACGTGCACGACAACTTCCATTTCGTGCATGGCTTCCAGGTAGTATCGGTGTATGCCCTCTCCGAGGGACTGGAATGGACACCCCACTATGCACCGCGCGTCCGGGCCAACACCATGTACTTCAGCAAGTAGTTGGTCCGTCAGGGGCAAACAGTGGTTCCAGTTAAGGAAGGCGGCAACCCGATTTGGGGTTGCCGCCTCCTGTTTTGGGCATACAAGGGGCACATAAACTACGAAGAAGTTGACGAAAACAAGTGCGTCGCGCTCTCTAAATCGCCTCCCACAAGTACTCCACGTCATACTCCGCCACCAGCACCCCCTCCTGGTTGTGGGCCCTAATCGTGAAGGTCAGGCAGCGGCCACCCTCCCCTTCCTCCTTACCAGCAAGGGTGGTTTGGGCGGTGATGATGTCCCCGTGGGTTACCAGTACTCCCTGGAAACGGATGGTTATGCCGACAGGGTTCAGCGACAGGCCCTCGGGCAAGGCGCACCCCTGGGCGGCGGCCAGGCTGGCCGGTCGGGGCGGCGCAAAGGCCAATACCATGGCCGGCGGGGCTATGATGCCCGGCAGCCCCGTCTCCCTGGCAGCCGGCTGGTTGGTATAGACCAGGTTTTCGTAACGCGCAGCACGGCAGTAGTCGGCAATCTGTTGATCCGTAATCTCCGCGGCTGTGGGCGGCGAGGTGTCGCCAACTTTGGCTCTGTCCCATGTATAAATCATGGGGAGTAATTTAGCACAGACAGGAACGTCTGGCAGGGCGCTACGGAGTGAGTTCGGGGGTGTAAGCCCAGGCCGCGACCCGGCCGGGCGTTATCTTGATAACGGGATTCTCGTCAATGTCCATTTCCCGGTATTGGGGATATTTACGGCGGAGCAGTTGTACGGCATGGCGGCGATAGTCGTCTTCCACTTCTTCCAGCACTTCGGCGGCGCCGGTTACCAGGATGTACCACAGCTTGGCCCAGTCAGCCTCATAGTGGTCCACCACCAAGGCTACCTGCGGGTTCTCCAGGATGTTGCGCACCCGGCGCAGGCGCGTGAGGGGGGCCCGCTTGGGCTTCTGGTCCAGGGCAATGTAGATGGCCGCGCCGTCCTTACGGGAATCCAGGGCAAAGCAAACGGGGATGACGTGAGGGGCGCCGCCCTTGCCGGCAGTGGATAGATGGCCCACAGGGGCATTAGCAAGGAGTTTCATCTGATTCGGAGACAGTGATTGCAAGCCAGCCCCTTCTTTCGGGTGGGCGCCCTCCGACAGGCTCAGGGTGAGCGGATATGGGGTCGCTTTCCGTCCTCAGCCGAACCCTTTCAGCTCTCTCACGGGATGAACAGCCCCTAAACCTCCGCCGAAAAGGCCATGGGGTCTTCCAGGAACTCCACGTTTTCCAGGGCGACCCGGGCGGCCTCCTCCAGAGAGGCGTCCCCCTCCTCTATGCAGCGCGTCAGGGCCCGCTTGGCCAGGGACCCACCAATCTTGCCCAGGGCGTTCAGCGCGGCAATCTGCACCTGGTAGTCCTCGTCTTCCAGCAGGTCCATCAGATAGGGAACAACGTCCTCCTCTCCCAGGTCGCCGCAGGCGTTGGCCGTCTCGTATCGTATAGAAGGCTCACGGTTGTCCAGTTCCTTCACCAGGGTGGGCAGCCAGCTAACATCGCCGGTGCGGCCCATGGCGAATATGGCGCTGGTCTTGAGGTCCAGGTCGTCGCTCTGGTAGGCCCAGCAGACGTAATCGCGGATGTCAGGGGTATTGAAGGGGGCCACCGCCTCCAGGCAGCGGCGGCGCACTTCCAGGCTTTCATCCGGGTCCTGGAGGATGCTCATGAGGGTGGAGTGAATGTTGACTGCATCCCGGGCCAGCAGGTACCCCTCCTGGGCCAGCAGGGAGAACTTTCCCAGGGCCGAGGCTGCGGCCGCCCGGACGGCGGCCCCGCGCGGGGAGGTCAACACCTGCATCAGTCCAGGCAGCACCGAGCGGTCTTCATACTCCCAAAGCCCGTCGATGGCCTTTTCCTGCAGCCATTCGTCCTCATCCTTCAGGCACATCTTGTAGATGGTGCAGAAGTCCAGTTCGGTACTGTCTTCCGCCAGTTCCACCAGGGTGGTAAGCAAGGCGCGCTTCCGTTCCCGGGACAGCAGGAACCAGTGTCGGGCAAATACGCCCAACTCGGACGGTGAAAGGTCGGAAAGCTCAATAAAGTCGGAATTGCTCAGAGGGATTGCCGGATCGGAAATGTTTTCCAGGAATTGTTCCAGAGACATGGCACCCCCTCACATCATGCGGCCCTTGACGGCTGCGCCGGCGCCGCAGCCCGGTATTCAGGCGAAATTTTGTAGCTGAGGACGTAACTAGAATATAACATAACCTACCTTGTCAACAGCCCTGCCGGGTACCAGTTTCGCTCATTTTACGGGTTTATGTTCACCATGGACGACGCGCAGGGTCGCAACCGGACCGGACTCTCCTCTGCATGCTGGGCTCTTCAATTCCCGGCCCGGTCGCCGGGCCGGCGCACCGACGGAGGCAGACCAACCCGAAGCGGCACCGGACAAGGTACCGGCAACGAGTGAGCCCTGGCTGGCAATAAACTGCCTGAAAACGCAGATTGAGGAGGGTGAGGACTTCCGGCTCATTGTTAGCAACAAGCTTGACTCCGAAGGCTCGCTACCAGAAAGGTCGCGTGTTCTAGTACACATACCCGATCGCGGTGGACGAAAGCGACTACGAGCGCCTGTACGACGAAGGGCAGGCCAGCAACGGCTACCAGTCCAAACACGGCAGGATGGGCCGGGGCTACCATACCCGCCAGGACGATTAACCCGAAATCGATGAGACCTTCACCGCTCGCTTCAACAATGTCAACTAACAGGGCCACGATGGCCAGTGGGGAAATAACCGGCACCGACCACGACATGGGGACTTACAGCCCGGAGGTCACTTTGAGGCCCCCTTTGCCCCGTGTTAGAATTGGCCCGAATTTCACCCGTTATTCGGAGCAGGGGAGGCTGAATGGCCAATATTCTGGACGGCGCCGTACTGGGCCGGGAAGTGCGGGCCGAGGTGGCCTCCGGGGTCTCTGAGATGCAGGAGAAGCACGGCGTTACCCCGGGCCTGGCGGCCGTTCTGGTTGGCGGCGACCCCGCTTCGGCCATCTACGTGCGCAACAAGGGCCGCGCCTGCGACGAAGCCGGCATGTTCAGCGAAATCTTCCACTTGCCGGAGGAGACTACCCAGGACGAACTGCTGGACCTGGTGGCAAGGCTCAACGCCGATTCTCGCTTCCACGGCATCCTGGTCCAGCTTCCCCTGCCGCCCCAGATTGAGGAGACGGTCATCATCGAAGCCTTGGAACCGGCCAAGGACGTGGACGGCCTTCACCCATTCAACCTGGGCAAGCTGCTGCAGGGCATTCCCGACTTCATACCCGCCACCCCCGCCGGCATCCAGCAGATTCTGGTGCGCAACGGCTACGACCCGTCCGGCAAGCACGTGGTGGTGTGCGGCCGCAGCAACATCGTGGGCAAGCCGCTGGCCACCCTGCTGCTGCAGCGGCGCGAAGGCTCCAATGCCACCGTCACCGTCACCCATACCCGCACCGCCAACCTGCCCGACATTACACGCCAGGCCGACATCCTGGTGGCAGCCATCGGCCAGCCCCGGGCCATCACCGCCGACATGGTCAGGGAAGGGGTGGTGATCATCGACGTGGGCGTCAACCGGGTGGACGACCCCAGCCGCCGCCGGGGCTACCGCCTGGAGGGAGACGTGGACTTCGACGCCGTATCCGAAAAGGCCGAGGCCATAACCCCCGTACCTGGGGGCGTGGGCCCCATGACCATCGCCATGCTGCTGGTCAACACTCTCACTGCTGCTCGCATCAGCATCCACGGCCGGTAAGATTGGTGAGGGAGTGAAACTTACATCGTAGAGGCAGCCCTTATGGCTGCCTTGTCCACACGGGATAACCACTCCCGAGGAGAAGACCACCCATGACCGAACCGCAACAATCAGGCGAGGAAGAACAAGGCCTTGAACTGCCACCCGTTGGCAGCATACCCTGGCAGGACCTTACCGTTCCCAACGCACCAGAAATCCGCGACTTCTACTGCCAGGTGGTTGGCTGGACCTACACCGACCACGACATGGGCGAGTACAACGACTACAACATCAACCTTCCCGAGGGCGGCCATACCGTAGCAGGCATCTGCCACGCCAGGGACAGTAACGCCAACATCCCGCCCCAGTGGCTGGTCTACATCGTGGTCGAAGACGTGGCCCAGAGCGTTCAGCGCTGCCTGGACCTGGGAGGTCAGGTGGTGGACGGGCCCCGCGAAATGGGCGGCCAGACATTCTGCGTAATCCGTGACCCGGCCGGCGCCGTGGCAGCCCTGATCGGCGGCTAGCCAGGCTCCCACAGCAAGTATCGCCGTGCGTACCGATGACTTTGACTACCAACTGCCCCCGGAACTGATTGCCCAGACTCCTGTGGAACCCCGGGACGCCTCCCGCCTGCTGGCGCTGGATCGGGCTACCGGACGGGTGGAACACCGCCAGTTCACCGATATCCAGGAACTTATCCCCCCCGGCGCCGTGCTGGTGCTGAACCGCAGCCGGGTTATTCCCGCCCGCCTGTATGGCCGGCGCAAGGGCACAGGGGGGCGGGTGGAACTGTTGCTACTGCGCCGCGAGGAGGAAGGAGTGTGGCAGGCCCTGGGCAAGCCCGGCCGCAGCCTGCGCCCCGGATCGGTAATAAGGCTGGAAGCGCCAGCCACATCCGGGGGATCCTCCCATGCGGGACCGGCGGCATCCCGAATCATTGCCGAAACTGCGGTGGTGGAGGCCGAGGTGCTCTCAGTTGGAAGCGACGGTATCCGCCGCCTGCGTCTCTCCGTCGAGTCCGGCATCGACCGGTTGGGAGAAATGCCCCTACCACCTTACATCCACCAGCGCCTGGAGGACCCTGAGCGGTACCAGACCGTGTATTCCGACCGGCCGGGCAGCGCCGCCGCCCCAACCGCGGGGCTGCACTTCACGCCGCAATTACTGGAGTCCCTGAGCAGTAAGGGAGTAGAGACCGCCTACGTAACCCTGCACGTGGGCCTGGACACCTTCCGTCCCGTCTCCGAGGACAACCCCCAGGAGCACGCTATCCACACCGAGTACTACGAACTTACAGAGGATACTGCGGACGTCCTCACCCGTGCCCGGGCCGAGAACAGACCCATAATTGCGGTCGGCACTACCTCGGTGCGGACATTGGAGCAGGTGGGGAAGGACATGCAGGATAGTGGCACGGTGGGCGGTTACCCCATCCGAGCGGCCAGCGGGCAGGCCGACCTGTTCATTCTGCCAGGGCACAAATTCAGGTTGGTGGATGGGATGATTACCAACTTCCACCTGCCCCGCTCAACCCTGGTGATGCTGGTATCGGCCTTCGCGGGGCGGGAGAACATCCTGGCGGCCTACCGGGAGGCCATAGTAGAGAAGTACCGCTTCTACAGCTTTGGGGATGCGATGCTGATCCGGTGACTACTGCTTCCTGTTGGGAGGTACGGGCGGTGGCTCAGCAAAATCCTCTCCCCGTTTCCCGGCCTCCACCATACGATCGTACCAAGCCTGCCATTCCTCGTTGGCCTCCTGCCGGCCTTCCTGCCGGCCCTTGGCCTCGCCGGCGTTAAACCGGTTGTTCAAGTATTTCTCCAGAATCAGCTTCGATAGCACCATATAAGCATCCACCGTACCTACGATGTAGATTCCCAGCGCCGCGGCCGCTACGGCGTCGATCAGAATTGCCTTGACTGTTGCCGAGGTGGAGTCGTTTACCACGTAGTATATCTCATACCACACGGCCACGGCAGTGAGCAGGTTGCCGATGAGAATCGCCGCCAGGATATGGAGGGAAAAGTCTTCAATCTTCTGGTACAAACCGCCGCCACCTCGCGCCGACGTATACCTGCGGGCGCAGGATAAAAGGTACACGGCGAAACACCTGACCGACAATAAGCCGGTGTCAGTAGTTATGCGAGGTATGGCAACTGGTCAGTTGGGGAACTGGAGCATCTGCAGTACGTTGCCGTCGGGGTCCTTGAAGGTGGCCACCCAACCGCCCCAGTGCTCCTGCTCCGGGGGGCGCAGGAACTCCACCCCGGCCTCGGCCAGGCGGCGGTGTTCCCCGTGGATGTCCAGCACTCCCAGGTGGGGCATCATTCGGTAAGGGTCCCTGCTGGCGCCGCTGACACCGTCGTGGATGCCGATGTTGAAGCGCATATTCTCGCCCAGCTGGAAGGAGATAAAGTCGCCGTGGTTGGAATGGAGAGGCAGTTGCAGCAGGTTGTGATAGAACCGGAACAACCGGTCAAGGTCGTCGGTCCACAGGGTGATGCCAACAACGCTGTTAATCATGCTTCCTTGTCCCGCTGGAGAAGAGGGGAAGAGACGGTAGGAAAGGTATGAACCGCCCCTCTACGCGGGGGAGGCTTGCTCCCGCTCCTCTCGTTCCGCAGCGCAGCGACGGCACCACCCGTGGAAATCCACCCGCTGCCAGGCCACGTCGAAGTTGGATTCCTGGGAAATCAGCGATTTCAACCGCAGCACCGCTTCCTGGCCCAGGTGGGTGTCCACCACGTTGCCGCACTCGATACACACCAGGTTGACGTGGGGCTCCAGGTTAGATTCGTAGCGGGACAACTTGGCGAAGGGAAGTTCCTGTATCAGGCCGCTCTTTTCCAGCACCCCCAGGGTTGAATAGATGGTGGCCAGGGTCATCGAGGGGAAATGGTCCCGTACTCGTTCGTAAATCTGCTGCACCGACGGGTGGTCGGTGGAGTTGAGTACGGCCTCGGCGATAGCCAGCCGCTGGGGCGTTACCCGTACCCCCCAGTCGCGTAACCAGGCCACCAGTTCTTGCTGTGTCATAACCGCTCCAGGACAGTAGTGGTACGGAGCCCGTCCCACACAGGCGACGTTCCAGGAATTGTGCGTCGCCTTGCTAGTTCAATACATAGTGATAAACAACTATAACCCCCACGTAAAGGGGGACGCAAGTTAAGGCTTCACTCGGGCGGGTCAATTGGACTTCAACTGCAGACCACGAGTCACGGTTCGTTATGCCATGGTGAACCAGGGAGACCAGAGCAGACGAAGGTTGGACCTGGGTTCCGGCGCCGGCAGTTCCCGCATAAGCAGGCAGTCGTACTTGCTCTCCCAGGCCCAGGGAAGCAGAGCCAAGAGCATCCTCCGGGGTTCGGGGACGTCGCCCGCTTCCCGCACCTGGTCCAGGTAGTTGTGCAGGTGCATCCAGGTGGTTAGCCGGAAACCTTTGTCGGCGATTCTACGAATAATCTCCAAAGGCTTGGGCGTTTCCTGTTGGTCGGCCACGGCCCGGGTGTAGTCGTAGTGGACCTCTTCGGTGACGCGGCGCATACGGTAGATGGCCAGTTCCTTGTGGTACTTGCGCTGGAGGGCGCGGATTTCTCTTCTGATTTCGCTGAGGGTTCTCATGGTTGTCTCCTCTTTCTGTTTTGTCCACGAAGGGCACGTCCTTCGACTGGCTCAGGATGAGCGGGATAAAAGGAGATGAGAATTTTTTGAAAAGTGTCCCATCCTGTCCCATTTTGGGCCGTTCTTGCCGTCACCCCCGGCCCCTTCCGCCAGAGGTGGGCGTTCCGCACCGTCAAGGAGAAAGGGACTATTTGCCGGGCTGTCATGCGTGTCAGCCCTTACGGGGATTAGCCTATATTCTTAATGGTGGAGATGGGTTATGCAGGTTGGCAAGGGGGGAGCATCAGTGATTTGGCGAGCAGAGCAATGGCAGGAGTGTACCACCTTTTCTCTGGTCATTGCAGAGCAGGCGAGGATCACGGTTCTACCCTGGCAAGGTTCCCGCCCACGGAGGGGAAGGACTGGCTCTGCCAAAGGGGCGCTAACCCGGCCTGGATAACCGCCAACCCGACAATGCTCAATGCAGCTACCGACCTTTTGCGCTATACTACCTCCGGCACTCAACCGGTTAGTTACGTTGCAATTAATTGATTCAGGGAGCGTGGTATGGACCTGGGTCTGACCGAAATTCAGCAGATGTTAAAGAGCAGCGCGCGGGAGTTCCTGTCCCAGGAATGCCCGCTGACGCTGGTGCGGGAAATGGAAGAGGACGACCGGGGCTACACCGACGAACTCTGGCGCCAGATTTCCGGTCTCGGCTGGCCCGGCATCGCCTTCCCCGAGCAATACGGCGGTACGGGAGGCAGCTTCCTGGACCTGGCCGTCCTGCTGGAGGAGATTGGGCGGTCCCTGACCCCTGGGCCCTTCTTTTCCACCGTGGTCCTGGGCGGCTTTACCGTGCTTGACGCCGGGACCGATACACAGAAGCAGTATATCCTGCCCGGCATTTGTAGTGGCCAGACGCTGATGACCCTGGCCCTGACGGAAGCCACCGCCAGCTATGAACCCTGGGGTATTGAGACCACCGCCATCCGGGAGGGAGAGGGGTTCCGCATCGATGGGCAGAAGCTCTTCGTTCCCGACGCCCACGCTGCGAGCGTCCTGCTGGTGGCCGCCCGCACCTCTCAGACCCAGGACCCGGCCCAAGGTATCACCCTGTTCTTTGTTAACGCCGACACTCCGGGCCTGACCATAAACAAGCTAAGTACCATCTCTTCCGACCGTCAGTGCGAAGTGGTCCTGGATGGCGTTACCGTCCCCGCCCAAGCCGTGCTGGGCGAGGTGGATGGCGGCTGGCCCATTATCCAGCGGGCGCTGCAGCGCGCCGTGGCCGGCAAGTGCGTTGAAATGCTGGGCGGAGCCGATGCCGTGGTCGAGAGGACCGTGGAGTACGCCAAGCAGCGCACCCAGTTTGGCCGGTCCGTGGGTACCTTCCAGGCGGTCCAGCATCACTGCGCCAACATGGCCACCGACGTGGAGGGCTGCCGCCAGATTGCCTACCAAGCGGCCTGGAAAGTTTCGGAGGGGGAACCTTCAGAGAGGGAGGTGGCCATGGCCAAGGCCTGGGTCAGCGCTGCCTACCAGCGGGTCTGCAACCTGGCTCATCAGTGCCACGGGGCCATCGGCTTCACCAAGGAACACGACCTTCAGCTTTATACCCGCCGCGCCAAGGTCCAGGAACTCACCTACGGCGACGTCAACTACCACAAAGAACTGGCCATGCGCCAGATAGAGGGCTAAATACCTGTCTCAAAACCTTCTACCCTCATTTTGGGGAAGGTCAAAGCGTGTCGTGAGCCTGCCAGAACAATGGGCGCAGCAGGTGGTAGCGGCGCACGGACGTGGTTCCCAATCCAGATACGTAGAGATTCGAGTGATAAAGACCGCCTTTCTACCTAACCCGTAGTCAAGAGCTTCATTCTCGATGAAAAAGCAATCTTTTCAAGGAGCGCCCCGATGACCATGATTCCCGCCCGAAGTTCGCCCTTCGCCGCCATGGCCGGCGACCCGGCTCATCCCGACGTCATATACCGGGATGACCGCTGCTTTGTAGTGCGCGACATCAACCCCCAGGCACCGGTGCATCTGCTCATCATCCCCAATATGCCGATCAACGGCCTGGACTACATCAGCCCGGCCATGGAAGCCACCATGGGGCATCTCTTCGTAGTGGCTGCGGAAATGGCTCGCCGTGAGGGCGTAACGATCAGCGGCTATCGCCTGGTAGTAAACAACGGCGGAGGCGCAGGCCAGACCATTGCCTGGCCCCACATGCATCTGCTGGGCGGTCGCGAACTGGGATCGATGGGTTAGGTCGCCAATGCAACCGCGAACCGGCGCCCGCCAAACTAATCCGACCTTACAGTCCCGCATTCAGCAGCGGGTAGAAACCCTGCCTGCCGGATTGCAGGCCCACATCGGCCGCGCCCAGGAGTTAGCCCGAGATCTGGCCCCTTACCACAACGTAGACCCGGAACGAGCGGCCCTGGGCATCCTGGCTCACGACGTTGCCCGGGCAATGCAGGGTCCGGAGCTGATTGCCCAGGCGACTCGCTTCCACCTGCCCATCAGGCCCGTGGAAGCAAACGCTCCATTGCTGCTGCACGGGCCCGTGGGAGCGGAAATCCTGCGGGTGGAGGACGGGCTGGCCGCCGAAGATGAGGAAGAGGACCTGTACCAGGCCGTCTACTGGCATACCACCTTTCACCCCACAATGGTAGACGAGATGGGCAAGGTGGTTTTCCTGGCGGACAAGCTGGACCCCAACAAGCGGAAGCGAATACCCTACCAGCCAGAGCTAATGGACCTGGCCCGGGAGAACCTTGACGCCGCCATCCTAGAGTTCCTCACCCGCCAGGTGATTGACCTGACCGACCGGGGCAGGGAAGTCCACCCCATGATGCTGGAAGCCAGGGATGCCCTGGCCGGCAGGATCAGCGGGACACTTCCTTAAGGTGGGCTCCGGCCCCTGCAGAAAGCAGGGCAGTCAGGTGGGTGTACAGATAGGTTACGCCCTGGTCCAGGTAACCCAGGGTTGCAGCAGCATTGCCGGCCGACCCCGATATCTTGCCTCTGCCCCGCACCGTCGAGAACACGTGCTCCATCGCCTCCCGCACTATTGGCGTATCGGGCCTGCCCGGGTAGCCCAGGGACTGGGAGAGGTCTGACGGGCCGACGAAGTACACATCCACCCCCTCCACGCTCATGATCTCATCCACGTTCCTGACGGCCTCTCCCTCCTCCAGCTGAACGCATACCAGCGTCTCCCGGTTGGATTCTTCGGCGTACTCGGACATGGAGACGCCGAAGCCGTAGGAGGACGACCTGAGCCCGGCAGCCAGTCCCCGTTCGCCCAGGGGGTGATACTTGACGGCCTCCACCGCCCTCCTCGCGTCTGCCGCGTTGTTGACGTGGGGCACCTGCACCCCCATGACCCCGCGGTCCATCAACTGGCAGATAGCCTCAAAGGAGTTCACCTGGGGCCTGGCTATGGGCGTGATGCCGGCCGCCTCCGCTGCCAGTACCATAAACTCCACGCTTTCGATGGAAATGGAGCCATGCTCGCAGTCTATGAGTACCCAGTCGAACCCCAGCCTTCCCACCATATCAACGACATGGGGCGACGGGAACATTACCGATACGCCGAACGCCGGTTCTCCGGCCAGCAGCTTCCGTTTCATGGGGTTGGAAAGCATAAGTAACCTCTGAAAGGTCCCTTCCCCCTCTCTGGGAGGAAGGCTGGGATGGGGGTGGTGGCGCTCATTTTATAACAGACAATCATGGGACGCCCTCCTGGATTGGGGCTTTCGAAGCAATGACGATGACTTGTTCAGGGGGGTTATTAAATGCCGTTGTAATTCACAAAGGCGTTCAGGGCTTCCATGGAGGTGTATTCGAAGCGAAAGTTCAGCGTTTGCTTAAGCTTGCCGGTGCTCATGATGATGGGATAACGGGTGAGGTGCAGGTTCCAGTAGCCGGTGGTCTGCTGCTTCCGTTTGGATGCCAACCAGTCTGCAGGATACGCCAGGAGGGGGGGCAGTTGGGTAAGCTTCCGGTTGGTGATGTCCGCCAGTTCCCGGAGGAAGACCACCCCTTCCCCGGCCACGTTGAACACCCCTTCGGCCTCCTGCTCTATTACCTCTTCCAGCAGTTCCGCCAGGTCGACCTCGTGCAAGAATTGGTAAGGAGGATTGTCGCCCGCGCCCCAGAACCGGTTAGGAAATATTCGCTCCACCCGCTGGTGGTCATCCGAGTACCCCAGCACCGGGCAGGTCCGGAGGATGGTAACCTTGGTTGGCTGCAGCTCGGCATCCTGCAGATTCTTAGAGAGGAAATCCAGTATGGAAAGTTCAGAGACCACGCTGGCCTCTCCCAGAAAATCCCCCGGGCGGTCGCGGAGGGGAGCAGCCTCGGTCAGCGGTACGGGATTGTCGGGAAAGGCTCCGTAAACCGTGTGGGAGCTCAAAAAGATCGCCTGCTTTACTCTCGCATCCACGCAGGACTCCTGAATCGCATCCAAGGTAGTCTGGTCAAGAGCAGTCTCCTCGGCCCAGTCCTGGTAGGTGCTGGTGTGAGAATAGGCGCTGGCCAAGTGTACCAGGGTTTCCACTCGATGCCGTACCAGGAATTCCGTGATGGGTTGCGACACATCGAACTGATAATAGGAGATGTTGTGGATGGGGTAGGGCAGGGGCTTCTTGTCGAAGGCAATAACCCTGCCTATGTTGGGATTGGACTCCAGTTGCCGCAGCAACCTGCTGCCGATATAGCCGGCTGCGCCGGTGATGGCTACTGTCTTGGGGGGCCTCTGCATGAGTTCAGAGCCTCGAATTTCGGCTGACGGCCCGGGCGGCCTGTTGCCCGCTGCGTACCGCGCCTTCCATGGTAGAAGGCCAGCCCGTGTTAGTCCACTCCCCCGCCAGGAAGAGGTTGGGCAGGGGAGTTACGGGGCCGGGGCGCAGGCTGCCCGACCCTGGGAAACACCTGAAAGTCGCCTCTCGCTGCTTGACCACCGTCACATTCAACACGTTAGCCTTTCCGGCGGCAGGGAAGGCCGCTGCCATTTCCGCCAGGAATACAGGAGCCAGCTCCTCCCGGGGCATCCCAATAAAGTCCCAGGCGGCGCTAACCGAAATGGTGACCAGCTGCCCGCCGCCGGCCGGGTCGCCGGCAATGGCGTTACGGTTGAACACCCACTGCAGCGGGCTGTCCACGAAGGCGCAGAGGGGCAGGGACATTACCGGCCGGTCGTAGAGAACGTGCAGGTTGAGGATGGGCGACCATTCCAGCCGGCCAATGCGGCCGAAGAAATCCAGGTCCGCCACCTCCGGCGGCAGCAGGCGCAGAAGGGAGGAAAAGGGCAGAGCGCTGACGAACTCCCTGCCGACGATGCGCCGCCCTGAGGCCAGTTCCACGGCGGCCACGCTGTCCCAAGGTCCGTTGGTTGCAGGTTCGGGGGAAACCACCACACGCCGAATGGCGTCACCCAGCAGCAGGGTTGCGCCCCGCTCTTCCAGCAGCCTTCTTGCCGGTTCACCTATGCTGGCCAGCAGGCCGTTCCGGGCGTAGCCCAGGTTGCCGCTTCTGGTTGAAGAGAGCATACCTTCCTGGACGATCATCAGGCCCATGGCGGCGCTGACTTCCCGCACATTGTCGTTCAGGGTAGGCTCTACCACCAGGTTCCAAAGGTTGTTGATGGCCCTTTCCGGCTGGCAGTTATTCCGGAGCCATTGGTAAAAGGTAATATCATCCAATTCGGGATCATCCCGGTTGGCGAATCCGGCTCGCGCCATTCCCCACACCACCTTTACCTTGTCCAACGGGGACAGGTGAGGATAGGCCAGGAAGGAAGGCAGTAGATGCAGGGGCGAAGGCAGGCGGGACGCGGCCAGTTTTCCCTTCTTGCCGTTACGGCTGAAGACGGGAATGCGCAATCGGTCCTGCAGGAACCAGCGGTCGTGTACCCCAAGTTGGTCCAGGAAAGCTATAAACTCCGTGCAGCACCCGACTATGACGTGCTGCCCGTTATCCAGGGTAAGACCGGTATTCACATCCGTGAAGGAGAAGGCACGACCGCCCAGGAAGTTGCGGGATTCCACCAGGGTGACCTTACGGCCGGCGTCCAGCAGTTCCAGCGCGGCGGCGATTCCGGCGATTCCTCCCCCAAGAATTACGACGCCGGACGGGAAGCCTGGATCAGAAGGAGACATTGGGGGGGCGACCTGCTATAGCTGGCGGGGAGGCTCGGGCGTCCGCCGCGGCCACATGCTGGCTGCCCAGGACTGGGCCATAACCCCCAGCTTCTCTGTAGTGGACAAGCTTACCCGCTGGCTGAAGACGTCGTAGTCGGCGGCCTCAATCCGGTCCAGCAACCTGCTATAAATCCTGCCCAGGACGGTGACACAGGCGCGGGACCTGGGATTGAGATAGGGAAGCAGCAGAAAGCCGCTTTCAAAGAGGGCCCGGGCCCGCTGGGTCTGGAATCGCATCAGCTCCCTGAAGGCATCGTTCACTTGTCCCGCGCGCAGGTCGTCTTCGGTACAGCCAAAGCGGGCCAGTTCATCCTGGGGCAGGTAGATCCGGCCGAAATCCAGGTCTTCTTTCACGTCGCGGGCAATGTTCGTTAGCTGCATGGCCAGGCCCAGGTCAATGGCGTGAGCCCGGGCCCGCTCGTCCCGGAACCCGAAAATGTGGATGCAGATCAGGCCCACCGCCGATGCTACCTGGTAGCAGTACCGGCGCAGTTCGTCAAAGTCCTGGTAGCGGGTCTTGACCAGGTCCGCCTCCATGCCAGACAGCACGTCATCAAAGTACTCTTGGGGAATGGCGTAGTCCCGGGCCACCTGGGAAAGTCCCACGAAGACGGGTTCATCAGCGCGACCCTCATAGCACAGGGCCAGCATACGCCGCAACTCCGCCAGGCGTCCGAGTTTCTCGTCGGTAGCTGACTCGCTGTCCACCGCGTCGTCACAATAGCGGCAGAAGGCATAAGAAACGTAGATAGCCCGCCGTCGCTCCGGTGGCAGCAGGACAAAGGCGTAGTAGAAATTGCGGGCTTCCCGCCGGGTGATTCGCCGACATTCCTGGTAGGCTGCTTGCAGGTCAGTTACCATGACCCCGCCTGTTTGCTGGTGGTTGGGCGAAGAGAAGCCCTTCCGAAAAGGTAGAGTCCGGGCATGGTCTCAATCCCGGGGCATCGTGGGAAGTCGGAAGCCCAGCCCCAACCTCCAGCCAAGCCATGTGGAAAGAAACAGCCCCGCCTTGCGCGCACGGGACAGGGAAGGACGAGCAGTTAAAACATCATATCGTTGTTTCCGTATGGCTTCAAGGACGGCCACGCCGCCCCGGGTGAACAGGGCCACGTCGAGCCTGGCCACGCCGTCCAGTGTGGACGCCAGGGGCGCTCCTTGCCGGAACAGGTCCATGGCCCGTTCCACTTCGAACGCCAGCAGTTGGCTGAACTCGGGAGTGACAACGCCCTGGGCCAGTTCTTCCTCGGTGTAACCGAACCGGGCCATGTCCTCCAGGGGCAGGTAGATGCGGCCCTTGCGATAGTCGCGGGCCACGTCCTGCCAGAAGTTGGCCAGCTGCAGGGCAGTACAGGTGGCGTCGGCCATCTTCTGCCGTTCCTCGTCCCGGTAACCGAAAAGATAGAGGAACAGCCGCCCCACGGGATTGGCCGAATGGTCGCAGTAGTGGAGCAGGTCGTCGTAGATAGGGTAGCGCTGGCTCCGCTGGTCCATTCGGTTGGCTTCGATAAGCTTGAGGAGGGGCTCCGCAGGAAGGTCGAAGGCATCGATGGATTCCCGGAGGGCAACCATTACCGGGTGACTGGGGGTTCCCGAGTAGCAGGCTTCCAATTCCGCCTGCCACAGGTCCAGCAGGGCCAGGCGGTAGGCACGGTCGTCGCCGCCAAATCCGCCGGTCGAACCCTCCAGCCTGGCCGCCAGCAGGGAGACGGTGTCTACTTCCAGCGATGAGGGGTCACTCCCCTCTAAAGCAGCCTCGTCGCCCAGGTCGTCCACGGTGCGGCAGTAGGCATAGACGGCGTAGATGTGGCGCAGCTTGTCCTTCGGTACAAGCCAGGAACCAACGGTGAAGTTCTCATAGTGAGACCGGGCCAGCCGCTGGCAGTACTGCCGGGCAGCCTCAGTGGTCCAGGTTGACGGTGTTGCCGTTGCTTGGCTGGTCATGGGGCCTTTTCACAGAGATGCGCTAAGGAGCGCAGTTGCACAGAGAACCGGGCACAGCCCTAGAACTCCCGTCGGGCCAGGAAGTCCACTAACTGGTCTACCTCGTCCCGTACCCACCCGGGCAAGTCCACACCGGCCAGGGCCAGGGTGGCCTGTTCGGCGCTCTCGGAGGTCAGGCGGTTGGCGTACTGGGGCGCGCCCAATTCGTCCATTATGGTCATCACCCGCTCGACATCGGAATCGGACAGTTCCTCCTGGGCATAGATGCGGTGCAGGTCCTGGCGGGCTCCGCCGCTGGCGCGATCCAGGGCAAATACGGCGGGAAAGGACTTCTTCCGGCGGCGGATATCACTTTCAGTGGACTTGCCCGTGGCAACCTCATCTCCCCACACACCCAGGTAATCGTCGCGTATCTGGAAAGCCCGGCCCAGGTAGTCGCCGAAGCTGGCAAAGGCGGCGGTAACCTGCGGATCGTCATTGGCCAGCACCGCCCCGATCTCCACGGAGCAACGGATGAGCGCACCCGTCTTGCAGGCAATCATGTGGAGATACTCGTCGGTGGTGATTGTGGTGCGGCCCTCGAACCCCAGGTCCAGGCACTGGCCCTCAATCATATCCAGGTAGCCTTCGGTCAGGATGCGGGAGACGCGGACGGCGGTTCCAGGAGAGACCCCAAGCTGGGCGCCCCGCAGCACGGACAGATCGCCCAGGCACTGCATGGAGTCCCCGGCCACCAGGGCTTTCGGCTGGCCCCAGATGGACCAGACGGTGGGCTGATGGCGGCGCTCCATATCCTGGTCCTGGATGTCGTCGTGAATCAGCGAGAAGTTGTGAATCAACTCGATGGCGGCGGCGGCGGAGACTGCGTGGGCCAGATCGCCACCCAGGGCCTCGCAGGCGAACATGCACAGGGTGGGACGCAGGGCCTTGCCCTGGGAAGCGGGCGTGGCTGCGGGGTTGCCGTCCTGGTCAACCCAACCCAGGTGGTACTGCAGGGGAACGTTCAGTTCGTCCAAGCCGGGGAATGGCACTATGGCGGCCAGCCCCTCCTCCACCAGGTCCTTGTACCTGGCAAACATAGCGGGCAAAGGCGGGCCCGGGGGAACAGCGGGAGGAATCTGGCTGCTCATGGCTTAACGCGCCTGTGAGTTGATGAGAAGATATGGTGCATTCAGGGTAACATAGTTTCATCCATCCACGAAGGACATCAAGGGGCGCGATGGTGAAAATTTTTTGATTATTATCCCATTTTGTCTCAAATTGTCTCATTTTTGCCCTTGGCCGGGACCTCGTCCCGGTGTGGGTCAAGGGGTATGCCATCAGGAACGGGAGGCCACAAGGCCCGCCCCTACGACGGGCAGGCCAAGGCGGCGGTTCCTGTTCCATGGTCTGTATTACTATAATGGCGATGGGTTATGCAAGGTGGCAAGGAGGGAGCCAGGGCAATCGCGCTTTACGCAGATTTGACGCTGATCGAAGTCGAAGGATCAAGGGTAATTCCTCTGAGGCTCCCTAAAGTTCTCCAGCGGTTTCAGACGAAAGGGATTCAAGCCCTTCTGCAAGCTCAGGGAGACATGATTTCGGACCGCAGCAGACCGGGCCCTCAAGGCGCGTTTACGGTGGCGTTTCCGGGCGCACGGTTGCTGTTGGACGGGAAGACAAAGAAGCGGCCTGGCGTGCTCATAGACGCCAAGCCGCTCTGTTCTGGCAGCAGGGACGGCCGCGCCTATTCCCGGTGGGGCACGTCCTCCCAGTTGCTCAGCCAACTTACGTTGCCGGCCATGACTTCCCACTCGTCAATGTTGGGACCGACGGGCCAGACGGAGTTTTCCTCGTAAAGGACAATCTGGGCCACGTTCTCGAACATCCACCGGGCCATTTCCGCGGTCTTGGCCCAGCGTTCTTCCTCGTTGGTCAAGTCCGACGCCTCGTCAAACAAGGCCTCCAGGTCCGGGTGTTCGAAGCCGAAGTTGAAGGAGCCCTTGGGGCTGTAGATGCGGAAATAGCCCAGTACCGGCTCCACGCTGGGCCCTGCATTATGGCCGCTAACGCCCAGAGCGGTGCGATCCACGGTGCCCGGCCGGAAGCCGGAGTAGGGGCTGGTGCTTTGAACGGTGGTTATGCCCACGTCTTCCCACATGGTGGCCACGGCCTTGGCCGCCTCGATGTTGCCGGCCTGGGGCCGGGGGTACAGGTACATGTTTATGGAGAAGCCGTTGGGGTAGCCGGCCTCGGCCAGAAGCTGCTTCGCCATTTCGGGGTCATACTCGTAGGTCAACTGGTCCAGGCCGAACTGCTTGATGCGCTCGTCGTGACCGCTCCAGCCCTGGTGGTAGAAGGGACGACCCTCGCCGAAGGCCAGGTTGTTGACCAGCTTTACACGGTCGATGGCCATGCTCATGGCCTGGCGCACCTTGCGGGCCCGGTCCCACTCCGCCGAGTTTACGTCGCGGTCGCAGGCCACCCAGGGAGCGTCGGCCCCGCACTGACCAGGAGCGCTGTAGGCGGCGGTGGCGCCCAGGGGCACCTTGGGCGATGTCCCGTCGGCTGCGGGCTGGTGGAAGGGGTGGTCGGGGTAGTACTGCTGGCCATGCACGTTCAGAAACTGGTAGGCGCCGCCGGGGAAGCGCATGAACTTCACGCCGGGCAGGTTCTCCTGCTTGATGGCCTGGATGGACTCGGCGCTGAAGGAGCCGGTGTCCAGCTTGCCGACCTGGAAGTTGGCGACTCGGGTGGCGTCCTCGGCAATCTCCCACCAGACCATTTCCTCCCAGTCGGGGGGACGGCGCCAGTGGTCGGATACGGCGGCCATGCGACGGAACTCGTCGGTCTTCACCTCCATCAGCTGCCAGGGGCCGGTGCCGATGGAGTCCAAATTGGCCTGGTCGGGCCCCACCTGGTCGAAGTGGGCCTTGCTGTGGAAGGCCATGGAGGTGCTGGGCGCCTGGCTGTACCAGGTGACTTCAAAGGTTGGCTTGGGGCGGGACAACTGAACGGTGTGCTCGTCGATCCTGGTGATTTCGCAACCGTCGCAGCCGAAGAGCCGGCGCATGCCGCCGGCCGATGTATGCACCGAACCCTCTTCAATCACGCTTTCCACAGTGAAAATAAAGTCGTCGGCATTGAAAGCGCCGTAGCCGTCGTGGAACTGGGCCGTGTCTTCCAGGTAGAAGGTAAAGGTATCGGCATTCGGGCTGGCTTCCCAGTTTTTGACCAGGCGGGGCAGTCGCTCTCCGGTGGGCGACGTGGCCCACATGGGTTCGTGGGTGATGAAATACTCGAACCTGGCGTTGAGGAAGGGCATGTTCTGCAGTATTCCCACGAAGGGGCCGATGTCGGTCATGCCCACGTTAAGGGTGCCGTGGGCCATCATGGCCTCGGCCGGGGCGTCTGAAGCCACCGGGGCGGGAACGGGCGTTGCAGCCGGGGAACTGCTGGCCGCCGCCGGCGCGGAAGACCCGGAGGCGGGGGCGGAAGACGGCTGCGATGCGCTGCTGGCCGGAGCGGCGGACGGTGCGGACGCTGCAGGTTGGGAAGAGGGGGCGCCGGAGGCAGCCGGAGCTTCTGCGGCGGGGGCGGCCCCTGATGATGACGCAGCCGGCGCTGCGGCGGGTTCCTGGGCAGCCGATTCTTCCGGAGCCGCGGCCCCGCAGGCGATGAGCAACCCTGCCATCAGGATAAATATTCCAGTAAGACTGAGCCTGGGCCAACCAATGGTCATCAGGGTACCTCCTTCAGTAACTGCTTGGGACAGTATGGGTCTTCAGGGGCGCCGTCAGACAAGCCCAACTCCGGCCTGTCTAGCCAGTTTTTAATTGATCTGCTTCTCCAGGACGGGAGCTACCTCCTTGCCCAGGAGTCTCATGGACTGCAGCACCTGGTCGGGCGGCACCCGGCCGCCGGCGTTTACATCGGCCACTACCATGCCTATGCCCAGTTCCTTCTGCAGGTGGCGGAACTGGCCCACCACCTCGTCCGGAGCGCCGAAGACGACCCGGGAGTCCAGGACTTCCTCGTAGGAAAGCTGGGCCAGGGCCTCGGCCCGGCGGCGCATGCCCTCGGGGTCGGTTACGCCCTCGTCGCCCAGGCGGGAGATCATCAGGTTGGACTGGCGCTGATAGAAGGCAAGCATGCTCTCCCTGGGTTCCTCGCGAGCCCGCTCCGGGTCGGAGGCGGTGTAGACCGGCACACGGATGCCCACGTCGGGCTCACCGGCGATGCCCGCTTGCCGCCAGGCCTCGGAAAAGTGGTCAATGCGGGCCTTCAGGTCCTCAAAGGTCCCGAAGCCCACGTTGACGAAGATGGGAATGCCCATGCTGCCGGCCCGGGCAAAACTCTCCAGGCTGGCGCAGGCCATGCGCAGGGGCGGATGAGGTTTCTGGACGGGCTTGGGCATCAGCCGGACATTGTGGAAGTTGTAGAACTCGCCCTCGTAGCTGAATTCGTCGGTGGTCCAGGCCTTGAGTATGACTTCCAACGCCTCCCAGAAGCGGCCCCTGCTTTCGGAATAGGGGATGTTGTAGCCGCTGTAGGAGATGGTGAGACCGCTGCGGCCGATGCCGAAGTTGAACCTGCCCTGGCTTATCTGGTCCACGGTGGCGGCTTCCTCGGCGATGCGGATGGGATGGTTCAGGGGCAGGACCTGGACGGCGATGCCCACGCGCACCCGTTCGGTGCGGTCGGCGATGGCGGCGGCCACGGTTATGGGCGAGGAGAGAACGGAACGCTGGGGCTGGAAGTGGCGCTCGGCCAGCCAGATGCTGTGGAAGCCCGACTCTTCCGCCACGTCCACCTGCTCGAAGCTGTCGCGGAAGGCGGCGGGCTGATCGTTCACGTCGCGGATGTCAAACTCAATAGCTGCGGTAAGTTCCAAGGTTTTCTCCTGTAGCGCGGAAAAGATGTCGTCCGGGAAAGGCAGGTTACGGATTCCTTCTACTAACCTTCAATTGAAGGGGCTGACGGCTTACTTCAGCGTCTCTGATGAAAAATCCCGGTCAGTATGTATTTGACCAATACTTAAAGTCAAGCTGGCCTGGCACCTATCGCTAGGTGTGTGCCATTCGGTAAATTTTTGGGCAGTTTTAGCAAGTTTTGGTGCAAATCAGTTCTCCTAATCGCAACAAATTTCGCCGGATTTCCTTTCTTGACAGTGCATTTCGATCGGAATAGAGTCTTGCTAATTCAAAGGATGTCCGGGTCCGAAGGCGGGCCCGATGCGGCGGGTGGGCATGTACAGATTCCTGTTGCGGCGACTGGTGGCGTCCCTGTTTACGCTGCTGGTTATTTCCCTGCTGGTGTTCCTGCTGGCCAGGGGTTCCGGAGACCCCCGCTCCCTGATGCTGGACGACTACGCCGACACGGGACAGTGGGAGGAGGTAGGGGCGAAGCTGGGCCTGGACAAACCCTGGTTCGTGGCCTGGCCGCCCTGGGAGTCGCAGTATGGCATCTTCCTGATTAACGCCGCGCGTCTGGACTTCGGCAACGCCATCAGCGACCCGCGCACGGTGTCCGAGCTGATCATGGAGCGGCTGCCCGCCACCCTGCAGCTAGGGCTGGCCGCCTTCATCTTTTCCATCATCATCGGCGTGCCCCTGGGCATACTGTCGTCCCTGAAGCGGAACAGCATCTGGGACAACATGGGCAAGCTGGTGGCCCTGCTAGGCCAGTCCATGCCGCCCTTCTGGCTGGGCATAATGCTCATCTTCCTGTTCGCGCTGCGGTTCGAGTGGGTGCCACCATCGGGGAGGCAGGACTGGAACAGCTTCATCCTGCCGGCCATCACCCTGGGCTGGTTCTTCGTGGCGGCCAACATGCGGCTGATACGGTCGGCCATGCTGGAAGTGCTGGACTCGGAGTACATCAAGCTGGCCAGGGCCAAGGGGGTGTCGCCGCCGGCGGTGGTGTGGAAACACGCCCTGCGCAACGCCCTGATTCCCCCGCTCACCTTCATGGGGGTAACGCTGGGGCTGCTAATTACCGGTTCCATCGTGGCGGAGACGGTATTCCAGTGGCCTGGCCTGGGCCTGCTGGCGTACACGGCGCTGATCCGGTCCGACTACCCGACCCTGCAGGGCATAGTGATGGTCTTCTCGGGGATGTACCTGATCATCAATTTCCTGGTGGACATCCTTTATGCTTACATTGACCCCCGCATCAGGTATTCCTAGACGGCTGGGAGCCGATTGATGGCCGGTGTTGCTGAAACTCGTCAACTGGAAGTAGGACGGTCGCTGTCCGCCGGGGCGGGACTGTCCCTGCAATGGCTGGGGCGCCGCTTCACGCTGATTTTCTCCCTGGTCATCCTGGGAGCCCTGGTGGTTACGGCCATATTGGCCCAGTGGATGGCGCCCTATGACCCGCGGCGGGGCGACCTGGACGACAAGAACACGCCCCCGGCCTGGGTGAGCGCCGAGACGGTGCAGCGTCAGGTAGTGGACGGTTTTCCCGACAATGAGAACACCGAGATCTCGGTGAACCGGGCCTCCAACCTAGCGGTTTCCGGCAAGGTGGTGGGACTGGACGGTAGCGCCCTGACCCGCGACCAAATTGCGCCAGGCGACCAGGTGCTGGAGGTTATCCGGCCGGCGGGCAGCACGAAGTTCCTTCTGGGGGCCGACGACCAGGGCAGGGACCTGCTGAGCCGCATTATCTGGGGCGCGCGGGTGTCGCTCATCGTGGCGGCAGTCACGATCCTGGTGGGCGGCTCCATCGGCACGGCCCTGGGGCTTATCTCCGGCTACTACGGAGGGTGGGCGGACGAGGTCATCATGCGGATGGTGGACATCTTCCTTGCCCTGCCGTTGGTGATGGTGGCGCTGGTGCTGGCGGTGGTGGTGGGCAACTTCAGCATCCCCTGGCTCCCCATGAAGGAAATCCACATGATCGCCATCGTGCTGTCCCTGTTCATCTGGGTGCGGTTCGCGCGGCAGGTGCGGGGCGAAGTGCTGGGGTTGAAGACCATGGACTATGTGGCCCTGGCCCGGGTGGCGGGGGCGTCCACCCGCCGCATCCTGCTGGTACACCTGCTGCCCGGGGTGATGAACACGGTCATCGTAGTGGGGACGCTGCAGGTGAGCGTGGTGATCCTGCTGGAGTCCATCCTCAGTTTCCTGGGGGCCGGGGTGGCCCCGCCAACGGCGGCCTGGGGTTCCATGGTGGCCGACGGTCGGGACTTCCTGAAGACGGCGTGGTGGGTAAGCACCATGCCTGGCCTGGCGCTCTTGCTGACGGTGATGGCGTTCAACCTGATGGGAGACTGGATACGGGACGCACTGGACCCCAGGCTGCGGCAGCAGCGGTAGGGCGCATGGGGCGAGGCTCCCGACCTCGCGGGAACGACAGTATAGACAGGCAGCAAGCGGGGCGCCTAAGGGGCGACCTCAATGATGGTAACGGAAAGGGCGCCGGTTCGACGGGCGCTCTTCGTCGTTGCTATCCCTTTTCAGACAGGGATATGTTACCGGGCCACGAACCCGAACTGCTCAAACTGGCCGTGAACGATGGGGTCTGGGTCCAGGCCCAGCCACCGGTCAAGGATGGTGGCATAGGTAGAGCGGAAGTCGGTGGTGTAGGCCAGGTCTCCCTCGGAGAGGTCTGCTTCACGCAGGGACGGGTACTGGCCGTACTGCCCCCCCTGTATGGACCCGCCCAGGACGAAAGCCACGCCGCCGGAGCCGTGATCGCAGCCCGTGCCGTTGTCCCGAACCCGCCTGCCAAACTCGGACCAGACGAATACCAGGGTATCCTGCCACAGCCCCTGTTCCTTCAGGTCGTCCGTGAAGTCGGCGATGGCGGTAGAAAAGTCCTGCCACAGCTTGGCGTGGGTCTGCAATTCGTTGCTGTGGGTGTCGAAATTGCCGTGCTGAGCATAGAGAATGCGGGCGCCGAGACCCGCGCTCATCACCTGGGCCGCACCCTTGAGGCTGTTGGCGATAGGAGTGTCGCCGTACTCCACGGAGGAGGAGTAGAGTTCGGGCGCGGTGCGCAAGATATCGGCGCCCATCAGCGCCTGGGCCCCGTTCTCGCTGAGGGCCTGGGCCACAACATCCCGGCCGCCCTCAGGACCGTACATCCGGCCCAGGGCGTCGAGGGCGTGCAGCCGAACGTTCTCGTCGTCTATGTCGGGCAACAGGCCATAGGTTTCCAGGTTGCCCACCGATGCCACCGGCGCGCCCTTGCAGACAAAGGCCCGGGGCAATCCCCGGCCGAAGTTGACACCGGTAAGGACGTTCTCTCCACGGGGGTCCAGATCGCGAATGGCAGCGCCCAGCCAGCCCTGGCTGCCGATGGTTTCCGGTTCGGCGGTGTACCAGATGTCCCGGGACCGGAAGTGGGAACGGTTGGGCTGGGGGTAGCCAATACCCTTGATGACGGCTAATTCGCCCTGGTCCCACAGGGCCTTCATCTCCCTCATGCCGGGGTTGAACCCCAGGGTGTCGTCGATGGGAAAGACTTCCTGCTGGGGAATACCAATGCCCGGGCGGTTGTCGTAATAGAGGCCATTGCCGTAGGGGACCACGGTGTTCAACCCGTCGTTACCCCCAACCAGTTCGATAACCACCAGATTGCGTTCCTTGCTGGTTGATACCATGGTCCTGCTCCTTTAATCGTAATTCGCCGACCTGCCCGGCACTGCAGGCGGCCGGGCTAACCGCCTCTGCGGTAAACCTGGATACGGTGCCTGTTGGTTTCGGTTACGTACAGGTAGCCCCGGCTGTCGAGCCTGACGGAGGCCGGGCACCAGAAGTATTTTTCAATGTGAGACGATTCCTCGTGGGGATCGTCAATAACGTAGTCAATGTTCATTTCCAGGTTGGCGGTGGCGCGGGCGGCGGCCTCTTCCCGGTTGATGTTGAGGAAGTTGGCGGCCCATTCCGATATGGTCCCCTCTCCCCGGAGCTTGGTTACGAAGCTGCCATTGGCATCCAGCACCTGCACTCGCTCGTTGCCCCAGTCGGCAATATAAATATAGCCGTCCTTGTCCACCGCCACCGAGGCGGGGCGGGTGAACTGGCCATCCCTACGGCCCGATTGCCCAAAGGCTGCCAGGAACCGGCCGTCACTCGAGAACTTCTTGATGCAGTCGTTGCCGAAGTCGGCCACGTAAAGGTTGTCTTCACTGTCAACGGCCAGGCCCCAGGGCAGGCTGACAGCCTCAGGCCCCTCGCTGCCAATTACCCGGATAAACTCACCGGCGGCGGTGAACTTCTGGACCCGGTTATTGTAGGCGTCGGCCACGTAGATGTGGTCGGCGCTGTCGAAAGCCAGCCCGGACGGGGTGTCAAGCTCGCCTTCGCCGGAACCCGCAGCGCCCCAGTGGAACAGGTAGCCGCCATCGGAATCGTAGGCGGTGATACGGTTCAACCGCTCGTCGCTGATGAAGAAACGGCCCTGGCCGTCCACGGCCCCACAGGCCGGCCAGACAAATTGCCCGCCGTCGAATCCGTAGCTGCCGAAGTTGCCGAAGTACCCACTGTCCAGGTCGCACATTGTGACGCGGATACCCCGGACTGTCTCCTCCTTGCTGCGGCTGATCACATAGAGCCGGTCTTCGATACCGGCAATGGTGTCTACCGGATAGTAGAAACCCTTGCCCTCCATGACCGTCATGCCCAGGGTCCGGTCGTAAACGAGGAAATCGGTTTGCTGTGCGGTTGTCATGGCTGCGCCTCGGTTCAAGCTTATTGGGTGATGCCTACCAAAACCGGCTACCAGATAGGCGTCAATTCCAAGGTAAATCCTGGCAACTCCGGGTCGCCAGAGATGGACTCCGGGGCTTCCAGTATTTCAACAGGCGTATTGGGCCGGTAGATATATACCCGACGCCGACGATCTAGCCGGTCAATGAGCCAGCCTAGCCGGACGCCATTTTCCATGTACTCTTCCATCTTGGCCATTGCCAACCTGAGAGGGTCCGAGGGAGACCGCAGTTCTATCACAAAATCTGGGTTGATGGAAGGAACCCCCTCTTGCTCTTCATGCGATAGTGTCTCCCAGCGGCTCTTTAAAACCCATGCTCCGTCGGGTGACCGTACTGCGCCGTTCGGTAATTTGAAACCTGTAGAAGAGTCGAACGCTTCCCCGCTGCCTTCACTCTCCGCCCAGATGCCCAACCGAATAAAGATACGGCCGTTTCTATTCCCGGTAGTCCCGCCGGTAGGCGCCATAAGTTCCACATCCCCCCGAGCACTGAGTTCTATGCGTAAGTCATTGTTGAGCGCACACAACTCGAAAAACACGTCGTCGGTCAGAGGCACCGCAGGAGGCAGCTTGAGGACGATGGGACCGTAAGGTTCCGGCACGACCGGATCCGGCTCCATTTGAATGGGAGCTTGCCCCGGTTTCTTGCTTTGGGTGGTCACGTGAACGACACCTTCCTTTACCGCTGGGACGGAAATTTACGCCCGCTGGAATTCCTGGGTTGCCGCCACCATTTGGAGCACGTCTGCGATGTGCTGGCGGTCGGTATTGTCGCCGCCCCTGGACGAGAAGTCCACCAGCACCCTCCGGGTATCTTCGTCCACCTCCAGTGCGCCCACCTCTTCCAGGCAGGCGTCCACCAGGCGTTCGGGGTAGGATGCATCGTTCAATTCGACGCTGATGCGGTCCACCATGCCGCGGATGCCCGGCTTGGCGGGGTCGCCGATCTGCTTGCTGACAAAGTTAATCCGTTCCACCAGCGTACCGCTGTTGAGCCAGTCGGTGCCGGTGTGCCAGCCCTCCACGCTGGGCGGGTTATTGAGTATCTGACCCATGTAGGACGCCTGGCTGAAGCGCTCGAGGATTTCGTAACGGGGACGGTCGAACTCACCCGTCAGGCGCAGCACCCCGGCGACGAGTTCTACCGGACTCTTGACCTTTCGGTAGCGGGCCTCTTCGGCTTTGAAGAAGTCCGAGTTGAAGAGAACCCGCAGCATGGCGCCGATGTTGTAATCACTGTCGAAGTAGGCCTGGGAGAGAGTGTCTATGGCCTCCTGGTTCGCGGGCGGCGTGTAGGGCCACTCCGGCACCGGCGGCTCATCGGCAACAAAGAAGCTGTAGAGGTGGCGGGAGATGAAGCGGGCCGTGGCCGGCTGCCGGCAGATAATGTCAACGATATCCTCGCCGTTGAAGTTGCCCCGCTGGCCCAGAAACTCCTTTTCCTCGTCGTCGTGGTCTTCAGGATGGTACTCAAAGTGCCAAGAGATCCGACCGTAGGGCCAGTCTGAGTCCCGCTGGGACCGCAGTTCCATGTACTCCCGGTTGGCGATGGTCCAGCCGGTGAATGCCCGGGCGCACTCCTTGATGTCCTGCTCGGTGTAGTTGCCCACGCCCATGGAGAAGAGCTCCAATAACTCCCTGCCGTAATTCTCGTTGATGGCGCCCTTGTGATTGTCCTGGTTGTCCAGCCAGATGATCATGGCGGGGTCTCGGGACAGTTCCAGCAGCAGGGTGCGGAAGTTGCCCATGGCGTGCTTGCGGAACATCCTGGTCTGGTCGGACAGGGCCTTGCCATGGATAACCTTGTTGTAGCCCGTGGCGAAAATGCCATGCCAGAAGAGGGTCATCTTCTCCTGCAGGGGAGCCGTGGTGGTAGCCATGCGGTAAAGCCAGTTTTCGCCGGGAGCCAGGGGGCCCATCATGCCCGACAGTTCGGGGTGGAAGCGCCGAATAAGGTAATCGCTGAGCCGCTGCTCATCTCCAGGGTTAAGCAGGTCCTCCACCGTGGCCTCGTATCCCCTGGCGGCGCGGGATTCCAGTTCCTCGCGACCGGCCCCGAAACCGGCCCGCCGCATCAAATGCGCAATCAACTCTGCATTGGCATCCAGCATCAGTCCTCTCCTGAAGAAACAATGCTACCGAATCATCCGCATTCTACCATTTTCCAGGAAGAACACGTCAAACATAATGAGTTGGCAATCGTTTACAAACCAGCGGGCACCGGCGAGTATCGGTAGTTTTCGGCGCGTGCTCACCTGGTCTCTAGCCGTTTTTCCTGCATTAGACGGTTACGCATACTGTCATACGATTTCCTGCAGCCGTGGACGACAGCCGGATGATTATGCAGCAGTGCGGGTTTAGTTGTTGCTGATGGGGCCCATGCCCTGATGACCCCGGCCCTTGAGGTCGTCGAGGTCGGACCCGTCGTCCTGGTGCTTTCCCCGCAGGACGCAGTGGCGGCAGACCTTGCATACGGGGTGCAGACCGCCGAAATCCTGGTGGTACTGGGGACACAGGGGGGCGCCGGAATCCTGGCACCTGGGGCAGCCATCGCAGCGTCCCTGGTCCTGTCCTTGTCCGGCGCGGGTTTCGGGTTCTCGCACCAGGGTGGTCATAGTTGTCGCTCCTCTTGTTTGTTGCAGGGTCTGCAGATGTCCGAGTACCAATATTCGGCTACTAGACGGAAGGCTGGGCAACCACCCGCGGGGCTACTTTGCGGGAGAGCCAGCGGCCATCGGCAGGGCTGCCCAGAAGCTGGCCATCGCGGACGATGACCTTGCCCCGCAGCAGGGTCATTACCGGGTAGCCTTCGCACTCAAAGCCGTCCCAGATGGAGTAGTCGGATTCGGCGTGCAGTTCGTCCACCGTGATGGTCTTCTTGAGATTGGGGTCGAAGATTACGATGTCGGCGTCGCTGCCCACGGCAATGGCGCCCTTCTGGGGGTACATGCCGAGAATCCTGGCGGCGTTGGTGGAAGTGATGGCGGCGAACCGCTGCAGGTCGATGCGACCGGTGGCGGCCAGCTTGGTGTAGGTAACGGGCATGCGGGTCTCGATGCCGTTATGGCCGCCGCAGAGGGTGCGGATGGTATCGCCGGCCAGCTTGATGTTCTTGTAGGTGGTCCACTCGTCGGTGGCGGTGGTGCAGATGGGGCCGTCCACCAGTCCCTGCTGCAGGGCATCCCGGTCGTCGGAGAACTTGATGGCGGGGTAGGTGTGAATGGCCAGGCCTTCGGGCTTCAGGTAATCGTCGCAGGTGAACTCAAGGTAGTTATGCAGGGCCTCGCCGTAGACGGGCAGCTGGGCGGCGCGGGCCTCAGCAATAGCGGCCACGCCCTCCCTGGCGGTGGTGTGAACAAAGTAGATGCCGGTCTCGGTGCTCTGGGCCAGGCGCACCACCTTGCGGAAGGAAATATCCTCGGAAATGTTGTTGTGGGCCAGATGCAGGTTGGACCCGTGGTCGCGGCCCTCCCGCTCCAGCTTGTTTTCCATGTAAGTTACGATGTCGTCCTCTTCGGCGTGGACGGCCATTATCCCGCCGTGCCGGCCCACCTCCTGGAATATCTCCCACAGGTGTCCCATGGGCACCCTGGCGTGGAAGGTGGTGAAAATCTTGAAGCTGGCAACCCCGGACTGGATGGCTTCGCCAATTTCGCCCATGGTGCTGGGCGGAACGGCGCCGGCGAGGATGTAGTGGAAGGTGTAGTCGGTGTAGGAATGGCCGCGGAAGGTGTCGCGCCGGGTTTCAATCTGGCTCATGATGGGGTCGGAGGGCGGGACGGCGCCCGGCGTAAGGGGAAGGGCCCCGGCGAAGTCGACATAGGTGGTTACCCCACCGAAGGCGGCGGCCCGGCTGGCCGCTTCGGGCGGCTGGGTGAAGACGCCGGCATCACCGCCGGCCCAGTAGTCAGGAACGGGCACGTTGATGTGGGTATGGGGTTCGATGCCGCCCGGCAGGACTATCATGCCGGTGGCGTCGATGGTTTCTCCCGCTCCCATCTCATCCAGGATTCCCGGAGCGGCCACGGCCACGATATGCTCGCCCTGAACGCCCACGTCCATCAGGCCCACGCCTTCGGGCGTAACTACGGTACCACCCCTGATAATCGAGTCCAGCATAATTGCCTCCCGAACTGCCAATTTGGGTGGACTGAGTGCACCGGCCAAAGCACTTTGCGGTTGGCGGCCGGGTGCGGTTTGGTGAATTATAGCGTAATGGTGGAAATATGGACTGGTATTGGCCTGAAGTCCAGTACACTGAGTAATCATGGCGGTGGAAGGGGGAGGCCTGTACAATAGCGGCGGAGTTCATGCCTCAAGACATTCGTGATTCCTGCTGCGTACTTACGAACTATCAGTCTCCGGGGCCGGCGACTTTGACCCAGGCGCTGGCCTGAAGTAGAGGACACAAGATGAGCAACCAGCAAGTTGGAACCAAAGAAGAGATGGCCGGCCGGTCCAACTCGGCAATAGAGACTTCGCGCCAGGAGCTATTCGACCTGTCGCTGGACGTGCATGCCCATCCGGAACTGAACTACCAGGAATACTACTCCTCCAACGCCCTGGCGGGGTTCCTGGAGAAGCGCGAGTTTGCCGTCGAGCGGGGTATCGGCGGCGTGGAAACGGCTTTCCAGGCGACCATCCCCGGGGGTGGCGGCGAGGGCCCGACCATTGCGGTGCTGGCGGAGTACGACGCCCTGCCTGAGATTGGGCACGGCTGCGGCCACAACCTCATTGCCATGGCCGCCATGGGCGCGGCGCTGGGCCTGCAGGCCAACGCCGCAGAGCTGCCAGGGAACGTGGTGGTGATTGGAACCCCGGCTGAGGAGGGCGGCGGCGGCAAGATACGGCTACTGGAGGCCGGGGTGTTTGACGGCGTAGACGCCACGCTTTCCTCGCACCCCTTTTCCAACCGGACGGTGATACCCGCCACGGCGGCCAGAGGCGAAAGCTGGAGCTTGGCCATGGTGGGGTACCGGTACCAGTACCACGGGCGGGCCGCCCACGCCGCGGCGGCTCCGGAGGCGGGCATCAATGCCTTGAACGCGGTCATCCACCTGTTCACCGGCATTGACGCCATGCGCCAGCACCTGAGGGACGACGTCCGCATCCACGGGGTAATAACCGACGGAGGCCTGGCGCCGAATGTGGTGCCGGAGTTCGCCGCCGCCAACTTTATGCTGCGGTCGAGGGACGGGCGGTACCTGAGCGACGAGGTGGTGGGCAAAGTACGGCAGGTGGCGGAAGGGGCGGCGGCCATGACCGGGGCGCGGCTGGAAGTGGAAGAGTTCTATCCCTTCTACGAGAACGTCCAGCCCAACGTGGCGCTGGCCCAGGCAGTGGGGGCCAACGCCCAGTCCCTGGGGTTCAAGCTGGATGAACCGGTAGCCGGACGGCCTGGCAGCGGGGCATCCACGGACTTCGGCAACGTAAGCCAGGCAATGCCGGCCTACGAGCTTCGGTACGCGGTCAGCGAGACCCCGGTGGCATCGCATACCCGAGACATGTGCGAGACGGCCACTACCGGGCTGGCCCTGTCCAACGCCCTGCTGGTGGCCAAGGCTCTGAGCCTGACTGCCAGCGACCTGCTGCGGGACGGCGCACTGCTAGAGGCGGCGAAGGCGGAGTTTGCCGAGCGCAGCAGTTAGCCGGAATTTGGTGAGAGAGGGACTATTGATGTAACCATGGTGGGCGGTCCTTGTGGCCGCCCATACGCACGTTTGGGCGGTGTTGGCGGCAGCGAGTTTATAGCAGGCGCGGAAACGACCGACTGGTCGGGAACGACGGTTTGAGTGGTAGGCGGGGGGATTGGGAAAAGGGCGTGGCCGCATAGCATCGCCCCCACACAAGGCCACAATGAGAGGATGTCATCGCCTCCAACTGACGGTCCCCGGTTGCCGACGCTCCCCGGCTGCACACGGCCCCGGCGTCGGGGCATCGTTAAGGGCATGGCAACGATGCCGCTGGCCCGGCGAATTTGTCAGCAAAACAGGGCAGTCCTATACTTTGATGCCGGGTTGGAACGACGTATTGCAGCCCAGCTTATGAGGGACAAGGGCATACTTACCGCAAGACTCCCCAGGAGGCCACAGTTGTTCAAAATCGGCATTGACGTGGGCGGCACTTTTACTGACTTTGTGGTGGCCGGTGATGGAGGGCAGCCCCGGTTCTTCAAGACTCCATCCACGCCCGACGACCCCTCCGTGGGGGTCATGGCCGGGTTGGCGGAAGCCGCCGAAGGTTACGGGCTATCCCTGGATGAGTTCCTGGGGGACACTGACCTGGTCATCCACGGGTCCACAGTTGCCACCAACACCCTGGTGGAACGGAAGGGGGCGAGGGTGGGCCTGGTCACTACCGAGGGTTTCCGTGACTTGCTGGAGATGCGGGAGGGCCTGAAGGAGGACCGGTACAACCTGCGCATGACGCCCGTAGAGCCCCTGGCGGCGCGCTACCTGCGGGTAGATGTGCCGGAACGGGTGCGGGCCAGCGGCGCGGTGGAACGTCCCCTGGACGAGGCCGCACTGGCGGAAAGCCTGGATTACCTGGCGCGGGAGGGGGCCGAAGCCCTGGCCGTCTGTTTTCTCTTTTCCTACCTGAACCCAGCCCACGAGCGGCGGGCATCGGAGATTATCAGGGAGCGCTTCCCCGACACATTCACATCCCTTTCCCACGAGGTGATCCCCCAGATCAAGGAGTTCGACCGCCTCAGCACCACGGTGATTAACTCATACGTTGGGCCGGTGTTCAGCCGCTACCTGTCGCACCTGGCCGAGCGGTTTGCGAACTATCCCCAATTGCGGGACGTGCTCATAATGCAGTCCAACGGTGGAGTGGCCCCCATCGAGGACTCGGGGCGGATGGCAGTGCGGGCCATCCTGTCGGGTCCGGCCGGCGGGGTCAGCGCCGCTGCCTGGCTGGGCCATTTGCTGGAAGAACCCCGCATTATCGCCTTCGACATGGGAGGCACCAGCACGGACATTTCCCTCATCGAGAACGGCGTCCCCCACATCACCAACGAAAAGTTCGAGGCCGGCTGGAAAATTGCCGTCCCAATGATAGACATTCACACCCTGGGAGCCGGCGGGGGCAGCATCGCCCGGGTGGACGAGGGAGGCATTCTTCACGTGGGGCCGGACAGCGCGGGAGCAGAACCGGGGCCGGCCTGTTACGGCAAGGGCGGGACCAGTCCCACCGTTACCGACGCCAGCCTGGCCCTGGGCTACCTGGACCCAGCCAACTTCCTGGGCGGCAGGGCTACGCTCGATCCGGCGGCCGCCGAGCAGACACTGAGTGAAGAAGTAGGAAGGCCCCTGGACCTGTCCACCGTGGAGGCCGCCTATGGTGTGTACCAGGTGGTGTGCACCACGATAGCCGAGGGCATCCGGCTGATGTCGGTGCAACGAGGGGTGGACCCCCGGGAATTTACCCTGATGGGCTTCGGCGGCGCGTCCGGCCTCCACGCCGCTGAGGTGGCCCGCCAGTTGCAGGTGGAAAGGGTGTACATTCCGGCCTCAGCCCCGGTGCTGTCGGCCTACGGCATGCTGAACACTGACATCAAGTACGACTTCTCCCGCTCTTATCCGGTAAGCCTGAACCGGCTGGACCTGGCGGAACTACGCCTTATTCTGGACGAACTGGCCTCCCAAGGCAGGGACAAGCTATTCGCCCAGGGGATGCCTGAGGAAGCCGTGGAGATTCACTACTCCGCAGATATGCGTTACCTGGACCAGATCTACGAAGTTACCGCGCCCCTGCCTGATCCCGCGCTGCCGGACTCGGATTTTCTGTCCCAGCTAACTGCCAATTTCCACCGGCGATACCAGGAACTCTACTCCTACAACCAGCAGGACCAGGAGGTACGCCTGGTTACGTTGCGGGTTGCAGCCGTGGGCAGGCTGCCCAGAGTCGCCCACTTGGACCGTGGCGACACCCATGCGGCGGCCGTACCCACCGGCACCCGCCAGGTCTACCTCGGCGAGTGGCGCGAGGCGCCCACCTATACCGCTGATAGGCTGCCCACCGGAATAGAAATCACCGGCCCGGCCATCCTCGAGTCCGACTTCACAACGATCCTGGTGCGGCCCGGCGACTCCGCCACCGTGGACGCCATGGGTGGCATTGCGTTGCGGGTTAACCTGGAAACTCCGATCTCTCCGCCGGAGGGAGAGTTTAGTGACGGCATGACAGGTGACCGGCCTGAACAAGGCCATGCCGACCCCATCACACTGGCGGTGGTCGAGCACCGGCTGGAGTCCATCGCCCGCGAAATGACCGACGCCATGCTGCGCACGGCCATGTCCCAAATCCTCAACTCCAGCCGCGACTTCTCCACAGCCATCCTGGACGGCGAGTGCCAACTGGTGGCCCAGGGCGAGGGGATCCCGGTCCACATAAGCGCGCTGCCCGTGGCGGGCGGCGCCGTGCGGGACTACTTTGGCGACAGTATTTCCGAGGGCGACCTGTTCATTCTGAATGACCCCTATTTTGGCGGCAGCCACCTGCCGGACATCACCATAATCCGGCCCATATTTCATGATGGGAGGCTGCTCTTCTATGGCGTGAACCGCGCGCACCACAGCGACGTGGGCGGCGGAACCCACGGCGGCTACAACCCGGGAGCCAACGAAATATTCCAGGAAGGCCTGCGCATCCCTCCCCTGAAGCTTTACGACAAGGGTGTGCCCCGGGAGGACCTGCTCCAGATGCTGGCGGCCAACGTCCGGCTACCTGAGAACTTCCTTGGCGACCTCAACGCGCAGATAGGCTCGGTTATGCTGGCCGCCCAGCGCATCCAGTCCCTGCTGGCCGACTACGGCGCCGACCGGTTGATGGCAGTGGTATCCGAGATCCTGGCCGCCACGGAACGGCAGGTGCGCCGCTTCATCTCCGGCTGGCCGGACGGCGTTTATTACGGGGAGTCGCTGGTGGACGACGACGGCTTTAACAGCAAGCTGGTGCCCATCCGGGCCAAAGTCACCATCGAAGGTGACGGCATGACCATCGACCTGGGCGAGTCCAGCCCCCAGGTTGAGGGGTTTATCAACAGCGCCTATGCCAACACCCGTTCCCTGGCCCACGCCGCCATCATGTACCTGGCGCCCCTGGACGTGGCCCGCAACGAGGGTTCGATGCGTCCGGTCCGGATAGTCGCCCCGAAAGGCCTGGTGGTCAACGCCAACCCGCCGGCCCCCGTGTGCATGAGCACCAATCACTGTGCTGAAGAGGTGGTGGAGGCGGTGTTCAAGGCGCTGGCCCCGGCCATCCCCGAAGCAGTCTCCGCCGGCTTCTCCCGGCGCCTGCGCTACGCCATCACCGGCAAAGACCCGAGGACCGGCCGGAAGTTCATCTGGCACTTTTTCCTGGCCCGCGGTGGCGGCGGAGCGTCTTACGGATACGATGGCTGGCCCAACGTGGGCGAGATTAACGTGGCAGGGGGAATCCGGTCGCCCAGCATCGAGGTAACGGAGGAACGGTTCCCCCTCTTCGTTTTGCGCCACGAACTGCGTCCCGACTCGGGTGGTGAAGGAGAGTGGCGCGGGGGCCTGGGCGCGGTGTGCGACCTGGTGTACGAGGGTGACGGCCCGGCCCTGCTTAACACTGCGGGCGACGGCATTGTGGTGCCGCCGTTCGGCCTTTTTGAAGGGGCCGACGGCCTGCCGCACCACTACAAGATTGTTTCCGATGGCACGGACCGGGTCCTCGGCTCCAAGGAGGTTGGGGTGGTGGTGAACTCGGGCGACCACATTGTCTGCCTGTCCTCGGGCGGCGGCGGTTACGGCGCCTCGCAGAAGCGGGACAAGAAGGCAAGGGCCTGGGACTTGCGGAATGGGTATGTGACGGAGTAGGGGGCGGGTTTGAAATCCGCCCCTACGTGGGTTGGCCGGGTACCATCACCCCCACCCTAGCCCCCCCGTCGAGGGAGAAGGGACTATTCGGGGTTGCCAGGGCAGCACATAGGTCTGCCCCTACGTGGGTTGACCGGGGGACTGGACGCCCGGGCCCCAGGTAACACCGAAGTCCGCTCTTGCCGCCAGTTGACCGGTGAAGGTGGAGGCGTCCTGGAGGGCCAGGTAGACGGCGCTGGGACCAACGGCGCTGGGGTCCACCCTTTCGTGCCAGTCGCGCTGGGTCCAGGGGATGGCGGCCGAGCCTTCGCTGCGGAGGGAGCCGGGGCTGAGGATGTTGACAGCGATGTTGTAGTCGCGCACCTCGTCGGCCAGGCAGAGGCTGAACATGTGGACGGCGGCCTTGCTGGCGCTGTAGAGAACGCCGCCGCCCTGGGCCGGGTCGGTGGCCATGCGGGAGCCGATGTTGATGATGCTGCCCCGCCGCTGTTCCATCATTACGGGCAACACGGCCCGGGAGCACAGGTAGGGGCCGCCCACGTTAACCCGTATCAACTGGTCCCAGCGGGCGGGGTCAATTTCCAGGATGGACTCCCCCAGCACCATGGTTCCGGCATTGTTGAACAGCACGTCGATCCTGCCGTAGCGCTCCTCTGCCAGGCGGACCATTTCGTCGACCTGAGCCTCATCGGTAACATCGCAGTTGGTGGCGGTAACCTCTCCCCCCGCCTGGCGGATATCCTCGACGGTCTCTTCGATGGTGCCTGGCAGGCCGGTGGGAGACTGGCTGCGGGCGCTAATGACCACACTGGCCCCCTGGTGAGCGAACTCCCTGGCTATAGCCCGTCCCAGGCCCCGGCTGGCGCCAGTTACGATGGCCACCATTCCGTTCATCTGACCGTCCCTTTGACCCATAGTCGGCCTCCTCAGACGTGGAAGTTACCCGTGGCAGTCATTGTCGCAGGTGTGGGGTGCTGGGGGAAGGGGATTCGGACGTGGATGGGGAGGGTGATCCTTCGACGAGCTCCGGATGAGTGGGGAAAGGGGTTGGGACGGGGTTGCCAGGGCAGACACATAGGTCTGCCCCTACGCGGCGGACGGGAACGACGGGTTTTGGGAAAGGGGTAGGGCAGGGTTGGAGCCCGCCCCTACGTGGGTTTCCGTCCTTCGGCCCGCCAAAGGTCCGCCAGAGGCGGATTCCGCAGGCTCAGGATGAGTGGGGACGGCTTAGGTCGTGAGCCCAAAGCTGCCCTTTGGGGCCTGTCTGGAGATTACAAGCCAGATGTAGGGGCACTACTGGCGAACATTCCTGGGTTCAAAGACTGTGGAGTAACCAACGAGGTGAATCCTGCTTTGCTTTGCAGCCACAGTCACTTTCTGAGCGGTTTGCGCGGGCAACCGATTAAACCTGAATAAAGTGACCTGCGGCTGAAGCGCCACCCAAGGCGTTGGCGACCGTCAAACGGAAACCGGAGACCCGGAAATCCTCCGGGCCTCGGTAAAGCGCATTTATTTGGCAGCCTGTGAACCGGCCAGCCCGTTAACTTAATCCAGCCCCGAGATGGTCAGTGTGAAACTTCCCGCCGTCCCCGGACTGTAGGTCGTCGCCTCTATGGTGTAGGTCCCTGCGTCCAGGGTCTCACTTATCCGCGAGTTCAGGTTGACGCCGCCGCTTTCTATGTCGTCGTTTTCGTGTTCTGCGTCCCCGCTACGGGCTTCCCCTTGTCTCAGGTATAGGTAGGGGTCAACGCTGGATACAAGCTCGATCGTTATTTGGGAAGCCTCTTCCAGCGTAAAGGTGTAGTAACGGGCATACCCACGGCCCGACACCTGCGACTGGCAACCCGCCACCCAACTGCCACCGACAGAACCATCAGCGCTAATGGTGGACCCGCACTGGTCGGTTTCCGTTCCACTGCTGTCGTCCGTGCCGCCTCCCAGGCCAGAAATAGTCAGGGTAAAGGCACCAGTGCTGCCAGCAGCATAGGTCGTCGCTTCGATGGTGTAGGTCCCTGCGTCCAGGGTCTCGCTTATCCGCGAGTTCAGGTTCACGCCACCGCTGGCGATGTCGTCATTTTCGTGCAGGGCATCGCCCGCTCGGGCGTCGCCGGGCCGCAGGTACAGGTAGGTGTCCACGTCGGAGGTCAGCTCCATGGTTACCGCCGATTCCTCGGCCAGGGTGAAGGTGTAGTAGCGGGCGTAGCCCCGGTCGGGGACTGATGATTCGCAACCCGGGGCCCACGTGCCGGTGGTGGCGCCGTCCGTAGTGATGGCGGTGGCGGCGCAGTTGTCCGTTTCTTCATCTCCGGGCTCTGTTTCCATTTCATCCTCGCCATCGCCGTCCAAGCCGGTGAAGGTGAGGGTGAAGGTTCCGGATTGGTCTCCACCGTAGGTTGTGGCTTCGATGGTGTAGGTACCGGCGGCCAGGGTCTCGCTGATCCGCGAGTTCAGGTTCACGCCACCGCTGGCGATGTCGTCATTTTCGTGCAGGGCATCGCCCGCTCGGGCGTCGCCGGGCCGCAGGTACAGGTAGGTGTCCACGTCGGAGGTCAGCTCCATGGTTACCGCCGATTCCTCGGCCAGGGTGAAGGTGTAGTAGCGGGCGTAGCCCCGGTCGGGGACTGATGATTCGCAACCCGGGGCCCACGTGCCGGTGGTGGCGCCGTCCGTAGTGATGGCGGTGGCGGCGCAGTTGTCCGTTTCTTCATCTCCGGGCTCTGTTTCCATTTCATCCTCGCCATCGCCGTCCAAGCCGGTGAAGGTGAGGGTGAAGGTTCCGGATTGGTCTCCACCGTAGGTTGTGGCTTCGATGGTGTAGGTACCGGCGGCCAGGGTCTCGCTGATTCGGGAGTTGGTATCCGTCCCGGGCGCCACGTCGTCATTGAAGGCCACCGCGACTCCGGTCCGGGCCGTTCCGCTCCGCAAGTAAAGGAACGGGTCTACGTCGGACACCAGGTCAATGGTCACCGCAGACTGCTGGTCCAGGGTGAAGGTGTAGTAGCGGGCGTAGCCCCGGTCGAGGACTGATGATTCGCAACCCGGGGCCCAGGTTCCGGTGGTGGCGCCATCAGTGGTGAGGGTGAAGCCGCAGCCGTCCGGCGTAGTTTCCTCCTCTCCAGCGCCGCCGCCAAGGCCGGAGATGGTCAAGGTGAATTCGCCCGATTGGCCGGTATCGTAGGTGGTGGCTTCGATGGTGTAGGCACCTGCCGTAAGGGTAGCCGTTATCCGAGAGTTGGTGTTTGCCCCGGCCTCTATGTCGTCGTTCTCGTGGAGAAAGTCTTCCGATCGGGAGTCTCCGGCTCTCAGGAAGAGGTAGGGGTCCACGCTGGAGTTAAGCTCGATGGTTACCTGGGTGGTCTCCTCCAGGGTGAAGTTGTAGTACTGGGAGTAGCCGCGGTCAGCGGCGGTCGACTGGCACGACGGCGACCACGAGCCGGTGGTGGCGCCATCGTTGGTGAGCTCGTGGACGCAGTCGCCTACGTCGGTGGCGGGAAGCTTGGCGAGGCCGTAGCCCCAGGTATTGTTGGGGACGGCGCCCCTGGGTTCGGCGTTGTCCTTGAGGTAGGCGGCGGTTTCCTCAGCCGTCAAGTCGGGGAAGCGCTGGCGGACCAGGGCGGCCATGCCGGCCACGTGAGGGGAGGCCTGGCTGGTACCGGGGAACCAGCAGCCCTGACCGTTGTCGCGCCGGGTGCGGTACTCGTAGCTGACGGATGCGGCGCAATCGATCCCTACGATGTCGGGCTTGATGCGACCGTCGGGGGTGGGGCCCTGGCTGCTGAAGGGCTCAATGGTATTGACGTCGTAGAAGGGCGATGCTCCCACTGCCAGCAGGCCGGGGTTGGCGCTTTCGGCCGGGTTGGCGATGCTGCCATTGCCGGTATGGATCCCAAGTCCGCCACGACCCGAGAACATCTCCAATTGGATCCAGTTGGGGACGGGCCCACCGGCGTGAACTATGATGACGCCAACATCGTTGCTGTCAATTGGTGACCGAAGAGAGAAGAATTCAAAGGGCTCATGGTCGCTTGCTCCCGACTGCGGCACTCTGCTTCCAATGAATCCCCATCCCGCTGGGATGCTCAAGAGGGCGTCGGTGCTTCTGTCCCACAGGTACATGTCCAGGTCCGTGCTGGCGCCGCCCCAACTGTCTTCCCAGCGCAGCTGGAAGGTATAGCGCTGGCACTCCAAGAGGGTAATGGGGTTTATTTCGACGCCGGAACTGTTGAAGCTCATTATGCCATCGCCGTCGTGGTCAGAGAGACTTCCGAACCAGGTGTCTTCCGCAGAGTTTCCTGCTGCGTTCACCCAAATGATGCCGTCATCGACAGCCTGGTCAATTGTGTTCAAGGGACTGCTGCTGTAGGGAGAGGTTCCGTCTCCGCGACTGCCGTAGTGGGTCCAGCCCACGGAGTAGTTGATGACCTGTACTCCCTGGGAGGCCATCCACGCAGCGGTTGCCTGCAGGTCTCCCCATGACCCGGGCTGGGAGATGTAGAGGATGGCATCGGGGGCGATGTCAATGACCGCTTCGGCGACGGCCGTGCCGTGGACGCTGCCAGAGTTACCACGAGAGCATTGGTTGAAGTCCGGCAGCGGCTCTGAGGCCTCGCAGTCGGCGAGGTTGGAGGTGTAGACGCCCACGTCGGTGTAGCACCGGGCGACGACGGTAGAGGGGAGTTCGACGCCCATGAGGCCGGAGTAGCCGGTGAAGCCCACGTCGATTACGCCGACCTTGACGCCCTGGCCCTGGTAGCCGGCGTCCTGCCAGGAGTCGGCCAGGTGGAGGGCTACGGCCTGGCTGGTTACGTTGCCGTAGGCCGGCTGGGGCGGGATGATCTCCTGGACCTGGGTTACGCCGGGCTGCAGGGAGAGGGGGCCAAGGAGGGACACGGGCACGTAGGCCTCGACGTAGTCGCTACCCACGTTGCGGGGGTCGCCGCCGTTGTCTTCCAGGTAGGTGACCACGTCGGAGACATGGCCATCCAGGTAGATGGTGACGGCGACGGAGCCGCCGGAGTGGACGGGGGCCTGGCCCGCGGCCTGGCCCTGGGACATCCGGCCGGAGCCGTAACCTTCGGCCAGGTGGTTGAGGTGGGCGCTGAGGTTGGGGTAGGCGTAGCTGGGCTTGGGGGGGACTGCCGGGTCGTCGCCGCCCTGGGCGAAGGCGCTGGGGATGAAGAGGGACAGGGTTACCAGGAGGGCGACGGCCACCAGGACGGCGGCGGCCAGGGCGAGTTTAGCAGGGGGGTCCAAGTGTGCCATCTTTGCCACACCACACCTCACAACTTCAGAGATGGCGCCCCTGGCGGCCGGGCCCGGAGGCGTCGGGCTGCAAGGGCAAAGCTATAGTAGCAGGTGGGAGATGGGTTGCGCATCAATATGACGGGCGGGTTTGGGGGAATTGGGGCGGGGGTGTGACCGCGGAGGCGCGGCGGTTTGCAGAGGTGGGGGAAAGGGGTAGGGGCGGGGTTGCCAGGGCAGACACGTAGGTCTGCCCCTACGCGGGTTGACGGGTTGGGGGGTTGGGGGAAAGGGGTAGGGGCGCACAACCGTGCGCCCCTACGGGTTGCCAGGGGGGGATGGGCCCCCCCCCCCCCCCCCCCCCCCCGGGGGGGGGGGGGGGTTGTGTTGGGGCGGGGGGGGGGGGGGGGGGGGGGGGGGGGGGGGCCGCGGGGGGGGCGCCCCCCCCCCGGGCCCCCCCTGGGGGGGCCGGGGGGGGCATCACCCCCACCCTAGCCCTCCCCCGTCGAGGGGGAGGGGATTTTTCGTTGCCAGCCGTTGGTTAGCGGCGGGGCATTACGAAGGGCATGGCGATGGCGATCACCGCGGCCACGATGGCGATGATGATGGCGATGATGCCAGTGGTGCCGGAGGCGTCGGCGCCGGCTGCGCCAGCGGGGCCGGCAGGACCCTGGGGGCCCTGGGGGCCAGCGGCGCCGGCTGCGCCGTCAGCGCCAGCGGGACCGGCAGCGCCGGGGTCGCCCTGGGGGCCTACGGGGCCACGGGCGCCGTCAGCGCCAGCGGGACCGGCAGGGCCATCGGCGCCGGCAGGTCCAGCGGGACCCTGGGAGCCAGCGCCAGCAGCGCCACGGGGACCGGCGGGGCCAGCAGGACCGGCGGGGCCAGCAGGACCGGCAGGACCGGCGGGGCCCGGAGGGCCGATGCGGCCCACGGTGCCGGAGGCCTGGGCGCTGAGGTTGAAGCCGGGCTGGATTTTGCCTATTTCATAGTTGTTGAGCTTTTCCATGGCATCCACACCGGCGACCATGAAGCTGATGGGGCCGGAGCCGGAGGGCTGCATTACCTGGAGAGAGAACTTGCCGCCAGCCATGGTCATGGCGGAGCCGAGCTTCTGGCTGCCCTGCATGGCGACGATATCGGTGTCAATGGGCGGCGTTGCGCCGTTGAGCATGGCCGTGCCGAGCAGGACGTGGGGCGGGCTCTGCTGCGCGAATGCCGTGAGAGGCAGCGCAGAAAGCATGGCCACTATCGCAAGCAGGGCCAGGATTCTACTGACTTTTGCCATTGATTCCTCCTATAGAGTTGGGGTAGGGGCGGGATTACAACCCGCCCTTACGGGTATTGCCTGGGGCGCCTTCCCGGTTGACCTGGGTGGGGTATCACCCCCATCCTAGCCTTCCCCCGTCAAGGGGGAAGGGAATTGCTGTGTGGAAACATTCAGTTTTCCCGATTATTTCCACCCATTTCCGAGCATTTTGTATCTACGGTTCGGGGACGGTGAGCGGTGGGCGGGTTTGGCGCGGTTTCTTGAAGGTGAGCCAAGCTCGGGGAAAAATTCACCGCCCGATACCGCCCAATTTCGTTCGCCCCCCAGGGGCGGACAATTTCTTTTTTCCGTCCCATTTCGTCTCATTCTGTCCCATTAATACGGGCCGGGGGTCTGGGGCGGATTCATCATCCGCCCCAGAACAGGCGCTTGTTCCTGGCCTTTGCTTACCAGACTACCTGGTTCCAGCAGTTGCCGCCCACGCAGGTCAGACTCCGGGTGTCCCGGTTCAGGATGACCTCCTGGTTGGCCTTGATCCGGATGAGATAGGTCTCACCGGTAATCATGTGGGTCAGGGTGTTGCCTTGGGCCAGGGTCGGGTCGTAGAAGGACCAGACCTTGGAGTCGTTGTTGAAGTTCCACACACTGACCAGGTTGTCGCCCAGGTCCTCTATGCCCTTGGCCACCGCGACGATATCGCCGGGGTTGACGCCGGACTCGGTTACGGTGAAGCCCACACTGGAGGTGGTTCCACCCACGTGGACCTCAATGGTCTGGATACCGACGTCAATGCCGGGGACCAGGATGTCGAAGGACATCATGCCGTTGCCGTCGGTGTGCGGCTTGGGCGCCGGAGTGACATCGAAGGTTCCGATGCTGACGGCATCCACATTCACGAAGGCCTTGTAGCCCTCACCGGAGATCGTGATGATCGAACCGGGGCCGCCGCTGGTTTCGGACAGGTTGATGATGCCTTCGGGGACGACATGCTGCTTGTTCTCCAGCACCTCGGTCCCGTCGGCGAGCTTAAACTTGACCTCTACCTGATTGGTGGAGGGGATGGCAGCGGTGGTGGGAATGCGCACCTGGACCTCGAACCGACCGCTGGCATCGGGAACCACCGACACGCGAGTGGAGGTGCCTTCCTGCACCTGGTATACCACGTCGACGGTGAAGCTGGTCCCTTCGTCATTCTTACTGGGGTAGCCTACGCCGCGCACCACCGCCAAAGTACCAACACGGCCTTCGGGGGGAGTGATGTCGAAGTTGCGCTCTGCCAGGGTAACCTCTACTGAGCCGGTGCGGCCCTCGGAGTCGGTTATCCGGATCAAACGGTTGCCGGTACCGGTAGTGGCTTCGGACAGGGGCAGGTCAACGGAGGCTGACCAATTGCCGCCGTCATCCACGTCGATGTCCCGGCCATTGTTGATCCGTTCCCAGTCAATGCGGTCTCCGCCGATGGACATCCTGGAAATCTGGAGCTCGCCATCAGCCACTTCACCGATCTCGGAGCGGGGGCTGAAGCCGGTGCCCACCAGGCTGACCCGCTGGTTGGCCACCACGGTCTGTGGAGTGGGAACTATGCGGGGGCCGACTATAACTACCTTAACGTCGTCATCCTCATCGCCGGCCTCTACGACCAGTTCCTGTGAACCGGCAATGGCCCAGTTAGGTACAGTTACGCTGATGCTGGCAGTTCCCTGGGTTCCGATGCCAACATTGCCCAGCACAGCGGCACAAGTCTCATCCGAGTCATAAGACGTACCCAAATCGGGTGTGTCATCGCCACAAATGTAGTTGCCGGACAGCTTTACCGCGGTAATGGTCCTGTTAGTGAAGCTGACCAACTGCACCTGCATGATCTCGCCGGGGCTGCCGCCGGCCGGGGTGGCCTTGATGGAAGCCTTCAGCGTCAGTTCGTTGTCTCCGCCTTTGGCCTCAGTGGCCATTTTGCCATCGCCGTCCACGGCGTTGACGTAGTTCAGGCCGCTGGAGAAGGTCGGGGTGGTGATTTCGAACTGACAATTACCGGCATTGCCGCTAACAGCGGGTACGCTGCAGAGCACGTCTTCGCCGGCATTCAATCTGCCGTCGGGTTGGCTATCCAGGAAGAAGTGCATGGTGCCGCCGTTCTCAAAGCCCAAGCCTTCAACCATTACCATTTCGCCCAGGCCGCCCTCGTCTTCACTGAGGATGACCACGCGGGGAATCTCTACGCCTGCCATGCTGGTGGCCGACTCACTTAGCCACATCTTTGCAGGCACGTTCACGCCGCTGAAGGCAACGAAGATTTCGCGGTCTGCATTGGCTGAACCCCTAGCAGCACCATTGCTGCCGTTGCCGCCATAGACCCGAGAGGCGGTGGGGTTGGAGACGCCGGCGCTCTGGTAGATGATTACCTTAAAGTTCGTGCCTGCGTCAAAGCTCTTTTTGGTGATATCACCCTCAGGCCTCACGTCGGGGAAGGTCATGGTTATTTCCTTCCCGTCCACAGCGATGGAAGCCGGATTGAAAGTGATCTCCTCAATGGAGTTGTAGTTCTTGCTCTCCGGGTCCGCGTCAAAATTGCTGTAGGACGCGGGTTCAGTCGCCACGATGGCGATGGAGTGGGTGCTGATGCTGGACGGAACGCCAAACCCTTCCAACTTGATGGTCATGGTGTCGGCGCCGCCGTTGAACACCTTGTTGATGCTGTATTGCAGGGTGTACCAGCTGTTCTTGCCCGGCTCAACATCATCCGGCACAAAGGTGGGAGCGGCCGGAACCAGGAGGGTGTAGGTGGCTATGGGACCCATAGTAGATTCATCTACATCCATAGTAGCCGGGTCGTCGTCATCGTAAACGGCTCTTATCTGGATATTGTGGACCGCTCCAGCTTCGAGCTTCACCAGGTCAATGGAGTAGGTGCCATTCGCCTCGGTGAGTAGGGGGTCGTCAAGCGCAATCCGACTCCACTCGGTCTGTTGCGCCGAACGGATCTCATACGCCGCAACCATCTTACCGTCGGGCAAGGATGCGGGGGCCTCCCACATCACGGTTACCCTTCCAATGGTGGGCACCGTTGCGCCAGCAGCCATCGAGGGCATGGCCATCAAGCTCTGGGGAGCTTCTTGCATCTCCACCACGCCAGGCATCGGGGGAGCGCCGGGTTCAGTTACCGCGACAAGGAAACTCTTCATGGCGGTACCACCGCCGGCATCCGTGGCAGTTACGGTGACCTCGACAGTCTCAAATATATTGCGGGCCAGGAGCGAAATGACGCCCGTGCTCTCCCTAACGCGAGCCCTGACTACTCCTTCGTCCTCAGACCGCACCGAATAAGTGACCGTGGCCCCCTGGCCTGTGCCGAGGTCGAAGTATAGGTGATTACCCATTTCGTCCAAGAGGTCAACTGTCTCCGTGTCCCCTGCGTCGATTGACATATCACCGGTTCGGTCAGGAATATCGGTGTCGTCCTTTGCCATTACCGATGAGCCTGCAACAACAGTGACGGCGGTTACAACAGCAGAAAAAGCAGAGTCAATTGCAGATTCGCACGCTTGAACCTCTAGCTCGTCGCCCGAGACGCCTGCTCCAAAATAGCACATTGGCGTAACAGACAGATCTGCACCAGTTGTATCAGTGGCATCACCGCCCATCAGGTAAACCATGCCATCGGGACCAGCTTGCAGGCTCTCATGTCCTTCGCCAGCGGTTACTTTGTCCACTACCGCGTATGTAGTGCCATCAGGTACAGTGGCCATGTAACCGACTATCTCGCCTGCGCCGGTACCGTCAACATAATGACCGCTGAAGTCCAACGAATTTTCAGCGCTTACATAGGCGATGCGCATATTCTCAGGAATGACGACATCGGCGGGAGTGTCAGCCGTCGTCTGGGCACGCACAGCCAGCCGAGAATCCATAACTCTGACAGCTACGGTCTTGGTGGTTGCATTTGGAGTAGTCGCCTTTGAGAAGGTAACTACAGTATCCAAATAGGGCACGCCAGCACCAACATCAGCGGCCCGGTGTATGGTGAACTTCCCAGCCATGTCGGCGATTGCCGTAACGGTCACAATTGCATCAGGGACTTGTGTCGTCGAGGTAATTGTTTCGTTAGTTCCAATCCCCGCGAACAAGGGGTTGGCGTCAAACTCCCAAGACACGCCCTGATAGCCCATCGTGGAACCGTCAGTCGTGGCCTGAGCCTGTGCCGGGTTAGCGAGGCTCATACTGCCGAAGACGGCGGCGAGAGCCAGGGCCACAACCACGGCCAGGTCAATTAATGGGGTAAATCCTTTTGCCATGAAAATCCTCCTAATAAAATGGGCTGCGAATAATCTACGCAGGGGTGTATTACGCCAGTGTTACGGCGGGGGGCTTCTGGGGACGACGGAAGGGTCGAGCCGGTGAGAATTGATTATCAATCTTACAATTACGTTGCCGGTCATGGCAGCACCACCCAACATCCTGCGCGTGGGCCGGGCGCCCCTGGAGACAGGGGTTCCGGTATCGGGGATAGATTAAACCCGGCGGGGGATGGAAAGTCAAGGTGGGTATTTGGCGGGTTTTTTTGGATTCCGGTCACAAAGAGGAGCGGAGGGGCGGAGGTTCGCGGAGGTGGGGGTCTGGATTCCGGATCGAGTCCGGAATGACGGGGGTGGGGGTTGTTTACCGCAGAGGCGCGGAGGTTCGCGGAGGTGGGGGTGGGGCGGGTGGAGGAGACTTCCGGGGGGGTGAGGCCCCCCCCCCAAAACACCCCCCCCAAAGGGGGGGGGGGGGGTTTTGGGGGGGGGGGGGGTTTTGGGTGGGGGTGTGGGGGGGGGGGGGGGGGGGGGCGGGGGGCCGGGGGGGGCCGGCGCCCGGGCGGGGGGCGGGGGGGGGGGGGGGGCGAAAAAAAACCCCCCCCCCCCCCCCCCCCCCCCCCCCGCGCCGGGGCCGGGGGCGCGGGGGGGGGGCGGGGTGTTTGGGGGGGGGGGGCCTCCCCCCCGGGGGCGGGGGGGGGGGGGGTTACGGGCCGGGTGCGATGGCAGGACGGGCAGGGTACCGATGCGACGTTCGGGTCCGATGGTGGGAGGAGGCAGGGAGACACCGGATTCCCTGGCGCGCTGCCTTCGCGTCCACCACACCAGGACTGCCGCCAGCAGCACCAATGCCACGAAAGCCGAGGCGAGCCAGGCGAGTAACGACCCGGGGCCGGTGGATTCCGCGTTTACGGCTTCCGGGCCTGCGGGAGGTGCCTGACCGCCGGCCGGACCGACCGCGGTGGCTGGCAGCCCTTCCTCGCTGGCGAGGGACGCAGGGCCGGCTTCCGGGGCGGGTATTGGTCCAGCGGCCGACGCGGTGGCGCCGGCTGCCAGGGGAGCGGGGATTGAGGAAGAAGCCGCCCGGCCGAACTGGGCGCGAAGGGGAGCAGGACCGCCGGGGGAGTCGGATGCCGCAGGCGCCGGAACTGCCGGCTGCCCCTGGGGAGAGACGGGCTGGAGGGAGGCCGCCGCGGTTTGCGGGTCGGGGCTCACGGCTGCATCCTGCCGGGCTGCCGGGTCGGGAGCGGGTTCTTCCGCCGCCAAGGCAGGGGACGCTGGATCGGAAGGGAGAGCAGCGGGGACAGGAGGGTCTCCCACGTCGATACGCACTGCCAGGGAGGCGCTGCCGCCCTTGCCGTCCAGGACATAGATGACGCCGAAGTACCTGCCTTCAAGGAGGGGATTGAGGGCGCTCCTGGTTTTCAGTTGACCGGTGTGGTGACCGATAACGAAGAACTCGGAGGCCTCCCCGGAGAGCCAGTAAGAAAGGAGGTCGCGGTCCAAATCGCCGGCCAACACGGGCCGCCCGATGGGCTGACCCGCGGGGGCGTTGGCGCTGACGGTGCGTACGCCGGACTCGGAGAAGGGGAACTCCGGGGGATTGTTGGTAACGGAAGACCACAGATCGGTGTTAAAGAGGGTCTCAGCGGCCTTGGCGGGGCCGTGGCCGTCGGTGTAGCGGGACTGCACCCTGAGGAACAGGCTGAGGTCTTCAGGCGAGGGCGAATAGGAGGAGGCATGGGCACCTGGAATATCCTTCCAGGCCGTCTTGTCGGTAGAAACGGACCACTGCCAGGAGACATGGGAAACGCTGCCGTCGGGGTCGGTCAGGACCGCGTTAAGCACAGGACCATCATTTGATGCTTCCTGAGAGAGGACAATTTCCCCTATCTCGTCGACATTGGTAACTTCAATGCTGACGGGGATGGTGTCGTAGAGCCCGGCGGAGTCGGTAGCCCGGACCGTCACGGAATAGCTGGACCGGGATTCGTAGTCCAGCGGGCGGGCGGCCTCCAGCTGGCCTGATGTACGCACGATGTGGAAGACGTCTGCGTCTCTCCCTGACAGGGAATAGGTAGGAGAGTCGCTGGGGTCCGGATCGTTGGCAATGATGGGGGGGCCAACAGGTCGGAAGGGGGCCGAGTTTTCGGCAAAGTACCGGACTGCCGAGGCGGAAGGAAATGCAGGGGGAGCGCCTGACTGGGCTTGAGCGGAAATGGGAAGAGCAACCAGGATTCCAAGCGCGTACAGCAACAGGAGCAGCTTGAGGCCCCATGGTTTCTTTGCGCAGGCCAGCAATTTGTACGCCATATCCCCTCCACACACCTTCACGGTAGACCCTTTGTGACACGGCAGCTACGAAACCGTGGGATTGAATATAGCACGGATATGTCTACATCTTACCTTCTTTCCCGGGGCAAGTTTTCAGCAAAATGGCGCCGGTGACCGGCTATGCCGCTCAGCATGAATAAACCCCGCTGGAACAATTCGGGGACTGCGTTCCTTTTTATCGAACGGGAATGTTGTAAACCCTCGGCCTGGTGGGACTCTTCCCGGCTTAGACTGCGACATAGTACGAGAATGAATGTCATCCGGAGGGGCTCGAGATACTGTAGGTGTATATGACAAGCTCGACCAGGAGTCCTACCAGCAACAGAAATGCGCCAATGTATCCCAGCGTCTTTCCTGTGGCGGGAGTGTGGGAGTTCAGAAGCAGGTCGCGTCTGAACATGAACATCAAAAGGAAACCGCAGATAATCAGGACATACGCAAGGAGCTGCAACCACGCTAGCTGGTACATTCCCGACCTCCTATTCATCACGACCATTGCGGTCGGCGCACTTCCTGTTCCTTCCCCTGAGGTTGGCTTCCCGCGGAGTTACGTTAGCGTAACATTTGCCAGCCTTCTTGAGGCGTGCTAACTGCTCGCGGTTACCCTTCATGTGGTAAGTCCTGTCCAAGCTGCCATTATGCCCGCCGATCATGAAGACCCTTCTATTCGTCACCGGCTTCGGCGATGGAATGGCCCCTGGCCGCCATCCGCACCGTCTGCAGAACGGGGTTTTCCCGGTTTTTGTTTGCAGGAATCCGACTATGGAATTCTTTACGGGCATCGCACTTACGGCAGATGCCTTGACACGTTCAGGCAGGCGAGTTGGGGACTACCCAATAATACTCGCATTTATCAGACCTTACCTTCTTATCCATTCAGGGCGGCAAACTTGTACAGGCCATAAATCACAAGGAGGATGCCCCACGTCACAAGCCACACCTCTCTTCGCCTAGACCGGCGCCGAAGGTCGTGTTGGAACTGGAACTGCATGCCCCAACCTAACCGCACCAAGCCAATAGCTCGGTAGCACTGCCACGCAGGGGAACTATCAGCATAGGGAATCACTAATTTGCCGTGGGAAGCGGAGCAACTTTAGCTTTGCATCACACGAAAACGGCACGTGAAGTTGGTAACCCAAAGTGGGTCCAGATTCGCCAAAGCTGGCAGCTCTCAGCCCGAGAGCTGGCGGCCCCGACATACTTTGGAGAATGGAACGAGATTGCCCGCAAATGCAACGGATTTTCCGCAAAACAAGTAACTCTGCAAGAGGTTTGGAAGAAGCTGTCCTATCCAGCGGCCAGGGTACGCAAGCAGGTGAGGAAGGGATCGCTCCATGTTCCACGACTTTCTTAATTAAAGAATGCTGTAAGTCTATTTCCTATATTGTGTTAAATAAGTATTTTTTAGTTCGATATATGTGTTAATTATAAATGAATTGTTGGTTAATTAAAGGATTCAGGAAGGATAGCCGCCCATTTAGTAACACACCGGTCAGACAATATCGGAATGCCGTGATTTACTCCGGACGGCTGGAAGAGTGGATTGCAACAAGGCAATGAGCGAGCCCCGGTATTGAGGAACTTCGCGAAAGGCTGTCGCGGCTGAGCGAGGCCAGCCTCCAAATAAGCGAGACCCTGGACTGCGACAAGGTCTTGCAGGAAGTGCTGGACTCAGCAAGATCGTTGACTGGGGCACGCTTCGGGGTAATGACTCCAATAGATGAGACAGGACAGGTGCAGGACTCACTCTCCTCCGGTTTGACTTCTGAGGAGGCCGAAGAACTCTGGTCACTGCCTGACCGAAGGGAGCTATTCGGGCACTTTGGTAGTCTGTCTCGGCCCTTGAGGGTTCCCGACGTGCTGGGCGACCTCACCATCGACTACGCCGAGCGCCTGGTTACCCTGGCCGGCCGCCCGGTGCAGTTGAGAGCCAAGGAGTACCAACTGCTCTACGAGCTGTCGGTCAACGCGGGGCGGGTGGTGACCCATGACGATTTGCTGCGGAGGATGTGGGGCGCCAACAAGCCGGACGACCTGCGGGCGCTCCGCGCACACCTGAGGAGGCTTCGCCTCGCGCTGGGCGAGAAGGCGGACAACCCCACCTACTTTTTCACTGAGCCCCGCGTCGGCTACCGGATGGCCAGGGGCGAGGGACAGACGACAGTGGAGCGATGATCCCCAGTCACTGGACAGCCCACAATGATAGGCCCCGCCCATGTCGTTGGGTCGTTGCCGTGGGGGCATACGCGGATTACTGAGGCGGAACCCGTTGTCCGGACAGAATCAGGGCAGAATTAAGCGAAGACCCCGCCGCTCAAACCCAGTCTACGAACAACTGTTCCGGTGGTGGGCGGTAGTGGACTCGAACCACTGGCCTCTTGCGTGTCGAGCAAGTGCTCTAACCAACTGAGCTAACCGCCCTTGGGGATAACAAGTTTAGCAACGCCCCTTCCCAGCGTCAACAAGCATTCCTCGCCAAAGGGTCGCCAATCTCAATCTGGCAACTCTCCGTGCGCCCTGGCTTGAAAACTACTCCTTTCACCGCCCGCCCTCTCTCAACTACTGACATTTGACCGTTGTCCTGCTGCCGGTCCTCCCACTACCATAAGAACAGAGCATCCTTTGAGCCTTGGGGAAAGCGGTAATCGACCGAAAGTGTGTTTCAAATCTCAGAGGGAATGAAGCACGGCGTTTCCGCCATTCGGCAATCAATCCCATCCACCGGCGAAGAGTTTCCAAATACGGGATCAGCGGAAATGAGTGGAATTGGGCGGGAAATTAGCTTTTTTTGCCCCCGGATTTGCACAACGAATAATAATTTTCACGAATAAAAGAAATTCCGCACAACGAATGCAACCTTTGCAAATCCCCGCCGTAAAACGCAAAATGAGGGCGGCTATACTTGCATGGACGCACAGGCCACCGTACCCTCGAGCAAAAAGCCGGGAGGCGCAAGCCATGGAGAAGAGAAAGCCCCATCCACCGGAGCTGATGGGAGAGTTGGGCAGGGAAATCTACGACCACGACATAAAACACCTGGTGGAACCGGACCATAACGAGGAGATTGTCGCCATCGACGTAGACAGCCGCAAGTGGGCGCTGGCCACCGAACCAAGTGAAGCAGTGGAAAAGCTCCGTCAGAGTCATCCAGAGGCATTCAACATACTCTGTGTCCGGGTCAAGTCTTGGGCCGTAGACATGATGAGAAGATCAGCCAAGGGAGACAGGCATTGATTGAAGGACGGATCAACGACCGATACGAACCGGTAATTACCATCAGAGTATCGGACCCCGGCGGGAAGCAAATCGAGGTGGACGCCGTAGTCGACACAGGCTTCAACGGATTCCTGTGCCTGCCCCAAGAGGTGGTGGAATCGCTGCAAATGCCCTACCTGTACTCCAGGACCGCAAGGATGGCGGACGACCAGGACAGAAATATGCGGCTCCACCAGGCAGAGGTGGTTTGGGACGGCCAAGTCAGAACCGTTGAGGCCCACGCCAGCGGCGCCACGGCCCTGGTGGGAATGCAACTGATGACGGACCACCGACTGGAAATGGACATAAAAATCGGCGGCGCCGTCCGGATCCATGGCCACTGAACGGGCTGCCATACCGACACCGGAGGACCACCAAAAAAACCCCCGGCCCCTGATTGAAAAGATCTCTGCACAGCGAATCGGAATTGACAGAGATTCATTGTGCAAAGCCTTGACCCCCGCGCTCCGCGTGAGACGGCTTGTTCAGCCCTGACCGTTGCAAACCTGTATTTCTGCTCCCGACTGATGTGGCCGGGCAGGTGGAATCTTCAAGCGCCATTGCCCAGCGTTACCCTGCAGCTTGACGATATGAACTCCTCCAACTATCCTCAAGCCCAACCATATCCCCATCCTCAACTTCAATCGCAAAGGAATAACGGCATGAAAGTGCAGATAATGTCTCCCGCCGCCGACCGCGTGGACTTCAAGGTGCCGCCCGCTCCCAGGCTTGCCAGCTTTGAGGGCAAGACCATCGGTCTCTACAACAACGTTACCGGCGGAGCCGACGTTGCCGTCGACCGTTTCGCCGAGCAGCTGCAGCAACGCTATCCCGGCGTCAAGTTCCAGCGCTATGGTGGCGACCTGCGCGAAGGCCGTCCCGTCCTCAGCCGGGGCGTCCACATCGACGAGGAAGAGGCCGCCCGCATTGCCACTGAGGTGGACGCCATGGTGGGCGCCACGGCCCATTGAGGGGGCTGCACGTCGTGGCTTAGCCATGACATGGTCGCCATGGAAAAGGCCGGTGTTCCCACCGTTGCCATCGTCGCCCAGAGTTTCGCCCGGGCCTGGCAGGCCTGCGTGGACGGCTGGGGCCAGCCCACCGCCGCCTACGTCATTATTCCCCACGCCACTACCGGGCAGCAGCCCGATTTCATCTGCAACATGGTAGACGGGCAGGTTGACACCATAATCCAGGGCCTTACCACCTTCCCCACGGACCGCGGGCCCGTGTCCATCCACGGCAACGGCAGCGCCACCGAGGTCTTCACGGTGGAGATGGACGCTTCCCCCGACGGGCTGGACGCGGTGAACCGCTTCCTGGCCGAACGGGACTGGAGCGACGGTATTCCCGTCGTCCCGCCCACTCCCGAACTGGTGGAGCGAATGCTGGCCGGCACCGGCCGCAGTCCCCAGGACGTGCTGATGGTGATGGAGCCGGGCTTCGGCGTGGCCACAGTGGAAAAGGTAGCCATCAACGCCGTAATGGCCGGCTGCCGCCCCGAGCAGTTCCCGGTGTTGCTGGCTGCTATCGACTGCCTGGCCCAGCCGGAGATGAACCACCGGGATATGCAGGTTTCCGGCCACACCGAGGCCCCCCTGATCCTGGTGAACGGCCCCATCGCCCAGCGTGCCGGCATCAACTGCGGCGCCTCGGCCATGGGCCCCGGCGTGGTCAACAGCGCCAACACCGCCATCGGACGCGCCCTGCGCCTGTGCCTGATCAACATCGGTTACTGCAAGGCAGGCACCGGCGACCCCAACTTCATCGGCCTGCCCACCAAGTTCGGCATGTGCATCGCCGAGAATGAGGAACTTTCCCCGTGGCAGCCCTACCACGTTGACCAGGGGTTCCAGCCCCACGAAAGCGCCGTAACCGTGGTGACCGTCACCGGCCCCGGCGACATCCTGGACTCCGGTTCCCGAAGCCACAAGGACACATTGAACAACATTGCCCAGCTGATGTACTACCCCGGCTCGGGCAACGGAAGCTGGATCCGTGGCTGGCAATCGGCGCAGGTGGGGCACACCAACCAGCGCGTGTCGTACCCCGGCCCATACCATCCAATCATGCTCAGCCCTTCCCGCGCCGTCATTCTGGACCACGCCGGTCTCAGCAAGCGCGATGCCCAGGAATGGCTGCACGAGCATTGCCGGGTACCGCTGCAGCAGGCCATCGGTAGCCGGGGTGTTCCAAAGGACGAAAACGGCAAGTGGCTCCACCACCCGGAGCTGCAGTCCCTGGAAAACGATCCCGACGCCACCATCCCCATGCTGGAGAGCCCGGAGCAGTACCTGCTGTTCGTAACCGGCGGCACCACCCACTACGCTAACTTCTTCTACGGCACCTACGGCATCGCCACCCGCCCGGTGGAGGAGTTCTAGCCACCAGGCAGCAATCGGCAGGGGCGGGGTTCAACCTCGCCCCTGCGTTATGAATTACCGGAACCGGAATCATGCCCTTAGCGCCCCATTGCCAGGTCAATACGCGCCATGAGGGCGGCGTCCAGGTGACCGGCCTCCTCCGCCTCGAGACATTCCCGCAGTTCCTCCCGATTCTTGACGCCCAGCACCACCGTCGAGACACCCTGCATCGACAGCGCATAGCGGTGAGCCAGGTACGCCGCGCTTTGCCCCTCCGCGGCGGCGATGGCGCGGAAGGGCGCCGCGCCTTCAAAGTCAGCCAGGTCCGGGTGTCCCTCGGGCAGAGCCCGGTCCATGGCATCCGTCAGCGCCCCGGCCTGGACCGCTCTGATGCCCATGACCGCGACGCCGTTAGCGTTGGCCGCCGCAATCACGCCCCGGGGACGAGGCGGTTCAGTCCCCTGGAACAACCCTCCGGCCGAGTCCAGCAGGTTGGTAATGCATTGGATATAGCCCGGGCGAGGGCCCTTTGTCAGCAGGTGTATCAATGCGTCGGCGTTGCCGATGCCCGTCAGGCCCCAGTGCCCGATTCGTCCCTCTGCGATCAGCCGCTCGAAGGCCGGGGCCAGTCCCGCAACCACCGTCGTAACGGGAGTCAGCCGGTCGCCGCCCTCATCCCCCAGGGTTACGGCGTTGTGAAGAAACATGACATCTACCCGGTCCAGCCTCATGCGGCCCAGGCTGCCCTCTAGGCTGGCGGATAGCAGGTCATAGACCCGCTCCGGCGGCGTGTCGCCCACCCGGCACTTGGTGGTGATCCGGACTCCGGACGGCAGCGCCCCACCAAAGGCCTCGCCGATTACGCTCTCCGCCTCACCGTTGCCATAAGTGGGAGCCAGGTCCAACACGTTGATTCCCGACTCCACCGCCTCCTGCGCCGTGGCAACACACTCCTCCCTGGTAGTAGCGCCCCACACCTGTCCCAGGCCGCCGCCTCCCAGGGTAAGGGCGCTGGCCATGCCCAGTTCGCCGAAAGGTCTTTGCCGCATTTCATCCTCCCTGGTCCTGCCGTTAATCGTCCTGCCGTTAATCAATCCTTGATGGTCGTTAGAGCGAGTCCAGCCGCTCCGGCATCCGTTCGTTCCTGCGGGCCACCATGCGGGTGAACCCCAGGGTTCTCCCTCCATCGAGGGCCAGCATTTCGGCTTCGTCGGCAGACTTGCCCAACCGCTCCGACCATAATTGGTCCGACACCATCCATAGCCGCCACCCGTCTGGAATCAGGTCCGCCAGTTCCACCGTAACCGACCCGCTCCGCTCCCAGAGACGTTTCCACCAGGCCGGGCTGTGAAGACTGAAGAATGCCGGTTCCCAATACGGCCGCAGGTGTTCCGGCGGTTCATTCGAGGATAGTTCTTCCACCAGACCGGGAACGACAATCGCCATTGGCCCGCCGGGCTTGACCAGCCCGGCCATGTGGCTCTCCAGGTAAAGGTCGTCCGTCCCGAAGTAATGGTAGGCGTCCACACTCACCATGGCGTCGAAAAACCCGTCTGCAAAGGGCAGGGCATGGGCTTCAGCATGTAAGGGAAATACACGGTCCTCAAGACCGGCGGCGCGGATGCGGCCCAGGTTTTCGGTAGCGCCGATCCACAGGTCCACTGCCCATACCTGAACCCCGTATTCCTTCGCCAGGAATATGGAACTCAATCCCCTGCCGCAGCCCATATCGAGCACCCGCATCCCCGCTCTAAGTTCCATGCACTCCGCCAGCGACTCCGTCAGCCAAAGGGCGTTCGGCCCCATCATATTGTCCAGTACCCATTCCCGATCATACTGAGCCGAGCGGGGAAACTCCGGCGTCCGGAACTGATCAACCATGTCTCTGTCGTCGCCCCTCAACCCAGTCCTCCTTCAGTTCGATAATATAGGGACCGGCAATGCACCCTTCCAGCGCAGCAGGTTCATAAAGGTAGCGGAGCCTCGTCTCACCGGCTCCGCAGATGGCAGCACATCTGGTTATGATGATCCAGCCACCGGCTGGCGCCTCTCGCACCGTTCGACCCCGGGGTCCTTTAGTTCTTCCAACTGTTCATTTGCGGTCGGTTCCTTTCCTTCTTCAACTACACATCCCTCTTACCTGCTGACTATACCACCATATCTTTACCGCCACTGCCATTGAGAGTAACCGTTCAGCCTCGACGAGTCATGGCGCCCAATAACGTGTCCTTGCGGCGTCCGCCTCAGGCGGAGAGTCCGTAAATCTTGCCTTCCTGGATTCCCGTACGCCGCGGCGTACCGGAGGGAAGGCATTGTAGGCCGGTGTGTTCCTCTTGCCTCTGAACGGTTTCGCCTGACACCGTAGCGTTCCAATTCAGGTGGCTCGTCCAGGTGGTATCCACTTGTAGGGCCGGGTTCAAACCCGCCCTGGCAGCCCGTTGAAACCCCACAAGAATGAGCAGCTGCCTGAATCGGAACGCTGCCGCCTGACACTGGCGCCTTGCCATAAGCGAGAACACCCCTCTACCATAATCATGTAGTCGTCCTTTTCCCCCAGCCATTGGGTCAGCGATCCGGCTGAGGCGTTACGGATTCAGAAAGGCAGGGGCAGCTGCTAGGGCCTGCCCCGGAGCGCCAACGAAGCTGCCGGACTTGGAACTCTGCCATTGTTGGCGCCACTGTTGGCGCCGCTGTTGGTATCGATAGCAGGGCTGAATTCAGGTTCAGCTCTGACCCTTTCCGACCGTGGCCCAAAACGGCCCAAAGTGGCCCGGCATGGGCCGTTTTCCGGGTCGATTCCCTATCTGGAAAGGGACTCCCAATGGCCCACCGGAGTGCCATCCGGCGCCGTCACGGGCCTGTTGTCAGATACGAAACGGCCCAAAATGGCCCAAAATGGCGCTGAAAGCAAAAAATTCCTTAACCGGCGACGCCGGAAGGCCGGAAGATATCCTTCGGTTGGCAGATCGGGACCGTCGTCATACCGAATTACTAAAGAGGCTGTCGTCAAATTGAAGGTCCGAATCTCCGACCGCCCCATTTCGCCGTTCCCGCGTAAATGGGAACCTCGACAGGTTGAAGGCGTCATTTAGGCCGACGCCTCAGGCAGAGTATCCAGGCTGGTTAAAGGGAATGCAGGCCGATAGTAACGTGGACTTCTGGATCCGCCTCAGGCGGATGGCGGATGGCGGATGGAGCCGGTAGGAAAATCCCCTTAACTCTGTACGGTTACCGTTGATAGCCCAATTTGACATACCATAGGGCCTTTGATAGTATCAGCCGGTCTGTCCGGTTCTCCTGGCAGACAGTATTTTTGTGCCGTTTGCGTTATAATTGTCGCAACCCACCGGTTGGGCTACCCGAAACAGGAGGTAACGCTGAATTGGCTTTCGTAAGTGGATTGAGGTGCCGAGAATGCAGCCGGGAATATCCTGGCGAGGCCCTCAATGTCTGTGACTTCTGCTTCGGGCCGCTGGAGGTGGTGTATGACTACGCCACCATTTCCGAGGTGGTCAGCCATGACCGCATCGCCGCCGGGCCCCTCAGTATCTGGCGCTATCACGACCTCCTGCCCGCCAGCGGCGAGGACCCGGTTGACATTCTGGCCGGTTTCACGCCCCTGCTGAAGGCCCGCAACCTGGGCGAGCGGCTGGGATTGAAGAACCTGTACATCAAGAACGACAGCGTGAACCCTTCCTTTTCCTTCAAGGACCGGGTGGTTTCCGTTGCCGCCACCAAGGCCCGGGAGTTTGGGTTCGAGACCATCGCCTGCGCTTCCACCGGCAACCTGGCCTGCAGCGTGGCCGCCCATGCCGCCCGCGCCGGTATGCGCTCGGTGGTGTTCATACCCTCCGACCTGGAAAGAGGCAAGGTAATCGGCGCCGCCGTCTACGGCCCCACTATGGTGGCCGTGGAGGGCACCTACGACGAGGTCAACCGTCTCTGCAGCGAGGTGGGCGACAACTATCCTTGGGCCTTCGTCAACATCAACATGCGTCCCTATTACGCCGAGGGCAGCAAGACTCTGGGTTACGAGGTGGCGGAACAGCTGGACTGGCGCATTCCCGACCACGTGGTCATCCCCTCCGCCTCCGGCGCCATGTTCACCAAGATCTGGAAGGGCTTCAACGAACTGGCCTGCCTGGGCCTGCTGGACGGCGTGGACGCAATGACCTTCGGACCCGACCAGAACACGGTCCACCATCCCGCCATCACGACCAGGATGCACATGGCCCAGGCCGAGGGTTGCTCCCCCATCGTCAATGCCTGGGTCGGCGGCCAGAACCAGATCCGTCCGGTACGCCCCGACAGCATCGCCAAGTCCCTGGCCATCGGCAACCCGGCCGACGGCATCTATGCCCTGCGGGTCATCAAGGAGTCCGACGGTTCCGCCTACGCCGTTCCCGAGCCCCAGGTGGTGGAGGGAATCAAGCTGCTGGCCGAGACTGAAGGCATATTTACCGAGACCGCCGGTGGCGTGACTGTCTCCACCCTGAAGTACCTGGCGGAAAGTGGCGCCATCGGGGCCGACGAACTGACCGTGGCCTACATCACCGGCAACGGCCTGAAGACCCAGGAGGCGGTGGAAGAGGTCGTCAATCCCCTCTACATCCGGCCCTCCATGAGTTCGTTCGAAGAAGCCCTGCAGGGCAGCCCCGCTTCGGCAAGCCTCTAACCGGGCAAAGTTCCACGAAGAGGACTGGACCGGCGCCTTTCCTCATTTGGTGGATATGTCAGGACTGGGGTGGAGCTTCCGCGGCGTTCCATCCAGGGGCGCCGTTACTGACGGCCAGTTTCTGTTAATTGCTTTAGAAGGTAGGGAGAGATGGGCAGGCAGAGGGTCAAGTTCACTTTCAACGACGACCTGGTGAAAGAGCCGATAATTTACATGCTGGGCCGCGACTTCCACCTGGTTACCAACATCCGCCGGGCCGACGTTGGCGACTCCCTGGGCTGGGTGGTGCTGGAAGTTGACGGCGAAAAAGAGGAGATAGAGCGCGGCCTGCAATGGGTAAGTTCCACCGGCGTTCGGGTGGACCTTGTCAGTGGAGACGTGCTGCAGGGATAGACCCTGCCACCAACGGCAAGAGTCAAGACATTAGAAAGCAAAATAGCGATTGTTCAGGAGGAGCCCCTCAAATGCCTGTTACGGTTCGTATTCCCACACCACTGCGCCGCATGACCAACGGCCAGGACAAGGTGGAAATGGAAGAGTCTAACCTGTCCACCATGATCGAGAACCTTGAAGCGTCCTACCCCGGCGTCAAGGAGCGGTTGATTGACGAGAACGGGGACCTGCGTTACTTCGTAAACATCTACCTCAACGGCGAAGATGTCCGCTTCCTGGACGGCCTGGACACGTCCGCTTCGTCCGGCGACGAGATAAGCATCGTTCCGGCAGTGGCCGGGGGTTAGGATTCCCTGGAACCCTTTTCACAAAGAGACGCAGAGAACCGGAGTTTCACAGAGTTACTCTGTGCATCTCTGTTCCTCTTCGTCTCACTGTGATAATTCCCCTAATTCCTGATCAACATCCCCGGCTGGCAACGGCGGCAGAAGTTGGTCAGACGCTGGTTGGCATTCAACTGCGAGATGTTGCCGCCGCACACGGGGCACGGTTCCCCTCCCTTGCCGTGCACCTTCAGGAAGTCGCGAATCTTCACGTGGATGTTATCTCCCACACGCTCCTGCAGCACTGCAATGGCGTCCTCCACGACCACGCGGCACTGCCGGTGCAGCCGCTCCAGTTCATCTTCTTTGAGAGTACCAACCTTGCGGAAGGGGGAAATGCCAGCGGCAAACAGGATTTCATCGGAGTAGGCGTTGCCGATGCCGGACACGAAGCTGCCCCGGGTCAGCACCCCCTTGACCTCGCCGCGGAACTTTTTGAGTCCCGCCTTGAATTCATCGAAGGACCGGTCAGTCAGTACGTCAACCCCCTGCTTCTCCAGGCGGTAGATGCCCTCCAACTGCGCCGTGTCCACGTAATAGACCATGCCCATCTGCCGGTCGTCCAGGTATCGCAGTTCCATCCCGCTGTCCAGTTCCAGTACCAAGGACGTGCGCTTGTAGACCCGCGCTTTGGGTTCGCAGTACTGCACGGCCCCCGTCAGCATGGGGTTGATGGCCAGCCAACGGTCTCCCGTTAATTCGCAAATCAGGAACTTCCCTTTCCGCCGGAACTGCCCCAGGCTTCTGCCTGGCAGGTCTTTACTTACATCCCCGGCCATGGGCCGCAGCACGGTAGGGCGGAGCACCCGCGCCGTGTCAATGACGGTCCCCTTGACGTGCCGGTTCAGGTAGTCCTTGATTACTTCCAGGTCCGGAGCTTCGGGCATGGCGCCTCCCGTAGCCGTTGCAGATAATATATTTGTCTGGAAACGGTGAGACTGTCTCCAGAAGGCAGGTTGCTAATCCTACCCTACCTCCAGCCACAGAGCTTCCAGGCCGCGCAGGACCACTTGGTCCCGGTAGCGGGGTTCTTCGGCCAGTCGCACACTGGAGTAGCGGGACAGGAGAGCCTCAAAAGCAATCCGGCCCTCCAGCCGGGCCAGGGGAGCGCCCAGGCAGTAGTGGATGCCCCGGCCAAAAGCTACATGGTTTCCCGCCCCTCGTCCAATGTCCAGAACATCGGGATTGGGAAAGGCTGCCGGATCCCGATTGGCGGCGCCAAGGACGCAATAGACCAGCTGCCCCGGCTCGATCTTCTTCCCCCCTATTTCCAGCGACTCCCGGGCTATCCGGCTGTCAAGCTGCACCGGGCTGTCGTACCGCAGTAACTCGTCAATGGCCGTTTCCAGCAGACCCGGCTCATCGCGAAGGCGTTGCAACTGTTCCGGGTGGCGCAGCAGGGCCAGCATCCCGTTGCCGATAAGGTTGCGGGTGGTCTCATTGCCCGCCGCCAGGAATAGTACCAGGTTAATCAGCAAGTCGTCCCGGCTCAGGCGTTCCCCGTCTTCCTCGGCATTGGCCAGGACACTGACCAGGTCGTCTTGGGGATTTGCCCGCCGGGCTTGGGCCACGCCGTCGAAGTAGTCAAACATTTCCTCGACGGTCTGACGCACCTGGCCTATCTGGGTCTCATTTAGCAGGGGGTCAACGGTCAAGGAAACTATGTTGGACCATTCGTTGAACTGCTCCCGGTCTTCCGGGGGTACCCCCAGCAGTTCGGCGATAACGATAACCGGCAGGGGAAAGGCCAGGTCCCGTATCAGGTCAATGCGATCGCGGCCTTCCAGGGCATCAAGCAACTCCCCCACCCGCTGCCGGATGCGAGGTTCCAGGGCCTCCACCGACCGGGGCGTAAAGCCCCGGGACACCAACCCCCGTATCCGGGTGTGGGCTGGCGGGTCCAAATCCAGCATACTGATGTAGGGAATATAGCCAAAGTCGCGACCCTCGTTGCCAAAACGCCGGTGGTCCCGCAGCACCACATCCACGTCCCCATAGTTGGTCAGGACCCAGGCCCCATTGCCGGTAACTGGCAGGCGCATCCGGTGGACCGGGTCCTTGCGCCGCATCTCGTCGTAAAAGGGATAGGGGTTGGCACGGAGTTGGGGCGACAGGGGATTGAAGGCCACACCCGATTCCAACCGCTCCCAGGCCAGCAGGGACTTCATCGCCAGGGGCTTGACGGCCTTTTCCAGTATGGCGGCAACGGGATTCATGGTAGCTTTCCCCGCATTGTTGTCGGGCTATTGTTCACAAAGAGAGCCGGAGACGCAGGGATTTTCTCATTTGTCCCGCTTCTCCGGCTGACTGGATCCCTGGATAAGGACTTGAAGCTAGTGGTGGGCCAGGCCTATGGCGTGGAGCATGGCGTGTTTGACCTCCACTGGCGCGATGGCCCGGCGATAGTCCGCCGAAGCAAAGATGTCGCCGATGATTTCGTCGCCCAAGTCGTTGGCAAGCTGGTTGGCCGCCGCTTCCAGGTTGCCGGCGGTCAGTTCCTGGCCGGCCAGGGCCGCTTCCACCGAAGGCGCTCGTCTGGGGGTGGGCACCAGGCCACCCACGGCCACCCGGGCCGACACGCACCGGCCACCCTCGGCGTTGATGACCACCGCGCCGCCAATTACCGGGTAGAAGGAGGCGGGGTGGGACATCTTGGCGTACTCTCCAACCTCGCCATTGATGCTCTCCGCGCCGTGGTCGTGGCCGTGCCCATGGTCATGACCGTGCCCGTGGCCCTGGCGGACCAAGGTTGGCACCCGAATTCCGGTGACGATTTCATCGTCGGCCACGGCCGTGGCAAAGGCGCCTTGGAAGAAATCGCCGATGGCGATGGTGCGGGAACCGCTGGGACCCTGCACTTCCACGCTGCCATCCATCACGGTGATGATGGTGCCCCAGTCGGAAGCGGGGTCAGCGTGGGCGAGATTGCCGCCGATGGTGCCCCGGTTTCGCACCTGGGGGTCGCCGATTCCCCCGGCAACCTCGGCCACCAGGGGGTTGGCGTGCTGGACGTCGTGGGAACGGGCAATCTCACCGTGGGTGGTCAGGGCGCCGATATGGATATGGCCTTCGTGGACGCGGATGCCCCGCAGTTCGTCCAGGCCGCCGATGTCGATCAAGGTGGCGGGCCGGGCCAGGCGCAGGCGCATCAGGGGCAACAGGCTGTGTCCTCCGGCCAGCAGCCGGGAGTCCTCATGGTGGCCCAGCATCTCGATGGCCTCGGCTACGGAGCCGGCCTTATGGTAGTGAAAATCGGGTGTGTACATTATTCAACTCCTCCCTGGCCCGACTAATGTCCGTGGTCATGGCCGTGATCGTGCCCATGACCATGTCCGTGGCTATGCCCGTGCCCGTGGTGACCGCCCGCTTCTTGAATGGCCCGCCAGACGCGCTCGGGGGTCAGGGGCATTTCCAGGCGGGTTACGCCCAAAGGTCGCAGGGCATCTATGACGGCGTTGTAGATAGTCACGGTGGACGCGATAGTCCCCGTCTCGCCGATGCCCTTGACGCCCAGGGGGTTGTGGGGCGACGGCGTCACCGTGGACAGGGTTTCGATGTCGGGCACCAGGTGTGCCCGGGGCAGGGCGTAGTCCAGCATGGAACCGGTGAGCAGCTGGCCGTTGTCGTCATAGACCGCGCCCTCCCACAGGGCCTGCCCCGCACCCTGTACCACGCCGCCGTGGACCTGGCCCTCAACGATCATGGGATTAATCTGGGGGCCGCAGTCGTCCACCGCCACGTAGCGCTCCAGAACAATGTGGCCGTTATCGGGGTCCACGTTGACCACCGCCACGTGGGCGCCGAAGGGATAGGAGAAGTTGGGCGGGTCGTAGAAGGTGGTGGCCTCCAGCCCCGGCTCCATGCCCTCGGGCATATTCCAGGCCACATTGGCCATCAGGGCAATTTCTTGGATGGACTTGCCGTTGTCTGGGGCCCCGCGAACGAAGAAGTTGCCGTCCTCGTACTCGATATCCGCCTCCGCAGCCTCCAGCAGGTGGGCGGCCAGGGTGATGGCCTTGTCCTTGATCTTGCGGGCGCTCAGGGCCAGCGCGCCGCCGCCGACCACCGTGGTGCGGCTGCCGTAGGTGCCCCAGCCCATGGGGGTAGTGTCGGTGTCTCCGTGGACCACCTCCACGTCGTCCACTGGAACGCCCAACTCGTCAGACATTATCTGGGCAAAGGTGGTTTCCTCGCCCTGCCCGTGGGGGGAGGTGCCGATGAATACGTTGACCTTGCCGGTGGCGTAGAAGCGCACTGTAGCGCTTTCCCACAGGCCGCCGCCGAAGCCCACGGCGCCGGCCACCTGGGAGGGGCCAAGGCCGCAGATTTCGCAGTAGCAGCTTACGCCGATGCCAGTCAGGCGGCCGTGTTCCCGTCCATGGGCCTGGTCGTGGCGGAGCTGGTCATAGTTGACGTGCTCCAGCGCCACATTCAGGACACCCTCGTAGTCGCCGCTGTCGTAGGTCAGGCCGATGGCCACGTCATGGCCGTTCTCAAACTTGGGAATCAGGTTCATTCGGCGGACTTCCACCGGGTCTTTGCCCACCTCGGCGGCTACCAGGTCCATAAGGCGTTCCAGCAGGAAGGTGGCCTCGGGACGACCGGCGCCACGGTAGGCCTCCACCGGCGTGGAGTTGGTGAAGACCCCATAGATGTCGGCCTTAATGTTGGCTATGTCGTAGGGGCCGGAATACATCAGGCCGTGCAGGATGGTGGGGATGCCTGGGGCCGCGGTGGACAGGTATGCGCCCATGCCGGCGTAAACCACGCTGCGGACGCCGGTAACTCGACCGTCGCTGTTGGCGGCCATCTCCACGTACTCGACATGGTCGCGGCCGTGGGTCGTAGATACAAAATTCTCCGAGCGGGTCTCGGTCCACTTGACGGGGCGGCCCAGCTTCATAGCGCAGAAGGCGGTGACCATGTCCCAGGCATAGACGGCAATCTTGGCGCCGAACCCGCCGCCCACCTCAGGAGCAATCACCCTTATTTTGTGCTCGGGGATGCCCGTCACCAGGCAGGTGACGAAGCGGGCAATGTGGGGATTCTGGGTGGTGTTCCAGATGGTCAGCTCGCCCATGGCCGGAACGTAGGTGGCGATGGCGGAACGGGGCTCCATGGGGTTGGGAATCAGCTTCTGCTGGATGATAGTGTCCCGCACCACCACGTCGGCATTGGCAAAGGCATCGTCGGTGTCTCCGCCTGCCGCCACCCAGTGGAAGGCCTGATTGTTGGGGGCGTCTTCATGCAGTTGGGGGGTGCCCTCCTGCATGGCGGCCTCGGGATTGATAACCGTGGGCAATGGTTCGTAGTCCACGTTGATCAGTTCCAGGGCGTCTTCGGCCTGGTAGCGGTCTTCGGCTACCACCACGGCCACGGCGTCGCCGACATACCGCACCACGTCTTTGGCGATGGGTGGATAGGCGACGGCCTTGACATCGGAGTCAGGTATAACCCAGGCGCAGGGCATGGGATTCAGGACACCTTCCGTGTCGGCTCCGGTATAGACGGCGATTACGCCGGGGGCCGCCGCCGCCGCGGAGGTGTCAATGCTGTTGATGCGGGCGTGGCCGTGGGGGCTGCGCAGAATGGCGGCGTGGACCAGGCCGGCCGGCTTGATGTCGTCGGTGTAAGAGGCTTGTCCGGTAATCAGCCGGGGGTCTTCCCGGCGGCGAATGCCGGAACCGAATATTCGGGTAGTCATGCTCTAACCTCCCCCTGCTCCAGATGAAATAGCCTCGGCGGCCGCCAGGGCTGCCTTGACAATGTTGTGGTAACCGGTGCAGCGGCAGATGTTGCCCTCCAACCCGGCCCGCACCTCTTCGGCGCTGGGGTTGGGGTTGCGCTCCAGCAACTCGGCGACCGTCATGATCATTCCGGCGGTGCAGTAGCCGCACTGGAGACCGTGGTTGTCCCAGAAGGCTTCCTGCACCGGATGCAGGTTGCCGTCCTGGGCCAGTCCCTCGATGGTGGTGACCTCGGCGCCGTCGGCCTGGACGGCCAGGCAGGTGCAGGACTTGACGGTGGAGCCGTTCATGCGGACGACACAGGCGCCGCACTGACTGGTGTCGCAGCCGATCTTGGTGCCGGTAAGCCCCAGGTCGTCCCTGAGGTAGTGCACCAGGAGCGTCCGCGCTTCCACTTCCGACTCGTGACTTCTACCATTGACGGTTAACTTTATCGGAACTTTCACTTCACGCCTCCCGTCCGTGTCAGTTTTTGGTTCCCTGCGGGGTACCTGAAGACCAGGCCCATCGGCCCGTGTAGCTATGCCGGGCAGTATATATGGGGGGTTGGGGGGAGTCAACGGATTGGGGTGTGGGGGGTGAGAACGTTTGCGAAGTTGAACAGCGATGAAGATGTCGGGGCCAACTCGATCTAATGATTATTTCCAGATCATTGAACCGCCTTCTGCGATGTACAGCTATAAGTCTCGAAGCTAAGTGAAGTTAATGGCTGCTCCATTGCCTTTTTTCGACGCAGCCAAATATAATCCCACGTCCCTAGTCAGTAATGGCGCTTCCGCTGAGGCAATTTCAAGCAAGACTGAATCAGTCAACCCTAGCCAGTCAAATTGAGGGCTTTGGGATGCGTCAACGCTGGTAACAACTACCTCTCTACTCTCTTGAATAAGTACTTTAAGCCTTCTCAAGAGGCGTGAACGTTCAGGCTCTCGATGCTGGCCTAGGAGATTAGATGCTTCTGTCAGAGTGTTTGGGGTTACCAGCACTTCTCTTACATTTTCTATTAGGCCGCGCAGAATCGTATAGTCCTCTAATCTATACTCCCTAAGGCGACGATGTCTGGAAATCATGCCTGTATCTTCCATACCAACAACCAGCAAAGTAAGTAGGTTTGAGTCGATTACGTATCTCGTCGGACGCATCAGCCCAATCTCGAATCTACAAGGAAACGATCAGTAACAGATTCGATCGTGCGGCTTTTGTCGCTGATACGAACTAACTTATACGAACGTTCAGGCCTTCCTTCTCTTATCATCTGGTGTAGGGCATTGTTATGATCCCAAGGTCTAGAGAATCCCACAGTTATCTTCCACTTATTGGATACATGGTCGTATTCCACTTCCTCGAGACCCAAGTTGGTGATGTGTTCAGTGGAGTAGATATCGGAAACATATTCTTTGGCAAATTGTACCGCCTCTTTGACTTCCATTCCGACACTTCCTATAATCCTTGCGCTGGCAAAATTATATCACTGCCCATTTGGTGGACCGCTCCCCCACCGGTTGCGCCGAACCCCCACCCGCCCTATCATACCCGCAGCCAACACATTCCAACTTTGAGGTCTATCCATGTTCCCCCAGAACGTTTTTCCCGATACTGCCGAAATAGACGGGCAGGGGCGGCTGGTCATCGGCGGCTGCTCTGCCCTGGACCTGGCCGAGGAGTACGGCACCCCCGTTTACGTGCTGGACGAGGCCACCCTGCGCAACCGCTGCCGCAGCTACCGCGCCGAGTTTGAGGCGCGCTGTCCCGGAACCCAGGTGCTCTACGCATCCAAGGCCTACATCAACCCTGCCTTGGCCCAGATTTTCAACGAGGAGGGCCTGGGCCTGGACGTAGTATCCGGCGGCGAACTGGCCGTGGCCGCTGCCGCCCATTTCCCCCTGGAGAAGGTCTATTTCCACGGCAACAACAAGACTCCTGACGAACTGGCCTATTCCGTGGAACAGGGCATCGGCCGGATAGTCGTGGACAGCTTCCACGAGCTTGAATTGCTGGACCGCATCGCCGGTGAGGCCGGCAAGTTGCAGGACATCCTTGTCCGCGTCTCCCCTGGAATCGATCCTCATACCCATGCCTATACCACTACCGGCATCATCGACTCCAAGTTCGGCTTTTCCATCCAGACCGGAGACGCCGCCGCCGCCATACGGCGGGCCCTGGCTACGCCCAACCTGAACCTGAAAGGGCTGCACTTCCACCTGGGGTCGCCCATTTTTGAGCTGGAACCCTACGCCGCCGCCACCGACCTGGTACTTCGGTTCGCCGCAGGCTTCCGCGAGGAGGGGCTGGACCTGCAGGAGTTCAGTCCCGGCGGCGGCTTTGCCATCGCCTACACCCGCGACCAGGAGCCCCCGGCCATTGGCGAATACGCGGAGACCATCGTTTCGACCCTCAAGGCCACCTGCGAGGAACTGGGCCTGGCCATCCCTACGCTGCTAATCGAGCCGGGGCGGTCCATCGTGGGTCCGGCGGGGGTGGCCCTGTACCGCATCGGAGCCATCAAGGACATTCCCGGGGTGCGGAAATACGTCAGCGTGGACGGGGGGATGGGCGACAACATCCGCCCCGCCCTGTACCAGGCTTCCTACGAGGTGCTGTCGGCGGGCAAGGCCAACGTCACCACCGAGGAGAAGGTTACCATCGCGGGCAAGTACTGCGAGTCGGGCGACGTGCTAGCTTCAGACATCATGATGCCCACGCCCCAGTCGGGGGATATCATCGCCATCCCGGCCTCCGGCGCCTACTGTCCCTCCATGGCCAGTAACTATAACCTGAACCCAAGGCCGCCAATGGTGCTGGTTGGCGGCGGTCAAAGCCGCCTAATTCGTCGTCGTGAAAGCTACGCTGACATGATGCTGTGCGACGTGTAGCGCCCTTAGCCCCTGTATATGTGGCAAATTTACGGGCAGGACCACATTACCCGCCAGTTAGACTCTGCCCTGAATACGGGAAGAGTTTCCCATGCCTACCTGCTGGTGGGGCCACCTCACGTGGGCAAGATGGCCCTGGCCCTGGGTATGGCCCAGGCCATCAACTGCCTGGCCTCGGGGCCTCGGGCGACGCGTCGGTCACCGCAGCCTTTGGCAGACTTGCCGGAACCGGACCCTGCTCCGGGACTCTTCGCCGACCTGGGCCCCCAGCCTGAAGGGACCAGTCCATATCTGTTGGAAGACAAGGAAGTCTACTCCCAGCCGTTAACCGGCACAGCCGACGATACCGGCGGCAGCGTACCCTGCGGCCAGTGCTCCCAGTGCCAGCGCGTGGCCCAGGGTGTCCACCCAGACATACGAATCATCGGGGTGGGGAGCGTCGACGACGAAGGTGTCAACCGCCGGGACATACGCATAGAACAGGTACGGGAGATCGAGTCTTTCCTTAACCTAACACCCTACGAAGGCGCCTGCAAGGTGGTGGTAGTGGATGGCGCGGAATTGATGAATACGGCGGCTGCCAACGCCCTGCTCAAAACCCTGGAGGAACCGCCGCCGGAGTCCCTGATGCTCTTGTTGACGGCCAATGAGGACGCCCTACTGCCTACGATCCGCTCCCGTTGCAGCGCCCTTTACCTGAAACCCGTGCCAAAGACCGATCTCCAGGAACGACTTACCCAAGACCACGCCGTCGACTCGGAAACAGCGGAGTTGGTGGCCCGCCTTTCCCGGGGGTGCTTTGGCCAGGCCATCAATGCCCTGCGGGATTACCAGGCGCTGGAGCAGCGGCAGGCGGATCTGGAAAGGCTTATGCAGGTCTGCGAAGGGGGGCTGGACGTACGATTCGACTATGCTTCCGAGGTCGCCACCCAGTTCGGCCGCGACCGCGTGGCTGCCAGGGAACTGCTTTACCTCTGGCTTCGCTGGTGGCGCGACCTACTGCTGGTCAAGGAGGGGGGCGAAGAATACCTGCACAACTCCGATCTGGCCACTGCCCTGCGTCTACAGGCCACCGAACTCTCCACTGCCGATGTGGTGGCTTTCATCAAGCGCCTCAACCGTACCCTGGAGGCTCTGGACGCCAACGCCAACCCCCGATTGACCCTGGAGTCTCTGGTGATGGGGCTGCCGCAGGTTTGAGAGCAAGAGTGGCAGAAGGTTCCTATATGCGTCGCGTTCCCTTTGCAAGTCAATAAGATAGGCAGGTACCAGACCTGCCTATCCTGCATCAACTCTTTGGTAAATTCCGGCGGCCCCTTTCAGCAGTCCTCCTCACTCCACGGCAGGTATTGGCGCCACTCGTCCAGGATGACGCGGTTTTGCAGGATGCGGTAGGGGTTAGGCTGGGGCACTCGAGGTTCGGTCTTCAGCCGCATATTGGCTTCTTCAGGGGTGCGACCCGCCTTGCGCAGGTTGCAACGGCTGCAGGCCGCCACCACGTTCTCCCAGGTGTGGGCTCCCCGCTGGCGTCTGGGCACAACGTGGTCCAGCGTAAGGTCCTGGCTTTTCTTGCCGCAATACTGGCAGGTGTACCGGTCCCGCAAAAAGATTTCCTTCTTGGAGAGCTTGCGGGGGGCGAAGGGACGTTTTACCAGGTAGACCAGCCGGATGATGGAGGGAGCTCCTACGGTGGCGGTTACGGTGCGGATTTCTCCCCGATGATTTTCCAGCAGTTCGGCTTTGCCCTTGCTCAGGAGGATGATGGCCCGCCGTACCGTGGAAATGTTGATGGGGACGTAGTTAAGGTTCAACACCAGCACGGGCGAACTCAGGACTCGGTCCTGGGCCGGAAGCGGAGCGTGGCCGTTGGTTGCTAGGCCACTGATGTCCGTCACTGAATGACCGTTTTGGTCCTGTCCAGCCACCTTCACCTCACCAGGAACGGCTACCGCCAGTCACGTCAAGTTGGGGAATCGGGATGGATTCAAGTGTCTTTCCTGCATTATATACCAACTAATGAGAAAGTGGAGTTTCGGCCTCCCCAGGAGCCAGGCGACCTTCCAGATGGTCCTTCAGGACGATGAAAACAGGCAAAGCCGAAGCTCCGAAAAGGTATCCCCCCAGCACGTCGCTGGGCCAGTGGACGCCCAGGTAGATCCTGGAAAGTCCTACGGCCAGGACCAGCAGCGCCAGCGCGACACACACGGCCCAACGCAGGGGAGGGTATTCCACGTGCTGCCAGACCAGGTAGATCAGTACCCCGCCCAGCAGCATGGCAAAGGCTGCGTGTCCGCTGGGGAATCCCATACTCTGTGGAACCTGCTCCACGATGGCGTAGTCGGGGCGCGGCCGCCCCAACAGGACCTTCAGGCCGTGGGTTGCCAGGGAGGAAGACGCGGCGGTGACCACCATAAGGGCATCGCCCACCCGCTTTCGCCACAGAAGGGGCGCCAGGCTCCCCAAGGTCAGGGTGGCGGCGACTGGATACCAGCCCACGTTGGTGATGGCACCGAGCGCCAATGTCATTAACGGGCTTTGCCAGCTTTGCACCGATACCAGCAGCTTTTCATCGCCTGGCCAGACGGGAAGAGCCCACGCCGCCAGAAAGGCAACCACCGTGATCACTATTGTGCCGGCTATTGCCCAGGTTCTGGAGCCCAGGTAAAGGGCCTTGTGAGTGTGGTCTGTGTCTACCAACTCTACTCGATTAACTCCCTGCTGGGTGCAAGCAAGTGTAGCAGTTTGGCGAGTGGTCCTTCCCGAGCCCTGCAGGGCTGATTCCTGCCCTATGCTATACTCCTTGAGGCCGATGTACATTCAGTTTGGTCCGACGTCGTCACGCCGTGCCGGTGGGGAGTGTCAGGTTGACGGTTAAGGCAGGCATAGTAGCCATTGACGGCCAGGCCGCCGCAGGCAAAACGGCGGTAGGGCGTGAACTGGCCCGCCGCCTGGGATGTCCCTTTCTGGACACCGGAATCATGTACCGGGCCATCACCTGGCTGGCCCTGCGGGAGTCGGTGCGAATTGATGATGCATCGGGTCTGGGGAAGCTGGCCTGTGGTTGTTCCATGCGCCTGACCGACGCCGAAGGCGGCGCAATTCTGCTGAACGACATTCAGCTGGGGCCGGAGCTGCGGTCGGCCCAGGTAGACGAGCATGTGTCCCTGGTGGCCCGGGTCACCGGCGTACGACGGGCATTGGTGCGCCAGCAGCGGGACATCGCCACCCAATCGGCTCAAGACCTGGGCGGCATTGTAATGGTGGGGCGAGACATCGGCACGGTGGTGCTGCCAGATGCCGATCTCAAGGTCTTCATGGTGGCTGCTCCCGAAGTGCGCGCACGGCGTCGTTATGATGAACTGGTTTCCCAGGGCCAGGGAGCGGACTACCAGCAGATTCTGGCCAACGCCCAGGCCAGGGACAAGATTGACTCAGAGAGAGACGACTCCCCCCTGGCTCAGGCTTCCGAGGCCCTGGTGATAGATACCAGCGATCTGACCATTGACCAGGTGGTGGAGCGGGTGCTGGAAGGGTTCGCTTCAGGCAAGAGTGGAGCGGGGCTGTGACTGTCCTCTATACCCCGGGGCGACTGCTGGCTCGCTTCTGCTTCAACACCTTTGGGCAGATGGAAGTGGTCGGGCGGGAGAACGTCCCTCCCTACGGCCCGCTCATAGTGGTGGCCAACCACATCTCTTACAACGATCCCCCATCCCTGGCCGCGGCACTGCCCCGTCCCCTGTCCTTTCTGGGCAAAAAGGAGCTATTCGTGCCCACGGCCAAAGCCTGGCTGTTCAACTCCCTGCGGGTGCATCCTGTGGACCGCAACTTCGGGGTGAGCGCGCTGCGAACAGGGCTGGCACTGCTGGACAGAGACGAAGCTGTGGTCATATTTCCCGAGGGACAGCGCAGTCCTGAGGGCCAGATGATCAAGGGTATGGCCGGCGCGGCCTACCTGGCAATGAGGTCCCAGGCCCCCATCTTGCCCATAGGTATCACTGGCACGGAGAAGTTCCCCCACCAGCGGATGCCCTTTCCCTTGTGCAGCTTCCAGGTCAACATCGGAATGCCCTTCACGCCACCGGTGCTGGAGGGAGGCCAGACCCGGGTCGCCGCCGAGGCGGTGCTGGAGATGATAATGCAGCGGATTGCCCTGCAGCTTCCGGAGGAGTACCGGGGAGAGTACGGGTTGAGAGCCCAAGGCAGAATGGCCGGTACATAAGGCACCAACATTATTTGCTGCGGGCAGCGGCTCATCACCCCTCCTCGTCAGGTCCGAAGAAGGGGTGCTCCATGTAATATCCCAGGCGCAGGCTGCCCAGGACGTTTTCCCGCGCCGGCAGGGCCGTCTCCGAGTCCTCGGGCTAATAGGTTATTGAGATCAAGGCGTGAACCCCACCGGCTCGGGCCAGGCAGAAGAGGGAATGGGCAGGGCGCTTCTCTACCGGGTCAATGTACTCCAGATCCAGCAGGGCCAGTTCGTGGTGGGGCAACTTCATGGAGAAGGCTTCGCTGCGTTGGCAACGGTCGCCGATGTCCTCGATTGAACCGTTCAACACCTCCGCCAGGGGCGCGTCGAGAGCCAAGGGGTGCAGGGCGCGGATGACGGAGACTTCCAGGCGAATGTTGTCGTTGGGGGGATGGCCGTCGTAGAACCGGACCGATTTACCTTCACCACCGCTGGTCCGGTCCAGCACCCAGCCCTCGGGGAACTCGAAGCGCACGTCCCCCCTTGTTGGCAACGAAAATCTGGTTGCCCTCTTTGGCCTTCCAGCGATGGCGTTCGGGCAGCCGGAAGGTCTGGCGGTCCATTTCTCCTCGCCTGGGCATGGGCGATCTACTTGCCGTTGCCCCCGTTGCCGTTACGGAAGCGGGGAATAACTTCCTTGCCGAACAGTTCGATGGACGACATTACCTTCTCGTGGGGGATGGTCTCCGTCTGCATGATCATCATGACCTGGTCTACGCCGATATCCTCGTACATCTGAACGGCGGTGGCGCAGCTGTCCGGGTCTCCGGCGATGATGACGCCCCGGTCGGCCAGGGTGTTGGCGTCCAGCTGGGCGATGGCGGCCCGGGCGGCGCCGGGGCCGGCGTCCAGGGAGATGCCCGACTCTTCGGCCTGGGCACGGTGAGCCTCGTCGGACTGGCGCAGCCAGCGGCCGAAGTCGGCCTGCAGGTGGTCGGGTACGCCGCCCCAGGCTTCCAGAAGTTCCTCGTAGGCGCCGATGCGACCGGCAATGTAGGGTTTGTCGGGGCCGAAGAAGGTCTTCATAGACAGGGCGGCCAGTTCCCGCGCTTCGTCGTTGTCCTTGCCGCAGTAGGCGTGGACGTTGTTGCCCCAGAACTCGGTGGCAAAGGCGCCCACCGGGTTGACGTTCTTCAGGGCGTCCCGGTAAATCTTGACCTGCTCGGCCAGCACCGAGGTGGCGTAGGAGGCGGAGGACAGGACGCCCAGGCCCTTTTCCGCGGCCAGCCGGAAGCTGTCCTGCTGGGTACAGGCCAGGTACATGCGCGGGTGGGGCTGCTGGACGGGCTTGGGCAGGACGCGGCGCCTGGGCACCTGCCAGTGCTCGCCCTCCCACTCAAACTCGTCGGATTGCCAGATCTGGGGCAGCATGGTAATGGACTCTTCCCACAGGGAGCGGGTGTTGCGGGGGTCCACGCCCAGGCCCATCTGCTCGTAGGCGTTGGAGCGTCCGGTGCCGAACTCCACCCGCCCGTCGGTAAGCTGGTCCACCAGCGCCACGCGCTCGGCGACGCGGACGGGATGGTGGTAGGGCAGGATGCAGACGCCGTAGCCGATGCGGATGTTCTTGGTAACCCGGCTCAGCGCGCCGAACATAGCGTCCTGGGCGGGGGAGCCGGAAAAGCCGGTCAGAAAGTGGTGCTCCACGAACCAGACGTTGTCGAAACCGACCTGGTCAGCCAGTTCGCACTGGGCCAGAGTCTCCTTGTAAAGCGCGTTCCAGTCAATCTCGGTGCCTTCGTAGGGCCGCTGGCACTCAAACAACAGGCCAAATTGCATTAGGGGCGCCTCCTATAAGGGGTGACGTGGGGGTTGGGGGGATTATAGCGTATTTTGCACCGGGGATGGGCTAGTCCGGTGGCAGGTGATGGGCCGGACAACGGTGAGTGGAGAATGACGCCAACCCTGGGGAAAGGGTAAACATGAAGCTCCTTCCCGAAAAAGCTAAATTTCCCGCCCATATCCGCTCATTTCCGCGCATTCCCCGTTGGACACCGACTCTGGGTAGCAAGGAAGTGGCGGTGGCGCCGCCGGGGTTGCTCCGGTGCATGGGTGGGTTGTTGGACTGTTCAGGAATTATGGTAGGTGGGGGTTATGCGGGGTGTCCAGGGGTGGGTGTCAGTTGGGGGAAATGATATGTAACGCAATTCCAAAATAAAATATACTTATGGTGCCCGATGTAACAGTGAGACTCTCGATCGCCAATACCTAGTGACAGTTGCCAATTGATTAGGTCTAGCGACGTTGCTAAACTTCTAATCTGCAGAAGCCACCCAGTCTAATAGCTTCAAAATAACACGAGCAAACCGATGGAAAATGCCAGACTTCTATATTAGGGATCCTGTTCATGGGTTCATTGCCTATGATGACTGGGAACGAGAGATCATTAACCACCCTGCTTTCCAGCGTCTTCGTCGCATAAGACAGTTGGCCTTGACGGAGCTTGTGTATCCGGGCGCTACTCATACGCGTTTTCCTCATGCATTGGGAACCATGCACGTAGCCACCCGAATGTTTGATGCCATAGTCAAGAGACAGTGGGATTATCTGAGCCACGAAAGAGGATACGATCAAGCAGGAATTAGTAGGGATCGCCAGATAGTCAGGCTTGCCGCATTATTGCACGATGTCGGACACTCTCCTTTCTCGCATTCAGGAGAAACATTGTTCCCAGTCAATGCGGAAGACGACAGGCGATACCATCATGAAGAATATTCGGCCAGCATTATCGAGAATGTATTTAGAGATACTATTGAACAACATCAGGGTAATTGGAATTACGACATCAAGGCTTCCGACGTAGCAGACCTGGTTTCTGGCAACACCAACTTGTCAAATCAATCCTCTGTCAGAAGGTTGCTCTGGCGACCCCTAGTGACTAGCCAACTTGACGCAGATCGTTGCGACTACTTGCTGAGGGATTCTCTGCATGCTGGTGTCTCATACGGCCGCTATGATCTAGATCGGATTCTGGCGACCATTAACTTGGGCCTTAGCGAGAGCGATGATCCGGTGGTCGCAATCGAAGAAGGTGGTTGGCACGCTGCTGAAGGCCTGATAATCGCGCGCTACTCTATGTTCACTCAAGTGTATTTTCACCATACACGGCAGGCTCTGGATCACCACGTTGAACAGGTTTTGAAGGAGTTACTGATTAACGATTACGATAGGGCAGAATTTCCATTGCCTGATGTTCAGGGCCTGGAAGAGTATCTTAAATGGGATGATTGGATGGTGTTGGGAAGAATAGCGAGAGACGAAGCTGGTGAGCACGGTGAGAATATAATGAACCGTACACTGTACCGTAGCGTGTACGAGACAGGAGAAACGCCAGACGAAGCGGAAATTCAGCGCTTCGAAGAGGTTTCAGCTAGACTAGAAGAATTGGTCGCTTTTGTAGGGAATGCTACGAGGCCTTGGTATTCTTTAGGCACACAAGATCTGATGATAGTGCCCAACGACAGCCAAGAGCCAAAACGTGGCCGACCATTGTCTGAGTATTCTACAATAGTAGGAAACATGAAATCGGTAGAGCAACGAAGGATTTTTGTGAGGCCGTCTGATAGAGACCAAGCTCGAATAAGTTTGGAAAGAATATTTTAGCTGGCTTGTCATTGGAACCATGTCCGTTCAGGGAGCATTAAGTAATGACTGACTACAATAGGGATTTAATGAGACTACAATTGCCACTATTTCTGGCTCATAAGCTGAAGGAAATATCCCCTCAATATGGAAAGACAGTTTTAATGAAAATGGCTTACCTTCTTCAGGAAGTTTATGAGGTACCTTTGGGATACCGCTTTTCGCTTTATACTTACGGTCCATATTCGTCCGAAGTGCTGGCCGACTTAGACCGCTCGAGGTATAGAGGTTGGGTAAACGTAGAGTATATTGAGGATGAAGTAGGCTTCCAGATTACGTTAGGGCAAAACGCGGCAACGCTCTCGGAACTTAAAGATTCCTTTAAGTCATACGAGGCAGAAGTCGAAGAAGTGGTGGAGAATTTCGGGCGCTTCCGCGCGAAGGAACTTGAGCTTAGGACTACCATCTCATACGTGTGGAGTAAGTTGGGTGGGCCCGAAGAGCAAAAAGGCAATCAAGTCATCGAATCAGTGAGCCAGCTAAAGCCTCATTTCAAGAAAGGGGAAATTCAGACGGCACTGGAAGAATTAATGGAAATGGGAGTGGTTTCCTTGGCTCGAAAGTAGTTAACCATCTCGAGTCTCAAAACGAAATAATAGGCCAGCAGCACAGAGCGGCCCGCCGGTTGGCGGGCCGCACTAATTCCCAAGTAACCCCGATCCCCTACTTGAAGTGCGGAATCACATCCTCGCTCAGGCACTTGAGCGTGTCCATTACTACTTCCCGCGGCACTGACGCGGTCCAGTTGCATTCGAACATTATCTCGTCCGTCGTGAATGCTTCGCGGAACATGTGGATCTTTTCCACCACCTCTTCCGGAGTGCCGAAGAGGTTGACCTCCTCGGTGGCTTCGGGACCGGCGCTGCCCGCGTCGGTGCTGCCGATGGCGATGCGTCCGGCGTAGTAGAGGCGGGCCAGGTTCATCAGGTGTTCCACCCGCTCGTCGGCCTTCTTCTGGGTGTCGGCTACCAGGGTGGGGACCCGCACCACAGTGGTGGGTTCTCCCTCGTGACCGGCGTCCTGGTAGGCCTTGCGGTAGGCCTTGACGTCCTCGCGCAGAACGGCCGAGCCCCGCAGGTTGTGGGGTGAACTACCGGCGCCGATGGCAATCTTGTAGCCCTGCTCGCCCATGGGCACGAAGCTCTCCTGGCTGTCCACCGGCAGCAGCATGGGCAGGGGCTTCTGCACCGGCTTGGGAATGCTCATGTAGCCCTCGTAGAAGGCGGGGTAGTTGAAGTACTTGCCCTCAAATCCGGAAAACCGGTCTTCGTCCCAAAGCTGCTTGAGCAGGGCCAGATACTCAAAGAAGTACTCGCGGCGCTCGTCGGAGCCCCTGGTTCGAGCGCCGGGGCCGTAGATGAAGCGTCCCTCGCTGATCTGATCAACGATGGCCACCTGTTCCGCAACCTGGAAGGGGTCTTCGGGCTGGAGGTTGTCGAAGGCGTACCGCTCGTGGGGCAGGGCCCGTTCCGATACGGTCTCGCCGGGCAGGCGAAGCGTAGGACGGTGGATGGAGGTGCCAATCCGGATGTTCCTGGTGTGGTTGGCGACGATGGCGGACAACATGATGGGCTGGGGGTCCATGCTGCCCTGGATGGAAAAGTGGCTGCCGCCGAACCAGACGTAATCCCAACCGGCGTCCTCTATGTGGTCGATTTCCTTGAAGTTCTGCTTGTAAGCCGCGGCTTCCTGGAGTTTTCCGCCCTGGTATTCGGGGTCCCAGGGAACCTTGCCGCCATCGTAGATGGCGTTCCACGTGGTAAACAGTCCAAAGTCCATGCTCGCCCCTCCTGTTTCACATTGCGATCGCAGTGGTGTGTTGAATGGATGATAGCCCGACTGGCAACCATCGTCAACGGCGCATTTTGCGCAGATATGGCTTGTCCCGCGACTGATTCAAGCCAAGGGCGTGACTCAACGTTGACAATGGGTGCAACGGTCAAGATAATAGCTCGCAATGGCTTCCCGTAGAAACGGGGAGGTGGTTTGCCCTATTCCAATCCGGCAAGGGATTGCCCCGATATTTGGCTGCAACTGCAATCAGGAGGAATATGGCTGAAGATATTGCATTGATGGCTCACCTTATGCGCCGCGCCGGCTTCGGCGCAACCCGCGAGGAACTGGAGGAACGGGCCGAGAAGGGCTACGACGCTACCGTCGAGGAACTGCTGGACCCGGATTCGGTGGTTGGCGCCGACCGCCTGGAGTTCCTGCGCTACCATCCTTCTTTTTGGAAACCCTTCACGTCCCCGGGCATGGGCGCCGCCACCTGGGTGCACAACCTGATGAACACGGAACGGGTACTGGAAGAGAAGATGGTGCTGTTCTGGCACCATGTTTTCGCCACCGGCGGATCCAAGCTGGACCACTGGCACGAAATGGTCAACCAGATAGATATGTTCCGCAATTACGGTATGGGAAATTACCGGGACCTGCTGGTGGAGCTGGCCAAGAATCCGGCAATGATTTACTGGCTGGACAACTGCGATAACCATTCCTATGCCGTGAACGAGAATTGGGGCCGCGAGCTGCTGGAACTGTTCAGCATGGGTGTGGGCAACTACACTGAGGACGACGTGCGGGAGTGCTCCCGGGCCTTTACTGGCTGGACAATCGCCGCCGCCATTCCGCGCCAGGCCCACGGGCGCTATAACTGGGAGTTCGAGTACCAGGAAGAAGACCACGACGAAGGCGAGAAGACCTTCCTGGGCCATACGGGCAACTTTAACGGCGAGGACATCATTGATATTGTCTGCGCCCAGCCGGCCACGGCCCGGTTCGTTGCCCGCCACCTGTACAACTTCTTCGTGGCCGACGAGCCGCAGGTCCCATCCTGGCTGGACGTACCGCCCAGGGATCCGGAGGCCATTGACACCCTGGCTAAGGCCTTTGTCGACTCGGGATACGAAATGACGGCAGTGCTGCGGGTATTGTTCAAGTCCGACTTCTTCAAGGAAGCCCGTTTCGCCAAGATCAAGAGTCCCGCCGAGGTGATGGTGGGAACACTGCGCATGGTGGGCGGTTACAAGTTCCCAGCCCCGGGCATCGGCAACCTGTCCAAGGAAGCGGGTTACATGGGCCAGGAGCTGCTGAATCCCCCCAGCGTGGAGGGCTGGCACACCGGCTCGGAGTGGATTAACAGCGGCACCCTGATGAAGCGAATCAACTTTGTGGCCGATCGCATTGGCGACGTCAACAAGCCCGGCGTTCGGGCCATCGTCAACCGCCTGAAGGCGCGGGGCGACCTGGAGCCGGAAGAGTTCGTGGACGCTTGCCTGGATCTGATGGGGCCCATGATCGTGCAGGACGACAACCGTCAGCAACTGGTCAACCACGCGCGCGAGACGGGAACCCTTACCTGGGGCGATGAAGCCCAGGCCAGCGCCCGGGTAGGCGAGATGCTCCAGTTAGTTGTATCTTTGCGCGAATACCAGTATGCTTAACTGCGAAAATTTGTAACTTGTCGCCGACCCGGCAAAAATCGAGCGGTTTGGCCAGCGAGGAGATAGGAGATGACCAGCAACAAGAAAGACCCGGTTTTGGTAGTACTGCAGCTTTCCGGCGGGAATGACTATCTGAACACCGTCATCCCGTACACCGACCCCCTGTACAAGGACAACCGCCCCACGGTGGGCATTGCCGACGAGGAGATTATCCGCATCAACGACGAGCTGGGTTTCCACCCCAGCATGAAGGTGATGCAGGAGATCTTTGACCGTGGCGAACTGGCCGTTATCCACGGCGTGGGCTACCCCGACTCCCCGCGGTCGCACTTCCGTTCTATGGATATCTGGCACACCTGTGAGCCGGACAAGGTGGGCACTGAGGGCTGGCTGGGCCTGGCCGCCCGGGATATTGACCCCCGTAAGGAAAACGTGGTTACCACCGTCAGCATGGGTCCCAGCATGTTCCGCGCCGTGTCCGTGCCCGGTGTTCCCGTGGCCGCCGTCGACGGGCTGGACAGTTACGGCCTGCTCACCGGCATTTCCAGCGAAGAACAGCGGCTGAAGATTCTGGACCGCTTCACCCAGATGTACACTCCCACCATCGGCAGCGGCGCCGTGATGGAATTCCTGGGCGAAACGGGCCTGGAAGCCATGCAGGGCGCCGACATCCTGAAGGTGGCGCCGGGCATGTACTCGTCCACCGTTGAGTACGCGGATACCCCCATTGCCCGCAAGCTGAAGGACGTGGCCCGCATTCACCTGGCCGACTTGGGTACTCGCATATTCTACTGCGACTACGGCAGCTTTGACTCCCACGCCAACCAGGTTGGCATGCACGCCGGCCTGTGGAGCGACGTTTCCGCCGCGGTGGGCGACTTTTTTGCCGACCTGAAAGAGCACGATGCCGCGGACAACGTGGTTATGATCATGTTTTCCGAGTTCGGCCGCCGAGTACGGGACAACGGGTCCGGCACCGATCACGGCGCGGCCGGCGCGGCCTTCGCCCTTGGCGAACCGGTTAGGGGAGGCTTCTACGGTGAGTATCCTTCCCGACGGGCCGAAGACCTGTCGCAGGGCGACCTGGCGCCCAACCTGGACTTCCGCGGCTTCTACACCACCGTGCTGGAAGACTGGATGGGCCTGGACGCCAAGCCGATTGTGAAGGGCGAGTTCGAGAAACCCAAATTCCTTTAGTCACCAGACCTGATTGATCAACAGGGGCCAGCGTCTGAATTCAGACGGCTGGCCCTTTAATTAATGTGGGAGGCGCAGCCAAGTATGGTAACAAGAGTGGTAGCTGGCAGGACCTTCGACTTCAGCCATGCCATGGGCCGCGGCGCCGTGGCCGGCATGGGTTTCAATTACGGCAACGCAATGTTCATAGATGCCGAGGGCATGGTCTACGTGGTGAGCCGAGGGGCCGAGTTCGTTACCGGCGTCCCCTGGAACCGCACCGCCCGGGGCGCCCGGGTGGGCAAGTTCAACGTGGGCATTCGGTCCGGAGATGAGGAATACTTCGGCGACTTCGGCAAGACCGGAGACGGCTACGGCGAGTTTATGTGGCCTACTGCGGTGGCCCTCGATTCCAAGGGGACCATTTACGTAACTGACGAGTGGCTGAACAAGGTAAGTGTCTGGAACAACAACTGGGAACTGGTAACGGAGTGGGGCGTCGTTGGCTCCGGTGAAGGCGAGTTTGACGGCCCCGCCGGCATTATCTGCGACGGGGACGATAACCTGTTGATAGTGGACTCTCGCAACCACCGGATCCAGAAGTACACCGGAGAGGGACGCTACCTGTCCAGCTTCGGAGCTCCGGGCAGCGGCGACGGCGAGTTCAACACCCCATGGGGCATAACCCTGGACGAAGAGGGTTACATCTACGTGGCCGACAGCAATAATGATCGTGTCCAGAAGTTCACCCCCGGCGGAGTTTACGTGGCCCAGTTCGGCAGCCCCGGTAGCGGCCGGGGTGAACTGAGCCGGCCGTCGGACGTAGCTGTGGACCCCGATGGCGATGTCTACGTCTGCGACTGGGGCAATGACCGCGTACAGGCCTATGACGCCACGGGCCGATTCTTCACCAGCTTCGAGGGCGACGCTCGGGAGCTTACTCCGTGGTCGGCGCAGGTGGTTGAAGTCAACCCGGAGGCAGTGAAGAAGCGCCGGGAGGTCAAGGACATCACAGTTGAGTGGCGGCTGCAGATGCCCCGGGCCGTGGACTTCGACGCCCACAACAACCGGCTGCTGATAATGGACACCCAGCGCAACCGCATCCAGATCTACAACAAGCTGAAGGACTATACCAGTCCGGCGCGGAATTTGTAGGCCAACCAAGGAATTGCACGAAGATTCAGTAGTGAGCAAAATTGCAGGGGCAGGTCTTTGACTTGCCCCTATATTCTTGGCCTTTGTGTTGATGGCTTGGATATAGGGTTAAGGGGGGTAGCAAACTAACCCCTGCAAATTTCTTGCCTCTTTGTCAATGTTCCGGCATTTAGGGAAAGGGTAGGTTGGAAACCCACCCATACAACGGTCTCCCTAATCATCATCCGCCGCCACCGGCGCCCTTTTGGTTGACAAAGCATCGTAGCGCTGGGCGGCCTGCTCAGTTACCGTGTCCAAGTCCTCGGCCAGCATGTACCTGGCGTCAATGAGGACCTGGGCGGCCTGTCTCACCTCGTTCAGGAAATCCTCTTTTGAGGCGTAGCGTTCCTCGATGGACGGGCGTGGGTCGCCGGTGGCCTCGCGTTCTTCTCTGGTGGCTGGGAAGGGGATGGTGGAGCCGATCTGGGGCATTATCTGGCCGGGAGCTCCGCTGTCCGGGTGGCGCAGGTTCCAGCCGGCGTAGGTGGCTAGGGGTACCGTCAGGTCGGGCAGGCGGATTCCGGTTACCTCGTTGCCGTCCGCATCAACCGCAGGCACGAAGTTGGGGTAGGGTTCATGACTGGACGGGGCCGGCTGCACCAAGCCGTTGTGGGCCTCAGGGCCGTAGTCGGCTCGGTGAACGTGCTTCAGCACTTCAGGAAAGTTGACCCCGGGGATAGACCTGAATGTTGCCTCTAGTTCCGGCGCGGGCACGGCCGTCCCGTCGTCCAGTCGTGGGTGTCGGCTAGCGGGTGGTTCAACACCGTCAATGGCCCAGCGTTCCACGTTTTTCAAAGCTGCCCGCAGCAGGAGCCGGTAGTCCACGGAGTTGTCCAGCTGCTGGCCTTTGGGACCTTCCCGCACGTCCACGTCGAACAGGTTTAGCTGGCCGGGGCCGTGCTGGGTACCGGCGTATTGGTAGATGCGCACGTTTTCCGATGGTTCCAGGTCTGCGTTTCCGTCCATGGTGGTGTGGATCAAGGAGGCATGGCCGCTCCAGTATTCCGCCGACGTGTTGGTCAACAGGATCCTGGGGGTCTTACCGGCGGCGTCCAGGCGGGCCAGCAGCCCGTCGGTGCGGCCCGAATCCGGGTCGGTCTGCAGGGTGTCGTGGAAGGGGAAACTACGCCCCGCCGACGGACGAGCGGGAGTGGAGGGCTGGCCGAAGCGCTGGTTCATCTCGCCGCGACCGCTGCCGGCCACCAGGGGAATCAGGCCCTCGAACACGGGCCGATCTTCCTCGTCCTGGGTCAGCCCGCAGTACAGGAAGCGGCGCAGGAACCCACCGGACTGGGAACGGCCAAAGGTGAAGGCATGCTCAATTTCGCCGGCGCAGGGGTTGCCCGCCTCCGACGAGCCGTACCGCAGGAAGGACACCAGGTCCCGGGGGGCCAGCATTCCCATGCCCACCACTTCGGCTCCGGTGGTAGTGTAGGTGATTTCGTACACCTTGCCCGGCTGGAAACCGGCGGCCAAGTACACCGAGCGGCTGTCGGCCACCACTTCCTCGCCGTCAAGGCGAGCGAAGGTCCACCGGTCGCGGGGGATAACTTCGGCCGGGCCGTCCTGGTACTCCCGCACCACCAGGGTGGCGTCCGCCTCATTGATGTCGGCGGCGGGATGGGGCTTGTGCAGCCGGTCGGCCAGGGTGTGAGTGTGGTTGACGGCGTGGGGCTGGAAGCCGATGGCGATACGGCCGGATATGGAGGAACCGTCGGAGTTCAGCGCCTCGGGCACATAGGCCTTGACCAGCCCGGGAGTGTTGGGGGGTACATCGTACTGCCAGCCGCACCAGGCCACCGTGTAGCCGTGGCGCATGAGAAAGCCGTTGCCGGCGCCCAGACGCTGGCCGGCACTGTTCAGGTTGGTGAGAATGGTGGGGTTGCCCCGGTTTACCACGTCGAAGACGATGCGGTGGCTGCCCCGGGTTGTGTCTTCGGGTTGCAGGATGGTGAAGTCGGCGGAGCAATGGACCCGTCCCGCCGCATCCCGAGGAGCCAGCTTGATGTCGGTGATGACCTCGTTGGCCGGATGGTTGGGGTCGACGGCCAGGTGGACGATACCGTCAATCTGCCGGTAGGGCCCGGTGTCGCCGAAAACGACGCCGCCGGCGAAGGGTCGGATGGAGTGTACTTCCAGTCGGGTGACTGCCATGAGCCTGACCTCCAGATCCGGATATGAAAAACCGGCGCCGGTTTGCCGGCGCCGGTTGCCTGTACGGGTGAAGCCTAGTCCTCCAGGTGGATAGTTACCGTTACGCGGGGGGTGTCGCTGACCACGGCGGTAGTATGGCCGTCGCCGGTGGTGTCCTCGGCCAGGTTGACGTCCCCGGGGCCCAGGCGGAACTTGGTGCCATCGCGCAGGCCAATTTCACCTTCGCCGGACAAGGTGATGACGTACTGGCGGCGGGGAGCAACGTGCCAGTCGCTGAACCGGCCCACCTCAGCGGCGCGGAAGACCACGCCCTTGGCGTCGTGCAGGTCGGTAAAGTCGGGGCGGGACTCCCAGTCCAGTTCCTCGATGTGGGTATGGCCGTCGTCGCCGGTGTACAGTCGGATGAAATTCATTGGTTAGCCTCCGGTTGATTTTTTGATACTTGGGAAGGTTCTTTCCGTCAAGCCGGGAAGATTGTGCGTCCTGTCTGATTTTTCTCCCAACAGAGAACACCCCATCGGGACTGTCTCTACTCCTCCGGGCTTATCGCTTCAAGCCTCCGCTTGATGGACTGCATGAAGGCGCTGGATTCGGCGCCGTCGTTGATGCGGTGGTCGAAGGACATGCACAGGTTCATCATCGACCGGATGGCGATGGCATCGTTGATGATGACGGGGCGCTTCTGCACCGCCTCGGTAGTCATTATGGCAGCCTGGGGGTAGTTGATGATGGGCTGGGATATCACGGAACCCAGAACGCCGGTGTTGTTCAGGGTGAAGGTGCCACCCTGCACGTCGTCCAGGGTCAGCTTGTTGTCCCGGGCCCGCTGGGTCAGGTCGGCTACGGCGTGGGCCAGGCCGGAGAGGCTGAGACGGTCGGCGTTATGGATGACGGGCACCACGAGGCCGTTGGGCGCGGCCACGGCCAGGCCGATGTTCAGGCGGTTCTTGAGGATAATCTTGTCGCCGCCCCAGGTGGCGTTGAAGGTGCGGTTCTCTTTGAGCGTCTCCACCAGGGCCTGGAGAATGAAGGGCAGGTAGGTAAGGTCCACGCCCTCCCGTTGGCGGAATGACTGGCGCATTGCCGTACGGACCGCCACCAGGCCGGTAACGTCCACCTCCACCATGCTCCAGGCGTGGGGTATCTGGCTCACGCTGCGCACCATGGCCTCGGCAATCATACGGCGCACCGGGGTCAGGGGGATGTGTTCCTCGTCGCCTTCCGTGGTCGTGTCGCGACCGGCGGCAACGGCAAGTCCCTCGACCAGTTCCGAAAGAGAGGAACCCGCAGCGCGGGTCTCCAGGTGTTTCAGCACATCGTCGCGGGTAATGCGGCCGCCCATGCCGGTGCCGGTGACCAGGGACAGGTCAACGTCGTGCTCTCTGGCTAAACGGCGTACGGCGGGGGAGAGGCGACGGCGAGCATCGCCGTTGGGCGTGGTGACTACCGGGGTTGCAATGGCGACTTGGGCCTCCAGGGAGGCTGCCAGTGCGGCGGCGGCCTGCTCCGGTGGGGGCAACGGCGGACTGTCGTCCCCGGCGCCGCCTCCCGTGGGCCCCACCATGGTGGCGGAGGTGTTCAGGTAGCCGATGCGGCTGACCGGCGGGGCGGCGGGCGCTTCCTTGGCCGGCTCCGCCGCGGGCTCAGGTTGAACGGGAGGGGCAGGAGCCTCGACAGGTTCAGTTTGTGCGGTTTGCGATGCGGGGCTGTCGGAGGTTTCCACCTCGGCGAGGGGAGCGCCCATGGGGATGGTCTCCCCTTCCTCGGCCAGGATTTTGACCAGGGAGCCATCCACGGGGGACGGGACTTCCATGGTTACCTTGTCAGTTACGACTTCCACCAGGGGCTCGTAGCGTTCTATCCGGTCGCCCGGTTTTTTCAGCCACTTGCCGATGGTGCCTTCGACGACGGACTCGCCGACGTGGGGAAGTTCTATAGTCTGGGCCAAGGTTTCACCATCTCCGGTATAGGTTTTCGATCAATCCACGAATATGCACGAAATTACTTTAATGATATGTAACCGAATTTGTGGGTGTTCGTGTCCCTTCGTGGATCATCTTTAATAGGCGGCCAGATTGCGCAGGGCTTCGGTGATCTTCTGGGTGCTCGGCATATAGGCGTCTTCCAGGGTCTGGGCGAAGGGCATGGTGGGCACGTCAGGGCCGCAGACCCGGGCCACCGGGGCATCGAGATAATCGAAGGCCTGGTCGGCGGCCAGGGCGGCAATCTCGGAACCTACGCCGCCGGTAATGTTGTCCTCGTGAACGACCAGCAGCTTGCCCGTCTTCTTTACCGACTCCAGCACGGTCTCTGTGTCCAATGGTTTGAGAGTACGCAGGTCCACCACCTCTACGTCGGCAACTCCCTCGGCGGCCAGTTGTTCGGCCGCTTCCAGGCAGTAGTGGACCATCAAACCGTAGCTGACCACGGTGATGTTCTGGCCCGGGCGTTTCACCTCGGCCTCGCCTATGGGCAATACATACTCTTCTTCAGGCACGTCGCCCCGCACCAGGCGGTAAGTCTTCTTGTGCTCGAGGAACACCACCGGGTTGTTGTCGCGGATGGCGGACTTGAGCAGGCCCTTGGCGTCGTATGGCGTGCAGGGGGCGACCACCTTCAAGCCGGGCGTGTGGAAGAAGTAGGCTTCTACATTCTGGGAATGGAACAGGCCGCCCCGGATACCACCGCCATAGGGGATGCGGATGGTAACGGGGGCGTTGACGCTGCCGTTGGTGCCGTAGCAAACCCGGGCCGCCTCGCCGATAAGCTGGTTGACGGCGGGCCAGAGGAAATCGGCGAACTCCACTTCGGGAATTGGGCGCATCCCCCGGAAGGAGGCGCCCAGCGCTATGCCCATAATGGAGGCTTCGGCCAGAGGCATATCTATGACCCGCTCCGGACCGAACTCCTCGATGAAGCCCTGGGTGGCCAGGAAGACGCCGCCGCGCCAGCCCACGTCCTCGCCCAGGACGAAGACCCGCTCGTCGCGCTGCATCTCCTCACGCATGGCTTCCCGCACGGCTTCTATTACACTTTTTACGGCCATTGGTCTTCCTTATTCGTTTTTTCCACAGAGGATTCGAAGCTTTACCAATGAATTAAGGCGCATAAACGTTCTCGTGCAGGTTTGACGCGTCTGGAGGCTGTGCGGCGTCGGCGAAATCGGTGGCTTCGTTGACGGCCCGACGAGCCTCGGCCCGGATTTCCTCCTCCTGCTCCTCCGTAAGGTAACCCTGCTCCAGCATAAAGTTGCCGAAGGAGACTACCGGGTCCCGCTCCCGGACCGCTTCTATCTCCTCCCTGGGGCGGTAACGGGAGTCATCGTCGTCGGTAGTGTGGGGCATCAGGCGTTCCAGCTTCATTTCCAGAAGCACCGGTCCTTCCCGGCGAGCGTGAGGAATAGCCTCTCGGCAAGCCTCGTAAGAGGCCAAAAGGTCCAGGCCGTCCACGATGATGCCGGGGAAGCCGTAGCCCTCCGCCCGATTGGCCACATCGCCGATGGCCATCTGCATGCGCTGGGGCACGGAAATAGCGTAGCCGTTGTTCTCGCAGATGAAAATAACGGGCAGCCTGTGGACGCCGGCGAAGTTCATGGCCTCGTGGGTTTCGCCCTGGCTGGAGGCACCATCGCCAAAATACACGAAAATTACCTGGTCGTCTCCCTGCATCTTGCAGCCTAGGGCATACCCCACGGAATGGGTCAACTGCGCCGCCACAACGTTGGAAGTTTGGATGACGTTATGCGCCAGGTCGGCGCCCTGCAGGGGAAACTGGCGGGCGTTGCTGTATGGGTCTCCCTCCTTGCCCATGAACGAAAGCATCACCTGGGTGGGAGTCAGACCGGCTCCCATCTTAATGGAAAGGTCGCGATAGTAGGGGAAGTGGAAGCAGTTGCCGTCCTTCTCGGCAGCCAGAAGGGCCCCCAACTGGGCTGCCTCGTGGCCCTGGCCGGAGGCGGCGATGGGCACCTTCCCCTGGCGGTTCATCATCCAGATTCGCTCGTCGATGGTGCGAATGGTTATCATCCGGCGGTAGTAGTCAACCAGGTCCTCGGGCGCGATGCCCTGGGGCAGCGGCCTGGAAAAACCGGCCGCTATTTCTTCAAGGGGGCCGTCAGCCTGGCCGTCGGTCTGGTTGGTAAGCTGTGTCATGGTTTCCTCCGGCGATTGAACCGGGCTGTGATAAGACCAAACGTGCGTGCAAGGGAGGTCGGGGTGGAGTGTGTTGTGAGGCAATTATATATGCTGGGGTGTGGGTGGGCAAACGTACTCAGGAGCCATTAGGTTTCATTGATCCGACCTTCGGTATGCTAATCGCCAATGGCTGGCGCTTTGCGTGGAAGCGACGAGCGCGCCGTTTCCGAGGCTCCATACATCAGTAAGCAGCAGGAATAACACCATTGCAGAGTCCAGCCCAGTAGCCAACCAGCGGATCCGTCGCGGCTTCTTCACTTAACACCAGCCTTGACCTGGTCAGAGGGGTGGCTGCACTTGGCATCCTTGTGGGACAGGAGGAACGGGAACTGGATTAAGCCCCGCCTCTGCTCAGTGGGTCGCATGGTTTTCACCAATTACCTGGCCCAGAGCGTATGGGGGTGCCGGTTCTGACCGTTGCACTAGCGGAGGTAAGTGTAGGCCGCAGCATGCTGTTGATATTCTTCGTTGGGGTTCGGGCGGCGCAATTCCGGTGGTCCCATGCCTGGCTTAGCCGATTCCGGTTTGGCCCAGCGGAGTGGCTGTGGCCGGTGGCAACCTACTGCCGGTGGCAACCCCTGCTGCGGTCATAAGCGGCGACTTTCCCCAACGGATGCAAATCAGGCACAAGCCCAGGGAATATAAGGGCAAGAGGGCTCTCCCACCGTTGCGTATGGAGCATGCTGAAGCCGCTCTTCACGCCTGCAATTGCCAATCCATACCCTTGACACCCCCTAAAGACTGTGATAATTTTCACTAGGTTTGCCGACCGGGGGGTATTTGGATACGTCCCGGAATCCATCGAGGGTATATTTTCAAGGCAGGACTGATGGGCGATCCGAGCGCGCTTAGCAACATCGACTGGGTCAACATCTCCAATTGGCTCACCATGTACTGGATTGCCTTCCCCCTGGTTATCATCACCGCCTTCACCCTGATGATTGCCCACGCCTTCATCCCTTCCGCCGTTCAGACCGGACATCTGCCCCAGGGCTTTCGCCGTTTGGTGTGGCCCTTGACCGTGTTTGCGGTGGCCGTGTGGGTGGTGGCATGGATTTTGTGGATTTCGGCAATAACCCTGGGATTCGATATGTTAGGTAACATATTCGATAATTTCATAGTCTAGAAGGGAAAGCGTCCTTACTGGGCTCGCTTTCCAGCTTCAGGAAAATTGCAGGTTCTCCAGCGCAGGCTGGAACACGCCGGGTCTGCGGTCCGGCCGGATACTAAGAGATAGGCAGGTTTTGGCGCCGATGAGGCCAAGCGCAAACATCATCCCACTGGCCGTTGTTGGATTGGTCGTCACCGGCATCGTTGGGTTCCTGGTAGCAATTCTCTTTATTTCCTGGTTTTCCAACCCGCCTTTCGGCCTGGGCAATGCCCCGGCCCAGCCCATCGACTTCCCCCACACCGTCCACGCCGGTTCCGTAGAAGAGGGCGGCGTGGGTATTTCCTGTGAGTTCTGCCACCGCAATGTTACCGAAGGCGCGGCAGCCACGGTGCCGGCAGTGGAACAGTGTGTTTTCTGCCACCAGCAGATCAACCCCGAAAACCTGATGGCCTCTTCCAGCGCGGACCAGGAGCAGATGCAGCTGGTGGTGGACAAGTTCAACGACAACGACCCCATCAACTGGGAACGGGTACACCGGATTCCAGACCACGTAAGGTTCGTTCACGAGGCCCACATCCGGTTCCTGACCGAGGGTGAGGCTCGCACGGTGGCCATGCCCATTGGCGACGGGCAGCCCCGGCAGCTGCCACTGACAACCCAGCAGGCCTGTTCCGTCTGTCACGGCGACGTTGCCGCCATGACGGAAGTCCAGCCCACGCCTGGCCAGTCCCTTAAGATGGGCACCTGCGTGGACTGCCACCGGGAACTTAACGTAGGCACCGACTGTACCATTTGTCACAAGTAGGCTGTAACGACTCTACCGGCGCGAGCCAGTACGGGCGCAAGCCAATCTGAGCAAAGGCATCAACGTATGAAACTGACACGGCGCAACTTCCTGGCCTGGGCAGGCCTCTCCGCCATCGGAGCGGTAGCTTGTGACGTAATCCAGGACGAGGAACTGAGCCTCCAAAGCCCCCGCTCACTGCCGGAGGATCTGGTAAAGGGGAGGGACAACTGGTATGCCACCCTGGGCCGGCAGGCCACTGATGGGGAGGGCGTCATTGTCCGGGTTATGGAGGGACGCGCCAAAAAGATACAAGGTAACCCCAAATACCCGGTGAACCAGGGTAAGCAGAGCGTACGTTCCGAGGTTGGTCTCCAAACCCTGTACCACCCGGACCGTCTCTCCGGACCTATGCTCCGCACCGGACCCCGCGGTTCCGGCCAATACCGCTCCATCCAGTGGGAGCCTGAGGCGCTGGACATTCTCCGGCGGGAGCTGCGGGCCAACAGCCAGGGCATGGTTTTGATTACCGAACCCCTGCGCGGAACCCTGGGAATGATCGCCGACCGGTTTACATCGTCTCTGGGTGGAAGGCACTTGGGCTTTGAGGCGCTGGATGATACCACCTACCGCTCCGCTATCAAGCGTGTGTTCGACCAGGACCGCCTGCCCGATTTTGACATTGGCAACGCCAACTACGTTATTTCCTTTGGCGCCGACTTTCTTTCCACCTGGAAGGGTTCCACGCGCCTGGCCACGGCCTACGGCGAGTTCCGCCAGGGCAACCGGCGGCAGACCCAGGGGAGCCGGGGTTACCTGGTGCATGTTGACCCCCGCTTCTCCCTGACGGCGGCCAATGCCGACGAATGGCTGCCCATTCGCCCGGGAATGGAGGGATACCTGGCCCTGAGCCTGGCCTACGTGATTATCAGCGAAGGAATGCAGGCTGAGGGCGTGGACGTGGATGCCCTGACCAACGGGCAGGGCGCGGCGGCCTTGGCGGCCTTTGCGCCGGAACAGATCGCCGCGCGGCTTGGCATTCCCGAACAACTTCATGAAGGCAAGTCGGCTGCAGAGAAGATTCGCGACCTGGCCAACAACTTTTCCCACCACGGTCCTGCTATTGCCCTGGGTGGCGATAGCGCGGGAGCGCACACCAACGGCCAGTTCAACCTGATGGCCATCTACGCCCTCAATTACCTGGTTGGCAGTTTGGGCAGCGGCGGTGGCGTTAGGTTCAACCCGGGCAGTCCTCTGGCAATGCTGCCGGATGCCGCAAGGATGGGCAGCACGGCGGACTGGGCCACGGTAGCTAGTGATATACGCAGCGGGGTGACTCGTCTGGTGCTGGTGCACGACGCCAACCCGGTCCACGGCCTTCCCGATGCCGTGGGATTCCAGAGCGCTGTGAGTGTTGGTGACCCGTTTGTCGTCAGTTTCTCTTCATTTATGGATGAGACTACCATAATGGCCGACCTAATACTGCCGGACCGGAATTTCCTGGAGGATTGGGGCGATGATGTGCCCGAGCCGGGCCCGGGGTATGAAGTAATCGGTATGCAGCAGCCGGTGGTCAATCCTCTCAGTGACCTGGACCCCCGCAGTTTCGGCGACATCCTGCTGAGTATGGCCCAGGAAATGGGTCAGGAAAGTGAACTGCCGTTTGCCAATGTTGAAGCAGCGTTGAAGGCCTGCGTGGAGGGCCTGTATGCCACCGGCCGGGGCACGTCCGGCGAGGCTGGTTCCGCCGACGAACTCTGGAACCTAATGCTTCGGCAGGGTGGATGGTGGGATGAGTCGACCAGTGGCCCGACACCTTCAGCTCCTAACGGACTTTTGAGCGACATTGCAGCCCAGGGCAGGGAACCGGGTTATGCTGGCAGCGGCGATTTTTACCTGCTGCCCTTCTCCCACAATACATTGCTGGACGGACGGCACGCCCATATTCCCTGGATGCAGGGACTGCCGGACCCGGTCACCACGGTAACGTGGCAGACCTGGGTGGAGCTGAACTCCCATACCGCCGAGGCAATGGGTTTGCGCGAGGGCGACGTTGTCAGCGTGGGCACGGATGCCGGAAGTATTACCGGCGTCCTGTATCCCAACCCGGCTCTGCCGCCAAACGTGGTGGCGGTGCCGCTGGGTCAGGGAAGGACTTCAGGTTCCGATTACGCCACTGGCGGGGACCCGCGGGAAAGCTCCAATGTGCTGGACATCCTGTCGGCAAGCCACCTGACGGAAAACGGAACATTGGCCTGGGCGGGCCATCGAGCAAGTGTCAGGGCCACCGGCGCCAGCTTGAAGGTAGCCAAGTTTGAGGGTATCTTCCCCGCGAGGGAGATAGGGCACACCGCCGGTGAAGCGGTTATCAGGGTAACGAACCATTAGGCCGGTCTTTTCAGAGATCAGCTATAGGGAAACGCACCGGGTCTTGCTGGGCCCGCAACGGATTGAAGAATGGTTACAAGCCGAATTGATCATAAATGGGGAATGGTGGTCGACCTGGACCGCTGCAACGGCTGCCAGGCCTGCGTAATTGCCTGCCAGGTGGAAAATAACATCCCCATTAACGATAAGAACGCCTTTCTCCAGAACCGGGCCTATGAGTGGATTCGGGTGGAACGGTACTGGGAAGGGGAATACCCCAACATCAAGGCCCGTTTTATACCGGTGATGTGCCAGCACTGCCAGGACGCTCCCTGTGAGCCCGTCTGCCCGGTGTTTGCAACTTACCACAACGACGAGGGCCTGAACGTCCAGATTTACAACCGCTGTGTGGGCACCAGGTATTGCATCAACAACTGTCCCTACCAGGTGCGGTTCTTCAACTACTGGCACCCCAACTGGCCGGAGCGAATGCAGAACCAGCTTAACCCCGACGTAACCGTCAGGACCCGGGGTATCACAGAAAAATGCACCTTTTGCATCCAGCGCATCCGCCGGGGTCAACTCCAGGTGGAACGGCGGGGTGGCGGTGAGTTGAACGACGCCACGTTGAAGTCGGGGAACCACATGCCAGCCTGTGTCCAGGCATGCCCCACCAACGCCCTAACTTTCGGCGACCAGAACGACGTTCACAGTCCGGTACAACCCTACTTCGAGGACGTTAACCGGTACAACATTCACCACGAGAAGGAACGCAAGACGCGCGGCTACCGCGTGCTGGAAGAAATGAACACCAGGCCCAACGTGATTTACCTGAAGAAGGTTGATCCCAACCTGGATAGCAGTGGCGGGCATCATGGCTAGCAGCGTTGAACATCAAACTGGGGGCCACGGCCACCACGCGGGGATGTGGGTCTTTCCCAGGAAAGAGAACATTGCTCCCGACGTGGCAGGCAAGACCTTTTCCATGCCTTCGGGATACAAACTCGCCCTGGGTATCGCCTTTATCCTGGCGGTGCTGGGTGTAGTCGGCTTTTTCATCCGCGCGACTTCCGACGGGTTCGGCAGCCCCGGGCCGTGGGGTTACTACGCCGGGATTTTTTCCTTTGTCTTCATGGTTACTGGAGCGGCGCCCCTGGTGGCCTGCGCATTCCGGTTCACCAAGAGCCACTGGCGGCGGCCCCTGTCCCGGGTTTCGGAGCTGTTCGCCATCATGGGCGTGGTCAACATTTTCCTGTTTATACCGCTACTCCTGGCGATGCCGTCCATCAAGAATCCGGAAGTTCAAGGCACGGACCTTGAGGTGCGCCGCACGCTGTGGTTTGAGGTTCCTATTGGTGCGCCCTATACATGGGACATTCTGTGCTTCGTTGGGCTGGCCCTGTGCAGTATGGCCATTCTTTGGCTGTCGGCAGTTCCCGACATGGCCCAGGCCCGGGCTACGGCAACCGGCTTCCGCCGGAGCCTGTACAACGGCTTGTCCGGCTGGTGGTACGGGACCAAGCGGCAATGGAACCACCAGAAGGCCGGCCTGGCCCTGCTGGGCGCCTTCTACTTTATGCTGTTGATTTTCGTGCAGTTTATTTTCATCACCGAGTTTGCCATGAGCATGGTGCCCTTCTGGAAGGACTCGGTACTGCCGCCCATGTACACGGTGATGAGCTTCCAATCTGCCCTGAGCATGATCCTGATAGTAATGTTCATCATGCGGCGATGGGGCGGCTACGAGGGCTACATTGGCAAGGCGCCCTTCTGGTCGGCCAGCAAGATCCTGCTGGGCCTGACCCTGCTTTGGACATACCACTTGTTCGCTTTCTTTGTTACCTACTGGTATGGGCGGCTGGAAGTGGAACAGAACATCCTGAAGTACGTATTCGTGCAGCCTTACCTGATAGTTTTCCTGGCTAATATGCTGTTCAGCTTCCTGGTTCCCTTCGCGCTGCTTATCTGGAATCCGCTGCGCCGTAGCGCATGGGGGCCGCCCCTGGCAGGTCTTGCCGCGCTGGTGGGTGCGTTCCTGTTCAACATGCGGACCTTTGCGGCTGCCTTTAACACCGGTAATCATTATGAATTCTCGCTGTCCCATGTTCCCGCCGCAGTTTGGCCCGATATCTGGGATATCTTCATTATTCTGGGCGGGCTGGGCATAGCGGCTTTGGTGTACTTGTTGTCGGCCAAACTGTTGCCGTTGATTTCAATTTGGGAAGTCAAGGAAGGGACCTTGTACCAGAAGATGGGCACCCTGATGAAGGGCGAATATCTGGTGCTGGCCAAGCCGGAATAAGCGTTAATAGTTTTCCATTCAGACAAGGAATGACGGGGAGTGCCCCGTCCGCGGGGTCGGAGAAACGGCCCCGTATCCCAGCAAAGGAAGGAAAGCAGGAGCTTCCATGCAGGAAGGCAGAGTCCTAAGTACAAGAGAAGTAAACCGGGATTTGCTCCGGTCAATACTGGACACGCCCCGGTGGTTTTGGCCGGTGGTCACTGTCCTGGGACTGATCCTGCTCATAGCGGCCATTGCCGTGGGGATAATGGTGAACCGGGGCCTTGGCGTAACCGGTCTGAATCGCCCGGTTGCGTGGGGCTTCTTCATCACCAACTTCGTGTTCTGGATCGGCATCAGTCACGCGGGCGTAATGCTTTCGGCCATTCTGCGTCTTGCGAAGGCAGAGTGGCGCAGGCCCGCCACTCGTGCCGCCGAGGTATTGACCCTGTTCTCCCTGATGACGGCCATGGTCATGCCCATTGTGCATACCGGGCGGCCCTGGCGTATCCTCTACTGGGTGTTCCCCTACGACTTTGCCCGCGGCATCTGGCCCAACATCCGGACGCCGCTGGTGTGGGACCCCAGCGCAATTCTGACTTACCTGACGTCGAGTACTCTGTTCGTAGCTATTGCGTTGATACCCGACTTTGCGGTTCTGCGCGACCATACTACTGGCATCGCCCATCGGGTTTACAGTGTCCTGGCCATGGGCTGGGAAGGCAACGCCCGACAGTGGAAGCTGCAGATTGTGGCCGGCGTGCTGCTGTCCGCATTGATCCTGCCTGTTTTCGTGTCGGTCCATAGTATCGTGTCATGGGACTTCGGTATGGCGGTGGCGGTGAAATCATGGCATTCCACTGTGTTCGCGCCCTACTTCGTGGTGGGCGCGGTCCACTCCGGCGTGTCGGCGGTGGCCTTTGCGTTGATCCTGCTCCGCTGGTGCTACGGCTGGCAGGACTATATCCGCCACGAGCATATTGACGCACTGGGTCGGCTGCTTATCGTGGTTGCCACAGGCTGGTTCTACTTCCTGGTAATGGAAATTCTGTTTGGTATGTACGGGCGTGAAGCCGACGAGCTGATGGTCAGGCAGACCCAGTTCACCTACTGGCCCTACAACTTCTGGTTCATCCTGTTTGTGATCACCACTTACTTCATACCGGTGGCCCTGTGGTTGAGCCGGGCGTGGCGGCGGAATTTGTGGATAATGTCCATCGCCTGTATCTCGGTGAACGTCGGCATGTGGCTGGAACGTTTCCTGATTATCGTACCGGGCCTGATCAACAAGCAGTTGTTTACCTTCGTGTGGGCAGACTACCGGCCTAGCATCTTCGAGTACATCATCATCGGTTCCACCTTCGCCTTGGTTACCATGCTGATGCTGCTGTTCAGCCGGGTGTTCCCGCTGGTGCCCCTGTATGACGTGAAGGAAGGGGACGTTCTGAAGACCCAGGTGCAGATCGGCCGCCGGACGGTTCCGGCAACCTTCAGAGAAGACTAAACGCCGTCCCCACTGACAGGCTAAACGGGACAGGCACGTAGAGGCAGAGAGGTTAGAAGCTATGGCGAGACGACCGATATTGGGGTTGTTCGACGACGCCAACGCCGCAGCCGACGCGGGCGATGGCCTGCGTCGGGCCGGCATTCCCGAAACCGACGTGGACTTTTTGACGGATACACCCTATCCGGAGGGGGCCTTTGGAGAGAGGGAAGAGCCGCACCGGCTTTATATTTTCCCCTTTATTGGGGCTCTGCTGGGCCTGACTTCCGGCATACTGCTGACTTCAATGACCCAGGTGGCCTACCCGATAGTAACCGGCGGCAAGCCCATCTTGTCCATCCCGCCCATGGCAGTGGTGTGCTACGAGGGAACCATGCTGGGGGCCATTCTGTTCACGGTTCTGGGCATTATCTTCGAGTCTCGCCTGCCCAAGTTGAAGGCCGGCCTTTACGACACCCGTATCACCGAAGGCTACGTTGGCGTACTGGTGAACACCGAGGAGGCCCAGCACAATACGGTGGAGGGTGTTTTCGGGCAAACCGGCGCGGTGGATGTAAAGAGGGAGTGAAGCGGCAATCTCGCTGGCAAGAGACCTGGTTAACGAACGAAATGGAAACAGCCGGAGGCCGGTTGGAGCCGGTGGAAGGCAACCAGATATGAGCAAACTTTCCGGACAACTGATGAATTCTATTGCGAAGGGACGGCAGTTCCGGAGCAGGACTTACCTGGGCGTTTTGGCCATGTTGGTGGGCCTCATGGCCTTGGGATGCTCCCAGGGTTCCTATCCTCTGGACATCTTCTACGAGATGCATTATCAGCCTTACTTCAAGGATCACGAACCGCCCCGGTTGACCACTCCAGCCAGCGCTGTGCCATACTACGAGGTCCAGGTCTCCAGCCATGACGGCGGTGAGTTGTATGACATTAACTGCGCCATGTGCCACGGTCCCCTGGGCAAGGGCGACGGGCCGGTACTGGTCAAGATGGAGACGGTTTATGGCTACGTCCCCAGCGTGCCGGCGGACCTGACTGCGGTGGATGACCCATTGATGATTGCCAAGGACACTGCCGGTGTTACCAACATAATGACCGGCGGCCTGACGGTAATGCCCAGCTTCTCCAAGCTTCTGACGCCTGAGCAGATTGACGCGGTGGCCAACTACGTGGTGGACTGTCTGCAGGGGGTAAACTCGGAGGGCTGCTAGAGTCAGATGGTGTCGTGGCCGTTCGGTTTGGGTAGGCTGACAGGAAGCAGGCCGCGCAGAGAAGAAAGTGAGCATTAACAGAATTCGTAGAGAAGGGCAGGTTCAACACCTGCCCTTTGCATTTATCCCCTCATCGCAAGCTAAATGTCTGGCCGTGTTTGTGTTGCTGGCCATTGGTGTGGCGGTTTGGATAAATGTGTCCTACGCCCAGGCGCCGGAAGTCAGTTATGACGAAGAAGAAGCCCAGGCCATCGACCAGATGCTGATGTGTCCCGTCTGCCCCGCCGAGTCCATAGACCAGGCCCAGGTGCCCCTGGCCAAGCAAATGCGGCAACGGGTACGGGAACTGCTTTCAGAAGGGGCTACCCGCCAGGAAGTCCTGGACTACTTTGCCGACCGGTACGGCCAGAACGTGCTGGCGTCGCCACCCAAGTCGGGGGTAAATCTGCTGGCGTGGGCACTACCCATTGCGGGATTGCTGGCGGCTCTGGTGGCGGTGTTCTTTGTACTGAGAGCCATGAAGGGCAGTGGCGATGGACAGGGAGTTGATGCGCCGAATGAAGGCGCTGAGGCTGGGGAGTTAGCGCCCTACCTGGCGGCGGTTGATCGGTCGCTGGCATTGGATGAACCCGATGGTGGTAACAATGCTGACGAACAGAATCCACCTTAAGAAGTCTTGCACACGTATCGGCGCACGGGGCAAACACCTGTCGATGCCACAGAGGTTTTCGTGGGCCTGGATAAGACCCAGGGCACAACTTGGCAGGTTAGGCGTTTCCGGCATCGTGGGAATGACAGGTTCTGGCCAAGACAGAATGCGTTTACCCTGAATCGGGGTAAGTGTCCACGACCGGACGACAGTCGCAAATGTATAATTAGTACCTATTCGTGAGCACTCGTGGAAAATCGGAGGTTTGTCATGAACTCCATGGAATACGACGTTGTTATTATTGGGGGCGGGATCATTGGCCTTTCCACAGGGATGCAGCTAGCTCGCCGGTTTCCACAGGGCTTGAAGGTTGCGGTGGTGGAGAAGGAAAAGAACCTCGCCAACCACCAGACGGGCCATAACAGCGGCGTAATCCATTCGGGCATCTATTACCGGCCCGGTTCGCAGAAGGCCCAGTTCTGCGTTGGCGGGGCCAAGGACCTGAAGCAGTTCTGTGACGAGAACGAGATCGAGTACGACCTGTGCGGCAAGACCATCGTCGCCACCGAAGAGTCGGAACTGCCCCGGCTGGACAATCTGTACGAGCGGGGCGTGGCAAATGGAGTCCCCGGGCTGGAGATGATCGGCCCCGAGCGATTGAAGGAGATCGAACCCCACACCTTTGGCCTTCGGGCGTTGTGGTCGCCGGCCACGGGCATCATTGACTACGTCAAGGTAACTGAGGCCTACGCGTCCAGGTTCCTGGAGCAGGGAGGAGACATCTACATGGACGCCGCCGTGCAGTCCATCGGCGGCACGGACGGGGCGATGACGGTGGAGACCTCTCGTGGGTCGCTCCGTGCCTCACACGTCATCAACTGTGCCGGACTGTACGCCGACCGCATCGCCGAGATGATGGGGGAGCGGACCAACGTCCGGATCATCCCTTTCCGCGGTGAATACTACACCCTGCGGCCGGACAGTCAGTACCTGGTTAAGGGCCTTATCTATCCCGTGCCCGACCCCCGCTTCCCCTTCCTGGGCGTTCACTACACCCGCAATATTAAAGGGTACGTGGAGGCGGGCCCTAATGCGGTACTGGCCTTTGCCCGAGAGGGCTACCGCAAGAGCAACGTGGACGTGGGCGAGTCCCTTGGCACATTCACCTACCCGGGGTTTTGGAAGATGACTGCCAGGCACTGGCGCACTGGCGTTTCGGAGATGCACCGCTCCTACAGCAAGTCGGTGTTTGTCCACGACCTGCAAAAGCTGATTCCGGAGATTAAGGACGAGGACCTGGCGCCGGGCGGGGCGGGCGTCCGTGCCCAGGCGGTGGCCACCGACGGCGCCCTTCTGGACGACTTCTCCATTCTGCAGGGTAGGCAGGCCATCCACGTGTTGAACGCCCCGTCCCCTGGGGCCACGTCGTCCCTGGCCATCGGGGAGCACATCGTCGGTCTGGCGGTGGAGAGCTTCGGGCTGGGGGAATAGGGGCTGCTTTGATCTAAACCCGCCTCGATCTTAACGGTCCACTGACAACCAAGGGACATCGGCGCGACTACTGGATCTGTCGCGCCGATTGCTATTGAGCATGCCGGCTTGCAAAGTTTCGGGGCGCCGTCATTTTGACGGGCTCTTCCTTCCAACTATCGCAGCACGCAGCTGGCGTCCGCTTCGGCGATGTAGGCCCGCACGTCCTCGGGCAGCAGGAAACCCTCTGCCTCCAACTGGCGGGTAGCCTTTGCCACGGCTTCGACGTAGTTTTCGTGGTTGCCGTACCGTTCCTCTAGGGACGGGCGCGGGTCGCCCGAGGCCAGGCTTTCTTCTTTCGTGTTGGCGAAGGGGATGTGTTGGCCATCGCCCTCACCGCCGTCGTTCTCGCCGAAGCCGGCCCGGCGCAGGGCCCAGCCGGTGGTGGTGGCAATGGGGGCCGCCACGGGCGGAAGGCGCACGCCGGCTATTTCGTTACCGTCCTCGTCAACTTTGGAGACGAACACGGGGTAAGCGGGCCGGCCGGCCAGGGAAGGCGGCAGGTTCGCCACGATGCCTTGGTCGAAATCAGGGCCGTAGTCCAGGAAGTAGTGGGTGGTGATAACGCCCGTGTAGGTTGCGCCGGGGATGTCGGGCCACCCCAGTTCTTCCTTTGGCACGACACCGGTCTCGAAACCGGGACGTGTGACGGCAAAAGCGGCGTTCTCGGAGGCGCGGGGCACCCGACTGGCCGGGGGTTCAACGCCCTCGCTGACCCACTTGTCCAGGGCTACCAGCAGGGCTCGGTGAGCGGGATAGGGACTGACGCCGTTAGTGAACTGCTGATTCTTGCCTTTCCGGGTAACATCGCCTACGCCGTGGGACAGGCCGGAGAGCAGGTAGAAACGCACGTTTTCCGGGTCGGGCAGGTCGTTGCCCTGGCTGTCGGTGTGAAGCTGGGAGCAGCCCTTGACCCAGTATTCGCTGGCCGTGTTGATTTCCAGGCGCTTGGGCAGGGTGTTGGAGGCCGCGCCCCGTTGGCTGCGCCCGGCGGTCCTGCCGCTCAGGTGGTCGGTGGTTACCTGGTGGGCGAAGGGGAAGACGGCCTCCGGGTAACGATGGTTCTGTCGGTTGCGCTCGGTGCGGTCGGTCTGGGCGAAACGGTAGTTGATCTGGTCGCCGTTGCCGCCGCCGGTGTGGCTGAGGATGCCGTCCAGGGCCCGCTGGCCGTACTCGTCCTCGTTGAAGCCCAGCAACTGGAAGTCGTTGAGGGTTCGGGAGGGCTGGGATATGGAGTAGCTGTAGGTATAGTCGACGTGGCCGGCCAGAGGGTTGTCCGCCGACGCGGGGGCGTGGCGAAGGAAGGACAGGAAGTCGCGGGTGGCGGCCAAGCCGATGCAGGCTACCAAGGGGTCCTTTGCCGTGTAGGTGAACTCGTAGATGTGGCTCTGTTTGAAGGGCGTGCCCTCAGGCAGCAGCCGGATGGCGTTTCCCTCGTCGGAAGTGTACTCCCACTCTGATGCCGGAATCTCTGCGGGAGTGTCGTCCAGACGCTCCTTGACCGTCAGGCGAGCCTGGGCCTTGTCCAGGGTTGCGGCGGCGTAGGCCAGGTCGCTGCTCAGGGTGGTCTCGTTGTCAAAGACGATGTACTCATAGGATGGCCCGGTGATGGTTTTGCCCTGGTTGGTGGCCACCGGCACGTTGATAGTCATGTCGTCGTGGCCCCTGGCGCTGATGTCCCAGCCGTTGCCCACCACGGCATAGCCCATATCGAAGACAAACCCGGTCCCGGCATCGTCTGCGGTTGTGGGGTTGTTAATGGCGCGGGCCCCGTTGAGTAGGCCCATCCGCATGCCGCCCCGGTTATTGAAATCCAGGATAACGCGGCGGTTGCCGAGTTCCACGTTAATGGGCTTGAGGATGAAGATGTCGGTGGAGTATTCCACCATGCCCCGTTCGTTGACCGGGGCCAAGGCAATGTCAGTGATGACGGCGTTGCGGGGGTCGGTCGGGTCCAGTTCGCCGTAGGCGGTGCCCCGCAGCTTCTCATACTGGCCCACGCTGCCGAAAGAACGGCCCTCAAAGGTGGGGGATTCTGAGCGCTTGGGGTCGACCTCGATGCGCTGGATGCCTGGCCTTGTGGCGATTAGGGTACCGGCCTGGTTTTGAGTCATAGCTGCCCTCCTGGCGGGGGAGACGTTGTATTAAGTTCTCACCAACTAATCCCGAAGTGATAATACAAAGGACGTGGGGTTCGGTCAACGTGCGGTACAGTGAACCAGGGCAGACACACAGGTCTGCTTCTACCCTTGTGGCGCCCTGGCCAGCCAGAAGGGAACGCTGCCGGATATCTGCCGGTTTGGCGGCTAAAGGTGTTCAAGTTCGTGTGCTCCTACCCCGACTACAGAAAAGACTTTTTCCCGATTATTTCTACTCATTTCCGTTCATATCCTATTTGAGGCGACAGGAAGCCTGGCTGGGTGGCCGCAACTGATGGGCAGTGGGGATTTTTCTTATTTCGTTCCATATTGTTCCATTTTGTCCCATTTCCCCTGCCCACGAGGTCAGCTGACGGTGTTGGTTGCCCACCAGCCGGACCCCAACCAAAGCAGACACTCAGGTTTGCCCCTGCGGAGGGAGGGGTCGATGATGTGGAGGACCTGCCCACAGTATTACCGTATTCTTATAGTGAGGACCGGTTATGCAAGTTGGCAAGGGCTGAGGGCCAGCAGATGGCAGGGGAATCACGAAGGGGCGAACCCTCTTTGGTCTGCCTTTACAAGTTGAACCGAAGGGGAGCTCTGTCGAGCTCTCCTATACCTGTCGATTGTGCGTAGACATGGGCCGATGGCCGGCCATAACCGCTGTTTCCCGTTTAAGGTATAATCGGTTGGGGTTTTTCCGTATGAGAAGGCCCAAGGGAACAAAAGGTAACCTGAGTGGAGATTGCTGCGGGCACGGCCATAGATCTGGGCGGCTGGATCCCTTCCGAACAATCGGTGCGGGAGTACCTGGATGCGGTGGGAGACGATCTGGGCGTTTATGCCGAGGCGGGACTGGTACCGCCCCTGGCCCTGTGCGCCTGGGCCCTGGGGGCCATGCTGGATAAACTGTCCCTGCCGGCGGGCACCATTCATAGCATCCAGGAAATGGAGGCCTTAGCGGGGGTGGCCGTTGGCGACGTTATTCGGGGCGAGGCAGTCCCCGAGCGACCGAGAAGCAGGGGCGGCCTGCGGTTTATGACCGTGGGCTACACGCTTTATTGCGGGTCGGGCGACCCGGTTCAGCGGGGCAAAACTACAGTGTTGACGCCGGAAGAGCAAGGGTAGGACCGGAATGGGTGGAATACGAGAGGTGGAGGCGCCGCTGCCGGAGTTGACCCTGGAGATCACCCAGGACCGGTTGAACGCCTACTGCACGGCATCGGGCGACCATAATCCACTGCATTGGGACGCCGAGTTTGCAGCCGCCACCCAGTTTGGCGGCATTATTGCCCACGGCATGCTGACCCTGGCCCTGGTTTCCCGTATGATGGCCGCCGCCTACGGGCAGGCATGGCTGGAGTCGGGTAGCCTGAGGACTCGATTCAAGGGAGCCGCTTACCTGGGAGACTGGGTGGCAAGCCGGGGCAGCGTTACGAAGGAAGAGGAAAGAGACGGCTACCGGCTGGTAACCTGCGCGGTGGCCGTGGTGAACGGGGAGAATGGAGAAGAGCTGGTGACGGGCACCGCCACGGTGAAACTGCCATAGCAGTCCCGACCCGGGCCCGGGATGTGGAGGAGAAGGGAATACGGTATGCAAAGCTTTGATAGTCCATCGCTTAACACCGGGGACCCCATTCGCGTGGCGGTGGATGCCATGGGCGGCGACTACGCCCCCCAGGAAACGGTCAAGGGCGCGCTTGCCGCGCTGGACACCCACAACATGGAACTGCTGCTGGTTGGAGACTCCCAGGCGGTTGAAGGGGAACTGGACAAGTACGGTCCGCCTAGCAAGTCGGTCAAGGTCGTCCCCTCGGTTGACAAGATCAGCGATGAAGAACATCCCATGCACGCCTTCCGGCAGAAGCCCGAGGCGTCCATCATCGTGGGCGCCAGGCTGGTGAAGGCGGGCCAGGCCGACGTGCTGGTGTCCCTGGGTTCCACAGGAGCGTCCATGGCCACTTCGGCCCTGGTGCTGGGGATGATGGACGGGCTGGAACGCCCTTGCATCGGCGGTCCCTTCCTGGGGCTGGCGCCCCGCACCGTACTGATGGACCTGGGCAGCAACGTGGACTGCCGTCCCTCCCAGCTACTCAACTTCGCCGCTCTCGGGTCCGTATTCGCCCACCGGTTCCTGGGCACCGAGAATCCCCGGGTGGCCCTGCTCAGCGTGGGCGCCGAAAAGTCCAAGGGCAACCGGCAGGTGCAGGAAAGCTACCAGTTGTTTGAAAGCAGCCACCTCAACTTCGTCGGCAACGTGGAGGGGATGGACTTCTTCGGCGACAAGGCGGACGTTATCGTCTGTGACGGGTTCGTCGGCAACATCCTCATCAAGTTCACCGAAGGGATGGGAACGGCACTTGGTGGCTACCTGGGCCGGCTGCTATCTCCCTATATGTCCGAGGAACAGATGAAGGGTGTCTTCAATGAGTTGTGGCAGACCACCAACCTGCCGCGCACCATGGGCGGTCCTCTGTTCGGGGTGAACGGCGCCGTAATCGTGGGCCATGGCTCGTCGCGGGCCGACGGGGTGTCCGGCGCCATCAATACCGCTGTCCGGTACGTTGAAATGGGCCTGCTGGAGAGCATGCGGGAGGAACTGGCGGAGGTCAGCCGCAACGGCCTGCTGGGGGACTCGCAGTGACGGAGGCGCAGCGGCTATCGGAACAGGTGGCGCTGGTCACCGGGGCGTCCCGGGGCATCGGGGCGGTAATTGCGCGTCGGCTGGCCGTGGACGGGGCCAGGGTGGCGGTCAACTACCAGGCGTCGGAGGAGGCGGCTCGACAAGTGGCGCAGGGCATCACCGACGTCGGCGGCGAGGCCGTTGTAATGTCCGGCGACGTGTCCAGGGAAGAGGATGCGGACGCCCTGGTGAAGAGCGTTATAGAGCAGTGGGGCCGCATCGACATCCTGGTTAACAACGCGGGCATTACCCGCGACCGCTTGCTGCTGCGGATGACGCCCGATGACTGGGACCGGGTGCTGGAGGTGAACCTGCGGGGCGCCTTCCTCTGCACCAAGTATGTGATGCCCCACCTGATACGCCGCCGCCAGGGACGGGTGGTGAACATTTCGTCGGTGGTAGGAATTGGCGGCAACGCCGGCCAGGCCAATTATGCCGCGTCCAAGGCCGGGCTGATCGGGTTCACCAAGGCAGTAGCCCGGGAGGTGGCGTCGCGGAACATCACCGTCAATGCCCTGGCCCCAGGGTTCATCGACACCGGCGGCATGGTGGACCAGATGACGGAGGAGGCCAGGAAGACGGTGCTAGGCCGCATTCCCATGGAACGGTTCGGCAGCGCCGACGACGTGGCAGAGGCGGTGTCCTTCCTGTGCGGGCCGGGAGCGGGCTACATTACGGGCCAGGTGATAACGATTGACGGGGGAATGGTGGGGTAGGGTCAGCTTCGGATCTCGTGCTTTCCAGGGACCGCTCTCTTGCAGCGACTATGCCGGAGGAGACGGGATAGGCTCATTGGTTGCCCGCGGCAAGAGCTTTTAATTGCAACCTCTACAGTTGAGGTTGGTCCAGCCTTTCTTTCCCGTCCACTCGATCAAAGACCCAGTCTGGCGAAATGATCCGGCGTACTTTCAGTCGATACATTGCCGCCGCTTTTCGTTATACCGGCATTGAGGCAAAGAGACCAATCAGCCTGAAAGAAAACGTGCTATGGAGGAGTCACACATGCCACACTCCACCACCCAACTCCGCCAACTGCTTCGAGAACCGGGCATCATTATGGCGCCGGGGGCGTATGACTGCCTTACTGCGAAGATAATAGAAAACGCCTGCTTCCCCGCAGTCTATATGACCGGGGCCGGCACCTCGGTGGCTACCCTGGGCTATCCCGACCTGGCCCTGGCCACCATGGGCGAGATGGTGGGGAATGCCGCTGATATTGCGTCCACCGTGTCGGTGCCGGTTATTGCCGATGCGGATACGGGGTATGGCGGTATTCTGAACATCCAGCGCACCATCCGGCAGTACCAGCGGGCCGGCGTGGCCGGGGTGCATATCGAGGACCAGGAGTTCCCCAAGCGGTGCGGCCACCTGGACAACAAGCGGGTCATCGGCATCGACGAGATGGTGGGGAAGATACGGGCGGCGGCGGACGCCCGCACGGACGACGATTTTGTCATCATAGTCCGTACCGACGCCCTGGCGGTAACGGGATGGGACGACACCATGCGCCGTTGCGAAGCCTTCACCAGGGCCGGGGCAGACGTGCTGTTCGTGGAGGCCATCCGGTCGCCGGAAGAGGCGGAACGGGTGGTGGCGTCGGTGAAGCTGCCCCTGCTTTACAATTACGTGGAAACGGGCAAGTCACCCTTGTTCACGGCGGGGCAACTGGAGGAACTGGGCTTCAAGATAGTCATCTATCCCGCCAGCGCCCTGCTCACGGTGGGCAAGGTGGTAGCGAGCCTGATGGAGGAACTGAAGAACAAGGGCACGACAGCCCACCTGGTAGACAACATGGTTACCTTGCAACAGTGCTTTGAGCTAATGGGGCTGTCGGAAATGCTGGCGACGGATGAGAACTACTCGGCTTAGTAAGTAGGGGACATCGGTGAACGAAGACTTAAGGCAATTCATCAAGGATTCCCTGGAAAAAGGACAGACCCGGGACGCCATCCGGGGCGTGCTGGTAGAAGCCGGATGGCAGGAACGGGAGGTCAGCACCGCCCTTGCGTCCTTCGCCGATGTGGATTTTCCAGTGGCGGTGCCCCGTCCGCGTCCCTACCTGCACGCACGAGAGGCTTTCCTTTACCTGGTCTCTTTTATTTCCCTTTACGTCTTCGCTTTCAGCTTGGGCGCGGTATTCTTTGGACTGATTGACCACCATTTCTCCAGTTCAATTTACCGGTACGAGCCCGGCCCATCAGCGGCGCAAACGACCGCGCTGGCGGCCATCATCGTGGCGTTCCCCCTGTACCTGTTCCTGATGCGGCGCCTCACCGCAGCAGTGGCGGCGGATCCGGAGCGGCGGCAATCGCTGATACGCCGGTGGCTGACCTACCTTACCCTGGTGGTGGGCGCGGCGGTGATCCTGGGCGACATTATAGCCCTGCTGTCCCGGTTGCTGGCCGGAGACCCAACTGCGGGATTCGTGCTGAAGGTTGTAGCTGTCCTGATCATCACCGGTCCCATTTTCGGGTATTACCTGTGGGACATGCGCCAGGCGGAGGACCAGGTCGTAGAGTCGGCCGCCCGCGCCGCCCCGGCGTTGCGGGGACTGGTAATCTGCGCCATCGTCGTGGTTGTGGCAACCCTGGGTTATTCCATCTACCTGGTCGGCACCCCTGGGCAACAGCGGGCTGAGAGACTGGACGAGCGGCGGGCTGACGACCTGCGTAACATTTCTCAAAACGTAGATATATACTTCAACCTGAATGAAGAAATGCCGCAGAGACTGCGGGACTTAAGTGGACCCCGATTCCATGTCAGGTCCATTGAAGACCCTGACACAGGGCTGACATACGAGTATCGGGTGCTGGAAGGCGCCCAGTAGGAGCTATGTGCCGTCTTCGCCACCGACTCCCGGGGCCGGCGGGACGAACGTAGGTCATTTTCCGAGCGTATCTGGGAACATAGCGCCGGCAGGAACTGCTTCCAGCTGGAGGCCAGGGCGGAGCCATGACGAGGGTCCGTTCATACTGACCGTATAGTTGAGGTGCAACCATGGCGAATGTTGTGCTGGTAATAGACATGGTACGGGGATTCGTGGAGCCGGGGCACAACCTGTACTGCGAAGGGTACCGGCCTCTGATTCCCAGGATTCAGGAACTGCTGGATCGGGAGACAGCGGCCGGTTCCAGTGTACTGTTCGTCTCTGACCATCATCTGCCCGACGATCTGGAGTTCCAGATATTTCCGGTCCATTGCGTAATCGGAACGGAGGAGCCGGAGGTTATCCCGGAACTGGCCGGTTACCTGACGGGCGACAATCTGGTTCCCAAGAACCGTTACAGTGGCTTCTTCAACACCGACCTGGAGCAAAGACTGGCCGACCTGCAGCCCGACAAGGTAATCGTCTGCGGCGTCTGCACCGACATCTGCGTCCTCCACACAACATCCGACGCCCGCAACCGCGATTACAAAGTGGAAATTCCGGCTGACTGCGTGGCTACGTTTGATCCGGACGCGCACACGTGGGCGCTGGGACATTTGGAAAAGATACTGGGGGCGACGGTGATTTAGCGGATTTGCGTGCTCCCCAGGGCTCAGATTCTCGTAGGGGAAGCGCTTGTGGCAGACAGGGTCCTAAAGTTGCCATGCGAGGGCCTCCTACCAGTAGTCTTTTGGAAACCTCTGCCAACTGGTGTATATTTGCCCCATCAATTCCGTAGTGAGGTGAATTCGTCATGCCCACATCCTTTGAAAAGTCAAGCATTACTTTGGAAGCAGCCCATCAGGCGGTTGCCGCAGCCGCAGCCAAGGCGGCGGAGATCGGCGTACCCATGGCTATCGCTGTGTTGGACCCGGACGGGACTCTGAAGGCTTTCAGCCGCATGGACGGCGCCGCTTTGCTGGCGGTGCGCGTTGCCCAGCAAAAGGCCTGGACTGCAATCTCTTTTGGGGTGCCAACCCAGGGCCTGTGGGAGTTCATCAAGGAAGACCCGCCCCTGCTGCACAGCCTGCCTCACCAGGAGGACATGATCCTGTTTGCGGGCGGCTCTCCCATCAACGTAGACGGCAAGATGATTGGGGGCATTGGAGTGAGCGGCGGCCATTACAGCCAGGACCAGGAGTGTGCCGACGCGGGTTTGGCCGCTTTGGGCGCAGGCTAGCGCCCTCCGGGGCTCTATATGCCTGGCAGGACATGCCTGCCGCCAGGCCTTACGCGGGCAGGCTCAAGAGTTTGCGACAGCTCCCCAAATTGTCCTTCCGGGTTGTGCTCCAATTCGGCGCCGCCGCCCCTTGCCTGTATCCTTCCAGCGCCACGCCTATTGTTTCCCAAGACCGTAAGGGCCGACTCACAGGTCGGCCCTTACCCGGCTACCAGACCTCTTGGAAAATACAAGCTGCCTCGCCCACCAAGTTGACCCTCCTACCTGGCTCGGCTATACTACTAATTCCAATTTCAGATAAAGCAATAGCGAGGTGTCGCCTGAATTCAGCAGAAGTTGCCCAGTTGGCCGTTGAAGTGGCCTCGGAAAAGCTGGCCGAGGACATAGTGATGCTGGACCTGAGGGGGTTGGCCCCATTTACTGATTACTTTGTAATCATGTCCGGCAACTCGGCCCGGCAGTTGGAGGCTCTGGAAGAGGATATAACCGATGCAATGAAAGAAGCCGGTGTCCGCCGGTTTCACCGGGAGGGCACCCCAGCGTCCGGTTGGATTCTGCTGGACTTCAGTGACATCATCGTCCACATATTCGGCCCTGAGGAGCGCGACTACTTCGAACTGGAACGCCTCTGGGCGCGCGCACCCCAGGTGGTCCGCATTCTGTAGTTGTTCGACATGGCAACTCTCCCCTTCAGGAGGTTTGCCGGTTGACCTTCTGCTGGTTCTATAAGTGCGGCAAGGACGGGTTACAAACCCGCACCCACAGGCAATTGGACCGGACGTGCTGCAGCGCGCTATTCGTTTATCCAGGAATCCACGTCTCTCTCGTAGCTCAGGATTTCTTCGGGCCTGAAGAAGAGGTTCACTTCCCGCTCCGCCGATTCGGGACTGTCCGATCCGTGTACCAGGTTCCGGCCAATGTCAATGCCTAAGTCCCCCCGGATGGTGCCCGCGGCGGAACTGACTGGGTTGGTCTGCCCCATGGTGTTGCGGACAATGTCCACTGCGTTGTTGGCCTCCCAGACCATGGCCACTATGGGTGACGAGGTAATGAAGCTGACGAGCCCGCCAAAGAAGGGACGGTCGACGTGTTCGCCGTAATGTTGCCGCGCCAGTTCATCCGATACCTGCATCAGCTTCATGCCTACCAGCTTGAGCCCGCGCCTCTCCAGTCGCGTAATCACTTCCCCCGCCAGGCCCCGCTGGACCCCGTCGGGCTTAACCAGTACCAGTGTGCGTTCTGCCATTAACTAAAGTCCTTCCTTTGCTAATTCTCTTCTGATTTTGCGGGTTCACCGACTATCGCGTTGTGCCCGCCTTGGTCACACTTTAGGAGTAGCCTTTGTGGCTCCCTTTTCCTTGGAGTTTCGCCTACGCCCCTTGCCGCACCCGGTCCCGCCGTTTCGGCCCGCCGATGGACGGCATCCGCAGGTAATAGGGTTGCAGCGTGGCTGCGTCGTCCGACTCGCCTGCTTCCAGCCTGTCGTGTGCCAGCGCCGTCAGCGCCCATAGCCGGGCTGCTGGAGAGTGGCCGACCACCAACACCTGGTCTCCCATCCGGTCGCGGATAAACTCTGCATGGGCCGACGTGCCCTCGCCGCAAAACAGCAGAGGTGCCCCCACCTCATCCAGTAGCTCGGCTGGCGGACAAATACGGTCCTCCCTCAGGCGCTGTCCATTGGCCCCAAAATAGCCGGAGGACACTTCGGTGCGTCCTGCATCCAGCAGTGCGCAGACGGACAGACCTGATTGCAGGTAGGGTTGGGCTTCGGCGTCCAGGGTACTGATTCCCGCCAGCGGCCTGCCTGACGCCATGGCCAGTCCCTTGGCCACGCTCATGCCTACCCTCAGGGCGCTGAACCCGCCAGGTCCCAGCGCAACCGCAATGCCGTCCAGGTCTTTCGCTGACAGCCTCTCCCCTTCCAGCAGGTGCGCCACCGCCGGCATCAGTTCCGCGGTGTGGTTCACCGCCGACCACCACGAGCGGGCAGCCACCACCTGTCCGTCCCGGGCCAGGGCTACCCCCGCATTCCGTGTCGATGTATCGATTGTCAGAATCATGTGTTTGACACGCGTTTATGAAGAAAGGTGCAGACCGGCAAACCCGCCAGGCGGCAAGTCAACCAAATCCTGTCCATCCTGTTCATCCGTGTTTGAATCCCTCGAGCGACTTCACCATGGCCTGGTAACGGGCGGGTACCTCGGGGATGGAAATCGTGCGGCCATCCCCTTCTTCCGCATAGTCCAGGTCTATCCACAGGCAGTCCTCCGGAAAGACCTCTTCCGCCCTTTCCGCCCACTCAACCACGCAGGCTCCGTCTCCGAACAACTGCTCGTCCAGCCCCAGGTCCCACGCCTCCAGGGGGTCGTTGATCCGATAGAGGTCAAAGTGGTAAAGAGTCAGCCGCCCCTGGTAGCGGGTCATCAATACGAAGGTGGGACTGCGGGCGTATTCCTTCACCTCCAGACCCCAGGCGATGCCTTGGGTCAGGCAGGTCTTACCCGCCCCCAGAGGCCCGCAGAGCAGGAATACATCGCCTGCCTGGGCTTGTTCCCCGAGCATTCTTCCCACGGCCTGTGTTTCCTCAGGCGAGGTGGTCTGTATGTGCATCGGGTCGGTCACTTGGGACTCCCTTGATTGAAGTGGTCCCAGCCCGCTCGGCCGACAATAGCCTCTTGCCCGTGGGCGTTCACCAACGTAATCTGTCCGGGCTCCTCGTTACAAATTTCGCCCAGGACTCCTGCGCCGTCGGGCAAAGCGGGAATAACTTCCCGCATAACCTCCTCCGGCGCGGTGAACAGCAGCAGGTAATCTTCCCCGCCGTTCAGTGCCAGGTCTAGGCAGTCGTCGGGGAAAACCTCCCGCAGGGCAGGATGCATTGGCACCTTCTCTGCAAATATGCGGGCTCCCACACCGCTGGCCAGGCAAAGCTTTGAGAGATCGTCCGCCAAACCGTCGCTCACGTCCATCGCCGTCAATACGCCGGCCATGGAAAGCGTTTGTCCCTGGGCGACGGCCGGCCACGGCCGCCGGTGGGCATTCCGCAGGTACTCCGCTGATTTGCCGGTGGCCCCCAGGCCTTCCAGCATTAGTTTCAGCCCACCACCTGAAGAACCAACATAACCCGTTACTGCCACCTGGTCCCCCACCTTAGAACTGGTTCGCAACATCGGAGGGCCGTTGTGCACCCCGGTCAGGGCGACGGTTATGAAGGCCACAGGTGATCCCACCATGTCGCCGCCTATGATGACAACACCGTACTCCTCCCCGATTTCCAGCATCCCTCGGTACAGGTCTTCAATGTCAGCCACCTGGGTTTCCGGCGGCAGGCCCAGGGTAATCAAGGCATAGAGGGGCAGGCCCCCCATAGCGGCAATGTCGCTGATGTTGGATGCCAGCGATTTCCAGCCCAGGTCTTGCCAGGGAGTAGTTTCCCGGGTGAAGTGTATGCCTTCCACCACGGTATCGGTAGTAAACAATTCTGTGGCTGGCGCGGCGGCCCATGCAGCGGTATCGTCGCCTGTGTCCACCAGCAATCTGAAGCCGTGGGCTGCCCCGTTGTCCGGCCCTCGCCGACCCCGGGTCACCATATTGTTCAGCCGTTCTATCAGGCCGAATTCACCCAGGTCCTTTATCTGCATGGCGACCAGGTTCGTGGATAAGTCGGTGAAAAGCGGGGGAGAGCGTTGTCCACGTTGTGTGTCAAGACTGGGTGGCTATAGGCCATGCGGCCCTCAGTTCCTCGGCCACCTTGCGGGCCTGCTTCTCGCACTGACTCCAGCCCAGGGATTCGGGAATCATTTCCTGCTCGGGCAGGTGTCGTCGAAAAGTAACGATGGTCCCCATCCGCTTGGCATTGATGCCCAGGTCCCGTACCAGGTGGTCGTTCAATCCCTCCATTTCCATGGAGTTTTCTTCCAGCTCGGCTCCCAGGTTCACCACGGCGTCCCCCAGTTCCCACATCTTGCGGGCGGGAATGGGTGTGCGCCTGCTCTTCAGCTGCTCTATGTCCGCAAGCACTTCCCGAATTGCGGCCACCGTGCGGCCATAGGCGTCGCACGCCACTTGCAGCCGCTCATCCGGCCTGTCTCCCAACAATTCCAACTGGGCCAGAGGTATAGAGGCCACAAACCCCTCTCCGCGTGGTTCCAGGACAACTGAAGCATTGGCGACCAACAGCATCTCCTCCGAAAAAGGGGCGGCGTTACGATCCAACCGGGTTTGTCCTGCCGCCTCCTCTCTTCAAGTTTCTGGCAGAATTATAGCTTCGCAAATAGAGAGGAACAAGGCGCGAGGGAGTCGGCAGGCGGCTGCAATTGAAATTGCCCTTTCCAGGGAGACTTCATTCCAACGCCGGACCGGGTCTGCCCCAAGTTCCGGGTCCTCGCCTTCGCAGCACGGATGAGCCCTCCCCAATGATGAAATGCGATGGCCCTGCCGAAGCCCGCAAGGGTCACACCCCGTAAATCCGCGTTGCCCCCGCCTCCGGTATAAGCCCGGTGAACAACTCTGGGTGTATCATCTCCGCCATAATTTCCAGGCCCACCACCAGACGAGGTCCTGACCTGCTGGTGTAGGCGCCGGCGTCAATGGCATAGACCCGATTGTTCTTCACCGCCGGCAGGCTGGCCCATTCTTCCTTCTCCGAGAGCAGTGGCACGTCCTCCAGCCCCCGTTTCACGTCGAACCCGCAGGGCATGAAGATGATAACCTCAGGCTGACTGGCCACGACCTCGTCCCATACCAGCTGAAAGGAGCCAGTTTCCTTGTCGCCGAAACAGTTTTCCCCGCCGGCCATCTCCACCATCTCCGGTACCCAGTGCCCGCCGCACATCAGTGGGTCCACCCATTCCAGGTGCAGCACCTTTGGCCTGTGGGTTATGTCCGCGGTCCTGGCGGCGATATTGTCGATGCGCTGCTGCATCTCGCCGGTAATTCTCTCCGCCTCCGCCTCTGCTCCCGTGGCCATTCCCACCCGCCGGATATCCTCCAGCACGTCGCCCACGTATTGGGGGTCCAGTGAAATCACCTGCGGCTGCTTGGGGAGGCTGACGCTGACCTCGGCAACCTGCCGAGAAGAAATGGCTCAAACCTCGCAGATGGCCTGGGTCAGCAGCAGGTCCGGTTCCGCTGCCTCCATGGTAGGCTGGTCGATTTCGTAAATCCCCAATCCCTGTTCCAGCCGTTCCGATATGACCCGGCTGATCTCCCCGCTACTGGGCTGGGGATCCATCCCTTCAAAAACGCTGCGCACCACCCACGGCTTGTTCCTGGCCGACGCGGGATAGTCGCATTCGTGGGTAACGCCGTAGAGCTGGTCTTCCAGGCCCAGCATATAGACTATCTCGGTAGCGCTGGGCAAGAACGAACAAATACGCATGATCTTCTCCTCAATACAGTCAGACCAAGGCCATTATAACCGCCACCGAACATTGCCCATAGTGTCTAATCATCGGTCATGCTCAACTGCTCATGGTACTCCCCGTCGTGGGAATACAGGTGGGAGTCATCCGCCAGGTAGTCCCACTGGTGCTCGTCGTAGCGGTAGTATTCCGACGCCCCCAGGAAGGTGCGGCGGAAGGATGCTTCCAGGGTGCCGTGTATCTGGAAAGCCGCAAAGGCGACCCCCGCGCCTACGACCAGCAGCACAATGGCCACCAGGGGAGCAAACACCCCGCCTTCCAGGAACAGGTGGATCGTGAAAGGCAGGCTTCCGACGGCGGGCAGAACCAGGATAACTATGAGCAGGCTGTTCCTGATTACTCTTCGCAGGTTCTTGCGTGTGACGTTGTCGGGCGCTCTCCTCCAAGGGGGGAGAATGAACTTCATTACCTCCTCGGTCAGCGACCCCAGGTTGTGCCAGATCGCCAGTACTGAGGGTATGCAGACGGCTACCAATACTCCGCCCAGCATCAGGTCTGCCAGCCCGGCACTTATTGCAAAGCGCTGGGCTACCTGCTGGGCAAAGTCATGGGCAATTGTCCCTGCCGCTATCATCATTACGATGATGCCCAGATTGAGCATGATTCGCTGCATAGAGTGGGTTACTTCCCCAGCCAGCCTGGACCCCAGGACTGAAAGCCGCCGATGGGCCGTAAGCCAGACAAACACCACCCCGCTGAACTGCTGCAGCCACCCCGGCGACGCCCTGGCAATGAAGTTAGCCACGGCCACCGGCGACCGGAAGATGAAGGGGTAGATCAGCGCGGTTATGGCCGTCGCCAGCGTCAGGGCCGGGCTGAAGTAGGCTGAGACCGATCCATGGTCCACGCCCGTCTTGGCCATGGCCAGGGAGAACTCTCCCAGTTGGGGCATTCCCGTCCCTACTTGCAGGGCCGTGCGCCCGTCCTCTCCCGCCAACAGTGTACCCAGGGTATCGGCCAGGACCTTGCCCACTATGAATACCCCGGCGATAACCAGCGCCGGTACCAGGTAGTCTCCGATGCTGAAGACGTCCATCAGCATCCCCAGGGACACGAAGAAGAGGGCGGCGAACATGTCGCGCAGGGGGTTCATGAGCCGGCTTATCTGCTCGGAGAGTTCGGTGTCACCCAGGATCATCCCGATCAGGAAGGCTCCCGCTGCTGCCGACAGGCCCAGTTGGTGCGCTGCCAGCGCCAACCCGAAGCACAGGGTCAGGGTGGCGATCAGCACCATCTCTTCGGACTCGAAGCGGGCTATGTAGTGCATCAGGCGGGGCGCGAGCAGGGCGCCGATGGTCAGCACTGCCACGGCGAATATCGCCAGCCTGGCTGCCAGGGCGCCAATGTCACCGAGGCTGGCCGCGCCACCGGCCGTGGCCACCCCTGCCAGCACCGTGAGGAGGATGACGGCGACGAAGTCCTCCACCAGCAGGATGCCCACGATCAGCTGGCCGCGCAGTTGGTGCAGGCTGCCCGAGTCCCGCAGCATCTTGATCAGAATGGCGGAGCTGCTGATGGAGAGGGCCGCCCCCAGGAAGATGCGCTCCGTCTGGGTCCAGCCCAGCCAGTGGCCCAGCTCGTAGCCCACGGCGAACATGGCCGCCATCTCCACGAGGCCGATGACGATGACCTTGAGCCCTACCTGGCGGATGCGATGCCAGCCTATCTCCAGGCCGATGCCGAAGAGGAGCAGTACGAGGCCCAGTTCGGCCAGCAAGCGGATGGTCTGGAGGTTCTGCACGGGGCCCTGGATGCTGGCTAGGGGGCCGAAGTCGATGGCCGAGAGGGTGAAGGGCCCGACGATGACACCGGCCAGGAGGTAGCCCAGTACCGGAGGCATGTGGATAGCCCGGAAGACCACGAGGGCTATTCCGGCCACGGCCATGGTGACGGCGAAGTCGCGGATCAGGCCAATGCTCTCGTCGCTGGTAGCGCCGGCCAGTGCAAGCAGAGTGTCTATGTCCGGTCCCTCCGAGGCGTAAGTAGGCCCGGTTGGCGACCCCAGGTGGGGCACACCGGGTAGGAGCCATCGGCTTGGGGTACAGTCCTGGGAGGAGAGAGGAGGATAATCCCCGCAAAGACGCGGCGGGTCCGCCGCATCTTTATTGGTGCATTATATATTATTTATAGGGGACTAGCTAGGGGAATGGGGGACAAACATGAGGAATTTTCGACAACCAAGCGGGGGGTCGGATTCGTGGGGAAGGGGTGGGCACAGCTTAGGATGACCCGCAGGATAAGGGCGGTCAAATAAGGGTGAACGCGGGCCGGGGTGCGGGCGGGCGCCGGGGTGACCGGCTGGGCGGCCCGCTCGTCGAGGACGGGGGCCAGCCAGCGGAGCATTTCGCGGAGCTTCTGGTAGGGCACCTGGGGCAGGAGGATGGAGATGATGCTGAGGGAGTCGGGTTCCCTTTCCTCGTTGGAGCAGCGCTCCAGGTAGTGGACGAGGAGGGTAAAGGTGTCGAGCCGGACACCATTGCGGGCGATGGTACGGATGAAGGCGTGGGTGTCGGGGACGGGGTTGCCGTCGGCGACGGCGCAGGTCCAGAGGAGGCAAAAGTCCTCGGCCAGGGGGTAGAGCTTAATGACGGTGAGTTCGGCGGCGTACTTGCGTTTCAGGGCGTCGACGCTACGGCGGATCTGGGACAGGGTGTACATGGTTTGCCTCCTTGGCTCCCTGGATTCCGGATCAAGTCCGGAACGACGGGGTTTCCCCGAACCTGGCATCTGACAGGGCGGGGAGAAAAAATCAGTTTTTCCGGTCATTTCCGATCATTACCGAGCGTTTTGTAGCTGGCCTGGCGAGCTTGGCGGCGGGGTTTTGGCGGGTTGGCCGCCACCGGCGCTTCTGCCCGGGGAAACGGGAAAGACGGGTTATTTTTGTATTCTGGATTTATGGTAGCGGGGGGTTATGCAGGGTGGGAAGGGGGTTGTGTCAGTGGGGAGTTGGGAGTTGGCTATGGGGGACTTTAGCCACTCAGGGGTAGAATCGGTCGGTTTGTCCGGAAAAGGGCAGGAATTTTCGGGAATGAAGGTGGCGCCTACCGCGGGGTGGTTTTCCGCGGACGCGAGCCGCCCGGGGGTTTGTCATTGGGGTAGAGCTTGGGTGGGGCTTCGCGGGGGAAGGACATACCGCCCCGCAGCATCGGCTTGTTCTTTCCGGCCCCATTCTTGTCCCAGAACTTAATCTTCATGCAGCACCTCATTTGCCTGTTCCAAGCTAATCATATCATGGACGGTGGTTACTCCCCAGCTTCCTGGGACAGTGGGAGTATTCAAGCCAGAGAAGTAAGTGTGTGCCAGTATCGAAGTGACATCTGCGCTAATGATAAATTCGCAATTCTCCTGATGGACTCCGCCGGGTTCAACGGTCAACCCCATTCCGTTCCAGCTAATCGGCTCTGACTCTAGAGTTACCCATTGAAATGTTCGACTGGCAGGCGCACCAACTTCGGAAAACTTTTGTCGATAAATGTCCTCGACCTCCGCATCGCTAATTGGTCCCAATCTTTGCAATGTACAAAGTCCCTCCGCGAAGTCAGCCTTTACCTTAGATCTGTTGTGAAGAATGGTAGTTACCAGAATGTAGACGTAGCCATCGCTGATTGGGCGATGTGTTACCTTCTGCTCGACTGCGATGTGGGGGATAAAGTTGCGAAACAACTCGAAGCGGGCTGCGGCGAATATGCCGGTCGCCAAGAGAATGAAACTTGTGACGTAGGCCTGAATAGCGGGAGGAATTCTGGCAGGTTCGCTTTCAAAATCAACACTCCACAAGAACCAGGTAGCCAAGATTAAACCCAGCAAGACGGCCACAAGGACAAGGTAACTTCCGGCCCGTTGCTCCCGCTTCATCCCTATCTCCCAGGCTTTTTGGACAGTTTGTGGGGCGGAAGCCCGGAATTCAATGGGCAAGTGTCAGTGACCGCCCCAATTGTTCTACGAAGTCGGAATACTTGGGGCTAGCCTTGCCGCAGTGTAGACGGATTCATCGATGCCGGGCAGGCTGCACACTACCGGCCAGTCTAGCGCGCCTGAGGGCGGTACGGGCTAAATACCCCAGACAACGTTTCCTTGTTGCGGGATTTCTGGAAAGCTATAAATGAGCATGACGGCCTATCCCACGATCGGGTTAAGTTACCTATGAGGGACCTACCTCAATTCATGGGCCACTTATAGATTGCTGCATACACTGGAAACAAGAAAACATTGTGCACACATAAGTGCCATGTGCAACTATGAGGACATTGAGACGCCATAGAATTGGTGAAATACATTTACCAATTGAGACCATGTGCAGTTAGAGATAACTTGACATAGCATGAATCTGAGGCTTATGCTTAAAAGCACATAGTACAAAGAGGGGGTTCCATGGTTGACCGAAGCACACAAGATGTCATTGGGTTCTTGGATTTCGCTTCTCAACGGGGTCTCATGAAAAAGGCTTCTGTTGTTTCTCTCAAGACTGCTTGCAATAACGTATTCTCTGTGTTGGACGAGATCGAAGCTGCAGACGTATCTGCTTGCGACTTGGAGTCTGTTATACAGCGTTACCAGAATATCAACAGCATGAAGGTTCGTCCTGAGACAATGGTCACGTATGGCCAGAGAGTAAAGTACGCGGTTACGGAATTCATAAAATATAACGAAGACCCCGCAAACTGGAAGCCTTCAGGGGGTCAAAGGTCGTCTGCAAATCAGGCTTCACGGAGCGGGAAGTCTAGCAAGAAATCCACTGACAAAGAGGCGTTACTTGTTCCCAATGTAAGTGGAGAACTGTCGGATCCTTCAGAGATAGTGCACCAATTCCCAATCAGGAGGGACCAAGTCGTCAAAGTAACGGGCATTCCTTTTGACGTAAAGAGATCCGAGATGGTGAGACTAAACAACTTTCTGTCTAACCTGATTGCGGAGGAAGAGGACGATGCACAAATGCCTCCTATGCTTAACGCTCCTAAATCTGACGAAAAGGACTAGTAGAGTTAGGTAAAGCTCTTTCTGTAGGTTCTGATTCAGGGAAGCTCTGAACATTGTCATTCGCCATAGGCAGTTACGCCTTGTTCAAGTGCCTAGAGTGAAACACTTGTCGCCGTGGCTTTAGCTGCCCCACGATTGCCAAGAGTGATGGATCGGAAGCGAGTTGGAATATTGTGGACAAAGTGGGAAAGATTTCAGGCAACACAGTAAATCTCTTGGCGGCTATGGCAGCAGTTCTCACAATCTCCATTACCGCGTTTGATTGGTGGAGCACCCTTACGAATCCTGCCGATCCCATGGAACCGACTACAGCAGTTCAGTCTAATCCTTCATCCGGAAGCAAAACACCTATCGCCACTCCAACATTGGAACCTTCGATAGCCCAAATGTACTCTTCGGCCAAGTCGGTTAAAGACAGTTATGAACGAGACCGTGCCCTGAGAATCGTGGCCGAGACTGCCGTAACTATGGGGAACTACGATATAGCTATCAATGCGGGTGCTTCAAGTCCCACCAGTGAAGGAAGGGCAGACACCTTAACTTTTGTAGCCCGTAGTGCCACGGAAGCAGGACTCTATGACCTTGCGGACAAAGCTGCCAGTGAGATAACAATCATAACGGTTCACGACAGCATAAAGATCGAAATTCTAGCCGAGAGGAACAAAGTGATCTCCGGAAAAGTACACTCAATTGGCGTTCCAGGCTCGTCTCTTTCTGATACTACGCACAAGAAATAGAGTGTCGGAAACGGGGCGATTGCACTTCATTTAAATGGCCCTCTCAGCGAAATGGAAGAACTCAAGACCATTTCCTCAAGACGGGTTCTGGACCTTCATCCATGCATACCGTGAATGCTTTTGGGCCCTTCGGCAGGTTCAGGGCGACGGAGGTTTGGAGATTGGCGTGGTTGGCTTTATTTCGGCGGGGAGAAGGCGGCCACAAGGGCTGCACTTACGGGGAGTCGCGCCCGTTATGGATTCCGGATCGAATCGGGAAGGACGGGGTTACAAGGGGCTCCCTTCGCGGAGACGGCGGGGTGTGAAGGAGAGGGGGTGAGGCGGTGGGACGGGGAAAGGGCAAAAGGGAACGCCAGGGTGGGGCATTTTCGGCGCTTTCACCCTGGCGTTGGTGCGGGACCGGGCGGCCCGGTGGCGGGCTAGGCCAGCGTACCGGCCAGCTTTTCCAGGTTGCTCAGTTCGGGGGTTTCGGCGTCGCCCTGTTCCTTCCAGACGCCGGAGGCACGGGCCAGGCTGTCCTGGGCGCCTTCCTTCTCTCCCTTGCCGGCCATAACCCGGCCCAGGGAGAAGAGGTCGCGGGGGGTCTCACGGCGGCCCAAGCGTTCCTTGAGCATGGCCTCGGCCTTGTCGAACTGCTCCGCACGCAGGTAGGCCTCCAGGAGGGTGTCCTCGAACACCTCGCGCTGGGCGTGGCTGCCGCCGATGCGGGTTAACTGGGGGAAGACGGGTTCCAGGTAGTCCACCGAAGTCTGGTAGTCCTCCTGGCCAAAGGCATCGATGCCCTGGGCCAGGGGCAGGATGATCTCCTTGGCGAAGATGTTGCCGTTCTCGGCGTTGGTGCGGAGTCGGCTGATCATCTGGTCCATCAGTTCCCGGTCGCCGCTGGCGGCGAAGGCCAGGGCGGCGTGGGCGTCGCGGAAGGCCGCGCCGGGAGTGGTGGCCGCCGGGGCTGCCTGTTCCTTCACCTCTTCCCAGGGCATGGGGGGCTTTTCGCCGCCGTAGATGGTGAGCCGCCACATGAGGGACGCGCTGTCCGACAGGCCGGAGATGTTCTTCTGGATGGCAGTGGGGCGGATCCAGTCCTCGTAAAGTTGCAGCGCCTCGCCGTAGCGGCCCAGGGCCAGTTCGAAGAGGGCCTGGTGCCAGGACAGGTGGGTATGGTAGTGGGCGCGGGCGTCGAAGCCCTCGAGCCAGTTGCCCAGGAAGTTGCCGCCGCTGGCTGGGTCGCCGTACTCGAAGTAGGAGTGGGTGACCGAGTGGGCGGCCACGGCGTTGCCCGGATTCATTTCCAAGGACTGCTGTGCCAGGCTCAGGGCCTTGTCCAAAATGCCCATTTCGTGGTGGGCGAAGGCGTACTGGCCGAGAAAGGCCCAGTCGTCGCCGCAGTGGGGGGCGAGTTCGTTCATCAGGGCCAGCAGGGACGGCGGGAAGTGGGGGTCGCCGGCGCCGCTGCAGCCCAGCATGAACAGGCGCTGGGCCAGGCGGTGCAGGACGGCGTCGCGGGGACACTCGGCCAGGTGCTCGCGCACCAGGGCCAGGGCGTCGGGGCCCTTGCCGTTGGCCCAGAGGTTGACGGCCTCGAGGTGGCGGCGTTCGCGGTCGGAGATGCCGTCGGCCAGTTCCAGGCCGCGCTTGACGCTTTCCCGTGCCTGGTCGGGGCGGGCGCGGGTCATGTGGAGGAAGGCCAGACAGCCGTGGGCGATGGCAAAGCCCTCGTCCAGGTCAATGGCTTCCTGGAGCTTTTCCTCGGCGCCGTAGGACTGGGACAGGAGCAGGTCGATGCCCTCCTGCCAGCGGTCGGCGGCATCGGATGAGTTGGTGGAGAGGGTCATTCCGTAGCGGTCTTTGATGTTGCCTGGCATAAACCAGCCTCCTTACGGTTGAGTGGGATTAACTGGGGGCAATTCCGTCTCCTCTTCAGGAGTAAACTGGGTGCCGAAGGCGGCCTGCTCACTTAAGGGGCGGGTAAGGGTACGGAGGTTGATGGCTTGAGTCGCCTGCTGCTCTCCTGATAGTTGAACCCCTGGTGGTGGCGCCGAATGACGAGTGTCCGCCAATTCCCGGCTATAGATAGTCGCCAAAAGCAGATAAGGGCGTATGTTGCCTGGGAATCGCTGGTGCTCGTATGCGTTGGTATGCATGTTTTCGATGGAGCCAAAGGTGGTTTCCCAGTCCGGCCGGTTCCATTCCAACGACAGGAAGGACTCTATTGCGCGCAGATGGTTGTGATAGCGGTGGTTCCAGCCGCGGTGTTGCGCTATTGCCTTGAGTCCGTGAGCAACAGCCAGCCAGATTTTTTCAGATGCCTGAAGAACATCGCCGTTGTCCAGTTCTTCCTCCGCTTGCTGCAGCAGGTGACGGCTGATTTCCTCATAGCGGGTTGGCGATGAAGGCCGGAGCCTGGCGGGTTGGGGAGTGGTCATTTCAGGGAGACCTCAAAGGAGTGCCGAGCACGTATTGGCCTGGACGACGTATCTAAATGGTACCACAAGCCGGCTTTATCACGTACAGCCACATCAAATATCTTCAGAAACTTCAGGCAGATTGTCTACGCATCGGGTATTCGAATCACCGACCGGAGCGTTTCGCCCCGTTCCATGGCCTCGAAGGCCGCTTCCGTGTCTTCCAGGCCGATGACCGCCGACACTACGCGGTCGAGGTCCAGTTCGCCGGACAGGTAGTAGTTGGCCAGGAGGGGGAAATCGCGGGAGGGCAGGTTGTCGCCGTACCAGCTTACGCGCAGGGCTCCACCGAGGCCGAAGAACTGGAGCATGGGCACCTCTACTACCATCGAGGGATCGGGTACGCCGATCAGGACGCAGGTGCCGGCGAGGTCACGGGACCACATGGCCTGGAGCAGGGTCTGGGGCATCCCCACGCATTCGAAGGAGTAGTCCACGCCGTTGCCGCCGGTCAGTTCCTTGATGGCTTCGACCGGGTCGGTTTCCAGGGCGTTGACCGTGTCGGTGGCGCCGAAATCCTTGGCCCAGGCAAGCTTGTTCTCCGCAATGTCCACGCCGACAATCCTGGAGGCCCGGGCCAGCTTTGCGCCCATGATGACGCTGGAGCCAATGCCGCCGCAGCCGTAGACGGCCACGGTGCCGCCCCGGCGCACGCCGGCGGTGTAGAGCACGGCCCCCACGCCGGTGGTTACGCCGCAGCCCAGCAGGCTGGCCTGTTCCGGAGGGCAGGCGGTGGGTACCGGCACGGCCTGGCGGGCCGCCACCACGGTATGGGTGCAGAAGGTGCCGATGCCCAGCGCGGGGTTGAGGACGGCGCCGTCCTTTTTGGCCGTCATGCGCGGCTGGGCGTTGAGGCTGGCGGAGCAAAGGTTGGGCTGGCCCAGGGCGCAGAAGCGGCAGTAACCGCAGGGCGCCCGCCAGGCCAGCACCACATAGTCGCCCACCTGTGGGTCGGTAACGCCCTCGCCCACGGCTTCCACAATGCCGGAACCCTCGTGGCCCAGCAGGAAGGGAAACTCGTTGGTAATCCTGCCTAGCTTGTAGTGCAGGTCGGTATGGCAAACGCCGCTGGCCTGGATTCGGACCAGAACCTCGCCGGGACCGGGATCGTCAACGACTATTTCCTCCAGCAGGGCCGGTTCACCGGCGGCCCTGGAAATAACTCCCATTGCGTTGGTGGGCATGGTGGTTCCTCCGATCAGTTTTGAGATGCGGGCAAAGTAAACTTAGCGAGTCTGGTTCAGGATGATGCCTTGGCAGGCTTTTCGCTGCCTTCCTCACTTGCTTTCATTGCAGCTTGAAGGACGGGCAACAGAATTTCGGCGGCGTGTTCAATCACTACTGCATTTGGTCGGTCTTCATTGTCGAAGAAGGCCGTCACATATTCTGCTATGTCTTCCCCATTGGGAGCGGGCAGGCCGTTGCCCAGCCGGAGGGTGTCGGACTGTTGATGGTAGTCGATGTGCAGCTTTATATCCTCTCTTCGATCAGGCACTCCGGTGGGTGAAGGATGGGGATTGCTAAAAGATTCCTTATAGAGTTCCGGCGAAGCGGCCGAACCGATCAGTTCAGGCAGCGAAAGCTGGGCAGCATGCTCAAGGGTCAATCCTACAGGACTGCCCGAAGCGTTCATGTCGATGATCAGATTCTCGGCTACGTCATCCGCTTCTCTGGCAGGTTCTCCATTCCAGATAGAAAGTGTGTCGGTGTCCTTGAAGTACGAAATCTGGAGCTTCATGGCCTTCCCCATTGTTGTAATTTCTTGCCGTCAATGAACCGATTGTGTACTTTGCCCTCTTCCACTATCACCCGAATATAGTGATCTAACTCGGGTACGTAACCATAGTATCTGATTCTACCGTCATCCTGCGGTTCAGTATAGTATGGATCGGCTAACACTCGCTGTATCCATTCGTCCTGGACTTCGGGATGTTTTAACCGCACCACTCGCTCGAAATACTCAGTTGTTTCCAGATCCGGCATCGTCTAAACCAACCCTTCCTCCTCCAACACCCTTAGTTCCTCCGCCGTCAACCCGCCGATGCTGCACAGAATTTCGTGGTTGTGCTGGCCCAGCAGGGGGGCCGTCTCTGGTTCGATGGTGGCGCAGTCTAGCAGGCGGATGGGGGTGCGGAGGGAGCGGAAAAGCCCGCCGGCGGTGTCGCCGGTCTCCACAAACATTTCCCGGGCCTCCAGCTGGGGGCAGTGGGCCAGGTCTTCGGTGTTCTGGGCCACGCCCATGGAGAAGCCCAGTTCCGTAATCTTGCCGGCCACCTCCCACTTGGGCCGCGCCGCCGACCATTCCTCCAGGGCTGGAATGACGTGCTTCACGATGAAGTCGCCGTCGCCGGGGGCCAGGTACTGGGGGTTGTCCGCCAGGTCGTCGCGCCCCACCAGCCTCCACAGGTTGCTCCACCGCTCGGGCACCCTGGCCCCGGCCATAATCACGTAGCCGTCGCTGGCCCGCAGGGTCATGCCGGCATTGGCCAGCCGGCTGTAGTCGCGGGTAAACACCTCGCCGCTGGCCTCGTAGCCGTACATGTTGCTCAGGGTATGGAGCACCATGCATTCGTACATGGCCATGTCCACGTGCTGTCCCTGTCCCGTCTGCTCGCGAGAGCGGAGGGCCAGGACAACGCCCAGGGCGGACCACACTCCTGGTATCGAGTCCCCTATGTTGTCCCCCACACTCTGGGGCGGCCGACCCGGCTCCCCCGTCAGTTCCATCCACCCCGCCATCCCCTGTATGGCCAGGTTGTTGGCAGGCCAGTTGGAGTAGGGGCCGCGCAGGTCGTCGCTGTCGCCGTAACCGGTAATGCTGGCGTACACCAGGCCCGGGTTAAGTTCCTTAAGCTGGTCGTAGCCCAGGCCCAGTCGCCGGAAGGCCCCGGGCCCCCAGTTGTCCAGAAGCACGTCCGATACCTTTACCATTTCCTCGAATGCCGCCTTGCAACGGGGATTGCGCAGGTCCAGGGTGACGCTCTTCTTGTTGCGGTTCAGCCCGATGTAGCGCGAGCTAATCCGCTGCCCGTCCTCCTTGGTAACGTAGGGCCCGCGCCCTCGCACCAAGTCGCCGGTGCGGGGCCGCTCAATCTTGATAACCTCGGCTCCCATGTCGGCCAGTATCTGGGAACAGAAGGGGCCGGCCACAATGTGGGTGGCATCGAGGACGCGGATGCCGGTAAGGGGAAGGGGTGACTGGTTGGACATGGTTGTGCTCCATCTGGAATTTATTCAAACATGGATATACAGGATGGACAGGGTCAGGCGATGCAAAACGGGGCGGGTTTCAAACCCGCCCCTACCATAAACTAAAGCTCACTTGAAGGTCTAGGTCGCCGTAACGTCCGAAGGGGTGGCGCCGAAGCGGGCCGCCTGCAGCTGTTCCGAGGTGGCCGGCGGTGTTTCGGCCAGTTCGTCCGCCAGCCCCACCGGCGGTTCGACGTCCTTCAGGGCGGGGATAACCTCTTCGCCCATCAGGCGGATGGAGCGCATAATCTTCTCGTGCTCCAGGCCGCCGAACATCATCCAGTTGCTCACGTTGGTAACGCCCAGTTCCGCGGCCCTGGAAAACTTGTCGATTACGGTATCGGGACTGCCAAAGTAGAGCCGCTCCATAAAGCCGTCGTCGTCCAGTTCGCCGTCGTACGGCCCCACCTGGACCCGTCCGTCCACTACCTCCAGACGGTTCAGGGCACGGCCGGCCCGGTTCTGCCAGCGGGCGTAGGGCAGCTGCTTGCGGGCCTCGTCGTCCGTCTCGGCGACATGGGTGATGGACTGCAGTCCCAGTTCCAGTCCGTGATAGGACTTTCCCAGGTCCTTGCGGGCGTGGATTAGCGATGCGTAGTGGGTGCGCACTCCGGCGGCGCCCAGCAGGCCGGTGGTCAAGGGCATCATGTCCCACTGGGCCGCCATCTTCATCGACTCCACGCTGGTGCCCGCAATCCAGAAGGGCGGATGGGGCTTCTGCATGGGCTTGGGCCACACCGTTGTGGCGTTGGGAATGTTGACGAATTCCCCGTCGTAGGTGAAGGACTCGTCCTGGGTCCAGGCCTTCACCAGCACTTCCATGCTTTCGTTGAACTTCTGGCGCGAGTCCTCCAGGGTTACGCCGAAGCGCGACATTTCGTGGGGCTGGTATCCCCGGCCCACGCCGCAGATGAAGCGGCCGTCAATCAGGTTGTCCAGCACCGCCACCTCTTCCGCCAGCCGCAGCACGTCCCAGATGGGCACCACGATGATGCCCGTGGCAATCTGGAGTCTGCGGGTGCGCTGCCCGATGTACAGAGCCTGCATCAAGGGCGCGGGGGAGTTGCCGTAGTTGGAGAAATGGTGTTCCGCGATCAGGCAGTACTCGAACCCCATTTCCTCCGAATACTGAATTTGTTCCACGCCTTCCTCGAAGAGGGTTTTCCAGTTGCGCAGGTTTGGATTGGGCCATTCGTAAAAGAGGCCAAACTTCATGAAAGGATTCTCCTATCCCTTGGCTGAATATCGCAGGGCAGTTTAACGATTGACAGCGCTGCCAGTCAAATGTAGGTCAGGCGGACAGCCCCTTCCCAAACCAATTTGTTGGATGACAGAACCTCGCAGGGGCGGCCGTTGCGGCGGTCTTATTCTTTGCCCGACCCAGACCCTTTGCTTCACGCTCAATTGACTAGCCTTTTCCCCGTATGTTAGGCTTACGCTTAAGCAGAAGTTAACGGAACTTCCGCACTCTGGTAATTCAAATGGAGTGTTGCGTCATGGAAGTAACCCCTCTGGCGATTGAAAAACTCAAGGAAGTACTGGACCAGGAGCAGGAGGTCAACAGTTCCCTGCGGGTCATTGCCATGCCTTCCGGCGGCGGGCTCCAGTACATGCTCACCATGGAAAAGGAAACCCAGCCCGACGATACCGTGCTCAGCATGGAAGGTCTCAGCTTCCTGCTGGACTCGGACAGCGCCCCCTTCCTGGAGGAAGCTACCATTGACTACGTGGAAGAGTTTGGCGGCCAGGTAGGCTTCGTCATTAACAACCCCATGTACGCCAGCGCCGGTGGTGGTTGCGGAGCGGGCTGCGGCTGCGGATCAGGCGGCGGTGGTTGCGGCTGTGGCGGCGGTGGCTGCGGCGGGCATTAGGCAACCCTCCCGAGGTGGAAAGCACGGTTTGGAAAACAGTTCAGGGCTCCGACTAGTGGAGCCCTGAACTCATTCCTGGCTTGCTTCCCCCACAAAGAAACTATCTTGAAAGTCCCCTCCCCCCTGACGGGGGAAGGTCAGGATGGGGGTGAGAACTTTCGCACCAATGACCTCCTCCTTTAGTGGGATATTCCTGGTCCATTTTGAGAGAGTTGCTAAATCCTCTACCTTACGCCCCCTGGCACGGAAGTCGGTGAAGAGAACGAATCAATCAGTGCTCCGGTCAGGCCGGAAAATGGGGTCACCTGGACTCTCTCCTCCACCGCAAATCTCAACACGCTGCCCGGAATTTCCCGGAGAACTTCATCTGGAACACAAATAATAGCGGGAGCCCCGAAATACTCCGCCATTTTTCGGGCATCTGCTACTCCCCCGAAAAGGAAAGGCCGTGTCCTTGCTTCCACAATTGCAAACTTCCCCGAGTTCTCGATCAGCAAATCCGGCGTAAATTTGAGCCCCCTGATCAATGAAGGTGGATCGTAGCGCCACATAGTCCTATTTGGAATGCGAGACGGGCCAACTGTTACTTTGAAGCCCTTTTGACTCACATCTTCGGCTATCTGCTGCACAAATTCATTGGCAATAGCTTGTGTCATGGCAACGGCCTCCCGCAAGCCAGCCACTGAACAAAGGCGCCCAGTGCTACACTTGCCAAAATGGTACCTGCCCATTTGCCGAACCCGATCATGCGACCGTTCCGTTTCTCCACTTGCAATGAGCGATCTAGGGTGTCTTCTTTGCTACCCCGAGAAGTGAGTATCTCTACTTCGACTGATCCGTCTGCCTGGCGACCAATTGTGCTCAACAATATCGCCATTGCCGAAACGCATTGGATCAGCTTCCTGGCATGAATGGAGACTACCCAATCATTCGAAATGAAGACTCTGGATTGCTCAACCCGAACCGCAAACAGGCCGAGCGGCACTCCGTCATCCGTAGTGCGTCCCCTTAAGCTGTGGGCCAGTGGCGCCAACGCATGGTCAGACTGCAAAAGTTCTCTCACGTTATCGTCAAGCGACACATGCCCTGGTACTATAAGCTTAAGCTCTAACCGCTGCATAGGAGGTAAACCGGGGGTGGGTCAATTCGTGCTTCTGGAGTTGCCTACACCCATTATTCCCATCCCCACCACCCATCGCAATACATCGGTTCGCAAGATTGAGTCGCCGGCCCCTCGGGAATTAACGCCCTTCTTTCAGTCCCCACCCCCTAAATCTCGCTGAACCCCGTTCCCGGCGTCGTAACGCCTCGGCCCTGGCCCTCGGTTATCCACCCAAACTCCAGCAGAATTTGCTGGCTGTAGGTTACGCGGCCCGTTACTGCGTCCAGGGGCTCGGTGGCCAGCAGCAGGGCGGCGTCGGCCATTACGGACATTGGCTCGCCCTTGGGGTCGTCCATGCCGGTTACCAGGTTGTGGTACACCGTGCCTGGAGTAGGGACCACCAGGGAGGGGGAAACGCAGGTAACCGAAATCCCGTACTCGTACACCTCGCTGGCGAGGCCCTGGGTGAAGCGTTCCAGGGCCGCCTTTTCCGCCCCGTAACAGGCGCCACCGGCGATGCCCGTGTTATCTCCGTAGGGACCGCGCCCCGGGCCCACGGCGGCGCCCGAGGATATGTTGATGATGCTGCCGGACCGGCGGGGTATCATTTGCCCCAAGGCCGTCCTGCTCAGGATGAAGGGCGCGTGGAAGTTCACCTCCCACGACCGTATCCAACGGCTGGTGGGGAAGTCCTTGATGGGGATGAAGTAGGTAAGCGCGGCATTGTTTACCAGCACGTCCACCGGCCCGTAGAGCTCTTGGGCCTCCTCAATCAATCGTTCGCACTCCTCGGGGCGAGCCAGGTTCACGGCAACCGCCGCAGCCTCGCCGCCGGCCTCCTTGATGTCGGCCACGGTCTTCTCCAGCGACCCCTCCAGGGGGTGGTCGCCTTCTCTCACCGTCCGCGCCGCGCAAACAATCTTGCCCCCTTCTCCGGCAAAGCGGGCCGAAATTTCCGCTCCGATGCCCCGGCTGGCTCCCGTTACCACCACTACCTTGCCGTCCAGCTTGCCCATGGTCCTGTCTCCTTCCTCTATTCGGCTCAAGTTTTCGTATAATAGCACGGTGCCGCCGACTCACCGCCTTTACACCGACCTGGCCTGGCTGTGGCCTGCCTTCAGCCCGCCCGCCGATTATGCCGACGACGCCGGCCACTGGCGCGATGCTCTCCGCCAAAGGCTGGGCCCCGGCCGCCACTCCCTGCTGGAGCTGGGCTCGGGCGGCGGTCACACCCTGAGTCACCTGGCCGCCGACTTCGACGTTACGGCCGTGGACCTGTCCCTCCAAATGCTGGCCCTGTCCCGGCAACTCAACCCTGGCATCCCACACCACCTGGGAGATATGCGGGATTTCCGGCTGGGAAAGCAGTTCGACGCCGTGGCTATCCACGACGCCGTCTGTTACCTGTTATCGGAAGAAGACCTTCTGGACACTTTTGCCACCGCCCGGCAGCATCTCCGCCCCGGCGGCATCCTTCTCCTGTCTCCCGACTACCTGAAGGAATCCTTCTTCGGCCCCCGCGTCCTCCACTGGATTTGCGCCGATGCCCGCCCGCCCTTCACCGTTGTCGAATATTGCCACGACCCTGACGTTACGGACACCACTATCGAGTCACTTTTCTTCTTCATCATCCACGAACCGGCCGGCCTGCGGGTGGTGGAGGACCGGCATACTACCGGACTGTTTCCCTCCACTACCTGGCTGAAGCTGCTGGACGAAGCGGGTTTTGATGCTGAACTTGTTGCCCTGCCGGGATACGAAGGCGGTTACGGCGGCCACCTGTTTGTGGCAGCGCTGCGCTAGACGCCTGCAAAAGTGTACTGTACTCGCGGAAAGTTCGCGGGCAGGGGAGTCGCCCTATCTACCCGCCTTCAGCCGGCAACTGCGGCTGATGCGGTAGCGATTGGCGGCAACCCACTTGTAGGTGGACTCCCCGAGGCGGTTGACCCCGGGCAGCCACAGCAGCGGGGCCAGGGGCATCAGCGGGGGCAACCGCAACGTCAGCATCCGGAAGGCGTAAAATCCTTGGTAGAGCCTTCGCTCTTCTTCGGGGCCGTCACCGGACTGGGATGAACCCTTCCTGACCTCCAGGTAAGCCGCGGCGTCCAAATCCTCCCACGCCAAACCGGAAGGCGGTTCATCCAGTTCCTGGTAGGATGTCCAGGTAACCACGCGGAAGAAATCGGCCAGCGCCAGCGCCCGCACGGACAGGGTGCAGAAACCGCATTCACCGTCGTAGTATACGACCCAGCCTGTACCTCTTTTAATCTCTGCCATACATACATTGTATCCGGTTGGACGATAAAAGGCACCAGGGCAGGGTTCCACAAGGCTACACAATTATGCGGGAAATGCCTCGCCAGCCTCGGCGTAATGCCGGGCGTCCTCCTCGTCCGCCGCCTTAGCACCCGACCGTACGTCCACCCAGTGCAGCAGCACTCCCCCTGCCACGATCAGGCCCATTATGGACAGGATGGCCACCCTGGTATCAATCAGGCCCGTTACCACGACGTAGAGCAGGGGGCCGAAGACCGTAGAGACCCGCCCCATAAAGCCGAAAAAGGAGAAGAACTCGCCGCTGCGGGTATGGGGCACTATCTGGGCGAACAGGCTGCGGGCCAGGGCCTGGCTGCCTCCCATTACCAGGCCCACGCCCACGCCCAGCAGCAGCCACTGGTACGGTGCGTCCAGCCCCAGCCACTGCCAGACCAGCCGCCTTACTGTGCTCGGCCACCAGTCTATGGGGCCATCGCTCAGGTTGGAGCGGTGCAGCCGACCCGTGGCCGTCTCGGCAGAGAGTCCGCCGCCCTCCACTGAAATGGAATACGGGGCGTTGTCGGACAGCCCGATTTTTTCCACCAGCGCCTCCGTCCGCTCAACAGGCAGTGTATCTCCGGCCCGCAAGGCAGTTTCCGATTCCGGAATCACCCCGGAAGCCGCCAGTTCTGCACGCCACGTCCGGTCCTGTGCCGAGTCCTCCTTTTCCGGCGCGGCGCCCACCACGTACACGCCCAGTTCCGCCTGGTACTCCAACTGGTAGTCAAAGTCCTCGTGGCGGTCCGGTTGCAGCGGCGCTATGCCGACACCGAAGAGGACCAGAATCGACCATCCCACCAGGGTAACCATAAGGGCGCCCTTGGTGGCGATGCGGGAAGCCAGCCAGGAAAAGGCCATGGCCCCGAAGGCCGCCACAAACTGGATGATGAGGATGGTGGCCATGTTGAACACCAGCGGAATGCCGATGGTGTCCGCCCCGTAGGCCCCGGCCACGTTAAGCACCGTCTGGATGCCGTCGTTGAACAGCAGGTAAGCGACCAGGTAAACCAGGATGGCCCGGAAGGCCCGCATTTCGTGGAAGGTGTGGGACAGTTCAGTAAAAGCCAGCCGAACCGCCCGCACCGGCCGCAGCCTGCGCATCTCGTTGGGAATATGCGGCTCCGGAACCACCTTGAACGTCCACAGCGCCCAGCCGAACCACCAGACCCCGGTGGACGCAATGGCCAGCCGGGTAACGAGGTCGGCCCATTGGGTGTCCTGCATGACCAGGATCAGGGCCAGGTGCGCCGCCAGAAGCAGCCCGCCGCCCACGTAACCGTAGGCGAAGCCCCGACTGCTGACATCGTCCAGCAGTTCCCGGGGGGCGATGTGAGGCAAGAAGGTGTTATAGAAGACCAGGCAGCCGGCGAAGCCCACGTTGGCCAGCATAAACATGGCCAGGAACCACAGCCAAGGCTGGCCAGTGTAGGCGGAGAAGAACATCAGGCAGGCCGCCACGGACCCCACGATGGTGTAGATCCACAGCAGGATTTTCTTGATGGCCACCCGGTCGGCGATCACCCCCAGCACCGGGCTGGTTACGGCGACCAGGGCGGTGGCCGCGGCAATTGCCAGGCTCCACGTGGAACTGCCCGTAAAGGTGATGCCCAGGATGGAAACGGACTCGCCCAGCGCGTCCTTGAAGAGGAAGACGAAATATACGGGGAAGATGGCCGCCCCGCCGGAAGTGGCGTACCCGGAGTTGGCCCAGTCATACATGCACCAGGCCCGGATAACCCTGCGCTGGGGAGCCGAAAGGTCTCTCAGCCTGCTGCCTACCACCAGAAGAACCTGATGGGCAGATGGGAGCCGCGACTGTCCCTCCGGCGCGGGTCTCGCCAGAACACCCGCCGCCGGTCATTGGCGATCAAGAACACCACCAGGAGGAGTCCCACCAGGAAAACAATGCCGGCTATCATCTCCACATACCTGGGGAAAAGGGTATGCAGTTAGTATATACCATCGTCTGAAGCCACCCTGGAGGCGTCCACGTAATTTTTCCAGCGGCGGCGATGATGCAGGCAGCGCTTGCGAAGGCGATTTGCCTCCGCTGCCCGCCCACCGGTCGCCAACTCCCTGCCCCAAATCTGCTAAAATGCCACCACTCAACCAACCCTTGTCCGGACACCGCAAGGAGGCAGCCATGACCCAGATTTACGATGCCGAGCGCCGCGATATTTCCATTGCCCTGGGCGGCGACGCAATGATTACCCGCCGGATGCGGGCCTTCCAGGAACCCCGGTTCCTCAAGCTGGTGGACATCCTCCGGGGCGCCGACGTGTCCCTGGTGAACCTGGAGATGCTGTTCCACGACTTTGAAAGCAGCTGGCAGTGGAGCAGCGCGACCTACACTCGATCCGATCCCCACAACCTGGACGAACTGAAGTGGATGGGCATCAACGCCGTAACCGCCGCCAACAACCACTCCTTCGACTATTCGGAAGGGGGATTCCTGACCACCCTGGAGCACTGTCGTGAAATCGACCTGCCCTACGCCGGCGGCGGCCGCGACCTGGACGAGGCCCGCGCCCCGGCCTACGTGGACTCGGCCAGGGGTCGCGTGGCGGTGATGGGGGCCACCAGCACCTACAGCGAGCAGTCCCGGGCCGGCGCCGGCCGCCCCGACTTCCGCGGGCGCCCGGGGGTCAACGCCCTGCGCCACGACATAACCCACCACGTGCAGCAGGACGTGTTCGACGCTCTGCGCAAAGCCAACCTGGAACTGGGCTACGAGGAGGAACACGCCTTCCACCGCCACTTCGGGTTCCGGGGAAACGAGGACGCCCCCGACCACGGCACCGAGATAGATTTCCTGGACAACAAGTTCATCCTGGACGAGGAGTACGCCATCCGCACCGCCCTGAACGAGGAGGACCGCCTGGGCATCGGCAACTGGATTCGGGGAACGCAGAAACAGTCAGACTGGCAGGTCTATGGCGTCCACTGCCACGAGAGCGGTCCCGACGGCGACTTCCACGGCCATTCCCGCCTGTCCCCACCCCACTTCCTGGTGGACTTCGCCCACTGGACCATCGACCAGGGCTGCGCCGCCTTCGTGGGTCACGGGCCCCACTTCCTGCGGGGCATAGAAATCTACAAGAACCGTCCCATCTTCTACAGCCTGGGGAACTTCATCTTCCAGAACGAAAGCGTCCTGTGGCTGCCCCACGAGGCCTATCGCCGCTTCGGCCTGGATTTCAACAGCACCCCCGGCGACTACCTGGATACGCGGTCGGGCGGGGGAACCCGCGCCTTCGCCGCCGACCCGGTCTTCTGGCAGAGCGTGGTAGCCGTATGCAACTACGCTGGCGGCGACCTGAGAGAAGTGATTCTCTACCCCATCGACATGGGCTTTGGCCGTCCCATCCCCCAGCGGGGCCGCCCCGTGCTTGCCGAAGAACCCATGGCCCGGGAAACGCTGACGTGGCTGCAACAGGTTTCGAAGCCTTTTGGGACGGAGATTTCGATTGAGGAAGAGGACGGGGATTTGGTGGGGGTGATACGGGTTTAGGGGGAGAGCTTTTTCAAGAATCATTGCGCCCGGGAGTTAATCTGCCGGGCGTTTTCTTGTGAACGGGATTCAAGCAGAAAGAGATTCCAGGCGGGTCACCCAGGAGTTGAAGCGGGGGCATTGAGCGCGGATGGTTGGGAGGCCGATGGATTGGGCGACCAGGGGGCCATCGATTCTCTTTGCATAGTCTGGTAATACCTGCAGAATGCGTTTGCTGGGGGCGGTGTTGGGGTTGTCGTTGATTTCTTCAGGAGAGGGAAATTGGGCGCGAATGTTCGCTAATTGCCGGATGGCTGCCTGGTTCGCCCCGGGGACGTTGAGAAAGCCGTTGACCTGGGAAAAGAACAACCCTTCAAGTTCGTGTAGTTGGACGTAGGGAATTACCTTCCTTGTGTCCCAGTTGGGCCGCAGCCTTCCGTCGACGCCCTGAATAATGTCCTGTTCCAGTTGGTCAACAGTTCTGGTTCCCTTGTCTCTGAACCCATAGAAGTCAACCAACGAAGTTACGAAGTCAAAACTCGGGAAGAGTTCTGCTATTCGATTAGCTAACCGTTCTACCGAAATCCTCCCCCGTAGGGAAGTGGGCTTCGAGTATACGTCGCATTTCAAGAGATAGGGGGCAAGCACCTGGTCCACGAAGTCCCCTTCAGTTTCCCCTTCGACAACTACGGCCAGTCGGACCACGGGCGACCGCCAATGAGATTAGTAAGCCATATTTCGCCTGTTGAATACTCTTCCACCCAATTCACCAGCCATTCTTCGTCCGGCCGATGGATTCTAGTGCGCCCGTCCTTCAGGTCAAAGACGTAAACCTCTCCCAAATCGAACTCATTCAACATCAACGGCGACTGGGTAGCCACAATAACCTGCCTGTGTCTAGACATTCGCTTTATCATTGCCCCTACCAGCCCCACGGCGGACGGGTGCAGACCCAGTTCCGGCTCGTCCAGCAGGATGACGCTGGGCAGCATCTCTTCGGGCAGGTTCAGCAGCGTTACCAGGCAGAAGTAGCGCAGGGAACCGTCGGAGGTCAAGTGGGCGCCCATGGTCTTGTCGGACCCTTTGGCCTTCCAGCGCAAGAGGACTTTGCCGTAGCTTTCTTCCAGGTCAAACCGGTCAAAGGTGGGTAGAATCCGGTTTACAAGACCGCAGATGTAGTCGTACCGTTTGGTGTCCTCCCGTTCCAGCCGGTACAGGACGGCCGCCAGGTTGCCGCCGTCGGCCCTCAGGCGGACGTTATCCGTTACATCCCAGCTCTTCTTGATATTGGAGTTAAAGTCGGTGTTGTGGAATTGGTGGAAGGCAAGGATGCCAAAAAAGTCTCTAATGTCAGACCTGGAAGTCACAGTAGCAAGAATTACAGGATCGTCTACTTTGCTTCTGTCTTTGTCCTTAAGAAATCCGTCCCTTTCGAGGGACATTATCCCGCTCTCTGTGCCGCCTCCTGAATACGCCCAGCCAACATCACTGAGACCACTGACCAGCCTGCTACTAAAGCTCTCTTCATTGAACTCTAGCTTGTCCGATTGGGCAAAGCCCAGAGTAAAACTATAAGTGTGTCGGTCCTGACTGATCTTGATTGCCAAACTTGCGGCTAACTCAGGCGTCCGCGCACTCCCCCCAAACAACTGGTCGTCCGCGCCGCCGTGCCGTGCGACAAACTCGCCGAGACGGCGGTACCGCAGCATTTGCCGCAGCATTTCCAGGAACAGGAAGATGTTGGATTTGCCTGAGCCGTTGGGGCCGATTAGCACGGCGGCGTTGGGCAGGTCGGTGAGTTCCACATCGGCCAGGGAGCGGAAGCCCTGGATTTTGATGGACTCGATCTTGCTGGCCGGTTCCATCGCGCTACCCCGTGCTTGCCACCATCCCCGCCAGGTTGCGGGCAAACTCCTCCACGGTGGCGGCGGCTTTGCGGCGGATTATGGGTTGGCCCAGGGTGCCCAGGGCGCCCATGAAGGCGGTGTCGGTGGCGATGGTGAGTTCGGTCTGGCCGTTAGCGGTGGGGGACAGTTGCAGGGTCATGGTTGTCTTGACTGAGCCGCCGATGCGGCGGTCGGCGGCCTCCAGCAGGAAGCGGGCCTCGCCCTGCTCGGGGTCGCGGGACACTATCCGCAGGGTGCCGGACAGGTTCACCCGCATGGGGCCGGCCTGGGCCAGCAGGGTGCCCTTGTAGCCGTCGTCGCCGTCGGCTTCCAGCGAGGACAGGCCGGGGATGCAGGGAGCCACCCGGGGCACGTCCATCACCAGGTCCCAGGTGGTTGCCCGGTCGGCGGGCACTACGCAGCGATTCTCCAGCTTCACGGCGCTACACCATACCGGCGTTGGTCATGGCCTGGCGGACGGCCCGGCGGGTGAAGACCTCGGCCATTTCCCGCTTGTACTCCGCCGAACCGCGATGGTCGTCCAGGGGGTCCACGGCGTCCTGCACCGTTGCTGCGGCCTCGCGGATGGCCTCGTCGGTCAGGGGCTGGCCGCGCAGGGCGTCCTCGGCGGCGGTGGCGCGGATGGGCGTAAGGCCAACCGACCCCAGCACAATGCGGATGTCGCCGCAGTTGCCTAAACCGTCGGGGGTTACCACGGCGGCTACTGAGACGGTAGCATAGTCGTCGGCGGTGCGGGGCAGGAACTTCAGGTAGGCGGTACCGGCCCCGTTGGGGGCGGGCGGCACCACCAGACCGGTGATTATCTCGCCCGGCCGGACATCGGTCTCAAAGTAGTCCACGAACAGTTCCTCCGCCGGCACGATGCGCTGGCCGCCGTTGGCCGAGGACAGCACGATCGAGGCCCCCAGGGCAATCAGGGACGGCGGCGGGTCCTGGTTGGGGTCGCCGTGGGCCAGGCCGCCGCCCACCGTGGCCATGTTGCGGATGCGGGGCGTGGCCACGTGGCGGTAGGCCCCCGCCACCAGGGGGAGTCGTTCCGATACCAGGGGGTGGTTCTCCACCTGCCGCTGGGTGCAAAGGCCGCCGATGCGGATGTTGCCGTCTTCCGTTTCCTCAATGGCGTCCAGGCCAGGGATGCGCCGGAGGCCGATGACGTGGCCGGGCTGGGAGAAGCGCTGCTTCATCTGCAATACCAGGGCGGTGCCACCGGACATCAGGCGGGCATCGTCGCCGTAATCGGCCAGCAGGCTGAAGGCGTGGTCCAGGGCGGTGGCCTGGTGAAACTCAAAGTCAATCATCAGTTGCCATCGCCCCCTTCATGCGAAGCAGCGGGGCTCATGGCGGCGACCACCGACTCCAGGATTTTGTAGTAGCCGGTGCAGCGGCACAGGTTGCCCATCATCCAGTCCCGAACTTCTTCCTCGGTGGGCTGGGGATTCTCGTCCAGCAGGGCCTTGGCGGCCATGACCTGGCCGGGGGTGCAGATGCCGCACTGGAAACCGCCGTAGTCAATGAAGGCCTGCTGCACGGGGTGGAGCCTACCATCTTCGGCCAGCCCCTCGATGGTGGTAACTTCGGAGCCTTCCACCGCGGCGGCCAGGGTAATGCAGGAAGCCACCATTTCGCCATCCACCAGGACGGTGCAGGCGCCGCAGACGCCGACGCTGCAGCCCTCCTTGGTGCCGGTCAGGCCCAGGTCGTAGCGCAGCAGGTCCACCAGCAGGCGGCGGGCCGGAGCCTCCACCTGGCGGTTTTCCCCGTTTACTTTCAGGTTTATACGTTGGACCATAAGTACAATTCCTTGTGCTTTTTCCTCCGGCGCACCGCGTGTTCTCCCCTTGGGAAACATACGGGTCAGCCTTGCCCAATACTATAACACGCGCCGAAGGCGGGCAAGGTGATGGGAACCTGCTGGCATTGGGGCATGGGGCGCTGGCGGCAGAAGGGCTGCTCGTCAAGCTAAGGGTTACATTCACTTCCAGTTGAAGGACCTCGCGCAGGCTGCCACGAACTCTCGCTGCGACTGCCCCGTCCCTTTTTCCTCTCCCAACCCGTCGTTAGATTCTATGCTATAATCGCCGAGTTAATTGCAACAAGAACCCGTTTATTCGTACCCGTCTTTCCGGAGCAAACATTGACCACCCAGGAAGAACTTGTCGCCAAGCTCAGGCCCCTGGGAATGCGGCTCACCCCGCAGCGGCTGGCCATTGCCGAGGTGGTGGTCAACTCCGCCGACCATCCCTCCGTGCGGGACATCTACGAGCGGGTGCGGGCCTTCTTCCCCTACGTAACCATCGCCACTGTTTACTCCACCCTGGACGTGCTGGAGGAAGCGGGCATTGTCCGCGAACTGCCTTTCCAGCGTCTTTCCCGTTACGATGCCAACCTGTCCCCCCACGCCAACCTGGTGTGCGTGGGCTGCGGGATGGTGGTTGACGCCGACGTAGGCCAGGACACCGTGTCGGAATTGACCGACATCATCAGCGACGGCGCCGACTTCCAGATTTCCTCCCAGCGGGTGGATTTCTATGGCTGGTGTTCCGGCTGCCGCGCCAACGCCGCCAACTAGCGGTCAAGCCCCGCGCTTCCCTGTCGGCGCACCTGCTCAATAAGAAACTATCTCAAGACGAGCCTTAAGCAAAGTCTGAACAACGTCATTCCGGACTTGATCCGGAATCCAGAAGCTCCCCCCATAGATTCCGGCTTTCGCCGGAATGACGATTTATCGACACGGATGAGGTCTTATTCAGAGGTTCCTTAAGTTTCGCGGCGGTCTGCGACGACTACACTACACCAGCCTGCCACCCCCATCCTAACCTTCCCCGACTTTGTCGCAAAAGTCCATTGAATTTGGGACACTTGTGACAGACTCGCCCACCAGCTTCTAGGGGATCCTATTTTATCTTGTATAATCCTCTTACTCAAAACTTCAAACGGTGGCAGATATGAGCCTGGACCACGACGAATTACCCGACATTCAAAGTATTGAGCACGCTCTGGTTTACATTACCGATGAAGATGAACCCTATTTTGAGCTAAAGGTAACTTCTCAAAACAAAACCAATTATTATTTCTTCTGCTCCGAAGCCACTCTGTGGGACGTAGTATTCGACCTATTTTTAGCTCTCAATGAAGCGCAATGGTCCCGTCCAGTATGCTCACCACCTGAGCAACAACCATCCAGACCACGATTTTATGCAAATGGTTCCGGTACAAAGTGCCATAGCCCCGGCCTCTATAAGCCCCTCTGCCACCACTCCGTCGCTGAACCTGTCCACATTCGCACCGATATGGTTTTTCCGTACTGTAACGTCTGCGGTAATAAATCGGCTACTTGGGTCAGAGCGGACTAACGTTATAGTCAGATATTACCTTTGCTACACCCGCCCGACTTTTGCGACAACTAGGGCTTATGCGACAAAGCCAACCTTCCCCCGTCAAGGGGGAAGGGACTATTGAGATAGTTTCCAAGCCGGCCTTGCCCTCCTCATTCCCTTGCCCTACAATCTGCCTGCCATGACAATCGATACCGTATTTGCCAACCCCCAAAACCTGGCCGACCCAGCCTGGCTGCAGGCTCACGCTACCGACCCCAACCTGGTCGTCGTTGACCTGGACGCTGAGGCTGGATACCTGCGGGGCCACATCCCCGGGGCGCTTTTCCTGGACAACAACTACGAACGCAATCCGGAAACGGGCTGGGTGGACACTTTTCCGCCGGACCGGTTCGCCGCCGCCTGCCAGGCCCTGGGCATCGGCGACGATACCCTGGTGGTGGCCTACGATAACAACATGAGCCTCCACGCCGCCCGCTTCTGGTGGACGTTGAACTACTACGGCCACAAGAAGGTAAAGGTGCTGGACGGCGGCTGGCGGCGCTGGGTGTCCGAGGGTGGAGCAGTAGCCCTTGACCGCAGCACCACCGACGGCAAGGCGGTGTTCACTCCCCAGGCAGACCCATCCCTCATAGTGGGATATGAGGAAGTCCGGGCCGGCTGCCCTGTGGGCGGCGCCAACGCCGCGGACACCGTCATTTGGGACACGCGCACCACCGCCGAGTATGCCGGCTCCGTCAGCCGTAACAAGCGCCCCGGACACGTGGCCGGCGCCGTCCACCTGGACTGGATGGACCTGATGGACCGCGCCACCCATCGATTCAAGTCTCCGGAGGAACTGCCTCAGCTGCTGTCCGCTGCCGGCATCACACCGGACAAGGCGGTTCTTGCCTATTGACAGGCCGGTCTCCGTGCGGCGCACGGCGTGTTTGTCCTGGACCTGCTGGGCTACCAGCGGGCCCGCAACTACGACGATTCCATGTACGAATGGGCTAATTTGGAAGAGGACCAGGCGCCGATGGAGGGTGGGGAGTAAGAATTGGACATAGATACTCTGCACCTTCTTGGAAGGGATATAATGCAGTACGCATGACGATGCCGTACACGGAGAATCTCGCAGTAGATACCAGGAAACTGGTCGACTACCTGTTATCTCCAGTTAGCTCCAGGGGAAGGCACAAGGCAGCCTTCTTCCAGCGGTTCGGATACACCATTGCCAACATGACCGTGTTTGCCGAGGCTCTCAGGGAACACGGGCAGAGCCAGCAAGTTACCAGAATCGTAGATACTCCCTACGGCAGACGATACTATGTAGACGGCCCTCTTCAAAGCCCGGATGGCCGGAATCCCCATGTCCGAACCGTCTGGCAGTTGGAACCGGGTTCTCAGAGTCCAAGGTTACTCACCGCATTCCGTAGAAGGATGTAACCCATGTTCAGCGAACACGACACTGTCATACTGACCGACACCGTCAAGGGAGATGAAGGCGCCAACTTGTTGCCTGGAGACGTCGGCTGCATTGTTCACGTGCACTCGAACGGCGTTGCCTATGTGGTGGAGTTTAACGCCCTGGATGGGGAGACTGTCGACATTGCGACGGTGAGGGCCGAGCAGATCCGCCCCGTTACTGCCCGGGATATGATGCATGCTCGTGAGACGGTTCCGGCCCGCTGAACTCGACCGACAAGCACAAACTAAGATCTTTCAATAAACCCTTTGAACTTTCCCAGTGAGGAGGAACGTATGACAACCGGAGAAGGATTCGCCCGCCCCGAGCTGCTGGTGGACGCCGCCTGGGTGGCGGAGCACCTGGACGACCCCAGAGTGGTGGTGGTGGACGGCGACCTGGAGGCCGGCTACCTGCGCGGCCATATCCCCGGCGCGGTACTGGTCCCGGACAACTATGCCAAGGACCCGGACTCGCGGCGGGTCCACATCCTGCCTCCCGATAAGTTTGCCACCTTTGCCCAGAACCTGGGCATCGGCGACGACACCCTGGTGGTGGTCTACGACAACAACCAGAGCCTCTACTCCGGTCGCCTGTGGTGGTGCCTCAACTACTACGGCCACACCAACGTCAAGGTGCTGGACGGCGGGTGGCGGACCTGGGTCAACGAAGGCCGACCCATCAGCTTTGACCGCGTTACTGCCAGGTCCGGCGCTACCTTTACGCCCAAGACCGACGAGTCCATCATGGTCAAGGTGGACGAACTCAAGGCCGCCTGCAGCCTGGATGACGCGGTTATCTGGGACGTGCGCAGCGACGGCGAGTACACCGGCGCCAACGACCGTGGCAACAAGCGGGCCGGTCACGTTCCCGGCGCGATACACCTGGAATGGTTCAACGTGATGGAGCGGGACTCCCACAAGTTCAAGCCCGCGGCGGAAATCCGGCAGATGCTCAACGAAAAGGGCATTACACCGGACAAGGCGGTCTTCGCCTATTGACAGGGCGGCATCCGTGCGGCGCACGGCACCTTCCTGCTCAAGCTCCTGGGCTACGACCGGGCCAAGAACTACGACGGCTCCATGGGCGAATGGGCCAACATGGATGACACGCCGCTGGAGGTGTAGCGCGGAGTTGCATGAGCGGCGACCATTCCAACCTGTTGGGAAATAGAAGAACGGGCCCCCGAGTAAAACCGGGGGCCCGTTTCAATTACCCGCAGCGTCTTTGGTGGTCGCTGAAGGCCTAGATCTCCACAGAGTGAACCACCGAGACCTCCTCGATGGGCACCACGTGGGACAGGATGAACTGGGCCACGTCCCGCCGCATGGGATCGTCCATGTCGCAGTCCTTCAGGTAACTGAAGTTGGGGAAAGCCTCGTCCATCATCTTCTTAACCCGGGCGTAGCCGTGCCGGGAAGCCACCAGGTACTCCACGCTGCTGGGGTCGCGACCCAGTTCGATCTGTTCCATTTCCATGTCGGTCAGCTCGGCCTCGTAATCCACCCGGTCGATTATGGCCATCTGCTCCAGTGCCTCCCGCCGCTGGTGGTCGATTTCCTTGAAGAGCTGGTAAAGGGAAGAGACCATGGTGGAGACTTCTTCCAGCAACTGAGGGACCCGCGCCTGCTTCTCGTAAACCGTTTCCATCCTGCGGGTGCATTCCTCCATGGCGTTCTTGCGGGCCCGGTCCCAGCCCTGTTCCCGCTGGGCGCGGGCCATTTCCTGCCGCAGTACCGGGGCCTCGGCGGCCAGGTTGCCCAGCCGGGTTACCGCATTTTCGGCCTCTTCGGCCTTGCGCAGACGTTCCTGAAGGTCGTTACTGATGCGAGTTACCATATCGTGCCACTCCTTAACGGTTTTGAATGGGTGTGTTAGTCCCTTCGCCACGGCACGTCTCTGCCGGACGATACTGAAAAGGAGGGTCCACCTGGACCCGTGGGCACAGCGGCGCTGAAGCCGGTACAGGGGGGCGGTTTCTACCGGGAGACTTTCCGGGGCAGGGGCCCTGGGAGCGGCGGTTGGGTCCGGTGGTGGCCAGCGGCTCAATTGGGAGGCGCCGACCGGAATAATAAAGAAACTGGTGAATATTCCTCGAAATGCTGTACCGGACTAAAGTACCTGCTCTCCGGGCTTGCCCGCCGTTTACGACCTGACTCCTCGAACTCCCGCGTATCAGTCGCGTTGCCATGCCCTGAGACTGTTCTGATTTCCCGCCGGACTAACCGGGCGGTAGACCTCCCGTGGGGTCAGTTTGAATGTCTATGCTCTGCCACCTCCCTACACCAAATTCCCGCAGCCTCACAACCTGCAGTGGCGTCCTGACTCTCATTCGGGCCATTCGGCACTGCTCACATCTTCCTTTCTGCTCTGGTCTATCCATTAAATCCCATAGTCAACCAACGCTGCAAGGTGAACAAAATCCAATATTGACCAGATTTTGGAAAAATAACAAAGGATCCATACGAAGCGAATGAGAGCAACAAACCAAGTGCCCGCCTGCGCTGGCCTGGCGGCTCTCTTCTGGGGCAGGGCGATTGCATTTCAGGTGCGAGGCAAGCCCGTCGCTGCCGCGGAGGCGGGAACCTCGAACCTGGCAGGAACTACGGCAGACGTAATATTTTCCAAGGGTGTTCACCCTTCCTGGCAAAGCAACCCTTAATTCCGGCCTGCTGTTCGCCGGTCATCACCACACAACCTGGTTCCAGCAGTTGCCCCCTACGCAGGAGAGTGTACGTGAAACACCGTTTAACCGGAGGGTGGCAGTTCGGGACACACGGAACAAATAGACCTGTCCGGCGGTGAATTTCTCTATAGTGCTGGCGTCCCCAACCGTTGGGTCAAAAAACTGCCATTGTTTGCGGGTATTGTCGTAGGTAAATACGGATACAAGCTCCAGATTCGCCTGGAACACCAGCCACGGCGAATCTTCCAACCGGGTAACTGAACTTGCGTTCAGGTTGAACCCCGGGGTAACCCTTCCAGATTCCCAATTGGCCCACGTTTCGCCGGCCGGCTTATCGGCCACCGTAAAGGTGATGGCCTCACTTGACCGGTGGGTATGGATACTGAATTTGCCGCCAGGAGTGGCCGTGGTGGAGCCTACCAATGTGTTCCCCGCGTAGGCTTTGATCCGGGTTCCCTCCGGCACTGCGTTCCCATGGAGGCTGGCCGTCCCTATAAAGACATGGGGCGGGACCTGTCCGCCGGGCAGTTGAGGCGCAGGAGTGACCAAGGGGGACGCCGTGGGAGTGGGTGTGGGAGCGGGAGTGGGAGTGGGCGGGCCCAAAACCCGCAATTGATGGTGAGCCACATTCAGGTAGCCAGACTTTACGAAAACGTTATATGTGCCCGGGGCCAGAGAGGGAATGACAAAGTCGAAGGTCAACCTGCCATCCTTGTCGGCGGAAGGCACGGGATTCGGCATTGCATTGAAGCTCCCCACTTGCACGCCCCGCAGGGCCTTTGACGGCGGAAATCCCACTCCATGAACGGTCACAATGGAGCCGGGCAGGCCGCTGGCAGGGCTGAGCCTGATGGTCCCGTCCAAAACGCTTTGAGGGGTCGTAGGAGTTGGTGTAGGAGTGTTGGCAGGAGGAGGAGTGGGGGTCCATGTAGGTCTGGGTGTAGGCGTCAGCGTCGGTCCCGGGGTTATAGTAAATTCCGCAGTGGCGGTCAAGTTCCCGGCCGTGACCTTAACAGTTACGATCGCCGGAGCCAGGTTAGGGACGAAGGTGTCCAGGGACAACATTCCGTTTGAGTCTGTAAGACTATTGGGCGGCGCGCCCATGAGGATGGTGCCTACGGACACGTGACTAATTGGAACTTTGTCCCTGAAACCCTCCCCGGTGATGCGAATGCCGGTTCGGGGGACGCCGCTGGTTGGGTTGAGATAGATGATCGGAGGCAGCACCTGGTGGGTTATCGTTTCCTCAACGACAACACCATTATCGTCCTGGAAGGAAGCCTTGACTGTGTTGGTGGATGGGATCGCCCACGTAGCAGGAATTCGGAATTGAGCCTCCAATTGGCCACTGTCCCAGTGCTGTACAGGTATGGAAATTACATTTCCAGAGCCGTTGTCGTAGGTTACAGTGATTGTGAAACTAGACCCGCTATCATTCTTGGAAGGAAAGCCTTCGCCGGAGATCAGTGCAAGAGTCCCTACCCGGCTGCCGTGGGGGTCAATGCCTATGCTCCGCGCTCCAATGTTGAACGACTCCGTATCGGACACGCCCGCAGAGTCGGTGGCTTCCAATGTCTTGGAGCCCGCTGCGGTGGTCAAGGCAGTCAGGGGCAGATTCAACGCGGCTGACCAATCGCCGTCGCTATCGATGCTGACCGTGTTGCCGCCGTTAAAGCGGTCCCATGATATAGCCTGACCTGAAATGGTTATGCCGGATACCTGGGTTTCGCCCTCGGCAACCTCGCCAATTTCGGCATTGGGAGTGAAGCCGGTAGCGGAAAGAGTTATCCGCTGATTGGCCACCGCGTAATTGGTTGAGATCGATACCGCAGGGCCGTCGTTCTGGGCGATAGTGGTAGCAATGTCACCCAGGAATAATGCGACCACCATTGTTGAAATAATTAGCAGAGCTATGACGACAGAGTAGACCGGTCGCTTTTCCATCCTCGTCCTCCCCACACCCGGGACTGCCTACTGAGTATTGATTCCCTTAAAGTGTGCCAGGGAATCGCAACTCAATCACACATTATAGGCTCAAACGGCCAATCCGGCATCCACTTCGCCTGGGCCCGCCACGTTATCCATCAAATGTTCGTAGTAACCTGCGCAAGGCTGTTCAACTGGAGATGAATGTTACCCTTGTATCTTGGCAGAGAAGGGATAGAGTAAACAAACGAAGACAAATCTCCC
>JAPPLU010000024.1 GCA_028874075.1 Chloroflexota bacterium
CGGTGCTGGCGTAGGTCTCGGCCACCTCCTCGGTGTCCACCACGAACAGCGTGGTTGGGAAGGGCGGCTGGTCTTTGCCGGGAGCGTCGGAGCGGTAGTAGCGGGAGTAGGGACGGAGACGGGCGGCCACTCCCCTGGGATGGCGGGCGCGAAGTTCGTGCTCGAGGTAGAAGGGCACGTGCAGACCGCCGGTCAGCAAGTGTCCCACGGCGTCGGGGGCGATGGCGTCTTCGCCCCGGTTGAAGGCCCGGTCGGTGCGGGCGGTGGGGACGGACCATTGCAGTTCGCTGGCGTCGTCGGCTCGGGCTTCGGCGGCCAGTTCCGACAGGAACCAGGTGATGCCGTCGGCGTGGCCGGTCTGGCGCTGCCAGGTGAGGATGCGGTGTCCCATGGGCCGGGTCTGTCCGTAATTGTCCGTGGCGTCCTCCGTGCTCCAGACTGCCATGGTGGTGGCAAGCTGTGCCCGGTCCCGGCGGGTGATGTAACCGATGCCCCGACCGGACAGGGTGTAGCGCACGTCGCTCCGCTTGCCGTGCTGTTCCACCAGGCCCCAGGTCTGCGTAAGACTGCGGGTCATCTGGCTGAGCCGTCCGTCGGACACGCCCAGCCAGCGGGCCAGGTGCTCCCGGGGTATCATGGGATGGTCGGTGATCAGGTCCAGGGCGCGTTTTTCAGCAGGGCTGAGCCCGAAGGCCGGGGCAGCGTGGACCATCCGCGGCGGGTCGGGCAGGGAGGCCCGCTTCCGCTCCGGCGCCTCCGGTTGAAACCGTCCGCCGGGTTCTGTCTGGGAGACCACCTGCTCCAGGGTGCGGTACATCCTGCCAATCAGCCAGTTGGACGAAATCCAGTTCAGGCGCTCCCACTCTTCCAGGGTCTCCCTGCGCTCAACACCCACGAAATAGTCCCGTAGTTCCGCGTTCAGGCAGAACTCGTCGGTCAGCCGCTGCTCCCAGGGGCTGGGAACCAGCACCAGCACCATGGTGGGACGATGGTCGTGGCGGTACTCGGCGATGGCTCGTAGCCGGTCGTAGAGGGAGCGGCGCCGTAGGGCTAAACCCTGGCGCACCACGCCAAAGCTGCGGCCGTTGTGGAGAGTGATAACCGCATCAAGGCGGCCCCGGCGGTGGAACTCCACCTGGGTCTCCAGGCCGTCCACGCCGGGGGACAGTGTGGCCGCCAGGCGATACACCGGGGCCACGGCGTCCATGCGGCGGATGAGCAATGCCAGCCACTGCCGGGACACGGGATAGGCCCGCACGAAGTCCGAGGGCGCATCGAACCCCAGGGCGTCGGCAGCTTCGGCGATTCCTTTCTTCGTAAGGTAGTAGCGGTGGCTGGAGGGCAGGTGGGCCGTGCCGTGGCTCGCCCGCCCGGCCAGACCGTCTTTCAGCAGGGCGGTCAGTGTGCGATGCACCGTCGCCAGCGGTTCGCCCAGGACCAGCGCCAGCTCCCCCGCGTCGATGAAGGGCAGCCGGGCCAGGGCGTCCAGGATGCGCTCTCGTGAGAATGCCATATCTTCAGCGTAACAGCCGGAAGCCGCCGCCGTCAGTGGGCAACTGTCAGTACCGAGACTATCGCATTAGGACATTGGTTGTTTCGGTGATAAGATCGGTGATGTTTCCGGGGTCCTTTGCGGCAGTTAGTTTCAAATCACAGCACATCAGGATCTCGTGGCAGTTTCCATATCATCTCAAACTGGCGCCATCAGTTAGTATCGTGCTGCTTTTCGTAGTGGTCCCGCGCCGGAGGAATTTTGCAAGCAGTCAAACGAGGTTTCGCACAAATAATCAATGGTCCGAAGCAGTTTGTGATCCCGGTGTTTCAGCGGGATTACGCTTGGGGACCTGACCAGTGCGACCGGATGTGGGAAGACGTGCTCAAGGCTTCGGCCGATGCGGACGCCCAGCACTTCCTGGGATCGTTCGTGTACGTTCAGGACTCAGTAGGCGCTGGATTTGCGAGCTGGCTGGTAATTGACGGTCAGCAACGGTTGACTACATTGACGCTGCTTATGATCGCTTTGCGGGACCACTTGGAGGAGACCGCCTGGACCGGCAACGTGCCCAGCGTGGCGCAGATTGATGACTTCTTTTTAAAGAATTCTTTTGAGACAGAGGGCCGTCGATATCGAGTGGCGTTAAGGCGGCGAGACGATACCACGCTGCGGGCCTTGGTTGACGGTGGTGATCCTGCCGAAGTCCAAGACAGTTCTGAAGCTATCCTGACGGCGTATGGGCGCTTTCGGCAGCATTTGCGGGGCGCGGGTGTCGATCCAGCGGCCATATACCAAGGTGTGTACCGTCTGGTCGTTGTTGACGTGACGCTGGAGCGCCCGGTCGACAACCCCCAGGAGATATTCGAGAGCCTTAACTCCACGGGGGTCGATCTGGCTCCGAGCGATCTGATCCGGAACTACCTGCTTATGGGCCTGAACTCCGAGGAGCAGACGCAGCTGTACGAACAGTATTGGAGCAAGCTGGAGGACGCGTTCCGTGACGCTGGCGGCGGGTTCGAGGAATTTCTGCGGGACTACATTGCGATGACCCAGCGGTCGACTACCCAGACACGCGCGGACCGCGTGTATGGGGAGTTCAAGCGATTCTGGCCTTCGACGCGCTTTGACGAGGCATCATTGCTCCTGGCCGACATATTGAAGATGGGGAGGTATTACGCCAGGTTCCTGCGCCCATCGCTCGCCCCGGACCCTGACCTGGTACAGGCCCTGGAGTTCGCTCGTTACGGTGGACTCGGGACCGTTCATGCCGCGCTGGTGTCTCGGCTCTATGACTTCAGGGACCGCGGTCAGTTGTGCGACCGTGATTTTGCCGAGGCAATGACGCTGTTGAAGAGTTACCTTTTACGGCGTTCGGTGCTCGGTTGGAACACCCGGAACTATTGGAACGTGTTTCAGCGGGTCTCTCACTCTCTCGAGGAAGATGCTGTATTCGAAACGTTCAAGGTCGCCCTGGTTAGGGAAAGCTCCGGCAACAGGTTCCCGTCGGATGAAGAGTTTTCTCAGGGCATCCAGGAACGCGATCTGTACTCCATAAACGTCCATCGTCATGTGTTGCACACGTTGGAAAATCACGGTCAGGATGAGCATAGTCCCGTGGGGAACTATTCTGTCGAACACGTCATGCCACAGGCCCTTGATGGGAAAGGGAAGTGGCAGGCCATGCTTGGAGATGACTGGGAAGAGGTCCACCGGACTTGGCTTCACCGTCTGGGCAACCTGACTCTGGTCGGGTATGGGCACAATCCCGCCTTGTCTAATCTGCCGTTCCTCGAAAAGCGGGAGCATCCGTTGGGGTTCAAGTACACCGCCGTCCGACTGAATTATTACATCAGGGAACAAGACAAGTGGACCGAGAAACAGATGCGGGAGCGTGGGGCGCACCTGGCTCATAGAGCTGTCGAGATTTGGCCCTATCCTGACGCAAATGTGCTGTTGGTGCAAGATAAGAACGTAGCCGACCTCAAGGCGCTTTCGGCGGCCCGGGACATCACCAGTGTCGACATGAGCGCCAACACCCGCGCCTTGATGGAGAGCTTCCGGGACCATCTTTACGGGCTTGGGGAAGTGATCCCGGTTGTGGAAAATCGGTCCCTGTGCTTCTATGATGGCTCCGGTGATTTCTTCGCTGAGATCATTCCCATGGCGGGGTACGCGAGACTCCTTGTACCGGGTCCCTTCGAGGAATTGGAAGATACGGACGGCATCGCGGCCGATGCCAATGGGTGGATGCGAATACCCCATGCTGTCCATACCGATTGTGGCGCAGTGGTCGACGTGTCGTCCAGCGACGGAGTGGAAAAGGCGTCACGATTGCTCGATGGCGTTTACGCACGTTTTCAGCGCGGTGGGTAGAAGCCATCGCCAGTGCGTTGACCCATATGTGCGGCCACAGGCTTGAAAATCTAATCGACGGTCATGCACGAACGAGTGCTGCGTACAAATCGTATCAAGAAATGTAGCCTTGTTTATTGCCATGGAGATGACAGCATGATTGACCTAATCGTGTCGGCTTTGCAGGATGCTTTTGTCGCCCTTGAAAGTGAAAACGAAGACGAACTCGATTTCGGTTACCACTACGGCGTAGCCGCCGGCATAGCCGCTGCTGCCGGTGTTTTCGGCGTCAAGGCCCTGGAAATGTGTGACGACCTCTCTGACGCCTACGAAGACTTGGATTTTGATTTTATGCGCTATATCCTGCGTGAGGCGTCGGAACGACCCGATAGCGGTAACGAGCATTACGCCCGCACCAGGGAAACCGAAATTCACGCCCTCGAACTTGGGGCTGCGCTAGGGGCAGCGTTGCGAGCGCAGGAAGATGGGGATGTGGGACGCTACTGCCTGATGATGGGGTTCACAGTTGGCTTGATGTTCCGGTATGAGGACTCAGACGACGGAGCAGTAGGGGCGGTGCGCGCCAAGATTATCAGCGGATACGAAACCGATTCTGACGATCTGTTGCAACAGGCTCAGGGAACTTTGGCCTTCGGCGCCCGGATGAGCGATCCCATGGGGTTGATAGGCAAAGAGGAATCCGCCCGATACTACGAAGAGCGGATGCGTACGATGCGCTGGGTTCAGAACTTCGGCCTGCGCGAAGCCCGATCAAAAGACGAGGCAGTGGTCGCACCGAACTCTTTGTCGATCAACTACCAGCTCACTCAACAGGCCGGTGAGGAAGATGTTGAGAACGAATCCGATGAATTTTTTCACGAGGAAGATCTGATGCCCGTCGAGGATGACGAGGGAGACTCGCTAACAGGCGACCCCGAAGCTGCCGCCCACGTTAGCAGTGGGATCGCAAAGCAAAAGAATGGAGACTATGACGGCGCCATTGCGGACTTTGACTGCGCCATCGCAATTGATCCGGACAACGTCGAAGCCGTCGTCAATCGAGCTGTCTGCAAGCAGGACAAGGACGACCACATTGGCGCCATCGCCGACTGGGACCGTGCCCTTGAACTCAAACCCGATGACGGTGGATGGTACGTCAATCGGGGCATGGTCAAAGAGATTATCGGCGATATTGACGGCGCGATTGCCGATTTCAGTCGAGCCGCCGAACTCGAACCGGATTACGAAGTGGCCTACATTGCTCGTGCCTATAATAGAAACAAACAAGGCGATTACGAAGGCGCGATTGCCGACTACGACCGTGTTATCGAACTTTGGCCGGATAACAACGGGGCGGCTTTCGACGACCGCGGGGTCGCCAAGACCCGCCTGGCCCGCTACGACGACGCCATCACCGACTTCAATCGCGCCATTGAACTCCAACCGTCTAATGCCGGTTACTACCTGAACCGCGGCACGGCCAAAGCAAACGCAAAAGACTATCCGGGAGCAAGCGACGATTTCGCCCGGGCTATCGAACTCTATACGGACCATGCCCGCGACGCCAACGAAGCGAGGGCGATTGTTGCAAACACCGTGATGGACTCCCCGGAGGATAGCCAAATGGCTGCTCAAGAAGCGGCTGAAAACCCGCCTCGCCCCATCGAGATGTGCTACTGGGTAGCCCCCGGCAAACTGCTCGCGGGTGAGTATCCAGGACACTGGGAAGAGGGCGAGGCCAAGGAGAAACTGGCCCTGCTTACTGACGTTGCTGGCGTTTCGGTATTCATCGACCTGACGGACCCGGCTACCACCGACACCCATCTGAAACCCTACGCCAATCTGCTCGACGGCCCGTCCCACCTGCGTTTCGCCATTCGCGACCAAAGCATCCCGGCATCACCGGAATTTACCAAGCAAACCCTGGATGCCATCGACGCCCATATCGCTGCCGGTCGGACGGTGTACGTTCACTGCTGGGGCGGCGTGGGACGCACCGGCACCATCATCGGCTGCTGGCTTGCCCGACACTACGAACCCGGCCATGCCGCGCTGGGCCGGCTTACGGAACTGTGGCAAGAAAACCCCAAGTCGCACACGCGCTGCTCACCGGAAACGGGCGAACAGGTGCGGTACGTGCTGGATTGGAATGAAAGCGACGCCTAACTCCCGGCCTCCCACAACCCATCCGCAAACTGCGTAATAAACTCGCCCATCGCAACGCGCTCCCGCCACTCCGCCGGAATGCCGTCAACCCCGTAGTACGCGCCGGCAATCTGGCCGTAGATGGCGGCGGTGGTGTCGGCATCGTCGCCCAGGTTCACCGCCAGCAGGCAGCCGTCGCGGAATTCGGTGGAGTGGTAAAACGCCCACAGCGCCGCCTCCAGCGACTTCACCACGTATCCGTTGCCGACAATCCCTTCCGGCGGCTTGCTACGCTTCCCTGAATCCGTCTCGATGATTTCCGACCGGGGCGCGCTGCGGAAGGAACCCGCCGCTATCGCATCAATATCGACGCATAATGGTTGGCGCTCCCACAAACCGGAAACCGGCGAATAGCGCGGCGACAGCAGCGTTGTCTTGTCCATGCCCTGCACTGCCCCCACCAGCAGCCCGCCGAAGTAGCGGCAGGCGTCCACGCAGGTGGTGGCCCAGTGAGTGGTTCGGGAACTCTCACCGCTCATGTGAATCGCCAGCTCAGGGTCGGATGCGAAGAACAGCGACGCCGGTGCCAAACGCATCAGGCTGCCGTTGCCGGCCGAGTACGGATCGGTTGAACCGGCGTAAGGTTCGCCCGTATCCCGATAGAGGCTCAAAGCCGCACGCGTGGCGTTGCCGATGTCGAAGCAGGAGCCGGTGCTGCTCAGGTAGCCTTCCCTCCACCAACGGAGGTAGCGGCTCATCTGGTCGTCGGGGTCAAAACCGCCGCAGGCGATCAGGCTGTCGGCCAGGCACAGGGCCATCGAAGTGTCGTCCGTCCATTGACCGGGTTGCAGACGGAACGGACCGCCGCCGGTCATCTCGGTGACGGGAGGGAAACTGCCGCGAGGTTTGAACTCGGCGACGGTTCCAAGGGCGTCGCCCGTAGCGAGGCCCAGCAGGCAGCCCTGATAGCGTTGCTGTGTCGTAGTCATACCTCACCTATCGGTTCCGTTGGATATTGCGTGACGCCTATGGTAGCGTCGTCCCCAATTCTCTACAATCGGAGGTTCGCTGTGCCGGAGCGGAACTTCGCAAACCGGACGCTATATCACGGCGACAACCTGTCGTTCCTCTGGGCATGAATAGCGAGACAGTGAACCTGATTGCCACCGACGCGCCGCTCAACAAGTCCAGGACTCTCACGCTTACCGTGTCAGGCTGGCGGTGGGGACCTTGTACGTGTCCAAGGTCACACCGTCGAACATGTGGCCACGGAGTGGACGGGAGTTATGAGCGCGGCGGGAACGTTCGCCGCGAGAACGGCTAGCTGGTCCACGACGGCAGCAACACTGCCACGCTTACGCTGGCCGTCTGAACGGCCTGCACTTTCGGGCCTACGAGCAACTTTACAAGGTGGATATCGTGTGGGCTACTTCTAGGTCTATGGCTTCCACCAACAGATCGGAGACGTGCTGGTGGTACCACCCGTCGGACTAGGGACGGTGTGCACTGGATTGAAGGGGCCTGTGGTGAACCGCCGGTGCCGGTTTACAGCGAACCCCCCGCCGAAAGGTTCACAACATGGGACACTGTGGTGCCACGTTGAGGCGGAATGCGACCGTCAGCCGCTGCTCCCAGGGGCTGGGGACCAGCACCAGCACGACGGAGGGACGGCGGTTGTAGCGGTATTCAGCGATGGCCCTCAAGCGGTGGTAGAGGGAGCGGCGCCGCAGCGCCAGTCCCTGGCGCACCACGCCGAAGCTGCGGCCGTTGTGAAGGGTGATCACCGCGTCGAACCGGCCCCGGCGGTGGAACTCCACCTGGGTTTCCCGGCCGTCCACGCCGGGGGACAGGGTGGCCGCCAGGCGGTAGATGGAAGCAACCGCGTCCACTCGACGGATGAGCAGTATCAGCCACTGTCGGGACACGGGATAGGCCCGCACGAAGTCCGACGGCACGTCATAGCCCAGGACATTGGAGGCTTCACTGATGCCCTTCTTCGTGAGGTAGTAGCGGTGGCTGGAGGGCAGGTGAGCCGTGCCGTGGCTCACCCGCTGGGCCAGGTTGTCGGCGAGCAGGTTTGTCAGGGCACGGTGGACCGTCGCCAGCGGCTCCCCCAGGACCAGCACCAGTTCCCCCGCGTCGATGAAGGGCAGCCGGGCCAGGGCGTCCAGGGTACGTTCTCGTGAAAAGGCCATGCCTCCAGCGTACCAGCCGATAGCCGTTGCCGTCAGTGGGCAACTGTCAGTAGAGTTGCCACCCCCCTGCCAGCAATCGGCTCACAGCGGTTTCGACGGCTCTGCCATCCGGGGAAACGCGCAGCCACGTCCGTAGCTCCCAGCGGACGACGGTTTGCCAGGCGGCCTTACTTGAGGAACCTGTGCTTCGAGTGCAGAACCGCCGCGCTGGTTTATCGAGACCGCTTCACAACCGTCTGGCTCGCCCACCGTGCTATAATCTCTAGAGGCATTTCCGTACAGTCGCATTTACGTCCTTGCGGACCCGAGTGAACGCATACGGGCGATTCAGCACTTTGGTGTTTGCTCGCCTTGTCGTCCACCTCAGACTCCGACCGGCATATATCAGGCGCAACGACAGTGCTGCATATTCCAGTTTCGCTGCGCCTGTTATCACTTTGTGGAAATTATCCTTCCATGAATACCAAGTCGAGATATGAACGAAGCAACGGCACGAATAAAGATTAACCGTCTGCTCGAAAATGCGGGTTGGCGCTTCTTCCCGGATGGGAATGGGCCAGCCAATGTTCGCTTGGAACCCAACGTTGCCATCACCCAGCCTGCTCTTGACGATCTAGGCGACGATTTCGAGAAGACCACGAAGGGCTTCATCGACTTCCTGTTGCTGGATTCCAAGGGGTTGCCCCTGCTGGTCCTTGAGGCCAAGTCCGAGGAAAAGCAACCCCTCGTGGGAAAGGAGCAGGCCCGGAGGTACGCCCGTTCGCAAAACTGTCGGTTCGTGATTCTCTCTAATGGGAATCTGCACTACTTCTGGGATCTGGAGCGCGGCAACCCCTACATCATCACTGCCATCCCGACGCCGGAGTCGGTCGTTGGGTACAGCAAGGTTCAGCCCAACCCTAAGCGTCTGGTCGATGAGCAGGTCCGAGACGATTACATTGTCCAGACCCAGCGGCCCGGCTATGCCTCCGAAGCAGCGTGGAAGAACGAAGCTGAGCGTGCCGGATTCGTCCGGGCAAATAGTCTCCGCTTCTTGCGCACTTACCAAATCCAAGCAGTTCACGCGTTGCAGAGGGCGGCAAAAGAGGGCAATGACCGCTTTCTGTTCGAGATGGCTACCGGAACCGGCAAGACCCTTACCGCCGCTGCAATCATCAAGCTGTTCCTGCGCTCTGGCAACGCTTCTCGCGTACTGTTTCTTGTGGACCGGCTTGAGCTTGAAGAGCAAGCCAGGAAGATGTTCTCCGCCATTCTATCGGCGGACTACACGACGGTAATCTACAAGGAGCGGCGCGACGATTGGCGTTCCGCTGAGATTGTTGTCAGCACCGTCCAATCTTTGTTGTTCAACAACAAATACCAGTCTCTTTTCTCTCCAACGGACTTTGACCTCGTAATCTCCGACGAAGCGCATAGGTCCATCAGCGGCAACGCCCGGTCCGTGTTCGATTACTTTGTCGGATACAAGCTGGGCCTCACCGCAACTCCGAGGGACTATCTGCGCGGGTTCGACAGTTCCAGCCCCGGCGTTCACGACCCGCGCGAGGCTGAGAGAAGGTTGCTTCGGGACACCTATCGCACCTTTGGCTGCGAGAGCGGAGAACCCACTTTCCGTTACTCCCTGCTCGACGGCGTGAAGGACGGTTACCTGATCAATCCCACCGTGGTGGACGCGCGTACCGATGTAACCACTCAACTGCTGGCCGACGATGGCTTCATTGTGTCATTTACCGATGACACCGGAAACGAGCATGAAGAGGCTTTCAAGCAGCGCGAATTTGAGAAGCGATTTTTCTCCGACGCAACCAACCAGGTCTTCTGCAAGACCTTCTTGGAAAACGCTCTGCGGGATCCGGTTAGCGGCGAAATCGGCAAGTCCATCGTCTTTGCCGTGAGCCAAAACCATGCTGCCAGGCTAACCCAAACCCTCAATGAAATGGCCGACGTGATGTTTCCGGGCAAGTACCAGTCTGACTTCGCCGTACAGGTTACATCGCAGGTGCCGGATGCCCAGCAGTTCACCATCAACTTTGCCAACAACAATCTGATGGGTTCGGGCAATTTCCTCCCTTCCTACAGGACCAGCAAGGCACGTGTATGCGTGACCGTCGGCATGATGACTACCGGCTACGATTGCACCGACATCCTCAATCTGGGTCTGTTCCGGCCTATATTCTCACCTACTGACTTTGTTCAGATAAAGGGCCGTGGCACTCGCCGGCACAATTTCCCGGAGCATCTATTCGATTCGACAATTGCTGACGGCGTGGCTGAACCGGAAAAGACTGCGTTCAAACTCTTCGACTTCTTCGGCAATTGCGAATACTTCGAGGAAGGGTTCAACTATGACGAGGTGCTGGATCTGCCACAGCTCCGGCCCAGCGAGAATGGGAACGGCGGGGCAGGACAGGGGCACTCAATGATAATCGGCTACGAATACCTCGGCCCGGATGTTCTTTCCACCATCAGGGAAGAAACCATCGGCTACGAGGGTATGAAAATCGACCGGATGCTGTTCGACCGCTTCGCCGACACCGTGCGGGCAAACGAAACCGTCAGCCGGGCAGTGGAAGCCGGTAACTGGGACCTAGTCATTGACTACGTAAACCGCGAAGTGTTCGACAAGCCGGGCGACAACTACACTCTGGAGAAGCTGCGGAAAGCCGCCGCCGTGGACCGCCGTATTAGTCTCCGCGAGATTTTGGAAAGGGTCTTCGATCTCATACCGGCTTTCAAATCGAAGGATGATCTACTGGAGGAAGAGTTCAGTAAGTTCGTGGCTGGTCACCAGCCGGAGGATGTCCAGGCCATACCGGCCATAAGGACCTATTTCAAGGCATACGTCACCAGCGACCTCACCCGCCACGTAATCGACACCAGGCAGTTTACCGATTTGGCGACCAACGCCGTGTTCTCCATTGAAGACTTCCGAGCCGTACCCGAAGAGTACCGGGCGCTGGTTCCCGAGTACGTCAAGGATTATGTCTCCCTGAACCAGTTCGCCTTATAGAGGTAACCATGTTGGACGTAGATACCAAACGCCGCATAGATACCGCCCGCGATATTTTGGTCGGGAAGGTGCCGGATCCCAAGAGTCAGGTCGAGCAGATAACCATCGCCCTGATTTACAAGTTCATGGATGACCTGGACGCGGAGAGCGAGGAGTTCGGCGGGGAGCGCAAGTTTTTCGCGGGCGATTTCGCCAGGTACGGCTGGGCCAAGCTGATGCACCCCAGCCTGGGCGGCTACGAAACGCTTAACCTCTACGCCGAGGCCATTACCAGGATGCCGGAAAACCCAGGCATTCCGCCGCTATTCCGGGACATATTCAACAACGCATATCTGCCCTACCGCGATCCGGAGACGCTTCGGGCGTTCCTCAAGGTCATCGACGAATTCACCTATGACCACTCGGAGCGGTTGGGCGACGCCTTTGAGTACCTGCTATCGGTTCTCGGCGCCCAGGGTGATGCTGGGCAGTTCCGCACCCCGCGCCACATTATCGATTTCATCGTTTCCGTCGTGGGCCCGAAGAAGGATGAAGTGGTGCTGGACCCGGCCTGCGGCACTGCCGGGTTCCTCATATCGGCTTACAAGCACCTCCTGGCTTCCAACACCGACGGCGACGGCCGGAGCGCCCTGACGCCCGACGACCGGGGCCGGCTGGTCAACAACTTCAAGGGCTACGACATCTCCCCGGACATGGTGCGCCTCTCCCTGGCGAATATGTACCTCCACGGGTTCCGGGAGCCGCACATCTACGAATACGACACTCTGACCAGCGAGGAGCGGTGGAACGAATACGCCGACGTTATCCTGGCCAACCCTCCCTTCATGTCGCCGCGTGGCGGCATCCGGCCCCACAACCGCTTTTCGGTCCAGTCAAAGCGCAGCGAAGTTCTGTTTGTTGACTATATCGCAGAACACCTGACTCCCAACGGGCGCGCTGGAGTCATCGTGCCGGAGGGGATCGTCTTCCAGAGCCAAACCGCGTACCGACAGTTGCGGAAAATGCTGGTTGAGGACTACCTGTTGGCGGTGGTATCCCTGCCCGCTGGGGTTTTCAACCCCTACTCAGGGGTGAAGACATCCATCCTGTTCTTGGACTCGGCCCTAGCAAAGCGGACAAACTATGTTGCTTTTTTCAAGGTAGAGAACGACGGTTTCGATTTGGGTGCTCAGCGCCGCCCCATCGACTGGAACGACCTGCCTGGGGTGCATGCCGAGCTAGGCGAGTACGTGCGACGCCTACAGGAGAATCGGTCTTTAGAGGACTTCCGGCCCATGTTCGGCCTAGTGGTCGAGAGGGAGAAAATTGCCGAGGATGGCGAGTACAATCTGGGTGGAGATAGGTATCGGGAGCAGGCAAGGCCTGATTCGATGTTTCCCTTTGTCGAACTTAAAGCGATTGCGAAGGTTGTCTCTGGCAATCCGGCGCCACAAGGAGAAAAGTACTTCAGCGATGGACAATTCCCGTTCGTCAGAACCTCTGATGTTGGGGTGGCTCATCGCTCGGACCGTTTCGTAGGCTCCGCCGACATGGTGAATCAGATGGCCGTTGACGAACTACGCCTTCGGCAATTCCCGGCTGGAACGATACTGTTCCCCAAGAGCGGGGCGTCAACCTTCTTGAATCACCGCGTATTGATGGGGGAACCAGCTTACGTGGCAAGCCATCTCGCGGGCATCATCTGCGATGAAAAGAAAGCATCTAGCAAGTTTGTTTACCACCTGCTTTGCCAGGTAGATGCACGAAGCATCGCCCCAGACCAAGCGTATCCTTCCCTGCGACTGACAGAAATCGAAAACATTAGAATCCCTTTGCCCTCGCTGGCCGTGCAGCAGGAAATAGTGGCAGGGATTGAAAGTTACCAGAGGGTCCTAGATGGGGCTCGAGCAATTGTGGAAAACTACCATCCGCGTATATCGGTTGACCCGGAGTGGCCAGTGGCTGGTGTCGCCGACTTAGTCGCTAAAGCTCCCTACAGTTTCAAGGCGGGTCCGTTCGGGTCTGCTCTAAAGAAGGAATGCTATGTGCCTACTGGATACAAGGTATATGGTCAGGAACAAGTAATACGTGGTGACGCTAACTTTGGCGACTACTATATTGACGACGAAAAATACCGTGAGCTTGAGAATTGCAGTGTTCAAGCGGGCGATGTGTTGGTCAGTTTGGTCGGAACATACGGGAAGACCTTGATCATTCCGGATGAATACGAGCCAGGCATTATCAATCCGCGGTTGGTCAAGATTACATTGGATCGTGAGAAGATGGTGCCAGAGTTCTTGTCTTGCCTACTCGTTCAGGACTTCGCCGTCTCCCAGATGCACGCTGTGTCCCATGGGGGAACGATGAACATCCTCAGTATGCAGGCTTTGAAGAGGTTGCGGCTGCCGGTACCGCCAGTCGAGACCCAGCGGATGATAGTCGCCGAGATTGAGGCAGAGAAGGCATTAGTGTCAGCCAGCCGTGAGTTGACGGAGCGGATGGAGCAACGCATTCACGACGCCATCGGACAGGCATGGGGGAAGGAGGGGGCCGCTCTGGCGGAAGGGTAGGGTATGGATGAAGCCCTCAATTTGGCCGACTATCTCCCGATGTCCTTCAGAAACCCCGGCGAGCAAGAGTACATTTCGTTTCTATGGGAGGCGTTTGAGACCAACTACGAAACTGGAAAATACCAGTTCGCATTTCTGGCTTACCACATGCTGATGATGAGCTTCGTCTATTTCAACATCTGGCAAATCAGGGAGGCGCGACCTGATGACTTCGAGAAAGGTCTAATCGGCTTCGCGAGGGACGACGAAACGACCTTGCTCAGGGCTACCTCGCCGTTCGCGTTCAGCAAAGTGAATGAGCGCACGATTCTCAGGCTGTTCAGGCTCGTCGGATGTGATGACAGCAGAATTGGCAACTACAGGAAATTGGTGGATGACCGGAACGATGCCGCTCATGCCAACGGCAATATCTTCTTCAATACGCAGCACGAGGCTGATGCCCAAATCCGCCAAGTAATTCGGGCTGTAGAGGAGATCCAAACCTATTCACGCCCTGTTATCAACCGTCGCTATCAAGAGTTCTTACTTCAAAGCCATAACCCCGAGGAACGCGAATACCTGGACGCAGATGACCAAATCCGCGAGGTCTTGATACACGGCAACTATATGTCCCGGAATGACATCGAGATTTGCATCAACTTCGACCTATCGACTTTGGGGGATGATAACGGAGAGGCAATTAATTCTCTGCACAACGCCTTGTGCGAAGCCTATGGGTCTGTGTAGACGCGCGGGTAAAATCTGAGCAGGTGGATGAACTTGGTTCCAGTCAGCGATAAAGGCTGAGATGGACCCAAATTGCGGAAGCCCCTCATGTTTTCTGAGGTAAGCATTGACGACTACGTCACCCAATCCACAAACTGAAGCTTCGCCTCGATTCAGCGCCTTGCAGCGGGCGGCAACCCAGTGGAAGCGGCAGCTAATGGACACCACCCGCAGCCCGCTTCTATATTATCGTGACCTGAAGACGGGGATCCTGGACCTGGCTCCGGGAGGGGGCGATAGCCACGTCAACGGGTCAGCAGTTAATTCCCTGCTGGCCGGACGCAGGGTTCGACTCTCCGCGCTCATTACTGGTGACGCGCCCACTGGAGCAGACCCTTTGGCGGAAGCGCGGGGTAGGCTGAAACGAATTGGCCAAGTGGCACAGGCTTACCTGGAAGAAAAGGGCTCCGGGTGGTGAGTGACGAAATACAACTGCCTGCCTGCCAAACGGGTGCCAGGCCTGGTTTCGGGTCGTCAGCGCCTCATGGCGGCCCGGCGCAAAAAATCCAGACACCTCATTCCTCTACGAGACCTCTGGACGAGGTTCTCCTGAAGTCGATGGGAGACGGACGGTTACCCAGGCGGACCTGGAAGCCATGATTGAACGTTTGCGGCTACATAAGGAAGAGGACCGAGTGGTGGGGCAGGTCATCCGCAGGGTGGTAAACCGGTGCTCACCGGCACAGGTGGCAGCGTTCCTGGCGGTGGCCATCGAGTGCCTTAAGGAGACTTTGCCGGGCACAAGAGAGGAGTGACGACATTTTGTGGGCATCTTTATCTGGGTACCGCTCGTTTTTGACGGCTGGTCGAAGCTAAAGATGCCCTTGTGGTATCATGTATGTATTGAATGTGATACCAGAAAGTTAGCGAAAAGTGTACGCCCGACACCAACCCCATAGAGGATTCGTTACAATAGATCCGCTAAGGCGTGGCTAGCAGCAACTAATCAAACACGGAGGAAGCAGCAAGAAATGGCGGCCGGAAACTTTGAGGTCTATATCAGCGGTAGGGCATACAAAGCCCCAGGGGACCACATGACCTACGAGGACGTCGTAAAGGCGTGGGACGAACTTTACCGAACAGATGATACCTACCTCATTGGCAACCCCGGTATTGACTACCAAGACGACGCAAAAGGTGAACGGGGCGTCATGTTTCCCGGTGATAAAGTGTGGATCAAGGATGGCACGAGTTTCTCGGTGGACCCCGAGCATGTATCCTGACGATTTCCTGGCGGCGTTTGCCAAGCAGGAAGGATTCCACATAGAGACCCACCTTGACCTGATTCGTTTGGTCGGGGTGCCATGTCTCTTAGCCGGTGGAAAAGTCGGCTCTTGCACGATAGAGAAGTCCGTCGACCCCAACAACGGGAAGCCCAATAGCGTTATAGGCGGATCAATCCACGTGGTGAGAATCACCATCGACCGGGAAGGAGACGGACGAGTCTATTACTCGGATGGTACGCCCGTCGAAAACTATGTGGGTGGGGACGGCAAGACATGGTCGTTCATTTCTATCCTCAGGAGCCCGCATCCTGGGCAGGAAGACGACGAGACTGCCAGGGAGCTGATACATCGGTATGCCAAACGCGTCGTTGCCGCCGTCGCGGAAGCGAAGCGTAGCGAAGTTGCAGAGATTACAGAGTCCGGGCCGTTCAATATTCCAAACACCTTCGAGTCAAGAGCAGCCATAAGGCCCATCCAGGATCGCATCCGTGGACAACGGATTGCTGTAATCGGTCTGGGTGGTACTGGCTCCTATATCTTGGACCTTATCGCCAAGACCCCGGTTGGAGAGATACACCTTTTTGACGCGGACAACGCCGATTGGCATAACCTTATGCGAGCTCCAGGGGCTCCCACCGGGGAAGAGATAGAAAGGCTCCGTAGCACATCCGTGGACAAGGTGGAATACTACCATGGGAAATATGATCCACTTCGGAGGGGGGTTATTCCACATGCGACACGAATCGATGGCCCGGAAAGCCTAGACGTGCTCTTGGAGGGCCACCACATAGATTTCGCCTTCGTGAGCATCGACCAACAGACTCACGGGAACCTAGCCCGGCAGGATGCCGTATATCGCACACTATCTGAAGCAGAGATTCCATTTGTGGACTCTGGGGTGAGTATAACTTTGCAGGATGATATGGTGGTCGGTGCGGTGTCTACGAGCTTTTACGAACCGGGATCCACTCTGTGGGAGAACACCATACCCAACGCCAGAATTGTCGGTGGGCAGCCAGGATACCACAACGTCCAGTTGCCCGAAGTTAACGCCCTGGCAGCATCTCTCGCCGTTATGGAATGGCGACGCCGAAGTGGTCAGTACGACTCTAAGTCCACGACATTCTTCCACAAATTTCGGCTGGAAACACCGATCATACTCCAGGCCAATGTCCAATAGGAGCTATATCGGTGAAACTCCGTCCTATCTTTGTTGAAGTGTTGCCTGCTCAAGACTCAATTGGTGAAGGCGAGCTTTGGATTAGCCACAAGCATCGAACAATCAACCTCCGATGTCCTTGCGGTTGTAGGCACTTGACCATGCTAACCATTCATCCGAGTCGATGGCACGTGCGTTTTGATGGCGCAGCAGTGTCCTTAGACGGTCCAACTGGTGGGTCTGTTTGGACCACCGCTCGATGCAACAGCCACTACTTCATACGGAGCAACGAAGTGGTTTGGCTGAATAGGATAGATCCACGCCGGCGGCAGGAGTACGCTGAGGACGAACGAAGACGTATGGTTAGCACGACGTCGACCAACCAGTCCCGCTGGCCTTGGGTTCGGCGCTTACAACGACGCCTAAAGGAATTGTGTCAAAAGTCTTGAGATTGGTGCTAAAATGTCCCAGCCACCGATACAGAGCCGGAATACCAACTGAGTCGGGGTAGGCCCCAAGATGATGTATACAAGGTTATGCTACCATACGGACGTACAATCACAATGCCGTCGATTAACACTGATTTGAAACTGCCGGGGCTGTATCAGACCCATATGACCACATCAGCTCTAACAACATTTCGCAGCCAGTACCCGCTACGGAAACCAACATATCCCGATGGTTCTACTCCGAGTCAATGCGTTCAGGTCGCAGGCTACTCGTTGCTGCAAGACGCACCGGCAGTAGGCGTACAACTGGGTAAGCCTCCGCCGGTCAGGTTCCAACGTGGCCCTAACACTTACATCTGGGTAATCAACGCCGAGGGTGTGCCGTACATCCTCGAAGTCTTCCAAGGCGAGTCAGCTAGCGAACTGATCAAGCACACTAACCTGACGGGTGGCGGGAAGGCATACGTGGGTGGCGAGCTTTGGTTCTCTACCGACAGGAAGTTGTTCGTGTCGGGAGGATCGGGCCGATACTCCCCTCAGGACGAGAAACAATTGGAAGCCGCCGTTGAGGTATTCAGATCGTTCAGTTACGAAGTCACATCCTTAGGTTGGGACCAAGAATATGGTCCCAAGCGTCACTGGGAGGGGTAATGACTTCCGATCAACCAACGGGACGCGATCAGAGGATCGCTGCCAACACTCCCGGCGAAGAAGTTCGCCTTGAAGGTAACCGAAGGTACGTGCGAGGTGAGGCTGGGCTGGCTGTTTTTCGTCCGCAGTGGGAACAAACCGGGCATATCCTTACGCATTGGGAAGCACGAGAGGCTTATGGTCAACCCGTAATTGATGAAGCGATGGAGTACGGCAGTGCTATCCTGCGTGCGACTCCAACCTCGACACAGGATGCACTCAGGACGCGACGAGAAGACCTCGGCTTAAGCGCGCGGACGGTGGGGCAGGTCGCTAATTTGTCGGCTGACCAAGTCTGCTTGGCGGAAGACAAACCCTCGAAGGTATCTATTCGAGATCTAGAACGTATTGCCTTCGCGCTTGGATTAGACGAACGATTTATCGCTTTCAAGAGCGATTGTGGAGGGGATCGGGACCTGGGAGTCAGACTAAAGGTTTTGAGTCAAGAGACTGGGAGAACAATCAGAGTCAACGAACACAACGTGGCAATCGTTTCGGAAGCCGCATCCGTAATCCGTACACAGCATCGGCTGCAAACCTGGCTCCGATTATCGTCAGGGTTGGACAGTTTCTCCAAATCCCCGGATTACGGTTCACCCCAGAGTCCCGCATGGTCGGTTGGCTACAGACTGGCGCGGAGTGCCCGGGCTATTCTGGGTCTAGGCGAGGCCCCAATCCCCTCGATGAGAGAATTGGTAGAGAAACGCCTGGGTATACCAGTAATCCAGGCCGTTATGAACCGGAGTATTGCCGGAGCCACGGTCGCAAATACTGACGAAAATGGAAAGGAGGTACGTGGCATCATCCTCAACCTTGAGGGCGACAATGAGAATGTGTGGGTGCGGAGAGCCACACTAGCACACGAACTCGCACACTTGCTGTACGATCCCAACGACGGTCTTGAGAAAGTGAGGGTGGACCTGTATCAAAACAATCAACAAAACGTCGAAACGTACGCGACAACAGATTACGTTGAGCAGAGGGCCAACGCATTCGCCATTGCCTTCCTCGCTCCAATCGAAGCGATGCGTCAACTAGCCCCTACGCCAGTGCGGGCAGAGGATGTCGAGGCGGTGATGTCGACTTTCGGAATCAGCCGTACAGCAGCAGGTTACCATATTGACAATTGTCATTACCGCCAATTTTCGATTCCCGAACCCTCTTACGACATCAGACCCGCTGACGAACAGACCGCAGCAGAAAACTTCGCAACCGACTACTTTCCGTTAGCGGGAACTCCGGAACAAAGGAGAGGAAAGTTTGCGGGGCTGGTCGCAGCGGCGTACGAGCGCGATTACATTTCGGAGCATACGGCCGCCCTTTATCTAAACGGGGAGGCCGCAGAGTTCATGTCTGTATCCGATAGCCTGCGAGACCTGTTCGATCTTTAGCGAGGCATCACGAAGGAAGCCATACGGGTTTGCAGGCGATCCTGTCAACTCCAGTGGGCGAGATCCGAACTTGTCCTGCTAGATGCGTTATAGTGAGATCAGCATTTCAAAGATGGTACTGTCTACCGTCAAGTCAGGCCCACCAAGCTGGACAAAATCAAGAACCTTTCACATCAGGTTCACCCTGGGCT
>JAPPLU010000065.1 GCA_028874075.1 Chloroflexota bacterium
CCCCCAAGCCCCTGGAGATCATCCGCCGCATCGCCGACCAGGGCTTCCGGCTCACTACCTGGATTCGCCTGCACAACTACCTGGACAAGGTCAGGGAAGCGGGGGATATACCCGAAGCCCGCCGCATGGTACAGGACCTGCTGCCTTGGGTCTGGGAGAACAAGTACGACGATCTGCTGACGCGGGAACTCCCGCCCCTGGAACCTGAGCCCGACCTGTCCCTGCTCTGGGCCCGCTGGTTCGCCAACACGTAAGGAATTAATCCATGGAAGAGTGCAACCGGTCAGGGGCACCCGTCATTCCGGACTGGATCCGGAATCCTGGGCGAGGGGTGAGGGAATTCCCCAATGATATAATCTGCCTTGGCAGGCAATGGCCTCCGGGCCCTCTGCCGCGGACTCCGGGAAAGGGAGGTGTGTATTTTGTACCAACTAAGCCAGCAAGCCAGGGACCGGCTCTCCGCCCTGCAGCGGACCTTCGAAGAAGCCTCCGACCACATGCTGGGCTATCCCGTCAATTTCGACTTTGATTACGACGAGATTTTGCCCTTCCTGAATTACAACGCCAACAACGTCGGCGACCCCTTTCATGGCACTAACTACCGGGTCAATTCCCACGAATTTGAGCGGGACGTTATCGGCCGGTTCGCCGCCCTGATGCGCCTGGACCCCGACGACGCCTGGGGCTACGTTACCACCGGCGGGACCGAAGGCAATATGTACGGCCTTTACATGGCCCGTGAGCTCTACCCCAACGGTGTCGTCTATTTCTCCCAGGACACCCACTACAGCATCCTTAAGATTATGCGCGTACTGAACATGCGCAACATAATGATTAAGAGTCAGGACAACGGGGAAATAGACTACGACGACCTCCGAGAGACCATCCGCATCAATCGCGATGTCCCCGTCATTTTTATGGCCAACATCGGCACCACCATGAAGGGCGCGGTGGACGACCTGCGCCAGGTGCGTTCCATCCTGGACGACCTGGCCATTACCCAGTCCTACATTCACTCCGACGCGGCCCTCAGTGGCATGATCCTGCCCTTTGTTCCGGAGCCCCAGCCCTTTGGTTTCGACCAGGGGGCCGACAGCCTGGCCGTCAGCTGGCACAAGCTCATCGGCTCACCCATTCCCTGCGGTGTCGTGCTCACCAGGAAGGAGTACGTCTCCCGTATCTCCCGATCCATCGAATACGTGGGCGTGATGGACACCACCATTCCGGGGTCTCGCAACGCCTGGACTCCATTGCTGCTTTGGTATGCCCTGGAAAAGCTGGGCTACGAAGGCTGGAAGGATATTGTGGGGGGGATGCTGGAAGTGGCGGAATACGCCGTGGCCCGACTGAGTGACAGCGGCATCCCAGCCTGGCGCAATTCCAATTCGGTTACGGTGGTCTTTCCCCGCCCCTCCGCCGAAGTGGTGAGCAAGTGGCAGCTCGCTCCCTATCGCGAGATTGCCCATTTGATTACCATGCCCCACGTTACCAGGGATATGGTTGATGAACTGGTGGACGACTGCCTCACCCTGACCCCGGCATGAAGGGGGCTACTTCACCAACCCCAGCCTTCGAGGAGGATCGCCTTGGAACGTATCGTAATCATGGCCCGGGATGAGGTGGGTGTCCTGGCGGACATCACCGCAGCCCTGGCCCAGGCCAACATCAACCTGCAATCCATCAACACCCAGGTCAATGGGAACCAGGGCACTATCATCATCAGCACCGACGACACGGATCGGGCCCTCGTGGCCCTGGCCGAAGCCGGCTACTCCGCCGTTACCGATGACTCCATGCTCATTCGGTTGAAGGATGAACCCGGCGCCCTGGCCAGGGTTGCCCAGCGTTTCAGCGAGGCGGGCATCAATATCCGCAGCGTCCACATCCTGGACCGCAAGGACGGCATGGCCACCATCGCTATCTCCACCTCTCCCGAGGAACGGGAGCGAGCCGAAGCCCTCGTGGACGAGTCAGAGCGAGTCTGACCGGCGGAAGGAGCAACCGAATTTGGGAGTTTCCTTACGCGCAGGAAGGCACAGTCCCCAGAGTTTCCTCCGCGTACCTCCCCGTTCTCTGTGTCTCTGTGTGAAAGAGACCTGGCGAGAAGACACTAGACCGGGCGTTGGTATCACGATGCGATTGCCCTCTCGGGCATTTCCTTTGGTTGACTGCCCATCCTGACCAAACCTATAATTCCAGCCACTACCCAACCCCGGTAAACCGAATCAAGGGGCAGATCCCTGTCCTGACGGAGGATTTCATGGGAGAAATACTTGGCATTGGCGCCACTCACTATCCCCCCGGACTGGTACCCGACGAATACAAGCCCTGGCCCCTGATCCGGATGCTCAAGACCGACCGGATTCCCGAGCACATGAAGAACCCCGCCAACTGGCCCGCGGAAATGCAGGCTGAGTGGGGCGATGACGAGGGTATCACCGCCCACAAGGCCCACCGCGCCAAGGTCTTCAATGCCTTCCGCAAGCTGCGCGAGGAGATAGACGCCTTCAACCCCGACTTCATTCTCCTCTGGGGCGACGACCAGTACGAGAACTTCCGGGAGGACATCATTCCCCCCTTCTGCGTGCTGGCCTACGACCAGATCGACTTCCAACCCTACCACCGCATCGGCGACCGGCCCAACGTCTGGGACGAACCCAAGGAGAAGGTCTTCAGCGTCCCCGGCCACCAGCAAGCCGGCCGCTACCTGACCCGCCGCCTCATCGAGCAGGGCATAGACATGGCCTACGCCTACAAGCCCCTGCACGAGAAGGCCGGTCTGGGCCACGCCTTTGCTAACACCATCCTGTTCCTGGACGTGGACCGCAAGGGCTTCAACTACCCCATCCTGCCCATGGCCGTCAACTGCTACGGCAGCAACGTAGTGCGGATGCGCGGCGGCGCCGAAGTATTTGTGGACGAGCCGGATCCGCCTTCGCCCACTCCCACCCGCTGCTTCGAGGTAGGCCAGGCCACGGTTCGCGCTTTGCTGGACAGCCCCTACCGTATGGTCTTGATGGCATCCTCCAGCTGGTCCCACGCCTTCCTGACGGAGAAGAACAGCTTCGTCTACCCCGACCTGGAGGCCGACCGAATACTTCTGGAAGCCCTGCGCAACGGCGAATACGACACTTGGAAGAACTGGACCCTGCACCAGGTGGAGGAGTCGGGCCAGCAGGAAACCCTCAACTGGCAGTGCCTGGTGGGCGCCATGGCCGAACTGAACCGCCGCGCCGACTACCTGGAGTGGGCCGAATGCTGGAGCTTCAACGCCCCCAAGTGCCTGGCCGTGTTCAAGTAGCCGGGAGCAATTGCAACTTACCAGATGCCTGATGCAGTGCCTCCCCCGGCACATCGGGGGAGGCACTTCGGTTGCGTTCATCCGTAGGAGCGGCGCTGGTGGCCGCCCTGCACCAGAACCTATTGAGTCTCCCGTGACCCAGAGTGCCTTTGAAGTGCCAGAGTACCTCCGAAGAGATGGAAGCATGGTTCTGGATCTATACAATTGAATGAAAGAGGGCAGCCACAAGGGCTGCCCCAAAGGAATCTGAGAATCATTCACATCATTGATGGGACCTTGAACTAGAAAGTAAGCAACCCCTGCAGTTCCTTCTCCCCCTCGTTGGGTCCCACCACCGCCAGCCGGAGCTTATTCGAGTCCAATATGCGGTCGCCCACCCGGGCCACGTCCTCGGCGGTTACTCCGTCAATCATCTGCACCGCTTCGTCTATGGTATAAACCCGGCCCAACAGCAACTCCTGGGCTCCCAGCCACGCGGCCACAGAGCGGGTGTCCTCCATCCGCAGGAGCAACCGACCCTTGGTATACTCCCGAGCCTTGTTCAGTTCAGCGGGAGGCACCGGGGCAAGCATCCCGGCCAACTCGTGCACTACCGCCTTTACCGCCTCAGGAGCCTTCCTGGGTTCCACTCCGCAATAGACCACCAGGGAGCCGCAGTCGCGGAAGTGGTTCAGGGAACTGGAAACGTCGTAGGCCAGACCCTGTTCCTCCCGCAGGTTCAGAAACAGGCGGCTGCTCATGCCGTCCCCTAGCACCCCGTTGAAGATGGCCAGTGCATACCGGTCCGGGTCGGTCAGGGAGATGCCCGGCAGCCCCAGGCAGATGTGAGCCTGGTCGGCCTGCCTTTGTTCCACTCGCGCCACTGCGCCAATACCCCGGTCACCGTAGTAGTCCACCACCGGCTGCCAGTCCAGCGAAGCGCGCGGCTCCCAGTCACGGGTGGCCTGGCTCACCATATCCACCACCTGGGCGTGGTCCACGTTGCCCGCAACGGCGATCACCGTGTTGGCCGGACTGTACTGTTGCACCATGTAGTCCCGGACGTCTTCCAGGGTAATGTTCTCCACCGACTCCAGGGTGCCGCCCACGTCCCGTCCCATAGCCTGCTCCGGCCATAGCAGTTCGTCAATGAGCAGGTCCACTCTGTGGGACGGGTAGTCGTAGGTCATGCGCAGTTCTTCCTGGATGACCTCCCGTTCCTTTTCCATCTCTTGAGGATCCAGCAGCGGATGAAGCACCAGGTCAAGCAGCACCGAGAAGGCCTGCTGAAAGTGCAGGCGCGCCACCTTACACCAGAACACCGTTACCTCACGGTCGGTGCTGGCATTCATTATCCCGCCCACACCCTCTATGGCCTCGCTGACGTGGCGAGCAGTGGGCCAGCTTTCCGTTCCCTTGAAGGGCAGGTGCTCCAGGAAGTGGGACAGCCCAGCCAGTTCGTCCGGTTCGTGGCGAGACCCAGCCCCCACGCTGATGGTCACGGACACGGACGTGGAGTGGGGCATGGCAGAAGTAAGGACTCGCAGTTGGTTGTCCAAGACTGTGCGTTGGAACATCTGCACCTCTGTTCGGTTTTGGCGAAGCATTCAGTTGGCCCGAGTTATCGTTTCAAAGGCACACCTGGAAGACTTCGCCTCTCTTCGGAGCTAGTCCTGTCCCGACATATCATTGACCGTGTAACCTGCTGCCTGCATTTCCTGGGCCTGCGCGGTGCTGATCATCTTGGATACTACGCATTCAGGACCCTCGGCGGCCTGCCCTTGAATGCCGTAGCGGCCATTCTTGTAGCGTACCAGCTTAACGTCATTTACCGGCACCTGACGCCGAGCCTTGAAACTGTAAGCGGTGTAGTCAGCCATATATTTCATCTCCTCACATCATCTTCATAGCAAGCAATCAATGTTGATACCCGCTATCACAAATAACGAGATTAGCAAACCATTTCAAATTTGTCAACGGAGAACCAAACTCAGGTAGTATCCCGGCTTGGGCGGTCATGCAGGCAACTGAGTAGGGGCAGACCCGTAGGATTGCCCTCGTCCGATGACAAAACCGCTAAACTGGGAGACTAACCCTCGCCCAAACCTGTCTGCACTAACCCTTCCGGTACTGGGGAAGCGTACCTCAGAGACCCGCTAATCCAAGGCAGGTTGGCTGAGTCTCTTCCTGGAGACCCTCCATTAACCCCTCCAGGGTGTTCGTTCTGCCCCTAAGCTCAGGGTCAGCGGGTCAAAGACGTTTTAGATACGGTTTGGTTCGCCGTTAGCGCGGGGGTTATTCGGTTTCCAGCCAGTCTATGTCGCCGAACAGGTCCGGTGAGTGAGTCTTTGACGTGAAGACCTGGTACCGCTGACGGGCCTCGCCGATGGTCGTGTCCACTCCGCCGTGACCGGGGTAGACTGCCACGTCGTCAGAAAGAGTCAGCAGCTGGCTGCTGATACTGTTCAGAATCTGCTGCAGCAGCTCGGGGCTGCGGGACTTGCCGGGTCCGCCGGGGAACAGGGTGTCCCCGGAGAAGAGGTGATTCCCCACCAGGAAACAGGTGGCCCCTTCAGTGTGCCCGGGAGTGTATATGGCCCGTACCGTCTGGTTGCCGAAGGACAGCGTGTCGCCGTCGTTCAGTACCGTCTCTGGCGATCGGGGCAGGCCGTCCACATCGTTTGCGTGAACCGCAACAGGGGCTCCGATGGCGCCGGTAATCTCATGGAACCCGTTCAAGTGGTCCTGGTGTTTATGGGTAATCAGGATGGCCTTGATCTGCACGTCGCCAACCTGATTTATCAGCTTTTCCGGCTCCGCAGGGGTGTCAATGATGATGCCCTCGTTAGTATCCGGACACACCACTATATAGCCATTGTTATCGTAGGGGCCCATGTTGATCTTGGCGATTTTTACCTCGCCGTCGTAGTGCAAATCCATAGAGTTTCCTCCCAGTAAATAGGGCTTTTTGGTCGTGGCTATTCTACCAAACGGAAACAAGGGTGACTACGGGCAACCTTCCACCAGATTCCTGCCTCATCAGGAATCAGAAGAGGGCAGTCGAAAACGGCTGCCCTCGCAAATTCTCTGTTCCATTCCTGCCAGTCAAGAGACTGAGCTCGCAGTCAGTGAACATTCTTAATTCAGCCGCTGACCGGGGCCGCTGTTGGCGTACCAGTCAAACCCCTGAGGCTCAATGCGGACGCAGACGTACTTGGGCGCGGTGTATTCGTGGACGAAGTCGAAGCTACCTTCACGCCCGTAACCGCTGTCCTTGAACCCGCCCCAGGGAATGCCCGGATGCAGCCGGTGGTGGTCGTTGATCCACACGATGCCGGCCTCTACCTCGCCTGCTACCCGGTGGGCGCGGGCCACGTCCCGAGTCCAGATTGAGCAGCCAAGCCCATAAGGAATATCGTTGGCAATGGCGACGGCCTCCTCCTCGGTGTCAAAGGGAATGACGCAAACCACCGGCCCGAAAATTTCCTCTTGCGCCACCCTCATTTGCGGGCGCACGTCGGCCAGCACTGTCGGCTCGATAAAGTAGCCGCTGGCGAACTCGGCGCCCCCTGGGTGCTTACCGCCGTGGGCAACGCTCGCCCCCTCTTCCTTTGCTGTCTTCACATAGCTGAGAATGCGGTCGTAGGCCGGTTTGGACACCACCGGCCCCATCTGGGTCTCAAACTCTGTAGGGTCTCCCAGGCGAATGGTGGCGACCTTCGCCGAAAGCTGTTCCACAAACCGATCGTAGATGGAACTGTGCACGACGGCCCGCGAACCCTGGATGCAGGTCTGCCCCGACGCCACGAAGGATGCGAAGGCGCACCCGTTCACCGCGTCATCAAGATTGGCGTCGGGGAAAACGATGACCGGCGCCTTGCCTCCCAGTTCCGCCTGGAAAGGAGTCAAATTGCGGCCCACAACCTCGCCAACGGCCCGGCCCGTTTCCGTCCCTCCCGTCAAATCTAGCTTCCCCAGGCGCCGGTCCCCGGCCAGGGCCTTGCCCGCTGTGGGGCCAAAGCCGTTGACTATGTTGAGAACGCCAGGGGGCAGTCCCGCCTCCAATGCAATGTTGCCAATTTCGGTGGGGGTCAGTGGCGCCCACTCCGAGGGCTTCAGCACCACCACGCAGCCGGCGGCCAGGGCCGGGGCCAGCTTCTTCGAGGCAATCATCAGCGGGTGGTTCCAGGGGGTAAGCTGTCCCACCACTCCCAGGGGGACCCGCACCGTGTAGTTCAGGTGACCCCGGTCGGTGGGGACGGTTGAACCCTGAATCTTGTCGCAGAACCCGGCGAAATATCGGAAATAGCTTGCCACTACCAGCATCTGGGAAGATGTCTCGGAGATGGGCCGGCCATTGGAGATGGACTCCAGGCGGCCCAGTTCCATCCGCCGCTCTTCCACCATATCGGCCATGCGCCAGAGAATTTTGCCCCGTTCCGAGTCGGGCATGGTAGACCATGGGCCATGCTTGAAGGCCAGTTCCGCGCTGGCTACCGCTTCAGACACGTCGGCCTCCCCGGCGTTGGCCATGCGCGCCACCGTCTTGCCGGTGGCCGGGTTTTCCACGTCGAAATAGTCTCCGCTGGTTGCCGGCTTCCATTCGCCGTCAATGAGAAGGTCGTATTGCAGGGTCTGGGTTTGGGTCATGGAAAGTGTGCCTCGCCCTTAAAGATTGTCGTCCAGATTGTCACCATTATGTTGTCTTGGAGAATTGGGAGGGTGTGAGGTTCGAACTCTTCCGGCATGTATGGTTATTACAGCCCCTTCCTCCAATTCCTGTCTGTAATCCTTAATCAGTTCCTCAACCAGTGCTATTCGCTGGGACATATCCAGGTCCGGAAGCCGTATCAGACCACAGTGGTTAGCCCTGTGAAGAAAGATAAGCTCACCGTAGTCCTTGTCTATGGTGATGAATATTCGTCCTTCTGCCGCTGAGTACTCCAGTAATGCCCAGTCCCCCGGATCCGGACCAAGGCTTTGCGCTTCCAGAACGTCGTGGCCGTTATTCTTTAGCCACTGGGCCAGTCTACGCCCCGCACATCGGTCTGTCATGAATCTCAAGAGCCGTCGACCGATATAGACGCCAGCGTATCGCCGGATATTACGGCGCAGGCATAAGCAATGCAGGCCCGAATATCCTCCAGCTCCAATTCCGGGTAGTCGTCAAGGATGTCTTCCTCGGAAACTCCCTGGCTCAATAGACTTAGGATGAGCCTTACCGAGATTCGCATATCTCGAATTATGGGACTGCCCCCAAACACGTCCTGGCGGGCGGTAATACGCTGGAGGAGTTCTTGCTGAGTGGACATCTCTGAAGACCCCCTTAGGATCTCAAACTCTGGGAAAAGAGTATTATTCCCCTAATCATCCCCCACCGCCACCGGTTCTTTCGCCCGCTTTGTTGCAGTTTTTTTTGCGGTTTTCTTCCTTTTCGGCCTTGCCACTTCTTGATCAACTGCTTCCTCTGCGACGACCGGGGGTGGCGCCACAGCCAGCGCCGCCCTTCCGTTGGCCTCCAGCAGGGGCTTCAAGTATCGACCCGTGTGGGATTCGGCGTGCTGTGCCAGCATTTCCGGTGTGCCGGTGGCAATCAGCTGGCCACCCCGATCTCCGGCGCCTGGACCCAGGTCAATAATCCAGTCGGCATTCTTGATCAGGTCCAGGTTATGTTCAATGAGGACAATGGTGTTACGGTTGTCCACCAGGCGGTGCAGCACCCGCAGCAGGGCGGCGCAGTCCTCGAAGGACAGGCCGGTGGTGGGTTCGTCCATCAGGTAAAGCGTCTTGCCGGTGGCCCGTTTGGCCAGTTCCGTAGCCAGTTTTACCCGTTGCGCCTCGCCGCCGGACAGGGTGGTGGCCGGCTGCCCCAGCCGGATGTAGCCCAGGCCAACGTCCCGCAGCGTTTCCAACTTGGGCCGGATGCGGGGGAAGTTGTAGAAAAACTCCAGGGCGGTATCCACCGTCATTTCCAGCACGTCGGCGATGCTCTTGTCCCGCAGGGTCACCTCCATGGCCTCCCGGTTATAGCGACGGCCGTGGCAAATATCGCAAGGGACGGTTACGTCGGGCAGGAACTGCATTTCGATCTGGTTGTAACCCTCGCCCTGGCAGGCTTCGCAGCGGCCTCCCTTGACGTTGAAGGAGAAGCGGCCCGGTTTGTAGCCCCGGATGCGCGCCTCCGGCAGTGACGCGAACAGTTCCCGAATGGGCGTGAATGCCCCGGTGTAGGTGGCGGGATTGCTGCGAGGCGTCCGGCCGATGGGCGATTGGTCGATATTGACTACCTTGTCAATGTTCTCAATGCCCGTAACTTCGTCGTGGTCGCCCGGGTAGTCTCGCCCCCGGTTTATTTCCTGGGCCAGGCGCTTGTAGAGAATGTCATAGGTCAATGTGCTTTTGCCCGACCCGGACACGCCGGTTACACAAGTCAGCATCCCCAGGGGAATGGAAACGTCCACGTCCTTAAGGTTGTTCTCCCGCGCCCCGGTAACGGTTATGTAAAGGCCGTTGCCGGGCCGCCGGCTCTCCGGCATTGGTATTTCCTTGTTGCCACTGAGGTACTGACCGGTCAGGGAACCCTTGTTGGTCATTACCTCTTTGATATCTCCCGTAGCCACCACGTGGCCGCCGTGTTCCCCGGCTCCAGGCCCCAGGTCAACGATGTAATCCGCGGCCCTCATCATCGCCTCGTCATGCTCCACCACTATCACCGTGTTTCCCATGTCCCGCAGGCGGGTGAGCGTGTCAATAAGGCGGTGATCATCGTGGGGATGAAGACCCACGGTGGGTTCGTCGCACACGTACAGGACGCCGGTCAGGCCGGAGCCGATCTGGGTAGCCAAGCGCACCCGCTGCGCCTCGCCGCCGGACAGGGTGCGGGCAGTGCGGCTCATGGTCACGTAGTCCAGGCCAATGCCATCCAGGAACTTCAGCCGGCCCTCGATTTCTTTGAGTATCTGGTTAGCAATGGCCTTGTCCCGACTCGACAGCACATCTCCCCGGTGTTCTCCTTCGGCATCCGGGTCTATGGTCCGGACCCACTCGACACCCTGCGCGATGTTCATCGCGGTAACGTCCATAATGCTGAGGCCGCACACCTTGACTCCCAGGGCTTCGGGCTTGAGTCGCTGGCCCTTGCAGGCCTGGCAGGGGCGGGCCGTCATGTACCGTTCAATTTCCTGGCGGGTGTGGTCGGAGTCCGTTTCCCGATACCGCCGCTCCAGGTTGGGAATAACCCCTTCAAATCGTGTGTCCCAACTGTAGGTGCGGCCGTTGTGGGTACGGTGCCGGACGGTAACCTTCTTGCCCTTGACGCCGTACAGGATTACCCTCAGGTGCTCCTCATCCATGTCCTTCACCGGCACCTGGGGAGAGAAATCGTGGGCGCGGGCGACCGACTCCATCATGCTCATGTACCAGCCGGAGGAAGCGCCAGTGCGGTTCCAGGCCACTACCGCCCCTTCGAGCAGGGACAGGTTCTTGTTGGGGATAACCAGGTTTGGGTCCACCTCCAGTTTGAAGCCAAGGCCGGTACACTGGGGGCAGGCGCCGTGGGGACTGTTAAAGCTGAAGGTGCGGGGTTCAATTTCGGGCAGACTGGTGCCGCAGCGGACGCAGGCAAACTGCTCTGAGAAGACGATCTCCTCTTCCTTGGCGCCTTCCTCTCGCGGCTGACGCAGGACCTGGAGAACCCCTTCTCCTTCCCGCAGGGCAGTTTCCACCGACTCGGATACCCTGCTGATTTCCGTATCAGGGCGGACGATGATGCGGTCAATGACCAGTTCAATGTAGTGCCACTTTTGTTTGTCCAGGTTGAGCGCATCCGTCTCGTCCAGCATCAGTATCTCGCCGTTGACCCGGATGCGGACAAAACCGGCGCGGCGGGCAGCCTCAAATACGTCCTTGTGCTCACCCTTCTTGCGGCGAACCTTCGGGGCCAGCAAAGTAATGCGGCTCCCTTCCGGCAGGGAAAGGACGGCGTCAACTATCTGCTGCACCGTTTGCCGTTCCACGGGACGGCCACACTTGGCGCAGTGGGGCTTGCCCACCCGGGCGAACAGGAGCCGCATGTAGTCGTAGATTTCGGTAACGGTGCCCACGGTGGAACGGGGGTTGTGGGAGACGCCCTTCTGGTCTATGGATATGGCGGGAGACAGCCCTTCGATGTAGTCCACGTCGGGCTTGTCCATCCTGCCCAGGAACTGGCGGGCGTAGGCGGACAGGGATTCCACGTACCGCCGCTGCCCCTCGACGTAGATGGTGTCAAAGGCCAGGGAGCTTTTGCCGGAACCGGAGACGCCGGTGATAACTACCAGCTTGTCCCGGGGTATGGTTACCTCTACGTTCTTGAGGTTGTGCTCCCGCGCGCCCTTAACGTGGATGAATTCCTGTGGCATAGGCCCACATCCTTGAAGGAATTGGTCAAGGCTGATTTTAACATCTTAGGGAATGCCTTAGCCACGAAGGAAGTCTCCATTGCAACCCCGGCAAGGCCAACCCACTATGAACTCAGTCGCTGCGCCAGCATTATGCCCACGGACTACCCATCGATGCACCGACATCCGCCTCTTGCCTTCCCGCCTCACACCCCGCTACCCTGAAACTATAAACTCCAGTATTCCTCAGGCATCCCTTCCTACCGGACAACACCGGTATCGGGAGAGGGCAAATCGGAAACCTGAGAATGAATGAAATTGGGCGGAAATGAGAGGGGGGAAAAAATTTCCCCGCGGCCCAAATCTGTAGGCTATTTGGAGAGTACCCGCCAAACTCCGCCATAACCCGCCAGACCGCAATAGCTCTGGCGCCCCGGCACTCCGGTTGTGATGCCAATGGCTGGGTAGTAGAATAAGCTCTAAATCAGCTAGAAGCTGACGACAATTCGTCAAAGGAGCGCCCATGGCATTAGAGTTTGGAGTATTTGACCACATCGAGCCCTGTCCGGGCCTTACCCTGCAGCAAATTTATGACCTGCGCCTCATTCAGCTTGAACGTTTGGAGGAAGCAGGCTTTTATTCCTACCACCTTGCCGAGCACCACACTCCGGCGGTGCACAGCCTGGCCCCCTCCCAGAACGTTTTCCTGGCGGCAGTGTCCCAGCGCACCAAGACCCTGCGCTTCGGCCCCTGCGTGTACGTCCTGCCCCTGCACCATCCCATTCGCCTGATTGAAGAAATCAGCATGCTGGACCACCTGAGCGGTGGGCGCCTGGAACTGGGCGTAGGCCGCGGCGGCGTCTTCGAGGCCTTCTTCTGGGGTCAGGACTCGGACGTAGAGATCAACGCCGCCCGTTACTACGAGACCCTGAAGTGCATTCAAGATGGGCTGAGCCACGACGAGTTGAACTTCCAGGGCGAGTTTTACAACTTTGACGAACTGCCCATGCGCCTGCGCCCCCAGCAGAACCCCTTCCCGCCCTTCTGGTATATGCGCAACGTGGAGACCGCCGCCGTCGACGGCATGAATACCATCATCGTGGGTTCCCTGGACGGCTTCGAGGCCAACGTGCGGCGTTACAAGGAGGAGTGGGAAAGGCACCAGGGCAAGGGCGCGTTGACCATCCAGGGCACAGAACCCAAAATCGGCCTGGTTAACCACATGCTGCTGGCGGAGACCGACGAACAAGCCCAGCGGGAAGCCCAGCCAGCCTGGGAGTCCTACCGCTGGAACCTGGGCACCCCCCGCCGCCTGGAAGCGGAACGGCGCGGCCTGACCCAGTTCTACGGCTCCAACATGAACCCCCGGCCGGTCTCAGCCCCGCCCCGGGACCTGCCCACGGAAGAACGCCGAGATCTGGACGCTTCCCTGGAAGACCTGGAACGCCAGCAGCGGCGGTCTAACTTGCGGGGCGGCCTGGGCGACGGCCACAGCGGCGCCGGCGCCGGCTTTGGAGCCATTGCAGGTTCGCCGGACACCATCCGTGAGTACATGGACGAATACGTGGCCACCGGCGCCAACTACTTCGTCTGCTCCTTCCAGTGGGGCGACCTGACCCACGAGCAGGCCATGCGCTCCATCGAACTCTTTGCCACCGAGGTTATGCCGCATTACATGGATAAAGTCCAGGTGGCGACGGCGTAGCCACCACTGTTTCACAAAGAGACACAGAGACCCGGAGTCCTGCAGAGAACTCTCTGTGAAACTCCGGGTCTCTGTGTCTCTTTGTGAACGATTGCGTATCTACGCTACAACCCCCGAGGCCGCAGCGCTAGGCTGGCCGGCTTGGGCGGGTCCCAGGAGCCGGTCAGGTAGTCATACAGGTTGGCCGCGCTGATGCGCATAACCATGGGCGCCATGTGGGCCTGGCCCACGTCCATGGGATAGCGGTCAACGAACTTGGTGAGGTTCAGGGCCGCCTCGTCCCGGGTCATGCCTATGTCAATGGCTTCCTTAACGTAGTCACGCCACTCAATGATGAAGGAACCCTGCTCATCCAGGTAACCCTTGTCGCAAAGATCGCCGTGGCCGGGGACGAAGATGTCCTCGTTGAGCCCGCGCAGGGACTCCAGGGCCGTCAGCCACAGGTCCGGATTCGCCTCATGGAGCCAGGTCTGAACCTTGTGGAAGATGTTGTCGCTGGTGAAGACTACGCCTTCTTCCTCAATGACAATTGCGGCCTGGTACAGGGTGTGTCCAGGCATGTGAATCATGCGGAAGGTGTGGTCGCCCACCCGCAGGGTCATACCGTTCTTGAAGGTGATGATGGGTACGTTGGGCTGGTAGCCCACCATCAGCGGCCCCTCTTCCGGCCCGAAGTTGGCCACCCGCTCAATGTGTTCATCCAGGTCGGTTTCAAGAATGCGAGTGCGAACGCCCTCGTGGGCGATGACCGGCGCGTCAAAGAAGGCGTTGCCGGTCCAGTGGTCGCCGTGGGGTTCGGTGTTGATGATGTAGCGCAACTGCCCGTGCTTTGCTATCTCGGCCTTCAGCTTCAGGGCATCGGTGGGCTTGTGCGGGCTGTCAATCATCACCACGCCGTCGGAGGTGGTGACGAAACCGTGGTTGCAGCCCCGAACCTCGGTTTCCACGTAAACGTTGCTGGTCAACTGGCGCATAGCTTCCTCCATTCACTTTCCAGATTCATTGACCCTTTTCCGATAGGAGTCGATCCCCAAATGCGAAACCCCTCTCCCCGAGGGAGAGGGGTGCACTTCTTTGTGGTCGGGGTTACCCCAGCGGCCCCTGGAACACCTGGTCAACATAGGTGTCGGAGAGGGCTTCCAAGGTCTCCGGCCACTCGTCGGTGGGGCCCACGTTCCGGCGCAGTTCCTTGGGACGGGGCTGACCCTCCCAGCCCAGCTGCTCCATGTAGTAGTAGAGCATGATCAGATGGCCGTCCGGGTCCTGAGCATAGGCCACATAGTCCACGCCGGGATGCAATTCCGCCGGCATTTCCTTGAAGTTGACGCCATGCTCCCTCAGGAAGGCTACGGCGCTCTTAAGCTGCCGGTAGGTGCCCACTTCGACACCAAAGGACATGCAGGATGTGTGGGGACTGCAACCCAGTTCCGCTCGCAAAGCCTTGGGGAACAGACCCAGGCTGTGATGTTCGTTGCCATTACGCATGAAGACGCAGCGGTGCCCGTTGAAGTTCACCTCTTCGGTGTGTACGAAACCAAGCCGTTCGGCATAGAAGGCCTCGGCAGCATCCAGGTCGCGGACAAATAGGTTCACCGGACCGATCTTGGTGATCTTGAAGGGCCTCGGAAGCAGGATGCCCTCCACGTCATAGATAGCCGGCATGTTTTCCGTGTCCCGGGTGCCGGAGAAAATCTCAATACCCTTCTCTACTGCCTCGTCCACCTCGGCTTCTTCCGACATCTGGGGCAGAGTGGGCGCTTCACCGAACCCACGGTAGTGCATGGGGCGCGGCTTGCTGCGCCCCAGCCAGCCAATCTGCTCGATGCCGTAGTACAGCTCGTTGATATTTTCGTCGGGGTCCCAGACGTAGGTATGCCAGTTGCTGCCGGGCATGTCCCGACCGGTACGGCGAATGGGAATACCCGTCTCGTTAAAGTACTCCTGGCCGTTTACCACCTCGGCCAGAGAACCGGTCTGCCAGGTTATCTGGTTGATAGTAACGTCGCCGTCGCCCTCGTGGCCGCTGCCCCGTCCCATTACGTCCAGGGCCTTCTTGGGGAACAGCACAAAAGAGTGATGGTCGCCGCCGTGGTGCATGAAAGCGCCTCGGCAGTCTTCGTCGGGCAGGTCCTTCAGCATTTCCGCCCGCTGAGGGTTGCCCTTGAAATTAAGGTGATCGGAAACCTTGAAGCCCAGCAGGTCCTTGTAGAACCTCAGCCCCGCTTCCATGTCATACACATTGAAGCCAAAGTGGCCCAGTCTTCGAATCTTGAAGGGACGGGGCATGGTCACCCCGCCAACGTCATAAATCTTTTCCTGAGTGGTAGCCATTTAAATACTCCTCAAATTGAGCGATGGGTCTGTGCCGACGCCTGTTGCGGTAATGGTAATTGAAGCCTCAACGGCGGTCAAACCTGGAAGTGACTTTCCAGGGTAACTGCACTTTAAGGATTCATTCAACCGCAGAGACCCGGAGCAAGCATATATGCACAGAGTATCTCTGCGAACCTCCCCGTACTCTGCCCCTCTGCGGAAAGCAGCCCTGGCACAGGAAAAGGGTATAGTACGGTCCAATTGAGATGGGGTTGTCCTGATTCCTACCAGCCCAGCGATTCTTTGATCAGTACCATCTTGATCCGGTCGGGGTTCTGCTCGTTCTCGAAGATCATTAACTTGCCCAGGGGAGCGGCGGCCCGGCCCTGGGACGTGGACCACTCGTGGTGACGTTCCACGGAAAACCCCCTGACCCGGGCCAGCGCATCATCAAAGGTGGGGCAGATCTTCTGGACTCCCGCGACCCAGATTACCCTTCTGGCGTCGTATACGTAGGCCCCAAGCTGGCTGCCGGAACCACTGGCCACTATAACCTCTCCTGTCTCAGCAATGGCGTGGACACTGCCCACGTAATACTCGGCCACGTTAGCCAATCGCCGCAACTCCCTTTGCCGGTCCCGGTCAGGCTCCGCGGAAATCTCCATATAAAGGTTCTTGTACCGGTCCGTCTCGCGGATATAGTCGGAGTAGCCAATAGTGTCCAGGGTTTCCGAGGTGCTCTTGAAGACTTCGGCGCCATCGGGGATCATATCGATGAGCATCCAGAGGGCCTGGTCGCCGTCCTCCGCCACTACCGCATCCACGTTGCGGGACTTCAGCCCCGCCACCGTCCTGTCGATTCTTGCCTGGTCAATTTGAGCCGGCAGCCGGCTTTCAGTAGCCATCCATCTCTCCATCAACAAGTCCACTCCAGCATAGCTGTAAAGCCATTGCCGAAAAGCGGTCAATTCTGTCGGCACATTCTAACCCGAAAGCTCCTTTCCTGGCAGCCATCAGTTTCCTTGGTAACTGTTCAGCCTCGATGAGTAATGGCGTCCGATAACGCGCCCTTGCGGAGTCCGCCTCAGGTGGAGATTCCGGAAATCGTACCTCGCGGTTAGTCCCGGGTTTCTTTGCTTCGTGGATTCCCGTCCGCCGCAGCGGACCGGAAAGACGGCCTTGTAGGACAGTGTCTCTCCCCTCCCTCTGAACAGTTACGCCTGACACTGGCGCCTTGCCATAAGCGAAAACACTCCTCTACCATAATCATGTGGTCGCCCCTATTCCCCAACCATCAGATCAGCGATCCGGTTCAGGTTTTACGGGTTCCACAATCGTAAAGGCAGCTACTAGGGTCTGCCTCGGGAGCGCCAACGAAATTGCCGAACTTGGAACTCTGCCACAGTTGGTATCGATAGCAGGGCTATATTCAGGTGCAGCTCTGTTCCATTCCGACCATGTCCCGAAGTGGCCCGGAACGGCCCAAAACGGCCCGGCATGGGCCATTTCCCGGGCAGATTCCCTATCTGGGAAGCGGCTCCCAGTGGCCCACCGGCGTGCCATCCGGCCCCGTCACGGCCCTGTTGTCAGATACGAAAAGGCCCAAAACGGCGCTGGAAAGCAAAAATTCCTCAATCCGGCAACGCCGACAGGCGTGATAAATCCCCGGGTTGGCAGGTCCGAGCGGTCGTCCAGCCGGATTTCTCTGGCGACCGGCAGTCGCTTGAAGGGGAAAGGAGGTCATCCCCGGGGCCCTCCCCGCAGCCTGCCTGAATGTGAGCTTTGCTGGCAATTTCTCAAACTCGATTAATCGTAGCGCCCGATAAAGCTTCATACCGGGGTCCGCCACTGCCGAAGAGTCCGAACTTGGTTAAAGGGAAAGCAGTCCAACAGCAGCATGGACTTCTGGATCCGCCTCAGGAGGATGGCAGGTTGAGCCAGCAAGGAAATCCCCCTAACCTTGAGCAGTTACTTCCCTGGAGGGCATTTAGCTACCAGCCTAGGCTTGCCAGCGTGCCCTCGACAGGCGAGGACAATCCACTGCCAACGATGTTCCGTAGTTTAATGTGACAAGGTTATTTCGGCCTGTCAGCATCAAGATTACCTGGAGGCTCCACATGCGACGCCGCTTCAACGCATTCCCCTGGGGCCTTGCTGCGACAGGGTTATTGCTGTCACTGGCTATAGCCTGCGGCGCTGCCGCCGCTCCCACCGAACAACCCGAGATGGCAGAAACTGCTCCCAAGATCGAAACGCAAAAGGCGGCCACTCCCTTATCCGAAACCATACGCAATGAGCCTGCGGCCGTTCCCCAACCCACTGTCATGCCCGTGGCAAGCGTCGACACGAACAGATCGCTCCCCGAATCACTGCCAACGGACACGGTAGCTGCGACTGTTCCCGCTGATCCGGCGCCAACTGCCAGTCCCACGGCCGTGCCGGACCCCACAAGGGGAGAGGTGGGCGGCGAACCCGACTGGGCCAGGGAACTGCGCCTGGCCGGCATTGCCACCGGCATCTGGGAAACCTACTTTAGTAAGCACAGCGTTCCCTACAGTGAAATTTTCTCCGGCGGGGTGCCCCGTGACGGAATTCCCCCTATCGACGAACCCAGGTTTGTTAGCGTCGAAGAGGCCAATGAATGGCTGGAGGACAAAGAACCGGTAATCGCCCTGGAGATTGATGGCGAAGCGAGGGCCTACCCGCTGCAAATCCTTACCTGGCACGAGATAGCCAACGACACTCTGGCGGGAGTGCCGGTGTCGGTTACCTTCTGTCCCCTCTGCAACTCGGCCATCGTGTTCGACCGCCGACTGGACGGCGAGGTTTACGACTTCGGCGTGTCGGGCAACCTGCGCAACAGCGACCTGATTATGTGGGACCGGCAGACCCAGTCCTGGTGGCAGCAGCTTACCGGCGAGGCGATTGTCGGCCAGTTGACCGGGGCACAACTGGATATACTCCCGGCTACGCTAACGGCATGGCAGGACTTCATGGTTACTTACCCCGATGCCCAAGTCCTTTCCCGGGACACGGGACACCACCGCAGTTACGGGGCCAACCCCTATGCGGGCTACGATGAGGTGGGGCGGTCGCCGTTCCTCTTTTTCGGCCAGGAAGACGACCGGTTGCTACCCATGGAACGGGTTGCCGCCGTGACGATAGGCGGTGAATCCGCTGCCTTTCCTTTCGCTTCATTGGAGTCGGAAGGTGTGGCGCATCACTCCCTGGGCGGTCAAGACCTGGTGGTCTTCTTCAAGCCTGGCGCCCGCTCCGCCCTGGACCAGCGTTCCATCGCAGATTCCCGGGAAGTCGGTTCGACAGCAATCTTCCTTCGGGACCTGGACGGGCAGTTGTTAACCTTCGACCCTGACGGGGATGAATTTGTGGACCGGGAAACGGGTACTCGCTGGAACATATTCGGCCAGGGTTTGTTGGGCACACACGCCGGCAAGCGGCTGACCCCGGTAGAGCACGCTAACCACTTCTGGTTTGCCTGGGCCGCCTTCCGCCCCGATACCACGGTAGTGAGGGAATAGGCTTGACCTGGCGGACAAGAACGGGCCCCTTGTTAGGCGAGACTTCCACCAGCGGCAAGAAGCCCAATCTACCCGCCACCGCAAGTCCCATCTAGGGGCAGGGTTGAATCAACCCGGGGGGGGGGGGGGGGGGGGGGGGGGGGGGGGGGGGGGGGGGGGGGGGGG
>JAPPLU010000087.1 GCA_028874075.1 Chloroflexota bacterium
TGTCTTCGTTTGTTTACTCTATCCCTTCTCTGCCAAGATACAAGGGCGAACGGAAAATAAGCGACCACCCAAACAGGCCGAAGCGCCGGTTCTCCGGCTTACCCGCCCAGGAAAAAGTCGGCCACGTTGCCCCACTTGGACGTGTCGCCCCGGTATATTTCCGTGTAGCCGCACTGGGAACAGGAAACTGTCGTGAATTTCTTGTTCTGCACGTCGAAGAAGCGGGAGAACCCGCCGCCGGTGGCGCGAAACTCGTCTGCGGTGTAGCTGTTGTTGTTGCACTTGACGCAAGCGTAAGCGGTCTGCCGCATTGTCATCCTCATCCCTCCTCACTCCGGCGGTAAGCGCCGGGCCATGAACTCCCTCTAATCCAGCCTACCAGCAGGAATGCCGCACTTCAAGGCCATTTATATACAGCTGTTTAATTTATTGCAGCCAATAATTAACCAGATACGCGCGGCAGACGGGTGGAGGCCATAAGATGTCCAGGCCACATTGCCGCTGCAGTTGCTGCAGCCCTATCCCAGGCTGCCGATGAACTCCCGCCACACTGCAACGCACTTTTCCGGTTCGGAGTGCTGTACGTAGCCCGTGGCATTGGGAATGGCCACCAGTCGGCAGTTGGGCATCAAGGAGGCCATTCCGGCGGCGCGGTCCGGTGTGTTGGTGTCGCTCTGCTCGGCCACAACAGCCAGGGCCGGAGTGTGAATCTCCGGCAGAATTGGCGACAGGTCCTGGGTGGACAAATACGCCAGGGTTTCCATTACCACCCGCGGGGTGGTCTGCATCATCTGGTCGGCGTACCAGCGGTTATGGGCGACGGTGGACGGGTCCGGGGCGATGCGCCGGTCGGCGGAACGGCGCACCCACTCCTCGATGCCGTGATCGCGGATCAGGTCGTGATTTTCCAGGTACTGAGGCGCGCCAACAAACTTGTAAGGGGAAGTGCAGGTTGTTACGGTGTGCAGCCGCTCGGGGTGTTCGTAAGCGAACTGCAGGGCAACCGTGCCGCCCACCGTCTCGCCGATCAGGTGGACCTTGTCCAGTTCCAGGTGGTCCAGCAGGCCCAGCAGGTCGGTGGCAAAGCCGCTCAGCGACCAGTCGTAGCCCGCCGGCGGCACACTGGAACGGCCAAAACCCCGGGCGTCCAGGCGGATTACCCGGTACTGGCGGGCCAGCAGGGGCACCCAGGCGTACCACAGCCGCCCATTTTTGGCGTTGCCGTGGTGCAGAACCACTGTCTCCGGGGTGCGCCAGGGATCGGTGTAATCATCGTCGTCGTAAAACATTTGCAGGTCGTCGGGTAAGTTTACCGTGGGCATTGCGGCCTCCTTCTCCAGTACATTTATCCACAAATCCGCCGCGGCGGACTAATACTCGCTAATGGATGCTGTGTGGTACGTTATTGAGTATTGGCGTCTGTTGGTGGAACAGGCGATTGTTGCCCCGTGGCGCACACCTCCAATAAACAGCACCCTTCGCACGCGGGGGTCTTCCTGCAGGCGCGGCCGGCATGGTGGTCCAGCAGGGCGTGAAACTCATTGAACAGCGCCACGTCGGCAGGCAGACTGTCGTGGAACAGGGCCTGCCAGTCGGCATACTTGCGCCGCCCGTCCTCCGGCACGATGCCCAGCCGCTCCAGGATGCGGGTAGTGTACGTATCGATGACAAAGGACGGCTTGGCGGCAGCGTAGACCAATATGTCGTCCGCCGTTTCCGGCCCGATGCCGTGGATGGACAGCAGTTCACCCCGCAGCGCTCCCGTATCCTGGTCGAACATCCGGTTCAGGTCACCGCCGTACATTTCCAGGACGTGGGCGGCGAAGGCCTTCAGCTTGGCAGCCTTGGCGTTGAAGTAACCGGAAGGCCGGACAATCTCCGCCAGTTGTTCTTGCCGGCAGGCGTCGATGGCCTCAAAGGACCAGCAGTTGGCTTGCTTCAGGTTGGCCAGGGCGAGTTCCACGTTCTTCCACGACGCGGCCTGAGTCAGGATGGCCCCGATGATGACGTCGAAGGGACCGTCCCCGGGCCACCAGCCCCTGGGCCCGTAGGCTTCCAGGAGCCGGCGGTAAACCTCGGTGAGAGTGGGGGGACTAAAGGGGAATCCCTTGTCACTCATCGTCTTGACTCAGAGCCTTACCGGAATACGATCGGCTAGCGTAATCTCTGTGAGGCTAACGGAACAGCGGTAGGCCAGCACGTCCACGCCCGCCGACTTCGCCGCCCGCAGCGTCCTTCCGAACTCCGGGTCCGACTCATCGTGGGGCAACAGGCAGGCGGCATCGTCGCGCTGCACCACGAAAATGGCGCCGGCCCGGTAACCCTCGGCCACCGCCTGAATCAGGGCGTGCAGGTGTTTCACTCCCCTGGTGGTAGGCGCATCGGGGAACAGGGCAGCGCCGCCATCCTCCACCAGCGTTACCGACTTGGTTTCCAGGTAGCAGCGGCCCGCCGGCCCTTCCAACGCCAAGTCCAACCGACTCTCGCCGTAGGTAACCTCACGCCGCACCTCCGGGTATTCGACGAACTGTTCCAGACTGCCCGCCGCCAGGGCCTCGGCCACCAGGGTGTTGGGCAGCCGAGCGTCGGCGGAGACGAAGGTGTGGCCCAGGTCCACCAGAGCCAGGTCGTAGCGGGTCTTGCGATGCTCGCCCGGGGCCGGAGCAAGCAGCAAACGCCGTCCGGGCTCGAAGAGTTCCCGAAGCCGGCCCGAGTTGGCCACATGCACCATCTCCTCCCGGCCCCGCACCTCGGCGAGGGCGGCAAAACGGTTGAGGCGGAGGATGAAGTGTCCCTCTTCCAGGTCAGGATGCAGTTTCACGGAGGCCCCGGCTCCAAGACTAGACTGCGCCTATAGTAGCAACCGCCGCTATGGGTGGCAAACGACTTGACTATGAAGGTGCAAACTCCGCCAATGCGGGAATATAATGGCAACCAACCTGGAGGAAACCGCAATGCCAACCTACCTGGAAAAGTTTGACCTGGCCTGCGAAGCCAACCACAGCCTGGTCTGCGTCGGCCTGGACCCGGAACCGGCCCGCCTGCCCGTAAACGACGTGCTGGACTTCAACCGCGCCATCATTGAGGCCACTGCCGACCTGGCCGCCGCCTACAAGCCTAACCTCTCTTTCTACGAGGCCTTGGGCATCCCCGGACTTAAGGCGCTGGAGGGAACGATCCGGTCCATTCGCGAGGCTGCGCCCAGCGTCCTGATAATTGGGGATGCCAAACGGGGAGACGGTGGACCTTCTGCAGAGGCATACGCCCGGGCTATGTTCGGTGTCTGGGGCTTCGACTCGGTGACTGTCAATCCGTGGGGTGGAGGCGATACGATACGGCCATTCCTGGAGGACGATGGCAGGGGCGTCTTTGTTTGGTGCCGCGGTTCCTTCGATAGCGCCGCAGACCTCCAGGACATGGAGATAATGTCGCCCTTCGGTAGGACAACTATGTATGAGCATGTGGCCCGTACCTCAATGGATTGGTCCAGCAGGGAAAACGTGGGCCTCGTGGTGGGAGCAACAGTACCGGAACAGTTGGCCACCGTTAGGCAAATCTGCCCGGACGCGCCCTTTCTGATTCCTGGCATCGGTGCGCAGGGCGGAGATTTGGAAGCCTCAGTCCGCTACGGGGTGAATGCCGGCGGCCGGCGGGCGGTAATCAACTCCTCCCGCGGCATTATCTACGCCTCCGCGGGGGCAGATTTTGCCCAGGCGGCCCGCAAGGCCACCACCGCCCTGCGGGACACAATTAACGGGACTCTGGAAGCCGAGGGCAAGGGATGGCGCTAGAATTGAGGGTAGGCGACCAGGTACGCTTGAAAAAGCAGCACCCCTGCGGCGGCTACTACTGGCGGGTTACCCGTTTGGGCGCGGACATCGGCCTGCTATGCCTCGGCTGCCGACGACACGTTATGTTGCCCCGACCGCAGCTGCAACGGCGCGTGAAGGAAGTGATGCCGGCGGAGACGGTGGCACAGGAAGATATTGGCATCGGTTAACCCAGACAGTTCCGGCTGCTGCAGATCCAGGGAGAACTGTGCCGGCGTCTCAAGCCGCAGTATCGCCTCTCGCTTGAGGAAGTGAAAGAGCAATGTTCCCTCTCGGATGACATTGCCTAGAATAGTCGGAAGAAAGTAGCAGGGGCGGGTTTGAAACCCGCCCCTGCCAATTTCCCTGATTTTAACTCTGCCTACCGACCTACTGACACCATCCCACCATTTCTGCCTCCCGGCACCACCGCCCCTTCCGTTTCCCACTCTTCCAGATGGACGTGGAAATCGCTGAGGTGCTTGACCAGCGTGTCCATAAAGTTACGCACGGCCCGGCCCAGGAACTTGCCCCGGAGGGTGCAAACGCCCAGCACGTTTGGCGGGAAAATGTGCTCGAGGGACACCACTCCCAACTTGTTGTGGTCTTCCGGATGCAGGGTAAAGTCGTTGCCGATAGCGACACCCATACCGATTTCCACATATTGCTTCACAGACTCGGCGTGGTCCACCGCCAGCACCACGTCGAACCGGACGCCACTGTCCTTGAAGGCCTGTTCCAGGTTGCGGCGGGTCAAACTCTCCGGGCTGGAGAGAATCAGTGGCCAGTTTGCAATGTCCTCCAGTTCAATGGGGTGTTTCTGGAGCAACTGGTGCCCTGGAGGAGTCAACAGTACTACCTTGTAGTCGAACAGCTTGAAAAACTCCAGAGAAGGCTCGTCAATGGGAGGAGGAGAGGTAATGGCCAGGTCCAGTTCTCCGGACCTTACTAACTGTATTAGGGTGGTGTATGGACGGGCGGTAAGCTGCAGGCGGACATCGGGGTAGAAATCCAGGTAAGACTGGATGGGTTTGGGCAGGTGGTGGGTGACCACGTCCGGATAGGCCCCTATGTGCAGGGAACCCCTCCGCTCGGTGTAATCCATCTGCGTCTTCAGGGTATCCACCGATTCTACTATTGGGGTTATCAACTCCAGGAATATGGAGCCTTCGGAGGTCAGCTGAATCGGCCGCTTTATCCGGTCAAAAAGGGTTATGCCGAACTCGTCCTCCAGCTTGCGCAAGTGGGTAGTTACGGTAGGCTGACCCAGTTCAAGCTTTCGCGCCGCCTTCGACACGCTGTGCAATCTCGCCACGTGGTAAAAACTGATAATCTCCCGCAGCTCCATAATGGCCTGTTACCTCTCACGGATTTAGGACATATAATACATCGATATAAAATATTATACAATATCGCTTGACAAAATACTAATATCTATTGAGAATGGGGAACGCCGGCAAGATGGTAAAACTCGCCGGTACCGGGTTTTGTTCCTGCCATCTTTGACTCAACGTGCCAGGAGGGACAGGGCTAATGGCTTTCGTTATTACTGAACCCTGTATCGGGGTCAAAGATGCTTCCTGCGTTGAGGTCTGTCCGGTGGACTGCATCCACACTGACGACGCCGAGGAGATGTACTTCATCAATCCGGACGACTGCATTGATTGCGCCTACTGCGAATCGGCCTGCCCGGTTAACGCCATTTTCGACGAATTCACCGTGCCCGCCGCCATGCGGGAATACGTGCAGAAAAACCGGGCCTTTTTCCGGAAGTAAGTCCCAGGAACCAGGGGCACACTTCCTGGAAGAGCCCCGCAGCCGTTACCTCCGGCGACCGTTAGAGAGCAGAATTTCCCTCTCTGGTCGGGCCCCAATATCATTCATCACCGGGCGCTCATTTCCATGGGCGTTCAGCGCCGCCGCAAACAACCTCCAGCCCGCCGACCGCCAGCCAGCTGACTGAAGGGTACAGGTAACCCCAACCCGGCGACGGCAAAGGGGTTCGCTTGGAGCTTTTTCTACTAGCCCTCCGCCGACTAAACGTTATCGGCAACTTCAAGGAACTGGGCACCGACCGCCAGCGCAAGGAAACCCTCATCGGGCTGGCCGCCACACAACTGATGGTGCAGTTGGCCAGCATGCCCATTGCCCTGGTCATCCCCTCGGTAGCCCGCCATTTCGACGTCAACGTGGCCGAGGCGGCCTGGATGGTGGTTATCCGCCTGCTGATGCTGGGCAGCACCGTCTTCCTGGCGGCCCGCCTGGGCCAGAAATACGGCCATGCCAGGGTCTACTTCGTGGGCGCCATCGTCCTGTCGGGCGGGAGCGTCATGGCAGCCACCTCCTTCTCTACCACCCAACTCATCCTGTGGAGTGGCCTGGTGGGCGTCGGGGGCGCCATGGTAACCGCCAACTCCAATGCCATCCTGGCCATGGTCTTTCCGGCTGACGAGCGCGGACGAGCCTTCGCGGTACCGGTGGTTGCGGCCCGCTTCGGCACTCTCATTGGGCTAGGCTTGTTTGGACTCTTTCTCCAGTTCTTCAGCCTGCAATGGGGCTGGAGGCTGGTCTTCCTGACCTCCCTGCCCATCGGTTTGCTGGCCATCCGGTGCAGCTACCCTCTGCTGAAATACCACGCCCAGCAAAATGCTGAAGAAATGAAGCAGGTCTCCATCAACTACATCGGCGCCACCATGATGGTAGCCACCCTGGGGACATTCATCCTTTCCGGCCTGCACATCCACGAGGGAGCGGAGTCCTTCACCACACCCGACGCCCTCAGCTACCACATCCCCATGCACCTTTTGTTCTTCGCCTGCCTGGGACTGTTCTTTGTCATTCAGCAGCGGAGCGCCGACCCCTTCGTAGACTTCGGCTATTTCAAGCACAAATACTTCTCCATGGCCCTGTTTACCAACACTTGCTTCCACCTGTCCATGCTGGCGGTAACTACGCTGATACCTATCCTGGTGGAAAACGGGCTGGGCCAGCCGCCCATCTTCGTGGCCCTGGTACTGCTGCCCAACCAGGTACTTGGACTGTTCCTGCCCACCCTTGGCGGCTGGATTCACGATCGGTACAACCCCTTGTGGTTGCGCCCAGCTTCGTTGATTCTCATTGCCTCCGGCTTTTTCCTGGCCGGCTTCTTTGCCGACGACATTCCCGTGCTGGCCTTGCCGATAATGCTGCTGCCAATTGCCATCGGCTCCAATTTGTTCAACTCGCCCAACAATGCCACGGTGATGAATTCGCTGCCGGAGAACCGCAGCTTCGCATCGGGAATGCTGGAGACCACCCGGCAAATGGGACATTCCATTGGCACCACTATCAGCGCTACAGTGCTGGGGTTGGCCCTGCCGGTAGCCATAGATCTGTTGCCGTCAGTAGAGGCCCAGGTGCATTACATGAGTGGATTCCAGATTGCCGCCTTGTCCGTCGTTGGGATTATGTTGTCCGGCGGCATAGTCGCCATCTTCCAGCGTACTCCCACGGCCAGGCAGGCCCCGCCCAGGGCAGCGCCCGCCCAGGCCAGCGGGGGCGACAACTGAGTTCTCCAATTCCTCCAGGAATCAGCGCGACTGTCACGAATAGTGAATCCTCATCATTCGTGATGGTCGTGCGCTTTCGCGGCATTAACGCTGGGCAGTTTTGCCAGTACCCTGGCATCCAAATTGTGGTCCAAGGGACACGGTTCCCTATGCCATGGCGAACCAGCGGGCCCAGAGCAGGGACAGGTCTGGTCTGGGTTCCGGTGCAGGCAGTTCCCGCATCAGCAGGTTGTCATACTTGCTCTCCCACGCCCAGGGCAGCAGGGCCAGCAGCATCCGGCGGGGTTCGGGAATGTCTCCCTGTTCCCGCACCTTGTCCAGGTAGTTGTGCAGGTGCATCCAGGTGGTGAGCAAGAAACCACGGTCGGCGATTCTGCGGATGACCTCCAGGGGCCTGGGGGCTCCTGTTGGTCGGCCACGACACGGGCGTAGTCGTGGTGGATCTCTTCGGTAGCGCGGCGCATACGGTAGATGGTGAGTTCCTTGTGGTACTTGCGCCGGAGGGAGCGGATTTCTCTCCTGATTTCGCTGAGGGTTCTCATGGTTGTCTCCTTTTGTTGTTTATCCGGGAAGGGCACGTCCTTCGACAGGCTCAGGATGAGCGGCGGGCGCTATCGTGAGAATTTTTTTGAAAAGTGTCCCATTGGGTCCCATTGGGTCCCATTTTTGGGTAGAGCCGTCTCATTTCAGAGATGCCTTTGACCGCAGAGGCGCAGAGGACGCGGAGTTTCGCAGAGGCGCTTTGTGCATCGTTGGGACATCTGTGCCTCCCTGGAAAATGGGGATTGGGTCACGGTTTTATGGTGAGATGGTGTTATGCAGGTCGTCAATGGGGAGAGTGTCAATGATGCGGGTCGGGGAAGGAATGGTAGGAGCGTGCCGCCGTCTCTTTTGTGAATGAGGTGGATGGGTCCGCCACGGTGGGTCGGTCCAACCCTGGCAAGGCTCCCGCCTCGGGGTAAGGGACGGGCTTTCCCCCAATCAGAAGGCGATTACGGTGGGAGTTTTGCCAGACGAGACCGGGGCGGGTACACTAGGCGGGCAAAATTCGAACCAAGACCTGAACAATTTCTGAGCTGAAGAGGTAAGAGAACATGGCCCTGTTTCTGAGGGACGAAGAGGTAAACCAAGCAGTAAACATGGACGAAATGCTGGCGGCCATTGAGGAAATGCAGCGCCACTACGGCCACGGCGAAGTAATAAACCTGGGACGACGCAAGATCATCGCCCCAGGCGGCTTGCTGTCGGTTATGGGCGGCGGCCTGTTCTACGATGGAATCCTGGGCGTCAAGACCTACACCGTAGTCCAGGGCAAATACTCCTTTCAGGTCAGCATCTACAACGCCGACACCGGCGAGCTGATGTGCTACACCCAGGCCAACCGCCTGGGCCAGCTTCGCACCGGCGCCACCACGGGCGTGGCCGTTAAGCACCTGTCCAACCCCGACGCGGCCACCGTGGGAATCATCGGCACCGGCTACCAGGCCCCCACCCAGCTGGAGGCGGTCAGCAAGGTGCGCAACATAGCCAGAGTCAAGGCCTACAGCCGCACCGCCGAGCGCCGCGACGCCTTCGCCCAGGCCATGACCAACTCCCTGGGCGTTACGGTGGATTCGGTGGACAGCAGCGAGGAGGCGGTCTCGGGCAGCGACATCGTAATCTGCATTGCCGCCGTGATGGACCCGGTACTGCAGGGGGAGTGGCTGTCTCCCGGCGCCACGGTTATCGGGGCGGGCCCGACCACTTGGCGGGCGCGAGAGGTGGACGATGCCACCTTCGCCCGGGCCGCCAAGATTTTCGTGGACTCGCCGGAGCAGGCCCCCATCGAGGTGGGCGACATGGCCGGGGCCGTGGACCGGGGTATTCTCCAGTGGAGCCAGCTTCAAGAACTGCGCCATGTGGTCGCGGGGACGGTCTGCGGCCGGGACAGCGCGGACCAGATCATCTACGCCAAGCTGATGGGCACAGGCGTGGCCGACGTGGCCGCCGCCAAGCTGGCCCACGACAACGCCAAAGCCAGGGGTTTGGGCATGGAGATGGAGTGGTAGGTTATTTGGTCTACGGATAGGCCTAACAAGAACGTTTGCTTACACGCAGGGGCAGGTTTGAAACCCGCCCTTGCTACATTCCAAGATGCTTTTTCCACCCGTCGTGCTCTTCACCAACCATTCAACCCCATTGGTGAACATTCGTGCCCATTCGTGGATATAAGAAAACTACGGCCACATAATCCACCCCGTCCGCTCCGTCCGGGCGCGGAACAGGTGGCCGCCGCCGGTGGTTACGTACAGGGTCTTCATGTCGGCGCCGCCGAAGCAGCAGTTGGTGGCCCGCTCCACTCGGATGGGGTGGGTTTCCAGCACCCGGCCTTCCGGTGAGAAGACGTAAATCATGGGGCCAGGACCGCCCGACTCCCAACCGGCGCAGGCGATGATGTTGCCGCTGGTGTCCAGGGTCATGCCGTCCACGCCCCGCTGGGCCCCCCGGTGGTCCACGCCAAAGGTGTGCAGCGACACATACTCGCCCAGGGACCCATCATCGTTGATGGGGTAGGCCCGCAGTTCCCGTATTCGGTCCAGGCCGTAGTCGCTCTGGGCCACGTACAGGGTCCGCTGGTCGCGGGAAATCAGGATGCCGTTGGGCCGGGTGATGTCCGTGGTTACCCGCTTCAGGTCGTAGCCGCCGTCGCCGGTGGGGTCCAGCCGCAACACCGACATGTGGTCCAGTTCCTGGGGGCCGCTGTCGCCGATGCCGCTGTAGGGGTCGGTGAACCAGATGCGGCCCGAGCGGTCCACTACCAGGTCGTTGGGGTTGTTGTGTTGCTTCCCGTCCAGGATGTGGGGCAGGGACGTGACGTTCCGTCCGTCCTTCTCGAACCGGACGATGCGCCGTCCTCCCTGCTGGCAGCCGAACAGGTTGCCCGCCACGTCAAAACAAAGCCCATTGACGTGGTTGACGCCGGTGAAGTATTCGGTGGTCTCGCCGGATTTGGGGTCGTATCTCAACAGGCGACTTGCGGGGATGTGGGTGAAAATGACCGCCTCACCGTCCCACGCCGGCCCCTCGGTGGTGCCGCCGTAGGGTCCCGCTACCAGTTCAAAGTCCCAACTCATGGTGAATTACCTCCTGGTTGGTGGTGGGGTTAAAGGAATTGTTCACTGGGTCCAAATCTAGGCGGAAACTTCCCGGACTTCTCCCGGCTTCATTCCATCCAGTGCAGCTCTAATGTCTTCGATTCTCAATTGCACTCTGGGCCACCTGTTTGAGAGCAAGACTATGACGGCTATTTGCCTGTGGGCCATGTTCTGCTGGTAACGCATGCTCTGATCTGCCGTTATCAAAATCTCGTATCCACCTCTTTCCGCGTTGTCCAGCAAGTCTCCATTTCTGATTCGGGCCCAGCCCTTCCCTTCGGCAGTATCTACAATGTGTTCTGTAAGGTAACGGCGGAATGGTTCCGGAACGTTGACGTCAAACAGGATTCTCATGCTTTATTTTGGAGTCAAGGTTTTCGACGACGTACTCCAGAACGGCCTCTACCTGCCATCTTTCCGCCACAGGAAACCAGTCTAGGAACTCTTCGATGTTAGCTCCCGCGGCAAGATTTCCGAACAGGGCCGAGACCGGCAGTCGGGTCCCGGTGAAGACCCAGGCGCCGCCTACTCTTCCGGGCTCACTTTCTACCGCCGGACACTTGCCCCAGTCTATCATCGGGTAACCTCCCCTTGCTTCCATTCATCCTTCTAATTGTAGGCGCTCGAACATTGCTTGTCGGTATATTGTCCGACATCAGGCCGTGCGCGTCTAGCGCAAGTTCAGTACTGGCATTCCAATCCGGCCGTTGGCGCAAAGAAACAGGGCAGCCTCGAGTGCTGCCCCTACGAAATTGCCTTGAATTAGCCACCTTTGCGGGCAGGGCGCGATCTTTTCACCCTTCTATCGGCTTCAAGTAGGAGTCAATCTGCTCAATGTTGTAGCTGCCCCTTTGCATCAGCAGGGCTTCCACCGCGGCCCGGGCGGTGTCCAGGGAGGTGAAACAGGGGATGCGTCGGTCCACGGCGGCCCGGCGGATGTAATAGCCGTCCCGCATTACCGACGTGTCGCCGGACAGGGTATTGACCACCGCCGCTACGGTCCCGTCGTTAATCACATCCACCACGTTGGGATAGGACTCGGTGAGCAGTTTGGTGACCATGGTGGCGGGCATGCCGGTGGCCTGGATCATGGCGGCCGTGCCCTCGGTGGCGTACAGTTTGCAGTCGGCCTCCAGCAGTTCCCGGATCAGGGGCAGGGCCTCGGCCTTGTGCTGGTCGGCGATGCTCAGCAGCACCCCGTCGCCCCGCTTCAGGCTCAGGCTGGCCGCCATCAGCGCCTTGGACAGGGCCCCGGGGAAATCGCGGTCGATGCCCATCACCTCACCAGTGGACTTCATTTCCGGCCCCAGGTAGGAGTCCACGCCCACCAGCTTGGACATTGAGAAGACGGGCGCCTTGATTGCCGCCAGCTTTTGGCGGGGCCACAGGCCGCCGGAATAGCCCATATCCGCCAGCGTCTCCCCCAGCATGACTCGAGTTGCCAGGCTGGCCACGGGTACGCTGGTAACCTTGGAGATGAAGGGGATGGTGCGGCTGCCCCGGGGGTTCACCTCAATAATATAGACGGTAGTTTCCGAGTCGTCCGTAGGCGAGTGGGGACTGCGGTAGGCACTGCCGCCCTGGATGACAAACTGGATGTTCATCAACCCCCGCACGCCCATGGCCAGGCCGATGCGGGTGGCGTAGTCCACCAGGGTATCCACTTCCTGCTCGGTCAGGTTCAGACCGGGGTAGATGGCCATGGAGTCGCCGCTGTGGACTCCGGCCCGTTCGATGTGTTCCATGATGCCGGGGATCAGCACCTGCTCCCCGTCGCAAATGGCGTCCACCTCGCATTCCTTGCCTTCCATGTAGTGGTCCACCAGGACCAGCCGTTCCGGCGTAACCTCGGTGGCCACCGTCAGGTACCGCACCAGTTCCGAGGCGTTCTGGACGATTTCCATGGCCCTCCCGCCCAGCACGTAGCTGGGCCGGACCACCACCGGGTAGCCGATGTTCTGGGCCACCTGCAGGGCCTCGGAAACCGATGCCACCGACGCCCCCGGCGGTTGGGGAATGCCCAGGCGGGAGAGGAATTCTTCGAACCGCTGCCGGTCCGACGCCACATCGATAGCGTCGGCGCTGGAACCCAGGATGGGCAATCCGGCGTTGGCCAGGGACTGGGACAGGTTGATGGCAGTCTGCCCGCCGAACTGGACCACCGACGGAGGAGGATCATCGTCCACCGTCTCGTTGTCAATGATGTCCCGCACCGCTTCCTCGTCCAGCGGCTCGAAGTAGAGCCGATCGCTGGTGTCGAAGTCGGTGGAAACGGTCTCCGGGTTGGAGTTGATCATCACGCTGGAAACGCCGGCCGCAGAAAGGGCCCAGGCGGCGTGCACGCTGCAGTAGTCGAACTCGATCCCCTGGCCGATGCGGATGGGGCCGCTGCCGATGACTATGGCCTTCCTGCCAGGCAATGGCGGGGCCTCATTCTCCTGCTCGTAGGTGCTGTAATAGTAGGGAGTAACTGCCTCGAACTCGGCGGCGCAGGTGTCCACCATCTTGTACACCGGCCGCAGATCCCAGCGGTGGCGCAGGTCCCGCACCTGCTCCGGCAGCATGTCGGCCAGGGTGCCCACCTGCACGTCGGAAAAGCCCAGCCGCTTAGCCCTATACAGCAGGTCCGGTGTCAATGTCTCACCCAGCAGCCTCCGCTCCATGCTGACGATGCGCTGCATGGCGCTGATGAACCAGGGATCAACGTAGGTCTTCCCCAGCAGTTCGTCGGCGGATGTGTTACGACGCAGCGCAGACATCATGGCCCACAGGCGCAGGTCGTTGGGCTCCAGCAGGCCCTCAGAGTCCCGCCCCGACTTCTGACCCTCGGCGGCGGCGCCCTCCCACAGCAAAGTGCGGTTGCCAATCTCCAGGGAGCGGGTGGCTTTCTGCAACGCCGCCTCGAAGGACCGGTCGATGGCCATCACCTCGCCGGTGGCCTTCATCTGGGTGGTAACCTGGCGATCGCCGTTGGGGAACTTGTCAAAGGGCCAGCGGGGAATCTTGACCACGCAGTAGTCCAGGGCAGGCTCAAAGGCGGCGCCCGTCTTGCCGGTGACGGCGTTGGGAATCTCGTGGAGACGTTTGCCCACGGCGATTTTGGCTGACACCCGGGCAATGGGATATCCGGTGGCCTTGCTGGCCAGGGCCGAACTGCGGCTGACCCGGGGGTTCACTTCGATGATGTAGTAGTCGGAGTCCGGCTCCCACTGGGCCTGCAGAGCCTCGGCCACCCGGGGATGGGGCCGCAGGGCCATCTGGATATTGCAGCCACCTTCGATGCCCAGGCCCCTGATGATCTTCAGGCTGGCCGTCCGGAGCATCTGGTACTCCTTATCGGTCAGGGTCTGGCTGGGGGCAACCACAATGCTGTCGCCCGTGTGGGCGCCCATTGGATCCAGGTTTTCCATGTTGCAGACGGTGATGCAGTTGTCGTCGCCGTCCCGGATAACCTCGTACTCGATCTCCTTCCAGCCCACCAGGGAGCGTTCCAGCAGCACCTGGGAAATGGGACTCAAAGCAAGACCGTTGCTGACAATTTCCTCGAACTTCTCGCGGGTGTTGGCGATGCCGCCGCCGGTGCCGCCCAGGGTGTAGGCCGGCCGCGCCACCAAGGGTAAGCCCATCAGGTCGCAGTACTCTCGGGCTTCTTCCATGGAGTTGACGGTGCGGTTGGGCGGTTCCGGTTCGCCGATGTCGTGCAGGAAGTTGCGGAAGAACTCCCGGTCCTCGGCTTTGCGGATGGTCTCCAGGGGGGTGCCCAGCAGCCGCACGTTGTACCTGTCCAGCACCCCGGCGTCGGACAGGGCCACGGCCAGGTTGAGGCCCGTCTGCCCGCCCAGGGTGGGCAGCACTCCCTGGGGTCGCTCCCTGGCAATGATGCGCTCGATGACCTCCACGGTCAGCGGTTCGATGTAGACGTGGTCGGCAATGTCGGTGTCGGTCATGATGGTGGCCGGGTTGGAATTGATCAGCACTACGGAGATGCCCTCTTCCCGCAATGCCTTGCAGGCCTGGGTTCCCGCGTAGTCAAACTCGGCAGCCTGGCCGATAACTATGGGGCCGGAACCGATGACCAGGACTTTTTCCAGTGGCGGCGTCGTGCTATCCAAATCGTTGCTCAAGCGCTCTTGCGTCCTCCGGTTTGCATGGGATTATCACAATGAGCCGCAGAGAATCAGAGGTGCACAGAGTTCATCTACTTACCTCTGATTCTCCGATTCTCTTTGTGAAAACGGCTTATGGTTGACCCTAGAACGTCGGCAGGCGGCCCGGCAACTGCATCAGCCCCCGGTCGTACAGGGAGTTGATCATCTGGCAGCAGAAAGAGCCGTAATAGACGCCGTCAAAGTCCAGCTTCGCCATCCCCGGGAAGTCCTGCTCTACCCGGGGCGGCACCCGGAAGTTCACCGTGTCGTTGCCCGTCTTCTGCACCTCGATGCAGCCCACGGGCTCCTCGTAGACCTTGTTGTTGCGCAGATCCATAAGCTTGACGTTCAGTTCCCAGCGGCTGCCCAGCCTCGCCCGGCTTACCGATGCAAGCTGGTAGCCGAAATTGTTGTACTCAATGCGTGGCACCACCTGGTCCAGCAGCCCGAGCATATTGGACAGGCTGATGGGCAGGTCCGCTTCTACGCCTTCCTCAACCAATACCATTGAAAAAGTGGACATGGTAACCCTCCAAATACTGCAATGATGACTTTATGCAACAATGGCCGTGGCAGTGTGGAAGGTATAGCGTCTTCCAACATACCACCAACCCAAACCTCACCGGCCTGGAAGCCGGCCCCAGTCTCTCCTCCCTATCACCCCCCACAAGCGCGGATTAGTGGCTGAAATCCTTCACCATATCAAGAAATTCGTCAAAAATGTACTCGTTGTCCCTGGGCCCCGGCGATGCTTCCGAATGGTACTGGATAGTGAACAAGGGCATGTCCCGGTGGCGGGTTCCCTCGACGGTCTGGTCGTTCAAATTTATGTGGGACACCTCCAGCCCCGGGGGCAGGGTGTCCGGGTCCACCGCAAAGCCGTGATTCTGGGCGGTGATATAGACCCGGCCGGTGGCCAGGTCCTGCACCGGATGGTTGCCGCCCCGGTGGCCGAAGGGCAGCTTGTAAGTGCTGCCGCCCAGGGCCCTGGCCGTAAGCTGGTGGCCCAGGCAGATGCCCATCACCGGCACCCGGCCCAAAATTTGCCGCACGTTGCCCACTACGTAGTCCAGCAACTGCGGGTCGCCCGGCCCCGGCGAAAGCAGGATGCCTGAAGGATTCATGGCCAGCATGTCCTCGGCGGAAGTCTCCGCCGGCACGGCGATTACCTCGCAACCCCGCTGCTGCAGCAATCGCAGGATGTTGTATTTCAGTCCCACGTCGGTTACCAGGATGCGGTGCTGGGGTTCATCCCCGTCTATGACTCCCAAACCTGCAGGAAGGGGCCCTTCCGCGCTCCACCGATACCTGTCTCCGGCGGTAACCGTCCTCACCAGGTCCTGGTCGTCGTACCGGGGCATTTCGGCCAGTTGGGCCGCCGCCGCTTCCGGACTGCCGGTGGTGATGAGACCCATCATCACGCCCCGCTCCCGCAGGCGGCGGGTGATGGCCCGGGTGTCCACTCCGCAAATTCCGGGTATCCCCTGGGCCTTCAGGTATTCATCCAGGGTGCGGTCGCTTCGGCCGTGGCTGGGCGCGTCGCAGTGCTCCCTGACGATGAACCCGGCCACCCTTATTTTGGCCGACTCAAAGTCCTGGGGATTGATACCGTAGTTGCCCACCAGGGGATAAGTCAAGGTAACCAGCTGACCGGCATAGGACGGATCGGTAAGGACCTCCTGGTAACCGGTCATGCTGGTGTTGAAGACCACTTCGCCGTGGCCCTCCACCCGGGCGCCCATGGACTCGCCCCGGTGGATCGACCCGTCTTCCAGCACCAGGTAAGCTGGAACGGAACTCTCGCTATCGGAAGTTGCCAATGTTCAGAACCCCTTTTTGTCTTGGAGTCCACTAATCCGCCGTTGTGGACTAATGTTCACTGATAGTTGTTCTTGGCGATTTTTGGATATCTTACTCTCTACACGCCGAAATCCTGGTGGACCAGGCGACCTTCCACCATTGTTGCCATCACCCTGCCTTTCAGGTTGACACCCTCCAGCGGCGTGTTACGCCCCTTGGATGCAAACTGGCTGGTATCAACCGTCCATTCCAGGTTAGGGTCAAAAAGCACCAGGTCCGCCGGGGAACCGGCTTCCAGGGTGGCGTACTGCTCGAAACTGGGCCCAAGCACCCGCGCCGGTCCCACGGTCAGGCGGTCCACCAGGGCGCTCATGGAGATGCGTCCACCATGGACCAGAGACAGCAGCGACCCCAGGGCCGTTTCCAGCACACTGATGCCAAAGGAGGCTTCCTCGTAGGTAACCTCCTTGCTGGCCGTCTCGTGGGGCGCGTGGTCAGTGGCGATGCAGTCAATTACCCCCTCAGCCAAGCCCTCGATCAGAGCCTCCACGTCGCTGTTCCCACGTAGCGGTGGGTAGACCTTGGTTGAAGTATCGAAGTTGAGTGGCCCAGCGGTCCGGCCCTGGGCACCCTGGTACCCCAGCGCCCACTCGTCGGTCAGGAACAGGTGCTGAGGGCACACCTCGCAGGTAACCGACACGCCCCGCTTCCGCGCCTGCCGAACCAAGTCAACAGAACCGGCGGTGCTCAGGTGAGCCAGATGCAGCAGACCCCCCGCCATCTCGGCCAGTGTCAGGTCTCTGGCCACCATAGACTCCTCGGCGGCCGCCGGAATGCCGGGCAGGCCCAGACGGGTGGCCGTCCAGCCTTCGGCCATTACACCGCCAGAACACAGGCCATGTTCCTGGCAATGGTTGATGATGGGCATGGCCAGGTCCAGGGTGTAGGTCAGGGCCAGGCGCATCAAGTTGGGGTCAGCCACCGGATCGCCGTCGTCGCTGTAGGCCACCACCCCGGCGGCAGCCAGTTCCTCCATCTCCGCCAGTTCCCGCCCTTTCCGGCCCTTGGTTACCGCGCCAATGGGGAATACCCGCACCAGCCCGTCGGCCTCGGCACGACGATTTACCAATTCCACCATCGCCTCGTTGTCGATGGCAGGATCGGTATTGGGCATGCAGCACAGGGAGGTGAACCCGCCCCGAGCGGCGGCCCGGGTACCGGTGGCGATGGTCTCCTTGTACTCGTAGCCCGGTTCCCGCAGGTGGGTGTGAAGATCGATGAACCCGGGCGTTGCCACCAATCCGTTGGCCGGAACCGTATGAGTGCCGTCGGGCACGTCAAACAGCGTCAGGGACGGCCCCGCGGAGACGATGCGACCCTCCCGGGTCAGGACGTCTCCCACCCCGTCAATGCCCCGTCCGGGGTCAACGATGCGGGCGCCCTTGATGAGGACGGGCCTATTGTAATTGCGGTTTACCAAGTCGCTGCTCTAACTTTACTGTAAGGATATGCTTCTCTATAAAGAGAAACGGAGACACAGAGGATCCCTGCGAATCAGCGTTTCTCTGTTTCTCTTTGTATTAAAACTCTCAATTCGGTTGTCCCGTCTCCCCTCGCCTGCCCCTGCCGGCGCAAAGGCGGTACAGCAACGCCATCCGCACAGCCACGCCGTTGGTTACCTGCTTCTCAATTACGGAGCTTTCGCCGTGGGCCAGGGCGGTGCTGATTTCTATGCCTTCGTTCATGGGACCCGGGTGCATCACCAGCGCGCCGGACTTGGCCCGTGCCATCCTTGCATCGGTAACCTGCCAGCGGCGAATGTACTCCCGCAGGCTGGGCAGGAAGCCGGCATGCTGCCGCTCCGACTGCAGGCGCAGGGCCATCACCACGTCCGCGCCCTCGATGGCCCGGTCCAGGTCGGTGTCCACGTCCACCTGGGCGAAGGGATGGTCCTCCTCCAGTTCGTCCCGCCCGCTCAGCAGATCCAGGGGCATCAGCGTGGTTGGGCCCGACAGGACTACCTGCGCGCCCATCTTGGTCAATCCCCACAGGTTAGAGCGGGCTACCCGGCTATGCAGCACGTCACCCACAATGACCACTTTTGCGCCCAGCAGCGTTCCCAATTTCTCCCGCATGGTATACAGGTCCAGCAGCGCCTGGGTGGGATGGGCGTGCAGGCCGTCGCCGGCGTTGATGACCGAAACCTGGGGCAGATGGCGGGCCAGCAAGTAGGGCGCGCCGGAATGGGGATGCCGTATGACCACTACGTCCACGCCCATGGCCTGAAGGGTCAGCCCCGTGTTCAGCAGCGACTCGCCCTTGTCCACGCTGCTACCGGAACTGGACATATTGATGACGTCGGCGCTGAGCACCTTGCCCGCCTCCTCGAAGGAGATGCGGGTGCGGGTGCTGGACTCGTAGAACATGGTGACGACGACGCGACCGCGCAAGGTGGGCACCTTCTTGATGTCTCGCCCCAACACTTCAACCATGGCGCCGGTGTCGTCCAGGACGGACGTTATCTCCTCGGCGGAGAAATCGTCCAGGTCCAGCACGTTGCTCCGGTTGTCGGTGGGCGCCTGCAGGGATACGTCCCCGGCCTCACCGCTCAGGGCCATTGCGTCAGGCGTGGTCATTTTATCTCCGCCCCAGCTTAACGATGATGACGTCTTCATTCTGGTCAGTCTCGGTCAGCCTTACCTTGACTTCCTCGTCCAAGCTGGTGGGCACGTTCTTGCCCACGTAGTCGGCCCGAATGGGCAGCTCCCGGTGCCCCCGGTCCACCAATGTCGCCAGTTGGACCTGACGGGGCCGTCCCAAGTCGCTGATCGCATCCAGCGCGGCGCGCACGGTGCGGCCAGTGAAAAGCACGTCGTCCACCAGCACCACCCGCTTGCCCTGAACGTCCACCGGAAACTTGGTGGGCCGTACTCTGGGGTTCTCACGGGCCCGCAGGTCGTCCCGGTACAGGTTGATATCCAGTTCGGCCAGCGGAGCTTTGTTTCCCTCAAATCGCTGGATGTTCTCCCCCAGACGCTGGGAAAGGATGACACCCCGCGTGTGGATACCGACCAGCACCAGGTCTTCCACGCCCCGGTTCTTTTCCAGGATTTCGTGGGCGATGCGGGACAGGGCGCGCTGGATTTCCTGCGCATCCATTATCTGCCGTTCCGGGCTGTGGTTGCCCTGTGTCGCCATAACCAAATGATCCCGATCCGAGTCAGACCTGTGTACCGCTCATAGTATTGATGGTCTCCACCAGCACGGTCATAGCATCTTCCAACTGGTCGCCTACGCCGGGGTCCAACAGTTCCCCGTCCTGCCCGAAGACGCTCGCGGCGTTGGGCACCAGGATCATAGGCCGGGGAATCAGCCACGCCCCCTCGCACTGGAGACAGTCGGAAAGGTGGAGGTGCATGCGTATTCCCCCGGACCGGCCCGGGGTGGTGCCCATGCCGAAGACCACCTTGTTGGTCCAGCAATTGGGCGGGCGGCATGTCCACTCGATGGCGTTTTTCATCACTGCCGGTATGGAATGGTTGTACTCCGGACTCGCCACCAGCAAGCCGTCGGCTGCGCGCATGGCATTCCGCAGGGCCGCCACGGGCTCGGGAAATGTCCCGTCGTCCAGGTCGCCGTTGAACAGGGTCAACCCGGCAAGGCTGGCCTCTTCCACTTCCACGCCCTTTCGCTTCAGTACTTCAATGGCTGCCCGGGAAAGCCGGTGGTTCCAGGAGTCCTGCCGCAGGCTGCCCACTATGCTGACTATCTTCATTTATATGCTCCCGCCCAGCCGGCAAATGGAAGGCGATGTGCGATTTGCAAATTAATACCCCTTACCCGACTGGCAAGGGGTCGCGAGGGCCGGCGTGCGCCGCAGCAACGCGACACTCCGCCGGGTACCAGGCCCAAACACTTTGCCAGCCTCACGGGACTGCTTAAAAGACGGCCGGTCTGCCGGGGCAAACGGGCCAAGGGCGGGGGTATTTGGTTGTACCTACTTGTACGTTCGACCTATTGAGAACAAATCCTAATGGAGAATTCGTAGAGATTATAGCACTTTTCGTCAAAGACTTGTACCCGAATCACGTCTTCCGCCAGAGAATTTCGTCGCCAGTTCACGCGGCACCGGCATAAATCCCTATCTCCACCTGCACCATGCCGAAAGTGGTTGAAAGATTCGGGGAAACCTCTCCGAATTCCGCCAATGTTTCCCTTTCCCCTTCAGTCAGGGGTTCGTTGTGGTAGGCCACTGCCTCCCTTAACGTCATGGGTTTCGTTGGCAAAGTGTCCCCATGCTGAATCATACCTTCAATATGAAACTCCAGGGCCTCCCGGACAATTCCTTGAATCTCTTGCCAAGTCTGGCCGGCACTGACGCATCCGGGAAAGTCTGGAAGAAACGCGCAGTAGTTGTTGGCACTCTCCTGATAAACAACCACGTACCTGACGTTCATTTGCTCCTCACCCCGTAACCCGCTTCTTCCGGTTGTTCATGTAGTCCACCAGGATGTACTCGCCCAGGTTTTCGGAACTGCTGTAGAAGGCCCGGCCCCGGTTGATGCGCGTCATGCGGTCTACGAAGTTCACCAACTGGTAGTTGTTTTCCAGCATGAAGGTATTGATGACGATCCCTTCCTGGCTGCACTTCTTGACTTCTTTGAGTGTTTCTATCTCGGTGCGGTAGCTGGGCGGGTAGTTGAAGTAGGAACGGCCGTTTTCCAGGTGGGCCGTGGGCTCGCCGTCGGTGATGACCAGGATCTGGCGGGTGCCGCCCTTCTCCTTGGCCAGCAGGTTGCGGGACAGCATCAACGCGTGGTGCAGGTTGGTCCCCGACACCCAGGCATTCCAGCTCAGGGACGCCAGGTCTTCTTCCTTGATTTCCCGGGCGTAGTCGGAGAAGCCCACCACGTGCAGGGTGTCCCTCGGGTACTGGGTGCGGATCAGGGCAAACAGGGCCAGGGTAACCTTTTTGGCCGCCTGCCAGTTGTTGAACAGGCCCATGCTGCGGCTCTGGTCCAGCAGCACGATGGTGGCGGCGCGGGTCATGTGCTCGTTGCGGTAAATCTCAAAGTCTTGGGGGCTGATTTTCACAGGCACCTGGGGCCCGCCCCGCACGATGGCGTTCTTCACGGTGGACTGCAAGTCTATCTGGAAGGGGTCGCCGAACTCGTAGGGCTTAGTTTCGCCCAGCAGATCGCCGCCGGCGCCTCGGGTGTCCAACTCGTGGTTGCCGGAGCGGTCCTTCTTCAGGTGGATGAACACCTCTCGCAGGGCCTTCTGGCCGATACGCCGAATGCCCCGCGCTGTCAACTGCAAGTCGTCGTCCCCGGTTACGTAGCCGGCCTCCTTAAGCAGTTGGCGCAGCCGGTCCAATTCTTCCCAGGCGCGGCGGGCCTCGTCGCCGAGCAATTGGGCCAGTTTGTCCGGGTCTATGTCGTCCATGTCGCCGGTGCGCAGGGCCTGCTGCAACATCTGCTCCAGTTGGTCCAGGTCCTGCATCTGGCGCATCATTTCCATGGCCTGTTCCAGGGTCAGGCTGTCGTCGCCCAGGAAGGGATACTGGCGGCGCAGGTCGTCCATGGGCATTAGCTGTTCCATCAGCGACGCGAACTCGGCCATCTGCCGCTGCATACCCGGGTCCAGTGCCGACTGAAGGGCGTCCTCCAGTTCCTGCCGGGCCTCGGGGGACATGCTGTCCATCATGGACTGCATCTGGGCCAGTTGCTGTTGCAGCATCTCCATCAGCTCCTCAAAACTCTGGGGCGGGTTGTCCCCGAACATCCCGCCAAACTGCTGCATGAAGCCGTCGAAGTCAGGTTCGCGGCCGGCCAGCTTGTCCCGCATCATCTCGTTGAGCTGGCGCATCATCTCCTGCATGGCCGCCATCTGCTCCGGCGACATATCCTGGAGTTGCTGCTGCATCTGCTGCCCCATGTTCTGGGCCATTTGCTGTTTCAGCATGTCCAGCAGTTCCTGGAACATCTGCTGGGCGTCGGGGTCCATGAAGTCGTACTCCATCAACTCCTGGATCTGGCCGCCGAGGCCGTCGGGCAGGTTGTCCAGCTTTTCCCTGTTGCGGTCTGCCCGCTGCTTCAGCAGGTCCAGCAGGTTCTCCTGCATGGCGCGGTCCTCGTTGGACACCTGGTTGACCTGCTCCTGGGCCTCTTCCAGCCGGCGGTCAATGCCCTCCCGCTCGGTGCGCAGGATTTCATCCAGCCGTTCCTTCAAGTCGTCCACCACCGAGTCCATGTTGTGCTGCTGGAGTTGCTGGTGGCGCCGGTCCCGGAGCATGTCCATCAACTCGCGCAGGCCAGGCATTTGCTGGCCGTTCCGGTCCTGCATCCCGTTGCGCAGCAGTTCCCGCAGGGCCTGCATTACGTCGCCCTGCTTCAACAGTTCATCCGCCAGGCGGTCCATCAACTCGTCGGCGTCGATGTCGAAGATGTCCTGGGTGCCGTCCCACTGGGAGTAGCGGTAGGTACGGTAGAAGAGCATCGTGGCCTCCCTGTGCCGGTATTTGCGCCGTCCGGGAGATATGGGGGAAATCGGAGGATTGCGGGAAATGATACAGGGCAAATGGACGGGCCGCAACAATTGGGACCGGCGCAGGTGGATCAAGGAGCGCTTCTCTATCCATTGGGTAAGTGGGATCTGCGAACCCTGTCAACTTCTGTTAGAGTTCATGGGACAGGCTCGGGCTCCGGCCCATCCTCATTACCTCAGAATGAAACTGTGAATCCAGGCTTGTTACTGCCATCTCCTTATTAACCACGGACGGTGTGAAGTCTGTACCGCAGACTCTGCCGCGCCTTCCAGGTTTACGAAGCATCCAGCATTAGGAGTCCTGACCAGGCTATGCTATTAGAGAATAGAGTGGCGCTAATTACCGGCGCGGGCCGGGGCATAGGTCGCGCCATCGCCCTGGCCTTCGCCCGGGAAGGGGCGCTCGCCATCGTTACCGGCCGCGACATGGCACGCCTGGCGGAGGTGGTTGACCAAGTACGCGCCGGCGGAGGGAAGGCGGAAGCCTTCTCGCTGGACGTAACCAACGACGTTGACGCGTACCACGTTGTAGAGCAGGTTATGGCGAACTGGGGAACCGTCGACCTCCTGGTCAACAACGCTGGCGTGATCACTTACCATACGCCGGTGTGGGAGACCACTATGGAGCAGTGGGACGAAGTGATGAACACCAACCTGCGGGGCATGCATCTCCTCTGCCGGGCAGTAGCGCCCCACATGATAAGCAAAGGGCAAGGAACGATCATCAACATAGGCTCATCGTCCGGCCGCCGGGCCGAAGGGGAAAACGGGGCTTACGTGGCCTCCAAGTGGGGCGTCATAGGATACACGGCCTCCCTCGCCCAGTCGCTGCGGCCCTACGGCATAAGCGTGAACGGTATCAATCCTGACTGGGTGGACACCGACATGGCGAGGGCCAGCCATCCCGAAGGAGACTCAGATTGGATAACCCCAGAGGAGGTAGCTGAGGCCGCTCTGTACCTGGCGACCAAGGCGCCAGGGCTCATGAGCGGGCAGTTTATCGATATGTTTGAGTCCTGACGGTATGGCGTGTTGAAGTCCGGCAGGCGAGATTCCTGGATCCAAGAACGTTAAGAAAGCACCATTCAGGCACCATGGTGAAGAAGTACGACCATATAATCGTCGGAGCGGGTCCCGCCGGCGCGGCCCGTGCAGCCCCCTTTCGGGAGACTTCCATCGCACTGTCTACTCCCGGAAGCCGGGGCTGATTCCCGGGGCCAGCGGGGTATGCCCGAGAAAATCAACCACACTAATGCAAACCACATGAATCTGAGCGCTACCCCTCGCAACCATCAGGGCAATCGCATTTTGAGTCAGGCAAGAGGGGCGTCCGCCAGAGGCGGATCGCTCAAGGGAATCGCCGCAGTCTCCAACATGGAGGTTCCCGCCTGCCTTCGGGGCATTCAGTCTGGGGAATTTTTTTATATTCGTCCCATTTTGGGCCGTTTCGGGCCGTTTCGTATCTGAATCTCAGGTCAGATACGACTCCGGTGGCCCGAAAGTGGGCCACTCCCCAGATAGGAAATGGGTTGGACAAGCGGGCCATTTTGGGCCGTTCCGGGCCGTTTTGAGCCACTGACTTAAACCAGAGCCGATGACACGCCCTCACTCCGGCACTCTTCCATGGGGAGAGAAGTGATTCAGGCTTGACGGGACCATGGATAGAAGGCGTCATGGAAGTATGGTAGAGAAGCGTTAACCGGAGAATCAAGAGGCAAGTGTCACCAGGGCAATGGCGTTTTGAGTCCGGCAAAAGGGGGGCAGTTTTCGCCCAAGGTATAACCCCGCAGTCTCCAGGCTCGAGGTACCAGACTGCGCTAGAACGACGGGCTTTCCCGAATCATAACGCGATTGCCCTGTCGCAACCATCCGTTTACATCAATTTAACAAGGCATTAGAGTAAGGGGACAGCCAAGAGTCGAGGTGAGGGCGTTTTCCCGAAGGTACTTGCTACCAGAACTTCGGGTTCTCCGTCGACCCTCGATGGTCTGGGATAGGCAGCCTCCCGAAACTCTTGAAGGCCCCGGAACCGGGCGGCAATTTACTTGGTCAGCCACGGCGTCCCTGCTGCATTTTCGTTGCTTTTGACTCAGTTTCTGCATTGCGTCGCCATTTAGTTGCAGTTTAATTTACCAGTCGCCCGCCCGGCTCCCCATCCTGTCCAAGCCTGGTGCAAGAATGAGCGCTACCCACGATTTCTCCGAGTCTTTCTACAAGGAGCACGCCCAGCGTTACGCCGTGGTAAGCCACAACTTTATCCAGTCGGTGTATAGCGATGTCTCCCACCCGGGCCTGACCGGAGACATGGCCCTGGTTGACCGCCTCCAGGAGTTGGTTCCCAAGGGCAGCAGGGGACTAGATGCCGGCTGCGGCGCCGGTGCGCGGGACGTTTTTGACTACTGGCAAAAGGGGTATGACATCTACGGGATAGATGCCGTGGAAGAGAACATTGAGGAAGCGCGCCGTCTCCACCCGGAAATTGCGGAGAGGGTGTCGGTGGTCGACCTGCGCGAGCCTCTTGCGTCTCTGGATTCCTCTTTCGACTTTGTAATGTGCAATGCGGTAATACAGCATATCGAACCGGACATAGCCCTGAACACGACCTTGCCCGAGCTCGCCCGGATTTTGAAGCCGGGCGGTATTCTGCAGCTGATGTTCAAGTACGGCAACGGTATCGCCACCATTTACGACAGAGATTACGGAACAGACCGTACTTTCCAGCTCTACGCCGTTGAAGAGGTGATCGACACCCTGATAGCCCAGGGGTTAAGAGTGATTCCCGAAGATGGAGAAAGGCTAGGAGGGGTCATGTATTTCAAGGACCCCAAGCCTATGGACCACTGCGTGTTTTTTGCCCGCAAGAACGGGTAAACGTAGGGTTCCCCTGTCCTGTTGAACCAATCTGGCAGCCGGAGGAATGGGGTGACCGGTCCGACAGTTCCCGACGACCTGCAGGACATTACTCCTTTATGGTTGACCCGTGCTCTCTCCAGCAGCCGGGAACCGGAGGGTGCGTTCGTCACCGGATACACGGTGGAGCCTATCGCCGAAGGCAAGGGTTACATGAGCAGGCTTTACCGACTGTGGCTGGATTACGATGGGGAGTCCAACAATGCCCCAGACTCCATAATATCGAAACTACCGTCGTCGGACCCTTTGCTGAAACTGGTTTATAAACGGCTTGGGCAAAACCTGAGAGAGGTATGTTTCTACCGGGAACTGGCTGGCCACGTCCAGGTGCAGACACCTCGCTGCTACTACGGCGAGAAAGACCCGGCCACTGGGAACACCATACTGCTGCTGGAGGACATGAACTATGCCCGGCAGGGTGACAGTGTAGCCGGCTGTACCCAGGAGGAAGTCCGCGCCTGCGTCGAGCAGCTTGCTCGGTTCCAGGCAAAGTGGTGGGATAACCCACGGCTGGACCACCTTGACTGGCTGCCATTGAGGAACGACGAAACGGATACCTACGAGGAAATGTATGCGGGAGCCTGGCAGTCCCTCCTGCAGAAGGCCGGCACCGCAATGCCCACCAGGCTGCAAGACCTGGGCGACCGCCTGGCGCCAAAGGTTCGCGAGATAAAAGCCAGGCTCTCAAAACCGCCAATCACCCTGGTTCACGGGGATTACCGGCTGGACAACTGTTTTTTCTCGACGGCAGACGGCAGTCAGTCGGTAGTGGTGATGGACTGGGAATTCTGCGGAAGGGGGAGGGGTCCTTATGACGTGGCCACTTTCGTAAACGAGGCATATTTGCCCCATGCAAGAAGGCGCGAGGAGATTGGCCTTCTGCGCCAGTACCATTCCCTTCTTGAGGACACTGGCGTTAGCCGATACTCCTTTGAGGAATGCCTGGATGATTACCGCCTGTCCATGCTGGAACTGTTCGTCTTCTGGATAGTTACCGGGGGCTACTGCAACTACGAGGGACAACGGGAGGGAAAGTACCTTCGCAATACCCTGATTCGGCTGGACGCGGCCATAGCTGATCTCAATTCCACGGAACTGGTCGCTATGCCCTGAACCAATGCCATGGTGAAATATTTGCCCGGTAGAGTTGCGCCTGTCTTTCGGCCCGCTGCGCAGATGATTCGCGAGTTACCGTTACGCCGGCAAACTGGGCTGCCAAGAGATTCCAAGGTAGAGCCAGAATGGCATTGCTCACCTTGGCTTTGGCCTAGCAGGCCATCGCCGCAGCAAAGATGGCTAACCCGACAATCCAGTCATAGCTACGAAAATCAGTATCCACAATCGGACAGGAAGAGGCTCAATTTCAAGACCGGCCTGGATTCAGTAAAGCCACCGGGAAGGCAGGGCGGCCTGAATGAAATCAATGCTCTTCCTCTACAAACCTGGTCTTCAACTCTCCATACAGGACACGCCCCTACCCTCTCTGGTGCACATGAGGTTAAGGACAGGTACTTTCACCTTTAATCTCCAGGCGCAGGGATTCAAAGGCAGGCGTTGATGTATACTCCTACTAAACGGGTGTCGCTCACTACCATCCGTTTTGGAAGATAGTTGCAACCAGGTGTCTCTCATAATCATCCCAGGGGAAACCAGCCATATTGAATGAAACCAGGGAAACATCCGGCCAGGTCCGCATTGTAGGCATGATAGGTGTCGCCCGTGAGGCGGCGGCCGCATCCGGCGCAACACTAAGCGTGTTCGGCGGGGGCATTAACCCCGGCGCCGAGGTGCCTGCCGGCGTGGACGGCGACTATATCCTGGAGTTCGCCCGCGTCCACGAGGACGCCGGGTTCGACATGGTACTGACCGGCTACTCCTCCAGCACTCCCGACGGCTTCGAGGTGGCCGGATACGCGGCGGCCCACACCACCAACCTGGGCTACCTCATCGCCCACCGGCCCGGCTTTGTGGCTCCCACCCTGGCGGCGCGCAAGGCCGCCACCCTCGACCAGCTTACCGGTGGCCGCATCGCCCTTCACATTATCTCCGGCGGCAGCGACCTGGAGCAGGAAAGGGACGGCGATTTTCTGGATCACGATGCCCGTTACCGCCGCACCGACGAGTACATGGACATCCTCCGTCGCGCCTGGACCGCCACTGGTCCCTTCGATTACGAGGGCGAGTTCTACCGGCTGAAGGGGGCCAGCAGCCAGGTGCATTGCTTCCAGCGTCCCCATCTGCCCCTGTTTTTTGGCGGAGCATCGGACGCAGCCCTGGACGTGGGCAGCCGCCGCGCCGACGTTTTCGCCCTGTGGGGTGAACCCCGCGCCGCCATACGAGAACGGGTGGCGGACATCCGCAGCCGAGCTGGAGAATGGGGCCGGAACATAGGGTTCAGCCTGTCGGTGCGGCCCATCCTGGGGGAAACGGAAGCCAGGGCGTGGGAACGGGCCGAGGCAATTCTGACACGAGTGCAGGACGCAACCAGGGGAAGCATCGTCCCGGGCCAGCCGGCCCGCCTGCAATCGGAAGGTTCGCGGAGGTTGCTTGAGTTCGCCGCCCAGAGCGATTTGCACGACGAGCGACTGTGGATGCCCGTGGCCGCAGCCAGCGGCGCCGCCGGCAGCACCACCTGCCTGGTGGGTACCCCACGACAGGTGGCCGAGTCTTTGCTGTCCTACTACGACCTGGGCTGCACCACCTTCATCATCCGGGGCTTCGACCCCCTGAAGGATGCCCGCGAATACGGCCGGGAACTCATTCACCGGCTGCGGGAAATGGTCGCCGGCCGTTCTTCAACCGTGGTTTAGTGGACCGCGCGGCGCCTGCCGGCAGTCCCCAAATACTCCAAAGCCTTTACCGAGGCATTAATCCAAAGCAACCACGATGTAATAACGGGGTTCGTCGCTGATAACCCGCGTAATGTGGCCCTGGCCCGTCAGGTCCTCCGCCAGCAGCACGTCGCCGGGACCCACTTCCCGCTTGGTGCCGTCACCCACCTCCACTTCGGCCCGGCCCGACAGGGTGATGGTGTACTGGCGGCGGGGAGCGCAGTGCCACTCCAGCAGGTAGCCGGGCTGGGCGATGCGGATGGTCATTCCGTTGGCCCCCTCCATGGGTGTGCCCTCACCGTAGGCGCCCTCCGTATCAACGAAGGACTGGAAAGGCGGGTTCAGGTCTTCCAGGTGAGACTGTCCGTCGGGACCGGTATAGCAGCGTACGAAGTTAGGCATGGTAGCTCCTTGTTATTGAATCGTCCTGGGTTACGATGCCCCTATTCTCTATAGGCTTGGCGGCAACGTCAAGGATTACCGGAGATAACTGAGATAGGCGCCTGGCCCGAAACTGGCAGAAAAACGGCATAGCAATTCGAGCCTCTGTCTAACCTGAATGACCGGGTGCTAGAATATGCGGTAAGAATACCCTGGTTTTCCAAATCAATCGGGCAGAAGGGCTGGGGGTGCCGCAGCCATGTCCATCTCCCTGACCGTTAATGGCAAGCAGGTTCAGTTAGCGGAAGGCGGGTCCGTGCTGGACGCCGTCAACGCCTCCAACACCTACCTGTCGCAGCTTTGCAAGGACCCGGACATGAAGGCCATCGGGGCCTGCCGTACCTGCCTGGTGCAGATCGAGGGTGTGCGTGGCTTCCCCGCCTCCTGTTCCGTCCCCGCCGCCGACGGCATGGTGGTGCAGACCGACACGCCGGAGGTTGAACGCATCCGGTCCGGCGTCCTGGAACTAACCCTGGCCATGCTGCCGTCGGAGGCCCCGGTCCGGGCCGCCGTACCATCCCCCATCCGGGGCGAGGGCGAGTACGGGCAGTTGACCCGGGCCGCCCAACATTACGGCATTGACGGCTCCCGCTGGCGATCCCGATCCCGGGAGGAAACGGACGCCAGCAACCCGGTCTTCACCATCGGCATGGAGTCCTGCATCCTCTGCGCCCGCTGCGTCAATGCCTGCCAGGAAGAGCACCAGTTCATCGGCGCCATTGATTTCATCGGGGCCGGGGAAGGCGGCCGCATCGGAACTTTTATGGACAAGCCCCTGGCAGACTCCATCTGCACCACCTGCGGCCAGTGCCTGTCCGTCTGTCCCACCGGAGCCATCCAGGCCAAGGCAACCATCGCGGAGTCTTTAGCCAGCACCCCCATCCTGACCTTCCCCCAGCACGGGGGAAGGGACTTGCGGGAAGCGCCGGAGGTCGGAGTCGAGAAAACGGTCTCCACCACCTGCCCCTACTGCGGCGTGGGCTGCGGAATCAAAATGCAGGTCGGCGGCGCTGACGAAATCGTGGCGGTGGAGGATGACCCGGACAACCTCTCCAGCGTGGGTATGCTTTGTGTCAAGGGACGGTTCGGCGCTTCCTTCGTCCACCACCCTGACCGGCTGACCACGCCGCTGATTCGTGAAAATGGCGAATTCCGGGAAGCCACCTGGGACGAGGCCCTGGACCTGATTGCCGACCGGCTGGTCAACTACCGGGACGACGACTTCGGCACTCTTTGCTCGGCCAAGGCCACCAACGAGGACGGGTACATCCAGCAGAAGTTCGCCCGACTACTGATGCAGACCAACAACATCGACCACTGCACCCGCCTGTGCCACTCGCCGTCGGTGGAGGCCATGCTGGCCACCCTCGGCAGCGGCGCAACCAGCAACTCCTACACCGACTACGAGAACGCCGGCTGCCTGGTGGTCATCGGCTGCGACCCCACCTCCAACCACCCGGTGGCGGCCTCCCGGATGCGCCGGGCTGTGGTGGAACGAGGCGCAAAGCTCATAGTCATCAACCCCCGTCGCATTGACATGTGCGACTACGCCGACCTGTGGCTCCGCCCCCACCCGGGCACCGACGTGGCCCTGCTCAACGGTATGGCCTGGGTTATCCTGGACGAAGGACTGGTGGACGAGGAATTCGTCGCCAACCGCACCGAGGACTACGAGCAGTGGGCCCGGGTCGTTCAAGACTACCCACCGGAACGGGTGGAGGAGATTACCGGCGTTCCCTCCGAAGACCTGAAGCAGGCGGCGCGCCTGTACGCCCAGCCGCCCTTCCCGGCCCGCTACGTGTTCGGCGATGAGGATAAGCCCTACGCCGGTTCCTGCCTAATCTGGGGCATGGGCATTACCCAGCACGTCAACGGCACGCCCAACGCCCACGGCCTGTTGAACCTGGCCCTGGTTACGGGCCAACTGGGCCGTCCCGGAAGCGGAGTGTCCCCCCTGCGAGGCCAGAACAACGTCCAGGGCTGCGGCGACGCCGGCTGCATCCCCGACAACCTGCCCGGCTACCAGGGCTACCGCCCCGAGGTCCTGGCCCGCTTCGAGGCGGCGTGGGGCGGCCAGCCCCTGCCCGGCATTCGCGGCCTGGTCATTACCCAGATCGTCCAGTCCATCGGCCAGGACCACGGCGTCCGGGCGATGTACATCACCGGGGAGAATCCCCTGCTCAGCGAGCCAGACCTGAACGAGGCCGCCGAACTGTTCAAGAGCCTGGAGTTCCTGGTAGTGCAGGACATCTTCATGCACGAGACGGCGCAGATTGCCGACGTGGTGCTGCCGGCCACCAGCTTTGCCGAGAAGGACGGCACCTTCACCAACAGCGAGCGGCGGGTGCAGCGGATCCGCAAGGCAGTGGAACCCCGGGGCCAAAGCAGACCCGACTGGGAGATAGTCTGCGACCTGGGCCGCCGCATGTGCCGCATGTTGGGCCTCCCCCTGGAAGACCAGTTCACCTACGACCACCCCTCGGAGATATTCGATGAAATGGCGCGGCTGACTCCCATCCTGTCGGGCATCAGCTACGACCGCCTCGATCGGGAGGGCGGCATTCAGTGGCCGTGCCCCGAACCCGATCACCCGGGCACTCCCTACCTGTACGCCGATTCATTCCCCCGGGGGCCACGGGCCCGGTTCATTGGCTACCAACAGGGGCCGCTGTCGGACGAGCGGCCCAGCCGCCGCTACCCGCTGATCCTGAATACGGGCCGCGTCCTCTACCACTGGCACGGCGGCACCATGACCCGCCGGGTGTCGGGCCTGCTGACCCGGGCGCCCGACCTAGAGGTCTCCATCAACCCCTCTGACGGCGACAAATACGGCATCGCTGACGGGCAGACCGTTCGCGTCTCCTCCCGCCGGGGCGAACTGACCGGCAAGGCCCTTTTCACCGACCGGATGCGGACGGGGGAGATTTTTATTCCTTTCGTCAAGCTGTCGGAGTCGGCGGCCAACTTCCTTACGAACTCGGCCTACGACCCGGATACCATGATCCCCGAGTACAAGGTATGCGCAGTGCGGGTGGAAGCGGCGGAGTAGGGGCACCTTGGATTTCTTCGTCGCCTATCACGCCGCCGACCAGGATTCGGCCGAGTGGGTCGGTCAGCGCCTGCAGGATGAGGGCTATTCCGTTGAACTGCAGTCGTACGACTACTGGGCCCGCTCCAGCATGATCCTGGAGATGTTCGCCGTCTCCGCCATAGCCGATGCTACCATCGCCCTGCTTTCCCCCTACTTCCTGGCCGAAAACCTGGACCGGCCCGAATGGCAGGCCGCCTACGCCCAGGACCCCGCCGGAACCCAGGGAATCCTGCTGCCCGTGCGGGTGCGGGAGTGTGACGTGGAAGAGGCGCTGCCGGGGGTGCGTTTCGTTGACCTGGTAGGGCTGGGGGAAGAAGAGGCACGGGAGGCCCTGTTGGAGGGGATCAGGGAGAGGAGTTAGCTCGAACTGACGAGGATTAATTCTTACGTTGAAGCGGTGTTTCACAAAGAGACGCAGGGATAAGGAAGTTCACAGAGATTCTCTAGCACGCCTCTGCGTCTCTTTGTGAAATAAGCCTGTCTGCTGGCAGTTATCCCTCTTCCTCTTCCTTCGCCAGGCGTATCCCCAGGGTTATCAGCCATATTACGTAGACGATGTACATACCGCGGGCCACGGTGGTTGCCGAATCCATGGCGTCGGAATTGAAGATGGCCACGAGCCATTCAGCCATTCCAACCAGACCGGCCAGGGCTGCCAGCCAAGTCAGGATTGTGAACGCCATTCCCCGGGTGTCGATAAGGACGCTGAAGGCAAACAACACGATACCCAGGCTTACTGCGACCCCGCCGGTCAATAGCAGGGAGGTGCGGATAGCGTAGATGGCCATCCAGGCTTCTTGCGGCGGGTAGGTGCTGGCCAGTGTAATGACCAGCGACTGCACCACTAACCAGGCAATTACGCCGATGGAGATCAACGCCAGGCCAGCCATGTTCAGGCCATCGCCGCGACTGCCCCGGTGCGCGACATGCACCTCGTAGATGCCGAAAGCCATGAGGGCCAATCCCAACATAATTAAGCCGGACGTTATTTTGACCATGACGGCGTTGGCCTGCCAGACTCCAATGAGGCCGAGGGCGTCGGACCCCGGCGTAGAATCTATCAACAGGCCGCCGGGCTGAATCAGGAACATGATGAACGCCAGGGTGGGCCCGACCACCAAGGATATAGCTCCGAGCTTGTTGGTGGACAGCAGGTTCATTTCCAGCCTCCTTTCGCTTGGTAACCTTTAAACACTACTATTGATTGGCAGACGTGGCCTCATCACTTCGAGAATTGTCGGGTGGACTTAGCGCTCCCCCGCCCCCGAAAACTCCGCGGCGGCGGCCTGAGCCATCTCCTCCGGCGCCAAGTCCTTGACGTGGGTGGCCAGGCCCCAGTGGTGGCCGTAGGGGTCCCGCACCATGCCGTAGCGATCGCCCCAGAAAGCGTCCATCGGTTCCATCACCGACTCGCACCCGGCATCCAGGGCCCGCCGGTACATTCCATCCACGTCTTCGGTATAAATGTGCAAGGCGACGGTGGTGCCCTTGGCGGTGGTGGGCGACAGGGCGTCGGCGCAAAACTCCGGCGGGAACTCGTCGGCTATCATAATGAAGGAATCGCCAACCCGCAGCAGGCCGTGGGCCAGCAGGTCCATGCCCGGCATGGGAAATCGGGAAATCTCCACGGCACCGAAGGCCTTAACGTAGAAATCCATGGCCTCGCCGGCGTTCTTGATGGTCATGTGGGGGGTTACCGACCGGAATCCTGGTGGAATGGGAGATACGGTAGTCATTACTTGCTCCTGAAGCATGGTTTGAGCGGCGGCGCGGCCACGCCTGCCCATTATGATACTCCCGGAAGGACTGAACTTTCTTGGGGCAAGTGTCAGTAAAATTGCGGATTTTGGAGGCCCACACCCCCTGCCCTTGTTCCTCTGGGAATACGGCAGGGGGTGAATGCTCCAAACTCTCTAGAAGGGGACAATGCGGGGACTTGGCTAGGTTCGCTGCTGCTCCTGCTCCAGCCGCCGCCGTTCCCGGGTGGTGATGGCGCGGATGGCCTCATCAATGCCCATGCGGCCCACGGGGCCGGAGGCATACATCGCCCCCAGGACCACTCCGCCTCGGCCCAGAAGGAACTCCGAGGGCTGGATGTAGCCGTCGTGGTCATCCGACCACCAGGCCCCTATCTTATCGCCATCTTCCCTGGTCGCCCCATACCCTACGGGGAAGGTCAACCCCTTGCCAACAACCTCGGTGGACTGTTCCAGGGTGTCGGTGCTGATGGCGTAGATGGTGGCTTCCAGTCCCTCCAGTTCGGTCTTCTTCTCTTCCCACGCGGCCAACTGCCGCATGCAGTAGGGTCACCAGTGGCCCCGGTAGAACAGCACCGCCGCATACCGCCCGGTCATATCCTCGGGAATGCGTATTTGCTTGCCGTCCACCGTGTTAAAGGTCAAAGACGGGAACCGGTCTCCCTGTTGCAGCTTTTCCATAGCATGCCTCCCTTGGGGTTTGCCCTGGCAGTCGCCCTAATCGTCGGCGGCCGTGGGCACCGCATCCTCCGCTACGCCCTCGGGCCACCAGGGGTCTTCGTAGCCGCTCCAGATATCCTTGATGTGGGGCATTACCTCTTTGGCGAACAGTTCGGTGTTCTTCAGGGTCAGGTCCTTGGGCATGGTGCCGATGTGGAGCAGACACATCAGGTGGCCCACCCGCAGCAGGTTGATGGCCTCGGTCAGCCGTTCCCTCACCGTTTCGGGGCTGCCGGCGATAACGTGGCCCTGCTCGACAAAGTCCTCCCAACCCAACTCGCTGGCTGCCTTCTGCGCCTCCTCGCCAATCTGGGGCCGCAGCGACTCCCGCACCGAGGTTATTGACCGGTAGCCTGGCGACTCGGCAAAGGGAGCGTGGATGCGCAGCATCTTCTGGTAGAAATACTTGACGTGGTCTTCGTACTCCTCCTTGGCCGATTCGTCGGTCTCGGAGACGCAGATTAGTTGAAGGAAGCCCAGCCGGTAGGGGTTGTCGTCGATTCCCCGTTCCGCCACCCGATTCCAGAAGCCGTCCACCACCCGCTTGCCCCGCAGATAGCCAAAGTAGCTCAGGTAGCAGTAGACATAGTCCCGGTCCAGCACCCAATCCCAGGTTTCCAGGCTGCCGCTGCCTGGAATCCAGACCGGCGGGTGGGGCTGCTGCAGAGGCCGGGGCCAGATGCTGACGTAACGCAGCTTGTTGTACTTGCCGTTGAAGATGAAGGGTTCCCGCTCAGACCAGGCCTTCATAATCAGGTCGTGGGCCTCGGTGTGCTTCTCCCGCAGGGTGATGGGCACCTGGCCATAGGAGAAGGTGGTGTCCATGGAGGTGCCCACGGGAAAACCGGCCACCAGCCGGCCGCCGCTCATCAGGTCCAGCATGGCCATTTCTTCGGCTACCCTCAGGGGAGGCTGGTACAGGGCCAGACTGTTGCCCAGCACCACCAGAGCCGCCCGGGAGGTGGAACGGGACAGCACGGAGGCGATGAGGTTGGGCGAGGGCATGATGCCGTAGGCATTGTTGTGGTGCTCGTTGACGCACACCCCGTCAAAGCCCATCTGGTCGGCGTACTGCAGTTCGTCCAGGTAATCGGTATAGTGATGCTGGCCCAGTTCCGGGTCGAAGTTTTCGTTGGGCAGGTCCACCCAGGCACTGTGGTGCCTGGACTCGAAGTCCTGGGGCAGGTGCTGGTAGGGCATCAGGTGGAAGAAGGAGACTTTCATAAGGCTCACCCGCGGCTGTGTTTGGGGCCGATGTTTGGGAGATAATAGCACATACTTGGCCCTCTCCATAGCTGAACCGGTCAGGTCCCTAAAACCGTCTTACCAGCGAGAGGCTGAAGCCAAGAATTAAACCAGCTTGCGATTTATGGGAGAAAGAGATTTCTGAGCCCAGCCTCCGAATTCAGGTACATTTTACAGAGTAGGAGAAGGATCAAACCCCCTACCTTATCAACCCACAAAATCCATCCCCATCGCAAAACCCTGCCCCCTCAAGACATTCCCATCTCACTTGAGGCTCCAGCTGTATCTACACTGGGTGCGGGTTTGTAACCCGCCCTGCAATAGCGGGGACAACACCACTGGTCAACCAACCTCCCCTTCCTCTGGCCAAGGGGTCCGGAGATAAGGGCCCACTCAAAATAAGACCACATGAAACTACAATCCAAAGACTCTCACCTCATACGGACTGCTCGTCGCCTGCAGCGCTTGCTGCGTTGCCTAACGCCATATACCAATGGCCCGGTGTCCCGTGTTAGAATGACTCCAATCTTGGAACGGGTTGTTGCTAAACGCACGCTGAAAGCGGGAGCAACGCCGGGGAGGACTAGGCATGGCAGTCAATGGCAACGGCAAATCCCAACGGATGAAATTTGGCGTTTTCATGGCCCCCTTCCACCGGGTGGGCGAGAATCCTACGCTGGCCCTGGAACGCGACCTGGAATTGCTCCAGTGGCTGGACATGCTGGGATTCGACGAAGCCTACATCGGGGAGCACCACTCGGCCGGATGGGAAACCATCGCCTCACCCGAGGTGTTCATCGCCACGGCGGCCGAGCGCACCCGCAACATTCGGCTGGGCACCGGCGTTATCAGCCTACCCTACCATCACCCCCTGATGGTGGCCAACCGCATGGTGCTGCTGGACCACCTGACCAAGGGCAGAGTAATCCTGGGCGTTGGGCCGGGGGCCCTGGCTTCCGACGCCCTGATGTTGGGCATAGATCCTGCTCGCCAGCGGGAGATGATGGACGAGTCTCTGGGCATCATTCTCCGTTTATTCACGGAATCGGACCCCATCACCTACAAAAGCGACTGGTTCGAACTTAACGAGGCGGTGCTGCAGCTTCGGCCCTACCAGCAGCCCCATCTGCCCGTGGCCGTGGCATCGGTACAGTCCCCGGCGGGAGTAACTGTGGCCGGCAAGCACGGAGCCTCCGTCCTTTCCATGAGCATCCCCCGGGACACCGTGCGTTCCACCAGCCTGAAGGAGTTGTGGTCGATTGCCGAGGACTCGGCGGCGGAACACGGCAAGGAGGTCCACCGGGAGGACTGGGGCCTGGTGGTGGGCATGCACCTGGCCGAGAGCAAGAAGGAAGCCATTGAGGACATACGGGTTGGCGGTGGGCGCCTGGTTACGGAGTACTTCGGCAGGACCCTGGGCAACGAAGTCCCCGATGTCCCCCAGGACCAGATTGTTGACTTCATGATTGAGCATAACCAGTGGATAGTGGGCACACCCGACGACTGCATTGCGGGCATCGAACGTCTGCAAGAAATCAGCGGCGGATTCGGCAGCTTTATGATAAGGGTGGAGGACTGGGCGCCCAGAGAGAAAATTCTCCATAGCTATGAGCTGCTGGCCCGCTATGTGATGCCCCACTTCCAGGGCAGCCTGGTAGGTATCCAGACTTCCAATCGGTGGGCGCAAGAGCGTAAGGATGCGCTGCAGGCCAACCGGATTACCGGGCTACGGCAGGCCACAGACTCCTATTACGCCAACCGCGAATAGACGCCAGCCGGGCTAAAGGAACCTCCGCGAGAGTCCCTCCCTTCGTTGAGCGGGCAGATAAGGATGGGGGTGACGTTACTTCCATAGAGGCTTCCCGAAGCTGGGCCAAAGGGGGAAACCGCCTTGAGAAAGACGAAGATCATCGCCACCATAGGCCCGGTTTCCCGGGACCCTGAAACGCTGGAACAATTGATCCTGGCCGGAATGGACTGCGCCAGGCTCAATTTTTCCCACGGCACGTTCGCTGAACACGAAGAGGTAATTCACAACGTCCGACTCCTGTCGGAAAAGCACGGGCGCCCAGTCAGCATCTTGCAGGACCTGGGAGGCGTCAAGCTACGTCTGGGCCAGATGACAGAGGGGCTGAACCTGAACTACGGCCAAGAGTACTTGGTAACGGCGGACGAGGCATCAAGCGACCCTACCGTTATCCCATTCCCCGAGCCCGGCGTTTTGCGCAACCTCCAAGAAGGCAACGTTGTGTTCATCTCCGACGGCACTGTGTGCCTGGAGGTGCTGGAAACCGACGGCCTCCAGGTGAGGACGCGGGTACGAAACGGAGGCACCATCTCTTCCTACAAGGGGGTAAACCTGCCGGGCGTTTCCATCGATATGCCGGTGCTGACCGAGGACGACAAAGCTGCATTGCGTTTTGGCGTTGAACAGAAGGTGGATTGGGTGGCCGTTTCCTTTGTGCGAACAGGAACGGACGTTCGCGAGGCAAGAGAGTTTCTGCAAAGCATCGGCAGCCAAGCCCCGATAATGGCCAAGCTGGAGCGGAGCGAAGGCATCGACAACCTGGACGACATTCTGCGGGAAGTGGACGGGGTGATGGTGGCCAGGGGCGACCTGGGGGTGGAGATTCCCATGGAGCGGGTGCCCCTGGTGCAGAAGGAGATTGTGAGCAAGGCCAACGAGGCGGCCAAGTCTTCCTGCATCGCCACGCAGATGCTGCGGTCCATGGTGGTGTCTCCCACGCCCACCCGGGCCGAGGTTTCCGACATCAGCAACGCGGTGCTGGACGGTTGCGATTCCATCCTGCTTTCCGACGAAATCGCGGTGGGCGCCTACCCGGTGGAGGCAGTCAGGGTGGCGGACATCACGATCCGCGAGGCGGAGAAGATATACCCCTACTACAAGGACTTTCGTTCGCGGGACCGCACCCAGGCCATAGCCGCCGGGGCCAGTCGGCTGGCCAGGGAGTTAAACTCCAAGCCCATCGTAATTACCAGCACCGGCCGCGCCGCCAACGAGGTTTCCCGCTACCGGCCCGAGGGCGACATTATCGTCTTCGCCCACGACGAGGCCACCCTGCGGCGGCTGACCCTGGGGTGGGGCCTGCAACCCAGTGGCGTAATACCGCCGGAGCAGGATATATCCAAGCTTGTGGCCATGCTCATGCGGGGCGCGCTGGACACGGGGCTGGTCAACGAATCGGACGTGGTAACCATCGTCCACGGCAGTCTCACCGGCGTTTCCGGCACCACCAACACCATCCAAGTGCTGGACGTAGGGGAGTATATGTCCAGGTATGCGGAGTTGGTGGAAGCTGCGGCGCCGGGAGTTTAGGGAACTTCTGATCAACATCATTTCGACCTGATCTGGAATCCCAAGGGTCTGCCCACTGATGTCGGCTTTCGCCAGCATGCAGGTAGCCCCGATATGACGATGACCTGTTCAGGCCTCCCTCATATCCCTCTATCAAACTTCTATCCCTGACGGCGGCCCGACATCCAATCCTTCGTAGAGGTTGCCGCCAGATATCTCTGACGGCAATAGCTCCAGCAATAGTGAAGTTCCGTATTCACCGGTCTCAGTTAAGTCCCAATCAGGTGGGAGTCATTTATCGGAATAGATTAAATGAACTCGCCGGTTTCGCTCACTGAATCTCCTCACCAAGAAGGGGCACCGTTCTTGGCGCCCCTTTAGCCTTACTCAACTTGTCGATGGACCTCTTAGGGCGTCGGCATTGACCTTGGCAATGTGCTGCTGCCCACCAAGTACTGGTCTGCACCACGGGCTACCTCGCGGCCCTCGGCGATGGCCCAGACAACCAGGGACTGGCCCCGGGCCATGTCGCCGCCGGCGAAGACGCCGGGGACGCTGGTCATCTTGTTCTCGTCAACCTGCACGTTACCCCGGCCGTCCAGGTCCACCCCCAGGTCGGTAAGCATGCCCTCGTGTTCGGGGTGCAGGAAGCCCATGGCCAGCAGCACCAGGTCCGTCTCAACTTCCATCTCGCTGCCGGGGACTTCGTTCATGACGAAGCGGCCATCCTCGCCGGTAGTCCAGTCCACCCGCACGGCGTGGAGCTTTTCCACCTGGCCGTTGCTGCCCGTAAAGGACTTAGTCAGGATGTTATAGTCGCGGATTCCACCCTCTTCATGGGCTGCGGATGAGCGGAGAATCATGGGCCATTGGGGCCAGGGATTGTCGGGGCGGCGCTCCTCCGGCGGTTCGGGAAGCAATTCAAACTGGTAGACCACCTCGGCCCCCTGGCGGTGGGCCGTGCCCAGGCAGTCGGCACCCGTGTCGCCCCCGCCCAGGATTACCACCCGCTTGCCCTCGGCGGTGATGTGCTCCTCAAGGTCAATATCCTCGCCGGCCAGCAGTTTGTTCTGCTGGGGGAGATAGTCCATGGCCAGGTGAATGCCGTCCAGTTCCCGCCCCGGTACGGGCAGGTCGCGGGCCTGGGTGGAGCCTCCGGTCAGGCAGACGGCGTCGTACTCTTCCAGCAGGTCCTTGACGGGGTAATTGACGCCCACGTTGACGCCGGTGCGAAACTCGACGCCCTCGTCGGCCATTAGCTGGACACGCCGGCGGACCACGTCCTTGTCCAGCTTGAAGTCGGGGATGCCCAGCATCAGCAGGCCGCCAATGTAGTCGGCCCGCTCGAAAACGGTGACCCGGTGGCCGGCGCGGTTAAGCTGCTGGGCGGTAGCCAGGCCGGCGGGTCCGGAACCCACCACCGCCACCTTTTTGCCGGTTCGGTGGTCCGGCGGCTGGGGCTTGATCCAGCCCTCCTTGTAACCGCGGTCGGAGATTTCCTTCTCTATGTACTCGATGGTCACTGGATCGGTGTTTATGCTCAGTACGCAGGATGCTTCGCAGGGGGCAGGGCAGATGCGGCCGGTGAACTCGGGGAAGTTGTTGGTGCTGAGCAGCACATCCAACGCCTTCTGCCAGTCCCCCATGTATACGTGGTGGTTGAATTCTGGGATGACGTTGCCCAGGGGGCAGCCCATGTGGCAGAAAGGGACGGCACAGTCCATGCACCGGGAACCCTGTTCCCTGGCATCGGGTTCGGGCCAGTCCAGATAGAGTTCCTGGTAGTCGCCCTTGCGTTCGGCGACGGGACGGCGACTGGGCGGCCGGCGTCCGAAATCCATAAATCCGGTAGGTTTACCCATATTGAGTTACTTCCAGCCTTCTAATGTGCTACTGCTTTCCGGCACTTTAGCTTCCTTGCGTGGACAAACGTCACCCGAATCAGGAAAACAACACGGACAAGGGCAACTCCCAACCCTCCACCACATCGCCACCGAAAAGCGTATCTTCTTCAGTCAAAATCTCAATGTCATGCCTGGAGCGGTAGACCGTAACGATGCGGCGGCGAGGGTCAACGGTCACCACCATCCGGCAGCCAGCATCCACCCACTCCATCACCATCTCCTTGACTTCCGTATAGGAATCGCCCGGTGATATTACTTCAATAGCCAAATCAGGTGCCCCAGGTCGAAACCCTGGCAGTACACCCGTTTCCTCAATCACTTCCCTCCGGACAAAAGCCACGTCAGGCGCCCTTACGGTATCTGGATTGCGCGCGATAATGAATCCTGTTCCAGCCAAAAAGACCGCGCCAAGGTCATTAGTTTCTACGTGCTGACCCAATCGCCGACCCGCTCTCATTCCTACTTGACCATGTTCATCACCCGCCGGAGCCATTTCACGCAATTCTCCCCGCACTAACTCCCGCCGCACGTGTTTGTCCGGCAACAGCAGCAATTGTTCAGCGGTTATGGTGGTTGCGGTGGTCATAAGAAATAAACACTAGCGGGTTTAGGCGAAAAGTAGACAACGGCGTACCCGGCCCACGTTAGTCGGCAGTGGTGGCAGCCAGTTCGGCAGCCTGCCGGCGCTGTTCCAGAACCCGGCGGTAGTCCCTGGGCATTACCTTTTTGAACTTGGCTACGGAACCATCCCAATCGGCAAGAATATTCCGGGCCGGAACGCTGCCGGTGTATTCCAGGTGGTCTTCGATCAGCTTGCGGAGCAACGCGATGTCCTCGGGGTCGGCCAGGTTTTCCAGGTCGGCAAGGCCATCGTTGAAGCGGATGGAGAAATCGTCGTTAGGGTCGTATACAAAGGCGATGCCTCCGCTCATGCCCGCGGCGAAGTTACGGCCGGTGGGGCCAAGGATTACGGCCACGCCACCGGTCATGTACTCGCAGCCGTGGTCGCCGATGCCCTCTATGACGGCCTGGACTCCACTGTTGCGGACGCAGAAGCGCTCACCACCCATACCGCGGATGAAGGCCTGGCCGCCGGTGGCGCCGTAAAGGGCCACATTGCCGATGATGATGTTCTCCTCGGCAACGAAATCGGAACCGGCGGGCGGCACCACCACAATCCTGCCGCCGTTCATACCCTTGCCCATGTAGTCGTTGGTGTCACCGGACAGGCGGATGTCCACGCCCTTAGCCAGGAAAGCGCCGAAGCTTTGGCCAGCGGAACCGTCCAGGCTAATCCGTATCGTTCCCGGGGGCAGTCCCTCTTCACCGTATTTCATGGCAACCTTGCCGCTGAGCATCGCGCCAACGGTTCGGTTGGAGTTACGGATGGGCAGGTCAATCTCTACCGGTTGACCGTGTTGGATGGCGGGGGCAGCCCGATCAATTAGCTGGTGGTCCAGGGCCAACTCCAGCCCGTGATCCTGTTCATCGCACTGGTAGATCGTGACCTCGTCGCAACGGGGGTGGCGGTACAGCAGCTTGTCGAAGTCCAGGTCGCGGGCCTTCCACTGATCTACGTCCGTGTTGGCTTCCAGCATTTCCACACGACCGATCATTTCCTGAACGGTGCGGAAACCAAGTTGGGCCATGATCTCCCGCAACTCCTCGGCCACGAAAAAGAAGTAGTTGATGACGTATTCGGGCTTGCCGGCGAAGCGAGCCCGCAGTTCCGGGTCCTGGGTGGCAATACCCACGGAGCAGGTGTTCAGGTGGCACTTGCGCAGCATAATGCAGCCGCTGACAATCAGGGGAGCGGTGGCGAAGCCGATTTCGTCGGCGCCCAACAGGAAGGCAATGGCAGCATCGCGACCAGTTTTGAGTTGGCCGTCGGTCTGCACCACGATGCGGCTCCGCAGGTCGTTGGCGACCAAGACCTGCTGGGTCTCAGCCAGGCCCAACTCCCAGGGCAGGCCGGCGTGCTTGATGGAAGACTCGGGGGATGCCCCAGTGCCGCCGTCGTGCCCGCTGATGAGCACCACGTCGCCGTGGCCCTTGGAAACACCGGCGGCGATGGTGCCAACGCCTACCTCGGCCACCAGCTTGACGTGGATGCGGGACTCCGGGTTGATGTTCTTCAGGTCGTGAATCAGCTGGGCCAGGTCTTCAATAGAGTAGATGTCGTGATGGGGCGGCGGCGAAATCAGCTCTACGCCGGGGGTGGTGTGCCGAACCCAGCCAATAGTGTCATCCACCTTGTGGCCGGGAAGCTGGCCGCCCTCGCCTGGCTTGGAGCCCTGAGCCATCTTGATCTGCAGGTCGGTGGCGTTGACCAGGTAATTGGGAGTAACGCCGAACCGGCCCGACGCCACCTGCTTGATGGCGCTGTTGCGAGAATCGCCGTTTTCGTCGGGGGTGTAGCGGTGGAAGTCCTCGCCGCCCTCGCCGGTATTGCTGCGGGCGCCGATGCGGTTCATGGCGATGGCCATGGTCTCGTGGGCTTCCTTGCTGATGGAACCGAAGGAAGCGGCGCCGGTGGCAAACCGCTTAACAATATCCTTCGCCGGCTCAACCTCGTCCAAAGGCACCGGCTCGCGGTCGGAATTGAAGTCCAGCAGGCCCCGCAGGGTGGCAAGCTGGCGGCTCTGGTCGTTGACTGCCTGGCTGAACTCCTGGTACGACTTCCAGCTATTGGCGCGAGTGGCGTACTGGAGCTTGGCGATGGTGTCCGGGTTCCACTGGTGGACTTCGCCGTGGCGGCGCCACTGGTACGTCCCGCCGGGATCCAGGTCCAGGGTGGCGTCAACTTCGTGAACGGGGAAGGCGAAGCGGTGCCGCTGCAGCTGCTCTTCCTCCACCACGTCCAGGCCGATGCCCTCCACACGGGACGGGGTCCACGTGAAGTACTGGTCGATGAAGTCCTGGTTCAGGCCGACGGCCTCGAATATCTGGGCGCCCTGGTAGCTCTGCGCGGTGGAAATGCCCATCTTGGACATTACCTTGAGCAGGCCCTTTTCGTTGGCTTTGATGAAGTTCTTGACGGCGTAGTCGGGCTTGGTGCCGTTCAGTTCACCCCGGTCGGCCAGGTCCTGGACCGTAGCCAAGGCCAGGTAGGGGTTGACGGCGCTGGCGCCGTAGCCCAGCAGCAGGCAGAAGTGGTGTACCTCGCGGGGTTCGCCAGTTTCCATGACCAGCCCCACCCTGGTGCGGGTGCCCTCCCGAATCAGGTGGTGGTGGACGGCCGCGGTCGCCAGCAGGCTGGGAATGGGAGCCTGGTCGCCGGTTACACCCCGGTCGGACAAAACGATGATGCTATAACCGTCGTTGATGGCCTTGGATGCTTCTCCACAAAGGCGGTCAAGAGCTTCCTTCAGCGCGCCTTCGCCTTGGGAACTGAACAGGGTGGACAGGGTAATGGATCGTATGTCGTTCAGGTCCAAGCCCTGAATCTTGGCCAGTTCCTCGTCTGTGATAATAGGGGACTTGATCTTTACCTGGCGGCAGTGGAGTGGGGTCTCTTCGAAGAGATTCCGCTCACTTCCGATGAAGCCCTCCACTGAAGTGACCAGTTCTTCGCGGATTGCGTCCAGGGGAGGGTTGGTAACCTGGGCGAACAACTGTTTGAAGTAGTTGAACAGCAACTGGCTCTTTTCGGACAGGACTGCCAGGGGGGCGTCGTTGCCCATGGAACCCACCGCCTCGTATGCCGAGGTGGCCATGGGGGTGGTGAGCATCCGCAGTTCCTCGATGGTGTAACCGAAGGCCCGCTGCTGCTTTACCAACTCCTGGCCCCTGAAGACTTCAGGGGTCGCAGGATCGGGCAGGTCGTCCAGTGAGACCTTGTTTTCCTTGAGCCATTTTCCATAGGGCTGCCGACGGGAAAGGGTCTGCTTCAGTTCCTCGTCGCGGATGATTCGGCCCTGCTCCAGGCTGACCAGGAACATGCGGCCAGGCTGCAGGCGGCCCCGCTGCAGGATGTTCTCCGGGGCAATATCCAGGACACCCGTTTCCGACGCCATTACCAGCTTGTCGTCCTTGGTTACGGTGTAGCGGAAGGGCCGCAGGCCGTTGCGGTCCAGGACGGCGCAGATGTCCTTGCCGTTGGCGGCCACGATCATGGCGGGCCCGTCCCACGGCTCCATCAGACAGGAGTGGAATTCGTAAAAGTCCTTCTTCTCCTGGGTCATGGTCTCGTGCTGTTCCCAAGCCTCGGGAATCATCATCAACATCGAGTGGTCCAGGCTGCGCCCGGTCATCTGCAGCAGTTCCAAGGCGTTGTCGAAACCGGCGGTATCGCTGGCGCCGGGAGTCATTATGGGCGGAATCTTCTTGATGTCATCGCCGAACAGGGGCGACTCAAACTGAGCCTCCCGAGCGTGCATCCAGTTGCTGTTGCCCCGCAGTGTGTTAATTTCGCCGTTGTGGGCCAGATAGCGGTAGGGGTGGGCCAACTTCCAATGGCCCAGGGTGTTGGTGCTGAAGCGGGAGTGGACCAGAGCAAAGGCGCTGACCAGGGCTTCATCGTTCAGGTCCAGGTAGAAACCGGCCACCTGGTGGGCCATAAGCAGGCCCTTGTAGACCAGGGTGCTGTTGGTCAGGCTGCAGATATAAAAGTAGTCGGCGTCGTCTACGCTGATGCCGATGTCCGAAAGGCCGTTCTCGATTACCTTGCGCAGGGTGTAGAGCTTGCGCTGCAACTGGGCGGGGTCAAGCTGTTCCGCACCGCAACCAACGAAGAACTGGCGGATGACGGGCTGGACGGCCCGGGCATCGCGGCCCAGCTTGTCAGGGTCAACTGGAACGTCGCGCCAGCCCAGCAAAGTCAGGCCCTCGGCGGCGATGGAGTTGTCAATCAGGCCTTCGCAGGCGGCCTTGGCGGCAGGACTGGGGGGCAGAAAAGTCATCCCGACACCATAGGAACCCAAGTCCGGCAGGTCGATGCCCAGGAAGGGGCAGACCTTGCGGAAAAAGGCGTCTGGCATCTGCAGCAACATGCCCGCGCCGTCGCCGGTTTCGGGGTCACAGCCACAGGCGCCTCGGTGACCAAGATTCACCAGGACCTGCAGGGACTCAGTGATGATCTCATGGGACTGGCCGCCCTTGATGTTGGCGACCACGCCTACGCCACAGCTGTCGTGTTCGTGGTGGGGAGAATACAGGCCGTTCTGGGCCAGTTCCCTTAAAGAATTCATTGACACAGCCCCCGCTCCAGGGTCACAAAGGTGTCAGCCAAGGCTTTGGAGCCGGAAAAATTCGCAAAATCTGCGGAAAAAAGTATTGACAATTCAATTACCGGGCCCAGGCCCGGCGATTTGTTAAATATATCACAATACGTCATTGATGGAAATACGCATTATACACACCGGGGTATTCGGCGAATACCCCTGGCAGTAGAAGCTGGGTAAAGGTTGTACCGAAGCGCCTAACAGAGTCTCATGGATGCCGGACAAGCGCCTTCTGGCTATGGTTTAACTTGCCTGGTCTTACAGTTGAAAACAGGGTATAAGCACAGATTTCTACGACTGCTCCAGGTTGCACATCGCCGGTCCTGGGTCGCTACAGAAGGAAACGAGTCTTTTGGAAGAGAGCTGGAAATGGTATAATAGAGGTTCCAGTGGGGACGCGCGGGTTCGACAGGAGCGTCCTGGGGCAGATTGCAAGCCGAGGCGCCACCGCCCTCGTTAATCAGGTGGCACACAAATAACTGGCGAACGTGAATTCGCTCTAGCCGCCTAAGCGCGGCTACGTCCGTACCCTGCTACTCCCGGATGCGGGGCTACGGGCGCCATTAGGCCGGGATGCGGTTGCCCTGAAGCCGATAGGGGTTGCTCAAGATTAATCGGCTGGCCTGACGGATATTAGGCCGGCGGAAGCTCCGACAGGCGAGAACTAGAGCGCCGGACAAGCTTGTAGTAGATCTAGTCTAGGGGCCTTTTGGACGGGGAGTTCGACTCTCCCCCGTCTCCACCAATTCCCTCCAATGCTATGCGCGGCTTTCCTACCTCCACTTCAACGCCGGAGCATCCTGCTTTGGCTGTTGGGTTACGACGTTCTTCATCCTTTGTTCTCGTATACCCCATCCGGTTCGAGCATCGAAAGTAGCCTCGTATGGGGGTAGCACCGCCTGTTCCAGCCATAGGTTTGTCTGCGGAGCTTCCCGTATATGCTGCGCCAGTACTGCCCTGGCACGCAATCCAGCATGGGAAAGAAACAGGCAAGCTTGCAGCCCACTGGCGAAAGACCGGAGACTAAATGACTCGCAACCTGGACTTTTGCGCCATTGATGTGGAGACGGCCAACTATTGGGTTGCCAGCATTTGCAAGATTGGCGTGGCGCGGGTTACGGAAGGTCGGGTGGATAAACAATATTCCACCCTGGTGGACCCGGAAGAGGGGTTCAATTCCTTCAACGTCAGGCTCCATGGCATCGGACCCGGGTCCGTGAGCGGGGCGCCCTCCTTTGACGAAGTATTCGGTGAGCTGTTCGACCTGCTGGATGGCAAGGTGCTGGTGAGCCACACCTTCTTTGACCGCAACGCTATGAATGGAGCGGCCCAGAGGTATGGCTTGCCCATCTTGCCCGTTACCTGGCTGGACAGCGTGGCCATTGCCCGCCGGGCCTGGCCGGAGAGGAGGGGAAACCGGGGGTATCGGCTGGCCGCCCTGGCTGCCGACCTGGGCATTTCCTTTCGCCACCACGACGCTCTGGAGGACGCCCGGGCTGCGGCAGGGGTGGTACTTTACGCTTGCCTGGAAACGGGCATGGATATCGACGACTGGGTGCGGGAGTTCGACCGCAGCCGGGCTCGCCGGTCCCGTCCCGGGGAGAAGGATGTACGGAAAGCCAGCCAGTCAAGCACCAGTCGGCCGGGGCAGGTCGCCGCTGATTGAGACCAGGTCATCCTATCCATAGAAGACCTACCGCAACTGTCCGCCTCCCAAGTTTTCCAGTCGTTTTTTGTCCTGCTTTCCGCAGAGCTTCGTAGGAGCGGCGGAGGGAAGGTTGGCGGCCAACAATCAGACGGTCTTTGACCTGATGCTCCGTGACTTCAGGTGCAGGGCCACGGCTCGGGTCAGCCGGCGGCCAGGGCGGGCAAGATGTGGTTGGAGAAGGCCTGAACTTCCGCTTGGGGCGGCGCAAAGGTAAGGCAGGGCATGAGATAAAGCTGGTTGACGCCGTGTCGCTCCATTTCCCTAATGCGCTGCGTACAGTATTCCGGGGTGCCGATTAGCCCCAGGGCGTCGCATAGCTGCCCGTTGACTTCGTCGCTGACGAAGCCCGTCATGTCGATGGCTTCCTCCCAGTTGGGTGCGTGCCCCAGGTCGGGATAAATGTCGTACACGGCCTGGGGTATCTTGTATTCGGGTATGTCATAGCCGGAATAGGGGAGCCAGTTGGGACCGCCCCACATGAGACCCCAGTGAACGGACACGGGCCGAGCCAGACGTCGGGCCTCGTCCACCGAGTCTGCGATGCAGGTCCTGACCGCAAACATAATGTCCAGGTCATCCAGGGTACGGCCGCTGCGCCGGGCGCCGATTTCCAAATGCTCCAGGGCCTTTCCCACTATGCCGGGGGTGTAGCCCACCAGGGCAAGAGCGCCGTCGGCCACCTCGCCGGCCAGTTGGAGCGAGCGGGGTCCCGAGGCCGCCATTAGCACCGGCACACCGGCGCCGCCATCGCTGCCGGCGAAGTCCAGCCGATTCGTCATTCCGTCATATTCCACGCTTTCCCCGGCCAGCAAGGCCTTAACCTCAGTGATGCAGCGGCGCATCTGACGCAGGGTGGCGGGACGGCGGCCGATGGTACTGGCGGAAGTGTATCCGGTGCCGATAATTATGCGGGTGCGGCCAGGGGCTATTTCCGCTACCGTTTGCGCTGCGCCAGCCAGCACCGGGGCAATGCGGCCAAAGGGGTTGGTAACCGCGGGGAAGAGGCGCAGGGTACTGGTGGCGCTGGCGGCCAGGCCCAGGGTCACAAAGGTGTCCCGGCATATCATCTGGCTGTCCAGGATTCCGGCGCCGTCAAAACCGGCAGCCTCGATCTGCCGGATCATATCCAGCAACTCGGGCATGGGCGAAGTTCCGGGTACGCGCATGGAGATTTTGATGGGCTGGGCCATGGCGGATACCTCCGGTGGTGGGCTGACTTGATCAAGTTGACGCGGGAAAGTATACCAGCGCGGGGCAGCAGGCAGGACCGCAGCAACAAAGCTCCGATTCAGGCAGTCTGTGGTAAGGGCCCCGCGGATGCCCGCTTTTTCCCTTTTGCGGCAACTGCCAGATGCCGGTGAAATCCGGTATGACGAACGCCCTGACCAGCCAACCGGGGATTGCGCCACGGCCTTCGAGCGTTCCCGAAGTAGGAATTTTTTGCTTTCTAGCGCCATTTTGGGCCGTTTCGTATCTGGCAGCAGGGCCATGACGGCGCCGGATGGCACTCCGGTGGGCCCCCGGGGGCCGTTTTCCAGATAGGGAATCGCCCCGGGAAATGGCCCACGCCGGGCCATTTTGGGCCATTACGTACCACGGTCGGCAAGAGACAGAACTGAACCTGACTATAGCCCTGCTCCTCATTGCCAACTGTGGGTGAATCGGGACGACAATGAGATCATGAAATTATGGTAGAAGAGGGCTTTCCTTGATGACAATGGACAAATGTCAGCGGTCTGCCCCGACGAGCGTTCCCGAGCAAACCACCTAATTCGCACTGTCAATGCGGCTTCGCCAGGGATGGCCGCAAAGGTTACTGACAGTTGCTTATTGTGGAATCCATAGCGCGCCCAATAGACTGGCAGAGGTAACCCATTTTGTTACGCTTTTTGTTACGCTGCTGAGAGGTCAAAAATGGCGCTCGCCCGCTTAACCGGTCCTTACTTCTGGGTGTCGTGGCTCAGCAAGCTGCTGGTAGGAGAAAGCTCTTGCCAGTGGGGCGTCTGGTTCCGTGCCCAGCACGAAGGCTCATCCTGGGAGAAGGTACCTTCCGATTTCGACCAGGTCCAGTGGCTGATAAAGCATGGGGAACTGCTGGAGCAGACTCGCCGCTATTACGAGCGGCAGGGGTACCTGGTGTCGGAAGCATCGCAGAACTCCTTTAATCTCAGGGGCGCTACCGCCACCCTGGCGGGCCGGCCCGACCTGGTGGTGACCAGGGATGGTGAAGTAGTGGTGGTGGACGTTAAGGTAGGTCAACCCAACGCTTCACATACGGCCCAGGTGATGACCTACATGTACGCACTGCCCCGGGCGATGCAAAGCATGTTTCATGGAACCAGGATCAGCGGTCAGGTGGTCTACCCGGACGGACCGGTGGACGTTCCCGAGGCTGCGGTGAGCCAGGAATTTATCGCCGCCCTGGGAGGACTAGTCCGAGGCCTGGCCGTCAGCGAGGCGCCCCGGAAAACGCCCAGCTGGAACGAATGCCGTTTCTGTCCCATAGGTGCCAGAGACTGCCCGGAGCGGGTAGACATTTGCGATGAACAACCCGTAGGGATTACCGAGGACTTCTGAGGGAGTTCAGAAAGACAGGGATTTGCGGTATCCTGTTGGCGGTTGCTGCCGCCAACCGTTATATATCCTACATGCTGGCGAGAGACTGACATGGAGCGAGTAACGATACAGGAAGCATCTTACCGACTGAACCTGTCCCAGGCGGAAATCCGCCGCTATATCCGGGAGGGCCGACTACGGGCGAGCCGGGAAGGCGGCCCCCAGGGGCGTACCTGGCTGGTGGAACTGCCCGAGGAGGGCTGGCTGGACGACGATAAGGCGCGCTACCACGAAATGGCCCAGGGAATGCCCGTATGGTGGTGGCCAACGGAGGCAAAGACGGGGCTGGCCCACTACATTCTCGATGTGGGCATAGAGGAAACTGTGCCAGTTTACCTCTGCGGGCTGGAAAGCGAAAATCTGTGGGCCGTTACGGGCCTGAAGACAGAAAACTGCTGCCCCACCTGCCTGGGAATTGCCCACGAGCGGGGCCTTCCGCTGGCCCTGGACCAATAGACAAAAATGGACCCAAGGGAAATTCTTGACCGGAGGCACAATGGCGCCACCAGACATTAGAGCACTGATATTCGACGTATTCGGGACCGTAGTTGACTGGCGGAGCAGCATCATCGACCAGTCCGCCACTTTTGGCAAGGCGCGGGGAATTGAACGGGACTGGGGAGCCTTCGCCGACACCTGGCGTGGCAAGTATCAGCCCTTTATGAACAAGGTCCGCACCGGGGAATTGCCGTGGACTAACCTGGACGCGCTGCACCGAATGGCGCTGGAAGAAGTGCTTGAAGAGTTTGAAATCGGCGGGCTGAGCGAAGAAGAAAAGCAGGAAGTGAACTTCTTCTGGCACAATCTGCGCCCGTGGGCCGACTCGGTGCCCGGCCTGTACCGACTGAAGCAGCGGTACATCATCGCCACCATGTCCAACGGGAACATCGCATTGATGACCAACATGGCCAAGAACGGTGGACTGCCGTGGGACGCCATCCTGGGCGCGGAAGTGGCCCGCCATTACAAGCCCGACCCGGAGAGCTACCTTACAACCGTGGAACTCCTGGGCCTGCGCCCGGAGCAAGTAATGATGACCGCCGCCCACCAGGGCGACCTGCTGTCGGCCCAGAAGGTGGGGCTCCGGTCGGGGTTCGTGCCGCGGCCCATGGAGCGCGGGCCGGGCCGGACTCCGGACCCCACGCCCGACCCATCCTTTGACGTAGTGGCCACGGATTTTACTGACCTGGCGCGGCAGATGGGAGTGTAGCGGCCCGGCGCAATCAATAATGGGTCAGGGGTCAAGGTTGTTGTATCGTCCTTTTTGGTTGGAGAGATTACTTCCGTTCGGCATTCTCACTCTCCGGCCAAGGGGAATCTTTAAGACCGGGGAGCAGGATTATGGCCCGATTTGGTGTCCGACTGGAAAATGACCCGCAGTTGACGCCTGCCGATTCCATAGAACTGGCGCAGCTGGCGGAAGGCCGGGGCTACGAAATGGTGTGGGTACCTGAAGGCTCGGGGCGGGATTCCCTGACCCAACTGACCTACCTGGCCTGCCACACCGGCGCCGTCAAGCTGGCCACTGGCATTCTACCGGTCTATTACCGCACTCCCATGCTTACGGCCATGTCTGCTGCGGGTATTGGCGACCTGTCCGAGGGGCGATTTGTGCTGGGCTTGGGTGTGGGACACCGGCCTTCAGTGGAAGGGACCCATGGCATACCCTTTCGCCGTCCCCTGACCCACATGCGGGAGTCCCTTACCCTGGTGCGTCGGCTACTGGACGGAGAGCAAGTCTTCCACAGGGGAAGGGTGTTCGACGTGGGCAACGCATCCCTGGGCGCCGCTGCCCCAAGGCAACGGGTGCCAATATACGTGGCCGCCCTCGGCCCGCAAATGCTGGAGCTCACGGTAGAACTGGCCGACGGCGTGCTGCTCAACTGGACGGCGTCCAATTACCTGGAAGAGGCCATCCGCCACCTGCATCGGGGAGTGGAGAAGGCTGGAAGGGACCCTTCCGAAATAGATGTGGCCGGCTACGTGCGGGTAGCCGTGTCCGACAACCCTGATGCGGCGCGGGTGAGCCTGCAAGGGCAGATCGCCCGCTATGCCAGCAATCCCTTTTACAACAATTTCTTCAAGGGCATGGGTTTCGGCAAGGAGATGAGCGCGGCAGAAGAGGCAATACGGAAGGGAGACATAGAAGAGGCGGCCCGTGCCATAAGCCCGGAAATGCAGGACCAGGTGGCGGTGGTAGGAAACGCGGAACAGTGCCGCTCGGAAATCGAAATGCGCCGCAGCCGGGGATTGAACCTGCCGGTGGTGGCGCCTTTCACCGTGGACGAGGCTAAGGCTTCGTACGTGAGGGTTATTGAGACTTTCGGGGAATAGGGGAGCGCGGGCAGCTAGAACTTTCCAGCGAAATGGTGGGACAGTCAGTTCACCTTCCTGTTAAATTTAAATGGGCAGTGAACCGAACGCTATCCAACTGCAACCCCGCCACCTCTCGGTAGAGCACAGACTGACCTGATACGGCACCTGTCTATTCCGAACCGTCCATTTCCCCCAACCCGCAAACCTCCGCAACCAGCTCGTACGAACGTACGCGGTCGGCGAAGTCGTGGCAGATGGTTACCACGCTCAGGTCCCCAGTCCCGTAGATCTCCGCGATCTTTTCCAGCTTTTCCTTCACCTGCTGGGGGTTGCCGTCAGCGCAGACCTGGCTGTACTGGCGGATAAAGGCGAGTTCGTTCATCTGATAGGGGTAGTCCAGGGCTTCCTCCACCGTGGGAATGCCCTTGGCCCGGTTGGTTACGGAGTATAGCCTTCCCAGGTTGCGGCTGGCGGCGATACGAAGGGCCTCTTCCTCGGTTTCGGCGCATAAGACCTGTACACCGATGTTGACCTTGGGTTCATCCAGGAATTTTGATGGCTCAAACTGCTTGCGGTAACCCTCCACGATAGACGGACCCTCGTCCACGCCCAATCCGAAGAAGTGGGCGTAGGCGAAGGGCATGCCCAGCCTGGCGGCCATGTAGGCGCTTTCGTAGCGGGACCCCAGCAGCCACACCTCGGGCGCGCTCCTGGGACTGTCGGGGCCAGCCTGCACCTGGGCGAAGGGGTGTTCCGATTCCAGGCCTCCGTTCAGGTAACCCACCAGGTCAACCACCTGGCGCGGGTAGTGCTGAACATCCTTGGGGCTGCCGGGGTAAGACAGGGCCGCCGCCGTCAGGTGGTCGCTGCCCGGCGCGCGCCCCACGCCCAGGTCGATACGGCCGGGGTAGAGGGACTCCAGCATCCGGAAGTTTTCCGCCACTTTCAAGGCGCTGTAGTGGGAGAGCATGACCCCGCCGCTGCCCACGCGGATGGAATTGGTGTGGGCGGCAACCTGTCCCACCAGCACTTCGGGACTGGTACCCGCGAAATTGGGCAGATTATGGTGCTCGGCCAGCCAGTACCGGTAGTAGCCCAGTTTTTCCACGGCTACTGCCAACTGGATGGTCTCGCGCAGGGCGTCTCCGGCGGTGCCCCCGGCCCTGACCGGAGACTGGTCCACAACGCTAAGAATCAAGTCTGCGCCCACGGCGTGCTCCTGGGTGAGAAATTGGGCAGATTATAGCACTGCCGCAACGGACGGGATGGCTGCGCGATACAGGCAAGGGCCCAGCGGGCTGTTTAACAAATGTTAAATCAATTGTTAAACAACTGCTTTCAGAAAGGTTATTGTTAAAGGCATATTCATGGCGTATTCTTTCTGGCGGCCAATTGGTCCGGCTCCCGCCTGGGCGCCAGTTGCCCAGCCAGGCTGCAACTGCACCCAGATACGGACGGCTCTGTTCCTTCGTTTACTCTTCGAGAATGCGCTTCCGGTATTTTTGGCTCCAATCTGAAGGAGTATAAAGTCTTGGCCGGACCTGAAACCACTGTCCACGATTCTTTTGCGGACGCCTTCGCGGCAGCCAACGCCACCAGTCGATGGAAGAAATACCTGCCGGAACGGATCATTAAAGCGGTCCTGTTCGTCTGCGCCATCGCATCCATCTTTACCACCGTTGGCATTGTGTCCGTTCTTATTTTTGAGGCGGCGCTGTTCTTCCAGGAAGTCACCATCTGGGAGTTCCTGACCAACACCAAGTGGACGCCCCTTTTCGCATCCAAGAATTTCGGAATCCTGCCTTTGGTAACGGGAACATTGCTCACTTCCATCGGGGCTATGTTCGTTGCCCTGCCGCTGGGGCTGATGAGCGCCATCTATTTGAGCGAATATGCCCCTGAGGTAGTAAGGCAGATCGTGAAACCGATTCTGGAAATCCTGGCGGGCATTCCCACCGTGGTCTACGGTTACTTTGCTTTGCTGTTCATAACACCCATTCTGCGGGCGATCAATGACGACATTTCGGTATTCAACGGCCTGAGCGCATCCCTGGTGATGGGAATTATGATTTTGCCCATGGTTTCCAGCCTGAGTGAAGATGCCATGCGCTCTGTGCCCCGCTCACTGCGGGAGGGAGCCTACGCCCTGGGCGCCACGAAGCTGGAAGTTTCGACGCGGGTGGTCTTCCCGGCGGCCCTCTCGGGCATCGTCGCCGCATTCATCCTGGCAACCTCCCGGGCCATAGGCGAAACCATGATCGTCACCATTGCCGCCGGTCAGAACCCGACTTTCACCCTGAATCCCTTCGTTCCCATTGAGACGATGACGGCATACATTGTGCAGGTGAGCCTGGGTGACACTCCCACCGGCACCCTAGAGTTCAAGACCATCTTTGCCGTGGGCCTCAGCCTCTTCGTAATAACCCTGGCAATGAACCTGCTCAGCCAGTTCATTGTCCGCCGCTTCCGGGAGGTCTACGAGTAATGGCAGACGTTGTCCGCGGCCAGTTTGACCGGCGAGTGAACCGCCGAAGGCTGTACGGCCAGATTTTCCATGCCCTGTGCCTGATTTCCATTCTTATCGGCCTGGGAATGCTCGCTCTTCTGCTGGTCGACATTTTCCTTGACGGCTGGCGGCGGGTTAACTGGGAATTCCTGACCAGCTTCCCGTCCCGAAAGCCGGAACAGGCGGGCATCCAGGCAGCCCTGTTTGGCAGCATTTACGTGATTGCCCTGGCCGGCGCCCTGGCGTTCACCTTGGGCGTGGCGGCGGCAATTTACCTGGAGGAATACGCCTCCCGGAACTGGGTGGCCAAGGTAATTCAGATCAACATCGCGAACCTGGCGGGAGTGCCATCAATTGTATATGGAATCCTGGGCCTGGAAATTTTCGTTCGCTATCTGGCGCTGGGCAAAAGCGTTCTGGCCGGCAGCTTCACCCTGGCCCTGCTGGTTCTACCGATAGTGATAATAGCTTCGGAAGAGGCGATACGGGCGGTGCCGCCCTCCATTCGGGAAGGGGGTTACGCCCTGGGCGCCACCCGCTGGCAGACCATCTGGCGCCTGGTGCTGCCCCAGGCCTTCCCCGGCATTCTCACCGGGGTAATCCTGGCGGTCAGCCGGGCCATCGGCGAGACGGCGCCCCTGATCGTTATGGGTGCGCTGACCTTCGTACCCTTCACACCCGACGGCCCCATGAGTCGGTTCACCGTGCTGCCCATTCAGATTTTCAACTGGGTTTCCCGGCCCCAGGAGGGCTTCCACGAAGCCGCAGCCGCCGGAATCATAGTACTGCTGGTGGTACTGCTGTCCATGAACGCCCTGGCCGTTCTGCTGCGCAACCGGTTCCAGCGCCGACTGGAGGGATGAAGTCTGTGGCTGACAATTCACCAATTATCGAAACCCGGGACCTTAACGTATACTACGGCCCTACCTGCGTTATCAGCGGTGTGGACATGGAAGTAGAGACCCACAAGATAACCGCCATTATCGGACCGTCGGGTTCGGGCAAAAGCACCCTGCTGCGGTGCTTCAACCGGATGAACGACCTGATCCCCAGCTTCCACATGACCGGGTCGGTGCTGTTCGCCGGACGGGACCTTTACGACGCCGGCGTAGACCCCACGGAAATCCGGTACCAGATCGGCATGGTGTTCCAACGGCCTAACCCCTTTCCCAAGTCGATCTTCGACAACGTAGCCTTCGGGCCACGGGTGAACGGGTTCAGAGGAGACATGAACGCCCTGGTGGAGGACTCCATTCGCCGGGCGGCCCTCTGGGACGAGGTGAAGGACCGGTTGAAGGAAAGCGCCCTGTCCCTGTCCGGCGGCCAGCAACAACGGCTTTGCATCGCCCGGGCGCTGGCGGTGCAACCGCAGATCATCCTGATGGACGAGCCCTGCTCCGCCCTGGACCCCATTTCCACGCTGGCCATCGAGGAACTGATGCGGGAACTGTCCAATGACTATTCCATTGTCATCGTTACCCACAACATGCAGCAGGCGGCCAGGGTCTCTGACTACACGGCCTTCCTGAATCCGGGGGAAGACAAGACCTCGGAACTGATTGAGTTCGATGAAACCAGGCAGATATTCACCAACCCCAAGGACGAGCGGACCGAGGCCTACATCACGGGCCGGTTTGGTTAGCCAATTGTTCCCCTTCAGCGCGCGGCCTATAATGCGCAGCAAACGTCTACCAACGGCGCGGAAGTTACAGGGTTAACCCGAGGCCACTTCCGCAGAGTGCCGCCCCCTTGGCCGTGTAAGTCGTGGGTGAATTACCAACCAATCTTACCCATAAATTCAGGAGCGTTGACCGACTATGCCCGAAGTTAGCAGCCACACGCCCGGGACTTTCTGCTGGGTGGAACTGGCCACCCCGGACGCCCGAAGCTTCCAAGAAATTCTACTCGGAACTGCTGGGCTTGACCTGGACCGATATGCCCATGAGCGAAACCATGGTCTATACCATGCTCCAGAAAGACGACAGGTTTGTCGGCGCCATGTTCCAGATTCACGAACAGATGCTGGCCCAGGGAATGCATCCTCACTGGGTGTGTTACATTTCCACCGATGACGTGGAGGCGGCGACCAGCCTGGTCAGGAACGCCGGTGGCAACGTTATCAACGAACCCTTCGACGTGTTCACCGCCGGGCGCATGTCGGTGGTAGCCGACCCCACCGGCGCGACGTTCGGCATCTGGCAGGCCGGAGAACACATCGGAGCGGGTTTGATCCACGAGCCCGGCTCCCTGGGGTGGAACGAGCTTTACACCACCGACACGGAGGCGGCCAACACCTTTTACGCCAGTGTTTTCGGCTGGGACCGCAGCACCCACCAGGTGGGGCCGGAAGCGGAAGACTACCATGAGTTCAAGCTGGGCGACGTCAACGTGGCAGGAATGATCCAGATCAAACCGCACTGGGGGGAAGTGCCGCCCAACTGGGGATCCTACTTCTGCGTCGAGGACATTGAAACCAGCTTCCAGAAGGCGCTGGACATGGGCGCTCATGTAGTGGTTCCGGTTATGCGAGAAACCAACATCAGCTTCTGCTACATGCACGATCCCCAAGAAGTCTACTTTGGCCTGGTTCAGGTGCTTGGACAGTAGCATGGGCCAGACGGGTGGCGCCCAATAAATTCGGTCACGAAAACCCGAGTGGCCTGAAGACAACAGGGGAGGGATTCCATATCCCTCCCCTGTGCCTTTTCTCCCAGCAGGTCGGTGGCCGCCATACTGGGTGCTTCTTGACATTAGCCGCGCTCCGCGTGTGTACCTGACTGTAATGGGGGTAACCTAGTTTTGGAGCATCCAGCTCCTGATGGTCATGCGGGCCACGGGATTGTGCCAGTCGTGGGTGGCCGGGGTCAGGCCGGAGTCGCCGCCGCCGTGAATGCCGTTATGCACGTAGACGTAACCCTCGGCTGGGGTGTCATCCCTGACGTGGTTGCCGCAGGGCGGACCTGGGATAAAGGCGCAGCTTTCGCTGTTATATTCGCTGCCCGCATCGTAAGCAGTCAGGTTAAGAGTTCGGGACTCGGTGAGGTCGATGCCGTTGGCGCCAATGAAAGCGTCGTTGGTGGTTACGAGCATGCTGATGAAGGACATCCGGGTATTATCGTCGTCGAATTCGAAGTGGGTCGAGACGGTTTCGCCCGGAGGTATGGGGCCATCATTCAGCGCCAATACCATGGCCTCCCCGATGTAACTGTTGGACTCGGGGTCCCACTGGGCCAGCAGGTCGGAAGCGTCGGCATCTTCAGCCATTTTCGCCACGGCTTCACTGGCCGGCTGTCCCAGGGTGTACAGGGGGTCCATGTGCCCGTTATGCCTGGCGATGAAGACCGGTGACAGTACCTGGCCAGGGGTCAAGTTGGTCAGGGATATCTCTACGTAAAGCTGTTCGTTGTCATCGGCGGCGCTGATGATGTTTGCCGTCAGCAGGCCTACCAGAGAGGCCACTACAGCCAGCAGCATGACTATGGAAATCCGTTTCTTCATTCTCGATTCTCCTGAATTAGTGGGCATTGTCCCACCACTAAACAGTTCAAGCGTTGATGGGACAATTGGATCAGGCGATTCAATGTCACTCAAGGCCTGGTTCTCATATTTGCCTCCTGTTATTTAGCTGACACTCGGAATCTGGCTAACATCAAGTAATATATATTATTATTGTATGGAATGTTCGCATTCTGTTCAATGAGTCCGGATGAAAACTCATTAGTTCTTCACCATACCTAGTAAGGCAAGCTTCCAGCGTTGGAATGGCGCCCAGGTCTCGCTTCAAGAAACTAAATCATATATTGGCGTGAATAATTCATTATTCGATAAATTATTACGTTTTTGACATATATAAAGCTTCAGCATTACTATTGGACAAACTTGTGGCGTCATGAGTTGACTAAAGCGTCATGGGTAACGCTATTCGGAAGGGGGGTATGACTGATGTTAAATGGAAGATCCGTACTTCAGCGATTGTGCGCAATAGTTTCCGTACTGGCACTTGCTCTGGCCGTCGGCTGCGGTTCAACGGCAAGCCCTACCCAGGCCCCGGCGCCCGAAGCCGCGCCGCAAGCCCAAACTCAGCCAGCGTCTCAACCCGAACCTGAGGTCCAGCCCACCGCCGCCGCGGAAGCCATGGGCATTGCGCCCACCCAGGCTCCTTCTTCGGCCCAGTCGTCGCAGGGCTCGGCGCAACCGGCAGCGCCATCTCCCACGGCAACACCGATTCCGGCCGCCATGCCGGAAGCCCCGGCCAGCGGCAAGGACTCCATAGTCGTGGTGATCCCGACGGAGCCCGACGCCCTGTCACCCTGGAGCACGGGCAGCGCCGAAACCAGTTCCATCGTCTCCTATAACTGGGGCGAGCCGCTGGTTTGGCTAGACACCACCAGCCTGGAACTGGGCCCCACCACGTCCACCACCGGCTGGGAGCAGGTAGCGCCGGACCGGTGGCGGTTCTCTTTGCGGGAGGGGGTCAAGTTCGTCAATGGAGAACCCTGGAACGCCCACACCGCGGCCTGGAACATCAACCACAACGGCGACCCGCAGACAGGTCTGGGCTTTGGCGTCCACGGCCCCATGACTGGCACGGTAGTTGACGATATGACCCTGGACATAACCTGCGGCCACGCCAACTACAACGAGGGCGCCACTCAGAGCTGCCCCATTTTGCCGGGCGACATTACCGGCGTGGCATTCCAGGCGCCGGAGTGGTGGCAGTCCACCGAGGATGACGTACGGGACAGGACGACAGTGGGGTTCGGCGCTTACCGGTTTGAAGGGTATGAGCCGGGCGTGTCCGTGGAGTCTGTGGCCTACGAGGGCTATATGCCCTCCGGGCGGGATGACCTGCCCAGGCCATCCATTCCCAACGTGGAATACGTTTGGCGAATCGAGACCACCGTACGGTCGGCCATGATCCAGGCAGGGGAGGCGGACCATACCTACTTGCTGAACGTAGAAGACATTCCCAACGTGCCGAAGTCCATCTCCATGCCCCAGTGGGAGGTGGAAGGCTTTTACATAGATACCCTGTGGCATCCCATGCTGAAGCAGACCATTTTCCGGCAAGCGCTGGTACATTCCATTAACTGCCAGGAGATCGTAGAGGAGATCTTCAACTCCGCCACTACGTGCACGCCACTGCCCGGGGTTATCGGCATGCCGGGCATTACCGAGCACAACGGCAGCTACTGGGAGTTTGACCCGGACAAGGCAGTGCAACTGCTCGAGCAGGCCGGCTACGATGGCGAGGAAATAAGGATAATTGGCAGGGAGGGCCGGGTGCCCAAGCAGCCCGAGGTCTACGAAGCTATGGCCGGCTACTGGGAGGCAGTAGGGATCAAGGGCAAGGTGGAAGTAACCGAACGCAGCCTGTGGCGCAGCATCCGCAACTGCGGCGTCGGTAATGCCGTTTCAGAAGCCGGCGAAATCACTGCACAGAACCTGGCGGAGCCGCCTACCAACTGTGAAGGGTCATCCGGCTCCGGTCACCTCATTGAGTTCACTCCCGAATGGCCCAGCCTGGACTTTGGCCGCCCGGCCGGACGGCTGCTAAACTGCTATTACTTCCAGTCAAGGGTGTGTGACGCCGACATGCAGGTGCTGCTGGAGCAGGCCAGGGCCGCCACCCTGGAGGAGGGCCGGGCGGCCCTGCTGGAGCAGTTGGCCGACCGAATGAAGGAAGACGTGCTGTTCATCGGCGTGTTCCAGGCCTTTGAGATTCACGGGCTGGCGGAAGACCTGGAGTTCAAGCCGCGGCCAGACCAGCGACTTCGGGTGGCAGAAATGTCCTGGAAGTAGCACCTAATCGCGGCAGACCGTGCCCAGGTTAGTCTTGTCCAGATAATGGGAACAACCTCAAGAGATATTCAGGGCCCCGCGTTGCGGGGCCCTGGTGTTTTGGGACGGATGAAACCCTGTGCTGCCCACCACCATGGAGGCAAGAGGATCCTGTGTCCGGTTCTCTCACAGGGGATTCTAAAATTCCATGGCCGGTTGGCCGGTCAGTTGGCCAATGCTGTCCGGCTGGGACGAAGGCGGCACGGGGCCAAAGCCGTTTGTGCGCCCGACAAGAGCGGGATCCACCGGCGAAATCCCATTGGGACCGGTTTCCGGCTGGGCGGCGCCTTCCAATGTGATGGGGGAAGAGATCGTGCCGGAAGCCACGCAATTCGACTGACAGTCTTCTGTTGCCTCAGGGCCAATGGCTAATAATGACCGGTTTCCGATGGCCAACAGCGCAACCAGGCATACTAATACCGTAATAGACAACAGGAATGTTGCAGCCAAACCCCTGGTGCAGTGCGTTTCAAAGAGTATGGAACCTGAAGCCCTCCCCGGGCTTGAGTACATACTGCTTACCTCCTTTCCACTCCGCCTGGTGGCCCGGCGGGGCCTGCGTCATAGAAATAGTTGATATATACCATCACTATCATAAAGCTATTTTAATATATTAACCTTGGAGCCGTCAACATTGTTTATGACTGGAGGCCCGGAGAAGGAAGAGAAGGGGGAGATTATGAATAGAATGTATAGCTTGACCGGGGCGAATGCGGGGAAAACAGGGCGGCTGCCCGATCTCAGGCAGCCGGTGAATCGAGGACCAATGGATAGGACTGCGAGAACTTGGCGCTGTCAGGACTTCCGGGCGGCCCGCACCGATTCCAGGATGCGTCCGTAGGCGTTGCAGCGGCACAGGTTACCTGAAAGGGCCTGCCGGATTTCGTCGTCCGTGGGGTTGGGATTGTCGTCCAGCAAGGCGCGGGTGGACATCACGAAGCCGGGAGTGCAGAACCCGCACTGCCCACCATCCTCTTCAAGAAAGGCCCGCTGCACCGGGTCCATTCCCTCAAGAGTGGGGGTACCGTCGCCCAGGCCCTCGATGGTAATGATCAGGCGGTTGCCTACCTGCACCGCCAGCAACTGGCAGGCGTAGACGGGCTTGCCATCCAGCAGGACAGTACAGGAACCGCACTCGCCCCGGTCGCAGCCCTTCTTGGAACCGGTCAGGTCCAGCTGCTCCCGTATCACGTCCAGCAGCGTCCAGTGGTGGCGCACCTGGAGGGTATGGGGCTGACCATTGACGTTGAGCGTAATGTCGGCGGTGTGGTACTGCCCGGCTGTGGTCATAAGGGACGAACTCCTGGGCGGATTAGTTGTCCGCTATCCTACATTAAGGGTTCGGCTATCTGCAAGGGAGGAATGAGGAATAGAATGCCGGAGGCGCCCTGGCTCATTGCCCTCGTTTTTTCCAGAGTTTCCCCCGTTCCATGGCAACTCAATGGGACAGTTTGGACCATGGGGCGCAGGCTCCGGTCCTTTTCCTGTTGCCTATCCCGCATCCAGAGTCTCCTTTAAAGCCGCTTCCAGCTCCGTGAGGGTTGCAAAGCCCTCGAAGCGATGGTCCACCAGGCCCTCTTCGTCCAGGATGTAGACCCAGGACTCGTTGAACCAGTGGGGGATAGAGGAGAAGCCCCATTCGTCCACTGCGGGGGCGAAGCTGGCCTTGGAAAGATCGCCCTGGATTTCGTCGGGCAGGTCGTAAATTTCGACGTGGACAAAATCGGCGCGGTCAACAAAGGCGGCCTTCAGTTCCTTAACCGTGTCCACCTGCGGCCCGCAGGTGGCGCTGGTGCAGAAGGCGGGAGAGGCAAACACCACTACCGCGGGACGAGGGCTTTCGATGGCCTGGGCCACCGTCAGTTGGTACAGATCTTCGTCGGCGTTGTAGTCGGTGGTCAGCTGTTCCACCCCGGGCACGTCGGCAAGGGTCTTGGTCTCGCTCAGGGGTGGGCGCTGGCCGATAGCGGGTACCGGGGACTGCTCCACGACTTCCAGATCGATGGTCGTTTCGCCGGAAACCTCTCCGTCGTCCACCACAATCTTCAACTGCCAAGGACCCGGCCTGTCGAAGTTTATTCGGGCGCTGTAGGCCCCGCGAATGCCAAAAGGCCAGCCGTGGAAGACGGCCGTAGTTTCCTGAGCCGAGCCTCCTCCCTCACCCTGATAGATGGCGGCAACTGAGGCCTCGCTGGCTTTAATGATGGCCTTCTTGCCCACCAGCAGGAAGGAAACTCGCTGCTCTCCCGGGTTCAGGATGGTGGTGGCAAGAATGGGATTGATTTCGCCATCGCCAGCCATCGGATTGACGGGCCTGCTGCCCGTAGGCGCACCGGAGGATGCAGGCCCGGGGGAAGGCGGTTCCTTCACTGCTTCCACGGCGGAAGAGGCAGGCTCAGGACCGGAGGTCGGTTCGGGCGCGGCAGCGGCGCATCCCAGCACGGCCATTGCAGCCCAGACCAGTACTACCGCCAGCCACACTCGCAATGAGGACGGAAGAAATATACGATTCAAGCTTCCCATTTACGGGCCCGCCTCGTATACGCCGAAGGTAAAGGCGAACAGGCCAAAGTTATTGGAGTTCGAGCTCATTCGCAGCACCTGGCCCTGGGTGTAGCCGGGACTGTCGATGATTTCGTACAGGCGGGGTTGCTCAACCAGCAAGTAGGTCTCGCCGTCTTCGCCAAACCGGATGTCAGCGCCCGCGTTTTCTTCAGTAAGATACTCTCCGTCCAGCGTAATACGCACCTGGTAGGGCTCGCCGGAGTTGGAGGTCAACACGGCGTTGACGCTTTTGGCCGAATACTTCAGGGTCAGGTAGTCTTCGTAGTTGTTGGTGAGGCGACCGTGGCGAACGTGCTCACTTCCCACCTCCCAGGTACCGTGGAAAAAGATACGGTGGGGCTCCAGTTCCATTTCGTCGGGGGCAGCCAGCACCCCAACGGAGTCCACCGCGTGATAGTAGGCCTCCTGCACCACGTAGGGACGGTAGCCGGACATTATGTAATTTACATTGCGGTGATAGCCGGCATAGAGTTCCGGCGTAACCTCTCCGCCCAACGCTCCGAGGTAGGAGGGGTCCAGCTTCTGGTCTTCGGGCAGTTCCGCGTCGTCGGACAGGTCAGCCCCAGCTTCCCAAAGCAATTGCCGAATTTCATGCTCGGTCTCCGCGTACTTGCCCTCGCCGAAGTGGGTGTAGCGGATGACGCCGTCCTGGTCGATCAGGTACTTGGCGGGCCAGTAACGGTTTTCGTATGCCTCCCAGGTCTCGAAGTCGTTGTCCTGGGCCACGGGCCAGGCGATGCCGTAGTCCCTGGTGGCCTGCAGCACGTTGGTGTAATCCTTCTCGAACTCGAACTCCGGCGTATGGATGCCCAGGATTACCAGGCCGTCGTCGGCATAGCGGGAGTGCCACAGCTTCAGGTAGGGGAAGGTGCGAATGCAGTTGACGCAGGTGTAGGTCCAGAAGTCGACCAGCACCACCTTGCCCCGCAGCTGCTCCAGGGTCAGGGGGTCGCTATTGATCCAGGTCTGGATGCCGACAGGGTCTGCCGCCAGCGGCCCCTCGGCCCGTTCCCGTTCCACCGCCGCCGTCGGCTCGGGTTCCTCGGTATTCGCCACCGGGTTGGCCTCCACCACGGCCGCCAGTTCCTGGACCGTAGTTACAGGAGTGGGAACGGGTTCGGCTTCCGGGGCTGCCGTGGGTTCGGCTTCAGCCAGAGGTGGAGCAGGGTTGTCGACCGCACTGTTATCCGCTGACGGTTCCTTGTCAGGCGTGGACAGTGTCTCCGCAGCGGGTTCCGCTGGGGCCGCAGTAGGTTCGGCGACGCTGGCAGACAGCGCGGAAGTGGGACTAACAACGGGACGGGCATTGTCCGTTTCGGTCTGCGCTCCCGGGCCACAGGCCAGGGCTAGTAATAAAAGTGCGGCAGAAACGACGATCCAAAGATTGCGCCACGAAGTCACTGCGGGCAGGGTACGATGAGAAACTGTCACTACAGACTCCTTCTGGAGTTATGCGTTTCGCTTTCCTTGCTGAATAACATTACGAACCGTGTCCCGCGCCGGATTTTGGCCAACTTGTGGGCCGCTGAACAGCTCCTTTGAATGATACCAGAGTCAGGAAATCAGGGCGCGAGCGCACACAGCCGGTCCCTCCCACCAAAGGTGGACGTTCCGCTCCCTTGGGACGAAGGACCTTCGACAAGGGGACCGTTTCGGAGCAGGGATATCGCATTTCAGGGGCGCATTGGACCGCAGAGACGCGGAGTTTCGCAGGGTTGGTCGAGGCGTTGAATTTAAGCTCTTTTGCCAAGCCCGCCAGGCCCGCCAAGGGCGGAGGTGGCCGGGCAGGGCGACATGATTCCGGGCCAGAAGGGACAGCGAAGCTTGAGGCGCCATTGTCCGCCTCCGGTTTGGCAAGGATGTCTAAAGCTTGCGCTTGTGTTAAACTCTTCTAGCGTTTCTACCGGCGCAGGATGTACATATAAATTCAATGTGAGAATATCGGAGGCGGGAGTGCAGGAAACCACTTCCCTGGCCGCAGTAGGCCACCGCATTGTAGAGAACGTCGGCAAGGTCATCGTGGGCAAGACCTCGGCCGTGCAGCAGGCATTGGCCACCTTAATTGCCCAGGGCCATATCCTGGTGGAAGACGTGCCCGGGGTGGGCAAGACCACCCTGTCCAAGGCGCTGGCCATCTCCGTGGGCTGTTCATTCCAGCGCATCCAGTTTACCCCGGACCTGCTGCCCAGCGACGTCACGGGCATTTCCGTCTATAACCAGCAGAGCGGCGATTTCAACTTCCGGCCCGGCCCAATCATGTCCCAGGTGGTTCTGGCCGACGAAATAAACCGTGCAACGCCCAAGACCCAGGCGGCGCTGCTGGAGGCCATGGAGGAATTGCAGGTTACGGTGGACGGGGTTTCCCACGTTCTGGCGCCGCCCTTCATGGTGGTAGCCACCCAGAACCCAATCGAGTATGAGGGCACTTTTCCCCTTCCCGAGGCGGAACTGGACCGGTTCCTGATGCGCCTGAGCCTGGGATATCCGGACTTTTCCGAAGAAATGGCCATCATAGAGCGCCAGGAGTTGACCCATCCCATAGACTCGCTGGAGCCCGTGGCCACTCCTGAGGAAGTTACTGCCCTGCAGGAGGCAGCCAAGGAAGTGTACGTAGACCGATTGGTGCGGCAGTACATTGTGTCCCTGACAGAATCCACGCGGAATCACCGCGACATAGCGCTGGGAGCATCTCCCCGGGCTACCCTGGGCCTGTTCCGAATAACCCGGGCCATGGCCCTGGTGCAGGACCGAGACTACGTGATTCCCGACGACGTCAAGTCGCTGGCGCCGGGGGTGCTTTCCCACCGCTTGGTGCTGTCTCCCTCGGCCAGGATGCGGGGCATTCGACCCGAGGAGTTGATCAGCGACCTTTTGAACCAGATAACTGTGCCGGGCATGGCGCAAGTGTAGGGTAGATGGGAAGGGAGGAGTAAAGAAAAACCCCGTTTAAGGATTTGGGACGGACAAATTCCGGGCCGCTCTTGAAGCAGCCATAGCCAATATCTGGGTCCGATTATTTCCGGTTCAGCCAAGTTTTATGGTATTCTGCCTCGGTTGATTTCAAACCTGACATTCTCCAGCAGGTAACCGGACGTTGAGCAAGCGGACAGTCGGCATACTGATACTCCTGGCGGTGGTAACGTTCTACACCCTGGGCACCGGTTTTTCGTTCTTTTATCGTTTCCTCTATGTTATAGCCCTGGTGCTGCTTTTCGGCCTTTTCTGGGCCTGGCTGAATTTGCAGGGCCTGCAGGTGCGCCTGACTCGTCTGTCCCATCGGGGGCAGGTGGGTGGCTACCTGGACGGGCAAATCCAGGTGTTTAACCGCTTCCGGTTCCCCAAGTCGTGGCTGGAAGTCCGGGAGGTTACAGACATCCCCGGGTATACGACGGGACGGGGCATAGCCATGGTGCGGGACCAGTCCCGAAGCTGGCGTATTGAAACCTACCTGGCCCGCCGGGGAGTCTTCAACACTGGCATAGTAGAAGTAACCAGCCAGGACCCTTTTGGTCTGTTCCGTCTCAGCCGCCGTTTCCTTGAATCGGAACAGTACGTAGTCTTTCCGCCAACGGAGCCGCTACCCGACCTCGACCCCCGTTTCGCCTTCCTGCCCAGTGACCGGCGGGTCACGCGGCGTTCCGACCACATAACGCCCGAGTCTTCCGGGGTTCGGGAGTACGTCTACGGAGACAGCTTCCGCCAAATCCACTGGCCCTACACGGCGCGGATGAACAACCTCATGGTCAAGGAATTTGACATGGGCCTGTCAGCCGAAAGCTGGGTACTGCTGGACATGCAGCGAGGTTCCCATGTGGGGGACGACCCCGTGGACAACACCGAGGAACTGTCAGTCAAGACGGCGGCGTCGCTGTTGACGCGGTTCAACGAACTCTCCATGCCCGTCGGCCTGGCTACCAACGGCGACCAGAACTGGTTGATGCGGCCCGGTTCCGGCCCCGGTCACTTGGGCAACCTGATGGAAGCCCTGGCGGGAGTACGGGCGCAGGGCAACGTGACCCTTGAAAGGTTCCTGTACGACCTGCAGCCTCACCTCAGTCGCTTTAACTCGCTCACAGTGGTCACTCCCTCCCGCAGGACAGAGTGGATACCGGCGTTGAACAGCCTGCGCCGTGACGGCGTCAACGTGGCGGTAGTGTACGTTGAACCCACAGACTTCGGGGCCGCTGCCGAGGTCCAGTCCCCCCTGGACTTTCTTTTTTCGAATGACATATCGGTTTACCGGGTGCGCCGGGGCCAGTCGCTGAACGAGGCCTTGAGCATGACCGTTTACGACCATCCCTACCCCTTCATCGCACCGCCACCGGGAGCGGGGGCGGAGGAGAATGGCAGCTATACCGGAAACGGCTCGTCCCCGGGTTCTACCTCCCACCAGTTTACCTATCAAGGCGCCGAAGGCTCTACGCAGCAGGGGGGATCGGCGTGAACAGCGCGACGCAGGCCGGTATTGGCCAGGGTGCGACAAGCCAGGAAGTGGCCGTTGCTAACGGAAGGGGCTTTAGCGTTGAGCCGATAGGACGAGCCGCGCTGTGGCTTTGGCGGTATGGCCGTCCCGCCGACGGATGGGCCTCCGTGTTCCTGTTGGCCCTCAACCTGCTGGTAGTGGCTTGGTCGGTAGATAGGGGAGGCGACTGGGTACCCACGCCCAGCCTGGAATTTCTGATACTGATAGCAATGGCGACGGGACTGGCGCTGTCCCGGATACCCGTCTGGGGAGTTTTGCTGCTGCCGCTGGGCCTGGCCATTGGCCTCTGGGTAGTTACGGCGCAACTGGTTGGCTTTGATGGTGAAGGAATTGAACTAGCCAGTGCCCCTGAACTCTACAACCGGCTCCACCTGTGGTGGGTAGCTTTCCAGACGGGTGGCATCAACATTGACCGGGTGCCCTTCGCCTTTGCCCTGATGTGCCTCACCTGGCTGGCCGGCTATCTGGCTGCCTGGGTTTTCTCCCGTTACCAAAGCTTCTGGGGCGTCTTCGCTCTGGGCGGGGCGGCGCTGCTTAGCAACCTCACCTTTTTGCCTTCAGACGCCCACGCGTATATCGTACTGTACCTGTTCACAGCCCTACTGCTGGTGGCCCGGGTACAGGCTGTTCGCCGGCTGAGGCAATGGCGGGCGCAGGGTTTCCAGGCCGACAGCCACTTGGCAGTGCTGTCTGTTTCAGACAGCATAATCGTATCTTTCCTGGTACTTCTGGTAGCATTTCTGATAGTTCCCAGAATTGTGCCCGGCGACCGCTTCGTGCAAGAGGTGCACAATATCTACGAGGCCACCCGGTCGCCCTATTTGCAGTACCAAGAGGACTTTAACCGCCTGTTTGCAGGACTGCCAGCGCGCAAGCCGCTGCCTTACCGGATATGGGGGGACGTGATGGCCTTCCAGGGAACTATCAACCCCACGACCACGCCGGTGCTGCAGGTGGAGTCGCCGGTGGCGATGTATTGGAAGGCCCGCAGCTACGGGACCTACACCCCCAAGGGCTGGAAGTCCGAACACACGGAGGTGCAGCCCACCGACTGGACGCCAGCTCATTCGTCGCCCCAACCATACGAAAAGCGATTCGAGGTTACCCACACCCTGACAACCAACTACCGTACCCGCAACTTGTTCGCCGGCGGGCAGGTCATCTCCTCCGACCGGGACGTGAGAATCGAGACCTACGATTCTCCGGTGTACAACATTGACCTGAGCGGGCCGCTGCAACTAGGGCAAACTTATCCAAAGGTGGAACTGGCGACCGTCAACCTGGACCGGGCGCTGCGGGAGTCGGGCCCCACGGCCAGCCGCTCCCAGCTTGCCCAATCTCTCCCTTCCGGTTTCCACCTAGTGGACGTGGTCAGGGAAGGGGACTGGGTGCAGAATGTGGCTGTGGCGGAGATTCTGCCGGAGCAGCCGGACACGCTGTCGCTGCGTACAGCGGGCAAGGAATTCAAGCAGGGCGAGACCTACGAGGTCATATCTTCCGTGTCCCTGGCCACGCCGGAAGACCTGCGCCTGGCCGGGCTGGACTATCCCACCTGGGCCCTCGCCAAGTACACGGCGCTGCCGCCGGAATTGCCCCAGCGAGTCCGGGAACTGGGCCGGGAGTTGACTGTCGAGGCGGAGACGCCCTACGACAAGGCCAAGGCTATTGAGGCCTACTTAAAGACCTTCCCTTACTCGCTGTCAATTGACCCGCCCCCATATGATGCCGACGGGGTGGACTATTTCCTGTTCGAGCAAAAGGCGGGCTACAGCGAATACTTTGGCTCTGCCATGACGGTGCTGCTGCGCACCCAGGGAATACCGGCGCGCATGGTTACGGGCTACACCGTAGGCAACCAGGTGCCTGAGCACGATATTTACGTGGTAACCGACAGCCACAGCCACGGTTGGGTGGAGGTTTTCTTCCCCCGCTACGGATGGATCAGTTTCGAGCCCACGCCAGGGTATAGCGTCCCGATTGCGTCGAGACCGGCGCCGGCGGAGGCCCCGGACCTCAGCGGCTTGCCTTCGGTCGCCCTAGATATACCGCTATGCGAATTTGAAGACGAGGAAGACTGCGAGGAAGAATTCTTGATCGAAGCGCAGGCCAGTCAGGAAGGGGACCCGCTGGCTATTAGGCTGATACAGGAATATCTGCCCTGGGTGGGAGGGGTGCTGGCCTTCCTGGCCATAGTCACCGGTCTGGCCTGGTTCTTCTGGCGGCGGCACATGTCTCCATCGCGGGAACCGGAAACTGCCTTCCGCCGGCTGGCCTTCCTGGCTCGCCTGAACGCCCTGGCACCAGCCAGTTACCAGACGCCCTTCCAGTACCTGGAAAAGCTCTATGAAGAGATGCCTGACCACCGGGAACAGCTCTCAACCATCATCGCCAGCTACGTCAGGCACCTTTACGGCCGCAAGGATCACACGGAAGAGGAAGAAGAACGGCTGGTGCAGGCCTGGCTGGAAATAAGGATGGCCCTTCTTTTCCACCTATTGCGCCGGCGGGGCCAGACCGAGGAGGCAGCAACAGCATGAATACCCGAAAGTACTGCATCATACCCGGGCCCCACGGCTGGATCGGCCTGGCGGGCACTGACGACGGCCTGAGCCGTTTGTGTATGAAGCCCACGCCGGAAGAAGTGCTGGAAGACCTGGATGACGATATTCGGGGTTGCCTGCAGGACGACATGGCCTTCACCCAGGCCCAGTGGTGCCTGGAGCGTTACTTCCACGGCGATACCGACGCGCTGGACGAGATTGTCCTGGACCTGGTAGGCGCGCCCCCCTTCTTTGCCGCCGCTTGGGAGGCGTGCCGTTCCATTCCGGCCGGCGAAACCCGCAGTTACGCCTGGCTGGCGGCTGAGGCCGGTCGCCCCAACGCAGCCCGGGCCGCCGGGCAGGCAATGGCGAAGAATCCCCTGGCCCTGGTCATTCCCTGCCACCGGGTTATCGGCAGCAACGGCGACCTGCACGGCTACGGCGCCGGTGGCCTCACAGTCAAGGCCCGTCTGCTTCAAATGGAACAGGAAAGGCCGAACCTACAGGAAGAAGCCAGTTAATGGGGAGCCCAAGTGGCTCCCCTCCGTTTTTCTGACCTCTACGCTCATAGTACCGCTGCGAAGCCGCATTGGCGTATTCGATGTGGGGCTCTTCGTAAGTCTTACTAGTCCTTTAATCAGTTTGACCGGGTACGCAGCCCGGGTAAATGCGCTCCTCATGGGCCGTCGCCCCCAGTCCGGAAGGGCAAACTGTGCCATTGCATTGCAAGGTCGTCCTGATTCCGTAGTGATTTGGCCCGTGCCCAGGCTTCACTTTCCGCAAATTTTGTCGAAATTCATGCGGCGATATTTTGCTCGCCCAAGACCGGAATTATTGCCTATTCGCAACCGCCCTGTTAAAGATCAGGCAAAACTTCCCAAACAAGAATGCCTGTGGCTGAATTTCGAAAAAGTGAAGTTTTTTGCGGATTGCGTTACAGCATTGACTCAACCACCCGTTAACATTATCGTTATTGCGGATTATCTTTACGGGGTAAACGGAAACCTCAAGTTTAACTGTTAGGGAGGAATATATTAAGTGACTCCGAGAGCCTTTGTCCGGCGGCGCTTTGGGCGCTGGCTGGTCGTCGTAACCGCAATTGCATCCCTTTTCATTGTGGCCTGCGGAGGAGCGGATGCTCCTGCCACCGCGCCATCTACTTCATCCACCGACTCCTCTGCTCCTGCTGCCGCTGAACCTGCGGCACCGGCAGCCAGCACCGATTCCGGCTCGATGACCGACACGGGTTCCGAATCCATGACGGATTCCGATTCCCAGACCATGGCCGATTCGGGTTCCAGCAGCAGCAGTTCCGAACCTGCCATGCAGCCGACCAACACTCCCGTGCCCACCGTCCAGCCCACGCCGCGTCCTGTCGAGGTTATGGTGGAGTCTGCCCGGGACGATGTCGTTATAGTGATTAACGAAGAACCTTCGATCCCCGACCCCTGGATCAGCACTACCCTCTACCCCAACCAGATAATCCACAACATAGCCCAGCCCATTTCCTTCTTTGGGCCGGACTTTACCGATACCGCTACCGCCGGTTTCACCGGTTTCGACCAGGTGGAGCCCAATAAGTGGCGCCTGTCCCTGCGAGAGGGGGTAACCTTCCACAACGGCGAACCCTGGAACGCCGAGGCCGCCGCCTACACCATCAATCAGCTTGGCGGCAACGTGGAATACCAGCCATACTCCCAGGTGCGGGAAGCCCACGCCGAGATCATTGACGATATGACCGTGGATTTTGTCTGCACCAGCGCGGCCGGCTGCCCGGTGCTGCCCCGCTTTGGCCAGTTCCACATCTTCATCGCCCCTGACTACCACCAGAACGTTTCCCAGGAAGAGCGGGATGCTTCCGGCCAGGTAATCGGCTGGGGCCCCTACGTCTGGGGGGAATACGTCCGTGGTGAGTCCATCTCCCTGACGGCCTATGAGGACTACGTGGAGCCGCAGCCGATCGACTTCATCACCCAGGCGCCTTCCATCAAGGATGCCCAGTACATCTGGCGCTCCGAGGAGACGGTCCGTTCAGCCATGATCCAGACCGGCGAGGCCGATCTGTCGTGGGCGGTTTCCATCGACCAGGCCGAGCCCATCAACAACAGCGAACACGGCAAGACGGTCAAGGTGGTATCCGGCGAGGTATACACCATCAACGTGGACACCATCTGGCATCCGGAACTCCGGAAGCTGGAAGTCCGACAGGCCCTGACCCACGCCATCAACTGCGAAGAACTGGCCCTGGCCTTCTTCGGCCCCGAGTCCCGCTGCTCCAGCGGCCCCAACGGCATCCCCGGCACCCTGGGCGTAAACGAAGACAACTGGCATCCCATCTACGAGTACGACCCGGACAAGGCCCGTGAGCTTCTGGCCCAGGCCGACTACAACCCCGACAATGTAATCCAGTTCTGGACCCGCGCCGGCCGTTACGCCAAGGACGTGGAGATCACTGAGTCCCTGATCACCTTCTGGCAGGACGCTGGCTTGAACGTCGAAGCGCAGGTAGTCGAGGGCAGTGTCTGGCGTGACCGGCACCTGACCGGCCCGGCAGTTACCTATGATGCAGAAATTGAAGCCGGAGCCACTTCCGAGGCTGCCGCAGACGCGGTACCCCAGAACGACCCGCCGCGGACCGGCGCTTCCCCGGGACTGGTATTCTTCGCTCCCGGTGGCGAGTACTTCGACTTCGGTCGCCAGATCAACTTCTACATGAGCTGCGCGTCCAACCGCTCCAAGAACTGCAACGCCGAGTGGCATGCCCTGGGTCAGCAGGCCCTGGCCGCGACCGGCGACGAACGCCGGGAGCTGATGACGGAAGCCTACGAGCTGTTCTCCGACAACCTGCTGCAGCTCCCCATGATGGAGATTGTGTCCGTCTGGGGCGTCAACAAGGACCTGGAGTTCGTCAACATGCCCGGCGGCCGCCGCATCCTGATCAACACCATGACCTGGACGCAGTAGGCGGTTAAGCCTTACCAACTTAATCGGGCAAAGAAAGCGCCCCCGGACGGAGTGTCCGGGGGCATTTCTTATTCAAACATGGATGTGCAGGATGCACAGAATGTCAGAATCTCGGGCGTCAATCCTGTACAACCGTGCGGATGACTTTCGTCTACCGCACCGGCCCGCCCAGGGGCGAGCGGGGGGAGTCGCTGGCAAGGAAACCGCCGTAGCCTGGCTGCTGCTCCAGTTCGCCCTGGTTGAGCAGGACCTTGCCCCGCAGCAGCGTCATGTGGGGGCGGCCCTGTACCTGCCAGCCCTCGAACAGGGAGTAGCCGGCGTTGCTGTGGTGGTCGCGGGCGGTGATGATGCGGTCGCCGTTGGGGTTCAGAATAAGCAGGTCGGCGTCGGAACCCACCTGGATTACGCCCTTGCGGGGATAGAGGCCAAAGATGCGGGCCGGGTTCTCCGACATGACCCGAGCCAGCCACCAGATGGGCAGGCCCCGCTGCACCACGCCCTCGCTGTACATCAGGGGCACCAGGGTTTCCACTCCCGGCGACCCGAAAGGTACCGATGCGCCGTTAGGGTCCACGAAGATGTTGTCCCAGCCCACCTGTTTCAACTCCTGGGGATAAGGCGCATGGTCGCTGGCGGTGATGGAGATGTGCCCCTGCTCCAGGCCACGCCACAGGGCATCCTGGTCGGGACCGTCGGCGGGACGCAGGGGCGGGCCAATCTTGGCCAGGGGCCCGTACTTGGCCATCTCCTCGTCGGACAGGAGCAGGTACTGGGGGCAGGACTCAGTCCAGATTCGCTGGCCCATGGCTTGGGCCTGCTTGATACGCTCCAGGCCCAGCTGGGTGCTCAGGTGAACGACGTAGGTGGGACAGTTAGTGGCGGCGGCCATTTTCACCGCTCGGTTGATGGCCTCTTCTTCGGCCCAGTCGGGGCAGGCGGAAGGGAAGTCGGTGGGGTGGGTGTGGCCCTCGGCCAGCAGCTTGTTCTCCAGGTACTCGATGATATTGCCGCTTTCACAGTGAAGTTGCAGCACTCCCCCTCCCTTGGCGACCATCTCCATTGACTGGCAGATATAGTCGTCGTCGCACATGCGGTAGGGGCGCTTCTTGTAGGTCATGAACATCTTGTAGGACTTGACGCCCAGTTCCAGGGCCTGGGGCAGGCTGTTGAGGATGCTGGGACGGTTCTGCAGGATGAAATGAAAGGCGAAGTCGGTGACGGCAGTGCGCTCCACCTCCTCACGGCAGCGGTGGATGGCTTCGGGCAGGGTTTCGTCGCCCTCGAGGTTGTAGGTGCCGAACGGGACCAGGGTAGTCAGGCCGGCGTGGGCGGCGGCCAGGGAGCCCAGGGCGTAGTTGTCGTGGCCGTCCAGGTGTACATGGCAGTCGATAAGGCCGGGGAGAACGAACATGCCGGAGGCGTCGATGTAGTTATCGGCCGGGGGCAGGAGGTTCTCGGGGCCGATGGCGGCGATTTTCTCGCCGTCAATGGCAATGGAGGCTTCGTAGACCTGGGAGGAGGTGACGATCCGGCCTCCTACTACGACGGTGTCCACGTGGCGGTCGGTGCGGGTGGTGGTCATGGGAGGGCCTCCTTGGGGGCAAGGGTGGTTGAGGAGAGTATAACCGATTTGCAGACCGAGTTATCTGGCCTGTGACAGATACTCGTTGACAATGCTGTCCCTTATGCTAACATCTGCCAATTATCTCGTGCGGGCGTGATGAATTGGGAGGACCGTTGACCGAAATGATCCAGCAAGCTCCCCGGCGGGAGACGATAACCAGGACTATCCACAAAGGGCAAGAAGGAAGGAGCATTCCTAAAAGTCCTCTATAAGCCATTGCCAATAAGTGACGGGTAAATTAAAGGAGACTTAGGACTGCCGTTACCGTTAAACCGTAGATTTAGGAAGAGGATTTTGGAAGCCGGGACGTTAGGATATATCTTCCGTTGGATGCTCGAATTAGCTCCACTTATTGCCATAACCATTTTATCGGCAATGTTCGCTTAGCGGCGGGCATTCAAACTGGACTGGCGCATCGTTTTTGCAAGCGCAAAAGCCACTATTGGCTGGTTCTTGCTTAAACTTCTCTGCTGCACAGCAATTGGCGTGGCAGCACTATATTGGATTAGGGGAGCCGGCAATAGTGGGGCTTTATACCTTGCCGCAGTAATTGCAATTGTCTTGTTATGGGTGGCAACTGATATTCGACAGGAATATCTCCGACACAGGAAAGAAGAGCCTTAGTGGGTCCCGCAATATCGTGAGGGAACTGGCAATAGTAGCCCGCTGACAGCGTTTTTCTTTGCAGGCACCGCTGCTTGTAACGGCAAACTAAGTAGGTTAACTGACCCTTTGCTAGGTTGCTAACTAAGGAATCTTAACCCTCACGCCACCTACCCACCCCGTCCCTCAACCGCCCAAACCCCAACTCATCGGACAGGGCCTGGTACGGTTCCTGGGGGGCGCCTTGCCATTCCAGGTCTGCCACATTCTCCACAATCGGCACGTCCAGGCGGAGGGTGGCCAGGTGGCGGTAGAGGAGGGCTGATTCCATGTTTTGGGCGAGACTGGTGGCAAGGGATTTGGCGCCTCGGACGTTGACGGCCCAGTCGGCGGCGTCGGGGGGAATATGCTCGATGTGGCCGTAGTGGTCCAGGACCTGGGCCGTGCCCTTGGCGCCCCAGCGAGGGATGCCGGGGATGCCGTCGGCGCTGTCGCCCACCAGCCCCAGGTAGTCAGGGATTGAGGCAGGGGACACGCCGAACTTCTCGCGCACGCCATTTTCATCGGTGATGATTTCTCGGCGCCGGTCCAGGGTTACCACGCGGTCGCCGCGCACCACCTGAGCCAGGTCCTTATCCGGCGAGCAGAGGACAATCTGCTCCACGCCGGGGGAGTCCTGCCAGCGGACCGCCGCCGTGCCCAAGGCGTCGTCGGCCTCAAACTCGGTCATGGGCCAGACCACGAGGCCCAAGGCCGATGCAGCCCGCTCTGCGAGGGGAAACTGGGCCAGAAGCTCGGGAGGCGTACCTTCGCCCGTCTTGTATCCTTCGAACAACTGGTTGCGGAAGGAGAGGATTTCGGTGTCGAAGGCTACGGCAACGTGGGAGACCTCCGGTTGGCGCAGCAGGTTGATCAATGTCTGCAGCAGCCCCCGCACGGCGCCAACCTCGCGTCCGTCCGGGGCAGATATGGAGGGCAAGGCGAAGTGGGCGCGAAACAGTTCATAAGTGCCGTCAACCAGGTGAACTTTCATAGCATTCCCCATTCTCTGCGTCTCTTTGTAAGGAGCGACATTTTCACAAAGAGACGCAGAGACGCAGAGGTTCATGGATGAATTGACTACAGGGACTCGAGGACGCGGGCGATGCGCTCGACGCCTTCGAGGACACGGTCGGCGGGGGAGCGCATAAGGGCGATACGGAAATGGCCCTCACCACTTTCCCCGAATCCGGCTCCCGGCGTAACCACCACTCCCTCCCTTTCCACCAGCAACTCGGCCAGAGCGGCGGAGGTCATATCCGCCGAGTAGCGGGGGAACAGAAATGTGGCGCCGTCGGGCAGGGGGCAGTGAACACCTGGAACCTGGTAAAGCCGGTCGGCGCAGCGGATGCGCAGTTCGTTGCAGTCCTCCCGCCACTGGGTCAGGTGGTCCTGGGGGCCCTGCAGGGCAGCCACCCCGGCCACCTGGACGAAGGGGGACACGAAGCTGGACGTCTGCTCCTGAATCTTGAGCAGGGGTTCCAGCAACTCCGATTGGGCGACGATGCACCCCAGCCGCCAGCCGGCCATGGAGTAGGCCTTGGTGAAGGTGTAGCTGGTCAGGGTCCGTTCGGCCATTCCCTCCAGGTTGGCGACGGTGATGTGGCTGTTGCCATCGTAGGTGAAATATTCGTAAGTCTCGTCGCAGACCACCAGCAGGTCGTTTTCGATGGCCACCCGCGCTACCGCTTCCAGTTCCTCCTGGGTGTAGACGCGGCCCGTGGGGTTGTTGGGGTTGTTGATGATGAGCATCTTTGACTGGGGCGTGACGTATTCCCTCAGATGCTCGTAGTTTATGTAGTACTCTTCCTCCTCGCTCAAGGGCACGGCCACGGAAATCCCCTCGGCCATTTCCACTTGCTGGCTGAAACTGACCCAGGTGGGTTCGATTACCAGTACCTCGTCGCCCCTTTCAATATAGGCATTGATGGCATCGTACAGCCCCATCTTGCTGCCAGGGGTAACCAGGATATCGCCTTCGGGGTCCACGGCACGGTCATTGTGAGCGGCGAGCTTGTGGGCCAAGGCCTGCCTGAGTTCGGGCAGGCCTCGGGAGGAACTGATGTTGGTAAGGCCTTGATTAAGGGCCCGGATGCCGGCCTCAACAATATGGCCCGGGGTTACGTGGTGGGGGCTGGACTGGCCCAGGTCGACTATGTCGTGGCCCTGTCGGGCCAGTTGCCGGGCTTTTTCGCCGGCGGCCAGGGTGGCGGGAGGCTGCACCCTTTGAATGCGGGATGCCGGAGTGCGGGCCATATAAACTCTCCTTTAGTCCACGAATAGACACGAATGCGCACTAATAGGGTAATTAAAGCATTGGCGGGCATTGGTGTCCATTGGTGGACGAAAAAGAAACGTGCGCCTTTACGGCCCGTAGCCGGACAGTTGGTCAACGTTCTCCAGCAGGTCCAGCACCAGCGCCGTAACATCGCCCAGGAGGCTTGAATTTATGTGCTCCATGGTGTCTGCGGGGCTGTTGATGCGGGACAGGTCATCGGACATGAAGAACAGAACAGGCACCCAGGCGTCGCGGAAGTTGGCGTGATCGCTGCCGCCGCGGCCGGAACGACCGCTCAATTCCAGTGATATTCCTTCCCTATCCGCCGTCTCCTTGATGTGACTGGCGGCCCAGCGGTCCCCGGCAAGGCGGAGATGGGAGCCGGATCCCACCGAGTCCAGGTTGACCATGAGGTAGATTTCCTCCAGTTCCCGGGCGGTGAGACTGTCGACGTAATGCTCGCTCCCGTGCAGGCCCGTCTCCTCGGAGCCAAAGGCTATGAACCGCAGCGTGAAGGGGAAGGACCGGTCAGCCACCCGTTCAGCAATAGCAAGGAGAGCGCCCACTCCCGAGGAGTTATCGGAAGCGCCTATCGAATCGGGGACGGTATCGTAGTGGGCGCCGACCACTATGACTCCCTCGCCCTGCCCGGGCAGTTCGGCTATAACGTTGCGGGACGGAAGGGCGTTGTCCTGGACGGATACAGTGGCTTCCACGGTTTCTCCTTGCTCCAATAATTCCTTCAACCGAAGGCCGTCGGCCTGGGACAGGGAAATGGCAGGGATGTCTCCGCGTCCGCCCAGGGTGCCGCGGAAGGGGCCGGATACATTGTTGTAAATGACGGCGGCCACGGCGCCGGCGTTGTGGACTTCCGCCACCTTGCTGCCGAAGGTGATTTCGCCCCGTTCTATCAGGGCTATCTTCCCCTCCAGCCCTTCGGCGGGCAGGTCGGCGGGCTTGCCCAGTCCAACGAACACCAGTTCCCCCGTGGCCTGGCCGCCAGGTGTGCCGCCGAGGACATTGACCTCCAGGGTTTCCGCCTCGGGGGCCACCAGGCTGAATTCGGCCGCAGGCGAGTCCCAGGAAAAGTCCTGGATTTCGGGGTTGTAGCCCAGGTCTTCCAGCCGGCTTACCAGGAAGTCTGCCGCTGCCAACTCCAGTTCGGTGCCGCTGGTCCTGACACCCACGTCCACCGCCAGTTCGCTGAGGTAGCTGAAGGCTCGTTCTTCAAGCAGCGCCATATCGCCGAATACCGGAGAACTGACGGCGGGCAGGGATTCGGTTATGATTGCCGACTCACTCGCTGACTGAGTCTCTTCCACCTGCGAGGCGGGTGCAGGTTCAACCACCGGAGCCTGGGTGGGCGTCGGAAAGGGCGTGGCAGCGGGCGACGGAGTGGGAGCGGGAGCTGTGACCTTGGGCTGCACCGGCACTATGGCAGGCTCGGGTGTGGCCGTGGGTGCGCCAGGGAAACAGGCGGCCAGGGCCAGCAATACCAATGTCGCCAAAGGTACGAAAACGCGGGAGAGCTTAACCTTACTGGATACTCCACTCATCTCAATAAGACCTTAAAGGAGGTTTGCCATTTCATACGTACCCAGGCAGGACGGAGATTCACCAGCAGCGGAAATGCCAACAGTATTATGTGAACGTCCCGATTCAAGCCATCAAATTGAAGTCAACAAATTGAAGCCAACAAAGTTCAGCCCCCGCCCGGTCCATTTTAGCTCCGGTGCGGGGGCGACATTTGACCGTAACCTTTTAGAGAAGAGCTACACGTTGCGCAGCTTGGGGTCCAGGCGGTCGCGCAGCCAGTCACCCAAAAGGTTCATGGACAGCACGGACAGCAGAATTGCCACGCCGGGCCAGGCGGCGACCCACCACGCTGTAACCAGCAACTCCCGCCCGTTGGCAATCATCAGTCCCCATGCAGGCGTTGGCCTGGGCAGGCCGGCGCCCAGGAAGCTGAGGGTGGATTCCAAAAGGATAACCTGGCCCACTTCCAGGGTTGCAAGCACGATGATGGTGTTGACCACGTTGGGGAAAACGTGGCGGGTAATGATGCGCAGGTTGGAGGCTCCGGAAACCCGGGCCCGAGCCACAAAGTCCTGGGCCTTGATTCCCAGGGTTTCACCGCGGACCAGGCGGGCATAGCGGGACCAGAAAATGCTCACAATCACGATGATAACAGTTTGGAAGCTGGGACCCAGCACGACAGCCAACACCAGGGCGAACAGGATTGCCGGCATGGAGAGGCAGATGTCCACCGCCCGCATTACTATGTGGTCGATGTTGCCGCCGAAATAACCGGCTATCAGGCCCAGGGTCGTGCCAATCAAGCCGGCCAGGAAAATCGAAATGGCAGCTACGGTGAGGGAGATACGGGCGCCGTAAACGATCCTGGTGAGAATGTCGCGCCCCTGCTTATCGGTGCCGAGAATGAACTTGGTCGAGCCACCTGGCGTGGCATAGATACCTTCACCCTCCGCTTGAACCCAGAAAGGAGGCACCAGACGCTCGCTCAGGCTCCCCTGGACCGGGTCATGTGGGGCTATCCAATTGGCAAAAATGGCCGGCAGAACCAGCACAAAAAGCAATATGGCCACGGGAAAGATCGGGTATCTGCGCGCTGTTCCCAGGGCCCGCCAGACCCCGCCGGCCCTTCTGACTCCGGGGATGCTTCCAGGTACCGCCAAGTTAGCCATAGGATATTTTCTCCTCTCCCTTGGGCCCTAAGGCTAATGGGTGAAACGGATGCGCGGATCCAGGTAAGCGTAAGCGATATCGACCAGCAGATTAGCGCCGATATAAATGCCGGCGAAGAAAATCACCACCGACTGAACTACCGAGAAGTCTTTGGCCCGCAACGCGTCAATGGCCAGCAAACCAACACCAGGCCAGGTGAATATGGACTCAATAACCACGGAGCCGGTCATGGCGCCGCCCAAGATGAGGCCGAAGTAGGTGATGGGAGCGATCAGAGCGTTGCGCAGGCTGTGTTTCCAGATGACGCGGCTTTCCTTCAGGCCTTTGATGCGGGCCAGCTTGACATATTCGGTGTCGAGGACCTCCAGCATGGAAGAGCGAGTAAGACGCATCAGGGCGGCCACCTGGAAATAGCCCAAGGCAATACCTGGCATCAGAATGTGTTTCCAGGTTCCACGGCCCGAGGTGGGCAGCCATTCCAATTGGACCGCAAAAACCCACATCAGCATCAACGCAATCCAGAAATTGGGCAGGGACTGGCCTAACAGGGCAACAATTTTGCCGGCAACGTCGACTCCGGTGTCCTTTTTGACCGCGACGATAACCCCCAGTGGAATGGCAATGAGGGCGCTTACCACCAGAGCGATTGCCGCCAGTTCGAGAGTTGCGGGAAGGCGTTGCCAAAGCAACTCCCTGGCATCCTGCCCGGAGAAGCGAATAGACTCGCCGAATTTGCCGGTGGCGAAATTGCCGATATAGGTCAGGTATTGGATGTGGAGGGGTTTGTCGAGTCCCCAGTAGGCCCTCACCCTGGCATAGTCTTCTGCGGTGGCGTCAACGTCCAGCAGGGTATCCAGAGGATCGCCGGAAAGTCGACCCAGTCCGAATACAATCATGCTGACGGCGACCAGCGCAATCAGCGCATGGAAGAGGCGTACCAGTATAAAGCGTTGCATTTTGCTATCCTCGCGGACCGCGAACTTTTTGACGGAAACCTATCTGTCCGTGCCCGGAGCGGTTGGAACCGCGCCAATAGCGCGCCATGTCCTTCGAAGAGGATACCGCAATATATGCCATAGCAATTGGCCTGTCAATACGCTGATTCCGCCGGTTGGCCGCCTTGTCGCGCCCCAAGCTGACTGTTGCCGAGGACCTTCGGCAGGGAAAGCCTGGCTCGAGACCGGGATATGCTGACAGGGTACAGCCTTTGGCTTCAAAGGTTACAAGCACAAGTTATATGGTGTTCAGCGGATATAGCTATGTCTCCTCGGATGAGCCGGACACGCCGGTTATGGTGGAAGCCCTGATCTACTATTGAGATCCCATCGTCTTTGACGTAAACCTGCTGGATAGCGAATAGGACACGGTAAGGGAATTTGCCAGGAACAGGGACTCCCAGATAAATGGGGATGCTACGGCAACGTAATCACAGTCCGGTATGCGTCATTCCGTTTGCAGGCCTGGGCTGTGGGGACACTCCCAGATACCAGTCACCGCCCATCGCGGAGAGATTCAATCGATCCACCGAGCTTGGCGCCTTTGCTGAGCCGAAGACAGGCTACCTGATTCGGGACTTCATTCGGGACTTCGGCGGCGACGGCCATCACAACTTCGCCGAAATCCCTTTTTATTTGTTCAGCCTGACGGTGATGTTCGATCCCTAAGCTGTGGCGAGCCGGACGTTCCCCTGCACTGCAGGGTCAACAACCAGTCGCTGGGACCCGTTGGAGACAGCGAAGCAGGGAACAACAAAGGGGTTCCCAGGGGCCCCACTACACGGTCTCAGCAAGAAGACTCCTCTGGACGTATTACGGTAGTAACTTTAATTTACCATATACCTATCTCTCTTATAGTAATTATGTCCATTAACCATCAATATTTTACGAAATATGCTATGTTTTTAGAAAGTTGACAAGAAAGAATTAACGGATTTATACTTCGCCAAATTTCCGGATGCCTACCAGTTTCCAGCATATAACCGGAATAAGTTACCCGATTTCACTCAATAGGAGGTAACCAGTGATGGCATTCTGGTCAAATATATCCAAGTCAATTCTATCAGTGTCCCTGATACTGGCCCTGACCGTGCTTGTGGGTTGCGGCACCGCCGCTCCAGAGGTGGTGGAAAGGGAGGTTGTCAGGGAGGTCCAGGTTGAAGTACCCAAGGAAGTAGAAGTAGTCAAAGAAGTAGAAGTACCAGTGGAGGTGGAGAAGGAAGTTATCCGCGAGGTGGAGGTAGTGCAGGAGGTAGAGGTACTGAAGGAGATTCCCAAGGAGACCGTCGTTGAAAAGACGGTTATCGCGACGCCCACGCCGATTCCTGTAGTGATGGAAAAGGTAGAGGCTAAGGTGGACCGGGTGATTTACGCCCTGGGCGAAGTGCAGGAGACCAACCGGCACTGGACCGTCAGCCGCCCTTCGTACTACCAGTTTGACCCCTATGGTGAGACCCTGGTAGGGCTGGACGCCAATACCAATGAGCGTATCCCCCGCCTGGCTGAAAGCTGGGAATGGAGCGAGGACGGCCGCGAATGGACGTTCCAGCTGGTAGAGGGCGTACCCTTCCACTTCGGTTACGGTGAGTTCACGGCCCACGATGCGGTTGCCGCCCACCACCGAACAATCGGAGAAGACTCACAGTCCGGCGCCGCTTCCTTCTTCAGGGAAGCAACTGCCGAGGCACTGGACGACTATACCGTCAAGTACACTTTTGACGGTCTGTCCCTCGACACGCCGGCCATTCTTTCCCGCGGCTTTGGCGGCGGCGAAATATTGATGCTGAGCAAGCAGCAGTTCGACACCGAGGGTGTGGAAGGGTTCGACGCCAAGCCGGCCGGCACCGGTTCTTACCAATATCTGGGCCGTGAAGCCGGCCAAGGGATATGGTTTGAGAAGGCCCCCCAGCCTCACTGGCGCGGCGAGAACCCGGACTTCCAGGAAGTGGAGTTGCGCTGGGTGCGGGAAGACCTGACACGCCTGGCTGCCCTGCTGACGGGGGAGATCCATGTTGCCGCCCTGTCGCGCGAGCTGCAACTGGAGGCAGGACGCCGGGGAATGCAGCCCGCTGCCGCCGGCGTGCCAACCAATTATCTTTCCCTGTTCCTGGGCGGCCTGTACTTCTCGGAAGGGGACCCGGACTACGACCCCAACGTGCCATGGGCAAGTCCTACTAACGGCAAGATCATTCGGCAGGCCATGAACAGGGCGATTGACCGGGAGGAAATGCTCCAGCACGTGCTGAAGGGCGACGGCGAGTTGATGTACAACACCGCCTACCACCCGGTGCTGGGTAACGGCTACAATCCCCAGTGGGAAGCCGACTGGGAAGAGCTCTATGGGTACGACCAGGAAGCCGCCAAGCAGTTGATGGCCCAGGCCGGTTACACTCCCGACAACCCAATGCCCTTCACGTCCTATAACTACTTCTCGGCAGACGAGCCCGAGACGGCGGTAATGCTGGAGGCCCTGATCAACTACTGGGAGCCTATAGGCATTGACGTGACCCTACTGGACAGCGAATGGGGTACGGTCCGCGGAGAATACCGGGCCAAGGGCGAATTCATCAAGAAGGGCGGCTGGGGCAACGTGATCACCATGCGCTCCCTGACCACCCGCCTGAGGGTCTGGAGCTTTGCCGCTACCGGCAACGGCGGCGGCTACGAGACCGACCTGCAGGACCAGAACTACCTGAAGTACATTGGCCTGGAGACGGTTGACCGCGAGGCGATCGATCTGTTGATCCGGGAGATCGGCGACGACCGGTTCTACAACTTTGCCGACATCCCCTTCTTCTGGTTCCGCCTGACGGTAATGTTCAACCCCGAAGTGGTTGAGAGCTGGACCTTCCCCGGCACCGCATCGTCCAAGACCAGCCACTGGGACCTGCTGAAGGCGGCGCAATAGGAGAGTTGATGTAGCAGAGTCCGAATACCTGAGCGCACGGAAAGGCCCGCCGGAACACATCCGGCGGGCCGATTGCTTTGTTGTCCGGTTGGCAGGAATGCCCGCCAGTCGGGGTTCCCGCCTGCGCGGGAACGACGGTTTGGGGCTACGGGTCCACGTCGAAGGGGCCGGGGAGTTCGAGTTCGTCGCCCATCTGGCGGATGGCAGGGAGGACTTCCTGATCCATCAGCTGGAGACAGCGCATGGTGTCCTTGTGGGTGATGGAACCGTCGTTGGTCCATACTGCCAGTATACCCGGGCGTACCATCTCCAGCACCTCCCGCACCTTGCGAATCACAGTATCGGGGCTGCCGATGACCATGCGGTTGTCGTCGATCATGGCCTGGTAGGTCTCGTCGTCCACCGGGCCGGTGCGGAAGGGGTCGTTGGCCCTGGTGGCACGTACCTGGGCCTCGCGCTCGTCATCGGCCCACAGATCCCGGGTGGTACGGTTGTAGCCTGGCGGGAAAGAGTATTCCCTGGGCATGGCTACTCGTCCCACGCCCACCAGGGCCTCCAGGAAGCCCCGTCCGGCAACTTTGGCCTTCTCGTCAGTGTCCTGCACGTGGATGGGGAGCATGTAACCGAAGTTCTGCGGACCCGCCTCGTAGCCGTACATGCGGGCGGCATCGCGGTAGATATCCTGCATGTAGCCGAAGGTGTAGGGGACGATGCCAAGGTAGAAGTAGGGGTAGTGGTGCTCAGCGCACCATGCGGCAGTCTCAGCGCTGCCCGTCCCGGGAATCCATACCGGCGGATGGGGTTTCTGCAAAGGTACCTGGAAGGGGTTGACGTGCCGGAAGTGGTAGTGCTTGCCCTCCCAGCGGAAGGGGCCGGGAGTGGTCCAGGTCTTGATAACCAGGTCGTGGGCCTCCTCGAAGCGCTCCCGGTTATAGACCGGGTTGGTGTTGGTGGCCCAGCTTTCGGTGCCGCCGCCCCGTACAAAACCGGACACCAGGCGGCCGCGAGAGATGCAGTCAATCTCCGCCAGTTCCTCGGCCAGGCGAAGGGGGTTGTCGTGGATGGGCAGGGGATTGCCCATCAGGACAATCTTGGGCTTTTTGGTGATGCGGGCCAGGATGGCGGCTTCCAGGTTCATGGCGGCGCCCAGGCTGGTGGGAGTACTGTGATGCTCATTGAGCATCATCCCGTCGAAACCGATCTCTTCGCAATACTGCCACTCATCCAGGTAGTAGTTGTACTGGTCGGCGGCTACCGCCGGGTCGAAGTGGGAGTTGGAGAAGGTAACGCGGTGCGCCCCGCCGGGGCTGTTCTTCACGTCGTCTTCAGTGTAGTTGAAATAGGCGCGCTCGGTGAACCTCATTACGAACATGGACTGTCTCCTGGCCAGGTGGTCTTGTAGTCAAGTGGTAAGTTACTCCATGCCCTGGTTTTCGTCAAACGGGAGGGCGGGCAGGGCAATCGCATCTTGATTCCGGCGAGAGGGGCGCAATTATCGCTCAAGGGAATCGCCGCAGTCTCCAACCTGTAGGTTCCCGCCTGCCTTCGGGGCATTCAGTCGGGGGAATTTTTTTGTATTCGTCCCATTTTGGGCCGTTTCGTATTTGAATCTCAGGTCAGAGACGACTCCGGTGGCCCGAAAGTGGGCCACTCCCCAGATAGGAAATGGGTTGACCAAGCGGGCCATTTGGGGCCGTTCCGGGCCGTTTTGAGCCACCGGCCTAAACCAGAGCCGATGACACGCCCCCACTCCGGCACTCTTCCATGGGGAGAGGAGTGATTCAGCCATGGACGGAAGTTGCCATGGAAGAATGGTAGCGAAGCGTTAACGGGAGAATCAAGAGGCAAGTGTCACCAGGGCAATGGCGTTTTGAGTCCGGCAAAGGGGGGTCCGCCGGAGGCGGATCGCCCAAAGCAAAACCCCGCAGTCTCCAGGTTTGAGGTACCAGGCTGCGCAAGAACTACGGGTTTTCCCGAATCATAACGCGATTGCCCTGGGAGAGCGGCGGTTAACTAAGCGGAAGAGAGACGCCGGAGGCGGACAACGCCTTCATACCGGCTTTCGCATGTATCCGGTGTTGCCGCATTAACTCCGGCCCGACCTCTTCAGATTCCAGCCGGCACCGAATAGAAGGATAGCGCGGCAGCTGATGCCTTCAATACAGGTCGTCGCGATCCTTCCTCTATAATGTGGCCCATCCAAATCTGCTTAAGGGTGGAGGATCATGGACGTTACACCTTTTCGGATAGACATTCCCGATTCCGTTCTGGAGGACCTGCGGGACCGACTGGCCCGCACCCGCTGGCCGGACGAAATACCGGGGTCGGACTGGACCTACGGTTCCAATATGGCGTACGTCAAGGAACTGGTGGAGTACTGGCGCACGGAGTTTGACTGGCGGAAGCAGGAGGAATACCTCAACTCTTTTGAACACTTCCGCACCACGGTGGACGACCTTGGCATCCACTTCATCCATGCGAAGGGCAAGGGGCCAAACCCGCTGCCGCTGGTGATTACCCACGGCTGGCCCAGCACCTTCTTTGAAATGCTGAAGGTCATACCCCGTCTGACCGATCCAGCAGCTTACGGCGGAGACGCGGCCGACTCCTTTGACGTGGTGGTCCCGTCCATGCCAGGGTACGGCTTCTCGGACGCCGCGCAGGTCGGTGGGATGAGTTCGACGCGAGTAGCCGACTACTGGGCCAAGCTGATGACGGAGAACCTCGGTTACAACAGGTTCGTGGCCCAGGGCGGTGACTGGGGGGCCAGCGTGACCGCTCGCCTGGGATTTGGCTACCCGCAACAGGTGGCCGGAATTCACGTTACGGCCGTCTCCAGCGCTGCGATGACGCCGGACCTGGGGGAAGGAACGCGTCCCTTGTCAGATCGGGAGGCGGCGCTGATTGAAGAGCGGGCCCAATGGCGGGAGGCGGAGGGGGGATACTCCCACATCCAAGGCACCAAGCCGCAAACCTTGTCCTACGGCCTGAACGACTCGCCCACGGGCCTGGCGGCGTGGATAGTTGAAAAGTTCCGCACCTGGAGTGATTGCGGCGGAGACGTGGAGTCCAGGTTTACCAAGGAGGAACTGCTGACCAACATTACCCTGTACTGGGTGACCAATTCCATTGGTTCCTCGGTGCGGCTGTACTATGAGTCCCAGCACAACCCCTGGGTGTTTGGACCAGGTGAGCGGATTACGGCGCCCACAGCCGTGGCCCTGTTTCCGGTGGACCTGAGCCACCCGCCCCGAGAGTGGGCGGAACGCTCCTACAACGTGCAGCGGTGGACAGTGATGCCTCGGGGCGGACATTTTGCGGCGTTGGAAGAGCCGGACTTGCTGGTGGAGGATATGCGGGAGTTTTTCAGGGGGGTTAGGTAGGGGGGAGCCTCGGTATGCATCATGGTTCCGGCCGGGATGTCGGCGGGGCCGGGCAACGCAGGTCTATTGGGTCACGACGATATTAGTCTGAAGCCGATTAGCGATGACATTTCCTAGTTTACAGGTTTGCGGCTGTACTGAGATGATTATGCTTAAGGCGCAAATGACGTTCTTCCGCATTGGGCGTGCTAGAATCTGGACCGTAACCACCACCTAACCGGTGCAGAACAAACAGGAAACAAGGCAAAGCTTTAACGGAATGACTCCCAACTTGCAGATGGAACAGTATTCTCTCACTTATGTGCGAGCGGTGGCCAACGGCGCCGGTCTCCAGGTCACCAGGCCTGAACCAGATGTTGACAGCGTGGATGGAGTAATCTCATCCACTACAGGTAAGAGGCCCAGGATAGACTTTCAAGCCAAAGCTACGACTCTAGGAATGCCGCGTGATGGAAACGTGCATTTCCCATTGTCGATCAAGAATTATAATGACCTTCGGGCCGAAACCATTTCGCCCAGGATACTCGTGGTCTTATTGATGCCTAAAGATATTGACGATTGGATGACCCAGTCTGAAGAAGAGCTTTGTCTGCGTTACTGTGCCTATTGGCTTTGTTTGGAGGGTTATCCCGACACAACAAACTCAACCTCAGTTACGGTTGAAGTGCCTACTGCCAACATCCTCAATGTTGACCAATTGACCAGCATGATGGGGAAAGTTGAAAGAGGTGAATCGCTATGTTAGCCCAAATTCGCGACCGAAAGGCTCTCGAGAGACTTCCCATAGTGAATCTGCGCTCATATTTGAACTCCCATGGATGGACTAACGCAGGGCCCTGGGGGGAGCGGCCAGCCACTATTTACAGTAAGGATTCCGGGGGCACTATATGGGAAGTCCTTGTTCCCACCAGAGATACCGTTGCTGATTATGCTGAGAGCATGGCCGAGTCTATCAGTGTCCTCGCAGAATACGAGGAACGATCTCAGCTTGACGTATTTCAGGACTTGTCGGCATCGGGCGCCGATGTGATACGGTTGAGTTCGTCAAACGGCTTAGGCAGAGAGCCTCTGTCTCTAAGACAAAGCGCCACGTTATTGAATGATGCCTTCGATTTGTTAGCTGCTGCGGCACGGGCAGCTGAACGGCCTCAAGCCACGTATCGGGGGAAAATGAGCTCCGACGTAGCTGATTACCTGGACCAAGTACACCCACTTCCAGGATACGAGGGAGGGTTTGGGTTAACTCTTCACTCACCGGTGCCGGCTGGCTTCGGCCAGCAAGATTTCGGGGACGATTACGCTGCCCCATTTTCCCGACTAACAACAATCAAACTCGCTCAGGCGCTCGAATTCTCACGGAATGCCATAAGTAAAGCAGTTACCGAAGGCTCCATAGAGCCCTTTAGACAAGCCGTAGACTTCGGAGTCAGCGCGAATCTCTGCAACTCTATCGCGGAATTGGCCAAGCAGGCTCATGGTATTAATATCGAGCTAGCTTGGGCAGAAGTTCGGCCAGCTAACGTTCCTGACTCTCATTTTCAATTTTCTTCATCCTCCGCCGATACTTTGCAGGAAGTCGCGAAATCCTTTCGTTTCCTTGAACCGTCTTATGATGAGCAAGTCATAGCACAGGTTGTAAGGCTGGAACGAGATGTAGAAGAGTTCGACGGTAAGGCAGTAATTGTTTCGGTCAGAGACGGTCGTCCGGCTAGAATGAACGTTGAGTTTCAACAATCAGCGTACGATGTTGTAATAAATGCCTTCAGACACCACGCTTCAATTTCTCTGGATGGCGACGTACATCCTGTTGGCAGGAATCTGGAGTTACGTAACCCTAGAAACCTTATTATCGTTCCTTAGCCCCCCAACCCGCACTACCCAAATACGCGTTTACCACATGACTCGGACAGATCAAGCATAAGTTTCACACTGGCCAGTGTTCATCATTTAGCACACGTCCGCCAATAGACTTCCCGAACGGTGGTACTAGCCCTGAGCATTTCTGACCCTTTCCCAGGCTTCGCCCCAGTTTTCGTTGACCAGGTATGGGAGGCGGCGCCAGTCCAGGGCGAGAATCAGGCCTGCCAGGGCGAAGTAGGCAATGGCGAACCAGAAGCGCGGTTCCCGGCCAGGGAAGAAGAGGTGGGCGATGAAAAGAGCCAGCAGGACCGCACCTCCCTTCCAGTCGGCACGGCGCCGGGCAAGGAGGGCAAGGCCGAAGACGGCCACCGCCGTAGTCAGCAGGAACTCGTCGGCCTGACGCAGGTTTAGCGGGAACGAAAGGACTTCTCCCGCGGATATGCTGAAGATGACCACCATGCTGCCGATGAGCAGGGTGAGCTTGCTGACCTCCGATGAAATCAGGATGGCAAGACCAACGGCCGGCCTGCTGCGCAGGGAAAAGAGCACCGCCACCAGGACCTCGGGAGTTTCCGAGGCCAACGGCGCTATCCACTGGATAAGGACGAAGTCGTCAATGCCCAAGTCCCGACCGGTTGCGACCAGGCTCTCCACGAAGGGGTCGGCGGCCACCAGGATAACCGCAGTGGCGTAGGCCAGCAACAGCAGTACTGCCGTCCGGCGGCGGGCCACCGGCAAGGAACCCAGCCAGGCAGACACTCCCACCAGTTCCTGGGTTTCCCCTTCTTCCCGGGTGATTTTCCACAGATATACCGCATAGACGCCGATAAGAAGCGCTGCCAGCAGAACGTGAATTTCTCCCAGCGCGAATATGGCCAGGGTCAGGACGGTGGCCAGGGCCATGAAAGGTAGTTCGGGTTCCAGCGCTCCCCTCAGGTCCAGCGGCTTCCGCGCCCTGAGCCAGTAGATGAGAATGACCGCGGCCCAGCCGAAACCGATGAGCAGCCGGATGGCGCCGGTTACATTGGCGGCCACCCGGTCGGTCTCCTCGGTGGCCACCCTGGCAACGTGGTCAAAGGAAGCTCCGGCGTCCCAGGCCAGGACCGCCTCGATAACGTATTCGGGCAGGACGGTGAGGAGGGCCAGGATGGCGATGGCCAGGGAGGCGGAGATGTCCAGTTCCGCCACCTCCGCGGCCCACGAAAGGAGAAAGGCCCCGGCGAGGATGCCAACACCGAATACGGCAGCCGATACCAAGGGATGGGAGTCGATGTGGTAGGTGAACAGGACAATGCTGGGAACCCCCAGCAGAACCACGAAGGCCAGCGTCAGGAGGTTGCGGTGATGAGCGGGTGATTGCTGCAAGTTACTCACCAGAACCGGTTGGCAAAGGTATCGGGGGCGCCGGTGGCATCACTGCGAACACATTTGGGGACAAGGCAGCTATAGTCACGGGCAGCTCGACCGGTCGGTGCGGAGCGTTAGGAAAGAAGGGAAGACGTTGGAGGCCTGGATCGATTGTGACCCCCGAATCGCTGTGGCCCCCTGAACCCAGAGTTGAAAGGCCGCGCCCTTACCCCATATCGTCAAGGCATTCCGTGACCGGCTTGGCGAGGCAGGTGAAGATGGGGGTGTCGCGCTCGGTGTAGGGGCGAGCTTCGGAGTTGCGCAGGTCCATAACCAAGTCAAGGAATGTACCGGGGTGGTCGGTTTCGAAGCCCAGGACGAATTCCTGGTCGTCGAGGCCGAAGGAGTAGGACGTGCTGATCTTCACGTCGGGGTACTTGTGGCCGATGACGAAGTGTTCGCTCATCATGCGCTGGCGCTCTTCCTGGGACTGCTGGTACCAGTCGTGGGTCTTGACGAAGGGGTAGACGAACAGGTACTTGCGGCCGACGATGCGCATGGTGGCGGTGGTTCCCTCTTGACCCTCGTGGCGGTGGTCATCCACGTAGGGGGAGCGGCGGGTCATGGCCAGGTAGGAGTGGGGGGTGCGCAGGTAGGCGGCCAGTTGGGTGCGGTTAAGCTGGGCCATGAGTTCGTCAATGGCCTCCAGGGAGCGGCTGACCTTCCACAGCATGAAGTCCACGTCGCCCCGGGTGCCCACCAGGCTGTAGCTGGACATATCGATGCGGTCGGAGAACTCGGCCAGGGTGGCGGCGAATTCTTCTTTGCTGCGCTGTTTTTCGTCCCGGGGCAGTTGCCGCCACTCCGGGGCTACCTTGTAGAAGGAGTATTTTACGAAGTCGCGGGCTTCTTCCTGGGTCATTTGGTACGCCTCCTGCCTGGCCGCTTTGTTTTGCCCATTGATGATAGCAATACGAGCACCCTGATTCAAACATGGGTGGGCAGGAGATACAGGATGGTGTTGGCGGGCACAGGCCGTATCTTGTCCCCCCTATGTATCCATGTTTGATTTAACGGGGAAGGTGTTACAATGCCCCTTGTCCGCCCATAGGGTCCGCCCATAGGCGGCGCTACCGAAAATCTGCCGAAGTGAGGTTATTGCTATGGTGGAACTGGGTTCGGGCGATTATATCTACGAAGTTGCCGAGGGCTGGGGTCAACTGCCCGACGGCTGGTCTTTCAAGGAAGTGGCGGCGGTGGGCGTGGACGCCAACGACAACGTCTATGCCTTTAACCGGGGCGAGCACCCGATGATCGTCTTTGACAAGGACGGGAACTTCCTGAGGTCCTGGGGCGAGGGCGTTTACCCGCGGGCTCACGGCATAACCATGGCTCCCGACGATACCATGTTCCTGAGCGACGATGGCGACCATACTGTCCGCAAGTGCAAGCTGGACGGCACGGTGCTGTTCACGCTGGGGGTGAGCGGGCAGCCGGCGCCCTTCATGAGCGGCGACCCGTTTAACCGCTGTACTCACGTGGCCATCGACCCGCGCAACGGTGACTTTTACATTTCCGACGGGTACGGAAACGCCAGGGTGCACAAGTATTCGCCGGACGGCACCCACCTGTTTTCCTGAGGCTCGTCGGGCACCGACCCCGGGTGCTTCAACATTGCCCACAACGTCTGCACCGACAAGGACGGATGGGTATTCGTGGCCGACCGGGAGAACCACCGGGTGCAGGTGTTCGATTCCAACGGCAAGTTTGAGACCCAATGGGTGAACATGGCCCGTCCCTGCGGCCTGTACATCGACCAGGACGCGGAACGCACCTACATCGGCGAACTTGGCGTGCCCATCGGCCCCAACTTCGAGGCCACCGACCTGGGGCCGCGGGTGTCCATATACGACACCAAGGGCAACGTGCTGGCACGGCTGGGCAGGGAGACGGAGGGCGAAACGCCTGGCCGGTTCATAGCTCCCCACGGCATTTGCATCGATTCCAGGGGAGACATCTACGTAGGCGAGGTGTCGTGGACTCACACCCGCAGCTATGCCAACAAGACGGACAACCCCCGCACGCTGCAAAAGCTGGTGAAGAAGTAGCCCAATGTCCCAGGACGTCATTGCCATCATCTGCGACTGCGACGGCACTTTGTGTCCGGACACATCGGACCGGCTGGTACGGGAACTGGGCATAGACTCGGAGCTCTTCTGGAAGGGCCGAGTGAACCCCCTGGTAGAAGATGGGTGGGATCCCCCGCTGGCTTACCTGCAGCGGCTGCTGGTGGAGGCGGGGGAGTCTGACAATGGCCCCCTGACCCTGGAGAAGCTGAATTCCGTGGGCGCCGGAGTGGAGTTCTATCCCGGCGCCCTGGACTTTGTGCCACGCCTGAGGTCGCTGCTGGCGGCCAACGCCGAATATGCGGAAGCCAACGTTACTATTGAATGGTTCATCGTCAGCAGCGGCATTGAGGCCGTGCTGATGGCGACGCCGCTGGCAACGGCCGCCAATGAGGTCTTTGGCTGCGCCTACGCCTATGACGAGAAGGGGCGGGCGGTGGCGGTGAAGCGGGCCGTGACATTCACGGAGAAGACCAAGTTCATCTACTCCATAAACAAGGGAATCTCGGGGGCCGAACTCCGGCACAATCCGTACCGAGTTAACGATGCCATGGACGGGGCCGACCGGCGCGTTCCCTTCCGGAACATGATCTACGTGGGAGACGGGCCCAGCGACATCCCCTGCTTCTCGATGATCCGGTACCTGGGCGGTAAGGCCGTCGGCGTTACCCCACCTGACGACTCGGACTTCCGCCGTCCCTATGAACTGGCAGAAGGACAGCGCCTGACAGTAGGCCCGTACACAGCCAATTACGAAGAAGGGTCTGACCTGTACCGGATGATGGCGAGGCTGGTGACCGGTATTGCCGACTCCATCCTGGAAGAAAGGGAGCACAGCCTGAGGCGCGGGCCCAGCCACTAGCATGAGCGGTTGTCGCTCAAGAGAGGGAAACTTCTATGGAAATACGATTGGGAAGTTTGGTGCGGGACGCCAGGGAAGCCGCAGGAACGGTTATTGTCATTGACGTTTTCCGGGCCTTTACCACGGCCGCCATTGCCTTTGATAACGGGGCCACGGATATTACCCTGGTGGCGGACGCCGACGATGCCCTGACCCTGCACCGCAGCGGTGTTGGTGATGTGCTAATGGGCGAAGTGGGCGGGAAGCGGCCGGAGGGGTTCCACTATGGCAACTCGCCCTACGAGATTTCGGGCGTGGACCTGACGGGCAAGTCTCTGGTCCAGTCCACCCGCGCTGGAACGGTGGGAGTGGCTGCCGCCTTTGACTCCCCGGAGGCGGACACCATCTACCTCGGCTCCTTCGCAGTCGCTGAGGCCACAGTAAAGGCCGTGCTTGCGGACGCGCCGGACCTGGTTACGATCCTGGCCATGGGCGACCAGGGAGTGGTGCGGGCGGACGAGGACGAGCAGTGCGGCATCTACCTGCGCAACCTACTGGAGGGGCGCACACCCGATCCTGAGGCAGTGCGAAGCCTGATCATGACGGGCGGGGCCACCCAGAAGTTCTTCGACGACAGCCAGCCCCAGTTCCATCCGCAGGACGTGGAACTGGCCCTGCAGTTCAGCAAGTACGACTTTGCCATGAAGGTGAGCCGCGAGAGCGGCCGTCCGGTGGCCCGGGTTCACCGACCTTAGGAAAATCCAAACATGGATGGACAGGACTTACAGGATTCGGTTGGCTTGTCCTGAGAATTCCGTGCATCCATGCCCGAAACTCTGGTTCAGGTTTGGAAGCGGGATAGGGAGAGGGCAGAAAGTTCCGGAACTTCGCTGCTCCCCTTCAATATCAGGTCGGCCAGGCCCTGGGCCATGCCTGTGCTCCACAGAATCCCTTTGCGGCCGCCGCCGGTGATAAGGTAGAGGTTGTCCCATTCTGGAATGGCGTCCACGATGGGCATGCCGTCGGCGGACAAGGGTCGGAGGCAGGCCGTCTGCTGGACCAGTTCCGCCTCGGCCAGGGAGGGGGCCATCTTCAGCAGGTCTCCCATTACCTTGTCGCGGGCGGCAGTGGTTAGTTCCTCGTCGAAACCCACGTCCTCCTCGGTAGTTCCCGCCCAGATGAGGCCGTCGGGCTTGGAGGCGGCATAGCTGCCCGCATAGTTGAGGGAGGCCACCATGGGGTTTTCCGAAAGCTGCAGACGGATTATCTGGCCCTTCAGGGGCCGCACGGGAATTTGCACGTCGCACCACTGGGACATGCCGCCGGTCCAGGGGCCACCGGCCAGGACCACCGCGCCGGCCGCCATTTCGCCGGTCTCCAGCTTCACGCCCCGACACTTGCCACCGTCGCCCAGCAGGCCGGTCACCCGCCGCTGGAGAATAGTGGCGCCGTGCTTTTCTGCGGCCTGGGCAACGGCCAGGTTGTAGCGGTAGGCCTCCACCGCGCCGGTGCCCTGAGCGTAAGAGGCGCCGATGCAGTCGGGGTTGGTACGGGGTTCCGCCTTAACTGCGTCTTCCGGTTGCAGCCACTCCACCCTGAAGCCGGGAAGGTTGGACTGCCAGGCGATGGCCTGCTTCTGGTGGACGGCCTCCTCCTCGGTGAAGGCCAGGTTAAGGCGGTCGCGGAGATGGAACTGGGTGTCGATGCCCGTCTCCTCCTGCAGTTCCTCGTAGATGGTCTTGTGCCGCTCAAAGCACCAGACGCTGAAGTCCAGGATGTGGTCCGGAATTCCGGCGCCCTCCAGCGGGCCCAGCCCGCCGAAGGCAAAGCCCGAGGCATGGCTGCCCACCGAGTCGGCTTCGAAGAGGGTAACGGTGAGGCCAGACCTGGCCAGTAGATAAGCGGTCAAGCAACCAGCAATGCCGGCGCCAATGATTATCACGTCGGGGTTAGAAGCGTTTGTGGCCACCTGTTGCTCCTTGTGGACGGGGTAATGGGCTGAATGTCAGTGGGTAGCTGTCAATCCCTTCTACCCGCCCAGGAAACGGGCGCCGAAGCCCAGGGCCAGCCGTTCGTCGCCGTCCCAATCCAGCTTTCCCGCCATGATCGCGTCGTCAGGGGCAATTCGGCCGTACATCACCATTACATAGGTCTCGCCGTCGCAACGGAAGATGACATCGGCGTCGACATTTCCCTCGCCCACCTGCAGGGTCACTTCCTCGTTGGCAATTGCCAACTCGTACACCGATTGAACAGGTTCATCGATAACAAAGCGGTACACCTGCGGGGCGGGAATGGTGGTATCGGGACGGAAGGCGCGGCGAGCGGCCCGGTTCACCGTGTCCATCAGCACCCGCACGCTGCCGTCGGACAGGTGATAGTCAGGGTCAAAGCGAGAGCAGACGTCCCAGGCGTGCATAGTCAATTCGCTGATGCGCATGTCCAGCATAGTACGGACAGACTCCGGGCCCGGGGGCCAGTAACACAGGTTGTCCCACTGCCCGTCTTCGACGGTGTCAAACAGGTCGACTGCTTCGTCGAGACGCTGGAACAGAATCTGTTGCAGTTGGTCCCCTGCTTCGGCGCGGGTATTAAAGGCCCGCTGGAATATGTTCTGGGCGAACTCGTCCTCGTTGTGATCGGTTACGGGCGCCGCTCCGGGCGGGGGAGAGTAGTCGCCCTGCAGCCCCCGGCCCACATTCAGGACGAAGGCCTGACCCGAAAGGTGGGCGACCACGTCGGCCACCGACCAGCCATCGCAGGCGCTGGGCCGTTCCCAGTCCTCGGGAGACAGGGCGGCAATCCGTTCCTTGAAAGCGGCCGCCTCCTGGCGCAGTACTCCAGCACGGTCCACGGGGCTCTGCATGAGTGTCTCCTCCCGGAAAGTCAGACATGGGTATACAGGATGTACAGGATAGCAGAGGCTAGAAGACAGTGGCAAAGGCGCGGACCAGGTCTTCTTCTCCGGAAAGGGCAACCCGGTCGTTTTTGATGGCGTCTGCAAAGGACAGTCGGCGGTACAGGGCAAGGATGAATGTCTCAGTATCGCAAGACAGGGTAGCCGCCGCCGGAGCATCGCTGGCCTCGGAAATGCTGGTGGATTCCGGAGTCAGGGTAAAGTCGTAGGCACTGGTGATGGCGCCGGAGAGTTGGAAGCGCAGGATGGCCGGACTGCCGGATGTCTGGGCCAGCAGGACGGCAGGCTGGGGACGCTGCACCACCCGTTCCAGGAGGACGGGCTGGCTTTCGGGGGACAATGGAGTGCCGGGTTCAGCGTGAGACTGGATATCCCAGGCGTGGACGGCCAGTTCCTGAACGGTAAGGTCGGCCAGGGTCCAGACGGGACGGTTGCCGGAGTGGTAGAAGCAGGGCTTCTCGTAATCGTCAGGGGTCACCGATTCCAGCACCTGGCTCAAGGCTTCGAAGCGGCGGATGAATGTGGGGAGGATGAGATTCCCCAGGAAGTCCCGATATTCGCGGGCAGTCAGGTCGTAAAAGTCTTCGGGCGGGAGACCGGCGTATCTTTCATCTTTGGGGGAACCCGGTGGGGGCGTTACGTCGCCGGCCAGGGCGCGCGTGATGAAAGTAACGTAGAACTCGGCAATCCAGACCAGGTGTCCCACCAGATCGCCCACCTGCCAAAGGTCGCAGGCGGTAGGGTGGTTCCAGCCTTCGGGGGACAGGCCGCCGAGGTATGTGGCAAGGCGTTCCGCCTCGAAGCGGGCCAGGCGGGTGCGGGTTTGCATTTGGGTGGGGGTGGGCATGGGGGCTCCTTTATTGGATGAGGAGTTCTTGCAGTTTTAGGATGCGGGGGGATTGGGCGGCGAGGAGGTCCATAGCCAGGAGTTCTAACTTGTCGAGCTTGCCATTGATAATTCGGTGCAGCGGATTGATGGAAACAGGCAGGCCATATCGGGGATCATCCAGTCTGATGCCTGAACTGCGGGCCGACTGCAAGAGCCAGCCTTCCAAAGTCGGGCAAAGCACTAGCAATCGGTTATTTCGGCGACTGTTCAAGTAGCTCAGTATTCCCCACTCTGAATAGTCATTTTGTTTGAGCAGCCGACCGAATTGGACAGGTGTCGGAGAGTTGGGGTCTTCGTCTACCATACCCGAGCAACCCGAAACCTCAAAAATACGCTTCAACACTTCGTCCTTATTGAGTTCGTGGCTTATTTCTCTCCTTCGCAACCCTAAACTCCGGGCCAAGGCTTCATCGGCCAAGCATTCCAAGTAGAGCACTATTCTTCCAAATACCTCTTCAAATTGGCAAATATGTTGATTTCGAAAAGTTCGGGTAGTTCCTCTGCCGCGAGCGGTCTAACCTTGGTCTGGTATTCCTCACTGTAAACGATATTTATCGCTATATCGTCTTTAGGAGCTTTGCTGAGCAAAGGCATCAAGAAATAGGGGTTGTGGGTGACGATAAAGTACTGATTGCCATTTTCGTCCATTGCAATTTGCTCGGCGAGGATCTTAGTTTCGCCGGGGAAGGAATGGGCCTCGGGTTCTTCTAGGACGATGACCGCATTTCGATTTGTTTCAATGGCGGCAGTGTAGAAAGTGATCCGCTGAAAAGTCTCTGATGCAAGAGAATACGGGTATGAAATTATGACGTCATCTGCTTGCTTGATTACTTCAATCTTGTTTTCTTGAGGCCGGAGCCCAAGACGCAAACCATTAGCCATAATGGGTGAGTTCACGAGATTCCGTAAAGCGCGGTCTTGCAACAACAGTGAGGGTAAATTAGCCCCGAAAGGAGGTGCCAAGAAGTTTTCAGATGACCTACGGTCATATTCCTTTGAAGAAAAGCGATAAAACCTGATTTTGTCAGGCAACATTGCATCGCCGGGATAAGAGGAAATAGGATCAACCGTATTTATGGTAGTGTGATCACCGAGAAATGACGTAGCGGGGGAGTAAATACCCGGACCTACTGAAAACGTGATCCCGCCCCCATATTGACCTTGCTGAAAACCAAATGTAACTCGTAAATCGTCAAGCTGAACCTTAATGATTTCGCTAACGTCTTCGTCATAGAACATGTTGGAAGTTGTCTCATGCCTTACAAACCCTTCCAGCTTGGCCTCTGGGTCATACTGGCGCACCCCGATAAACGAAACCAGCCCCAGCGCCTCCAGAATGTTGGACTTGCCGGTGTTGGGTTCGCCTATGAAAATATTGAACCGCTTGCAGGGCAGGGTCAGGTCTTTGATGGACTTGAAGTTGTGGATTTCCAGCTCATTTATCATGCCGTCCATCCTCCTGGCCCTGCTGCGGTTTGAGAGGGGCCCCTCCCCGCAGGGGAGAGGGGCATTGTAGCAGGAGCCGGACTAAATATCCTTTAGCAGGTTGGCGTCCTGGCCGGCGCTGGTGCCGGAGAGTTTGCCGAAGACCATGCCTGCCGAGAGGCCGGAGCCGCCGGGGTAGTTGTAGTAGAAGAGGCCGCCTACCATTTCTCCGGCGGCGTAGAGGCCTGGGATGGGGTCCTGGGCGTTGGTTACCACCTGGCCCCGGTTGTTGATCTTGACGCCGCCGAAGGTGAAGCTGATGCCCGTGGTTACGGCGAAGCCCAGGTAGGGCGGCGTGTCGATGGTCTCGGCCCAGTTGGTCTTGTCCACTGCCAGGCCCTCGGTGCAGCGGCCGTCCTTGATGGTGGGGTTGTAGGGGATATCGGTGCGGACAGCGGCGTTGTACTCACGTACCGTCTGGGCCAGGCCCTCGGGGTCAATGTCCAGGCGGGCTGCCAGTTCCTCGATGGTATCAGCCTGAGCCATGGTTACCTGGGGAATCCAGTACTCGTCCCGAAGCAGATGCTTGACCTTGTCGTCGAAGATCTGGAAGGCCAGGGCCTGGGGCTGGCTGAGCAGGGCGCGACCGTAGGTAACGTAGGTGTAATTGCGGAAGTCGTATCCTTCGTCCAGGAACCGCTCGCCGTTGATGTTGGAGATGATGCCGAAGGGATAGGAGTGCTTCTGGAAAAGCTCGGTGATGGTGCGGTCGCCGAAGGGCGGGGCGTTCATGTCCCAAGCCACGGCGTGGCAGCTGCTCCAGTGGCCGTGGGACTGGGCGCCCACGTCCAGGGCCATGCGGATACCGTCGCCGGTGTTGTAGGGAATGCCGCGCACCTTGACCGTTTCCCAGCCGGGGCCCAGGTAGCGGCAGCGCATTTCGGCGTTGGCCTCAAACCCACCGGCGGCCAACACTACCGAGCGTCCCATGATGTCTTCAAACCCGTCGGGGCCCAGCACCTGCAGACCGTTGACCCGCCCCTTCTGGTCCTGGAGCAACTTGATGCCCTGGGTGGAGTAGCGGACCTCGATGCCCATACGCTGGGCCACGTCGAACTGCTGGTCGGACAGGCCCTTTCCGGCGCCCACTGCCTCCACCACCAGGCCACCCCAGAACCGGTACTTGTCGCCGTCCAGGAAGGCCTGGCGTCCAAAGGACAGGACGAAGCGGACGCCGTGTTCCTGCAGCCACTTCATGGTGGGATGGGAGTTGCTGACCAGAATCTGGGCCAGTTCCGGGTCGGACAAACCGTGGGTGACGCGCATCATATCATCGTAGTACATGTCCTCGGTGTACTGGCCCACTTCGATGGAGTTCTCTTCGGTCTCGGACATATCGGGAATGAGGGCCTTGATGTCGTCGATGCCGTCGAAGGCGAAGCGGATGATGCCGCCGGTGAAGTAAGTATTGCCGCCGCGGAAGTATTCGGGGGCCTTTTCCACCACCAGCACGGACTCGCACTGTTCCTTAGCGGCAATGGCGGCGCTGAGGGCGGCGTTGCCCGCGCCCACCACGATAACGTCATATTCCTGAGCCAAGTTACACCTCCGAAGGGTAAAGCAAAGTTAAGAGTGGATATTCTTCGACACAAGGGCCGTGGAAATCGTGAATAATGATAACCGGAAGGGGGATAGGGGGCAAGGAAGGGGATCCACCATGAGAGTGGCTTTTCTCCTTCGGCGACACTTTGGAAGCAACAAAGTAGACGCAAGGGCTGCTCCTACGAAGGCCTCTAATTTTGGAAAATCTCCCGCGTCACCGACCTGGTCGCGCCGCCGAAGGTGGGGACCCAGGAGGAGTGTTTGCCGGGGCCGCCGAGGACGATGATGGCCAGGTCATCGGGGGTGGCTACCATGGGGATGGGGCCATCGGGGATTTGGCCGAAGCGTTCCAGCATGGTGGCCTCGGTATAGCGTTCCAGGGGGACCCGGGCGTGGCGGTGGAGCCAGTCCCGGATGTCGGCCTTGGTGAAGCCGTCGGCGGCCATGGTGGCGGCGTGTTCGGGACCCAGGGCCAGCAGGGTTTCGCCCCCGGTGTAGGCGTTGTTGGCGCCGGTGACGGCCATGGCCCCGGCGATGATGGTCAGGATCTCCTCTGCTGAGGCGCCAGTGTGGTCGTTGATGTTATGAGGGGGTTCACTTCCTACGACCGTCACCGTGCTCTGCTCTGAATTGTAGCCTCGCTCGACGTGGAGCGGCACCCAGGGATTGGCTTCCTCGTTCTCGGCAACGCAGTAGGTGTACTTGGAGGGCGCGCCCTGGGTGGACATGTCGCCTACACCGGGGTGGCCGCCACCGATGTTCAGCAAGGCCAAGCGGGCGGCACGACCGATGGTGGCGTTGGCCCTCCACCCAGGGCCATAGGCGCCGGATGAACTGTTCATCGCCAACTCTTCACGGATGGGGCCGTTGACGATGAAGAGGGGGGCGCAGGGGTGGGTAGTGGCCTGGATGGCGTACAGGTTGAAGGCCGGGTCGCTCATGGCCGCCACCCCGGCGACGACTACGGGCAGGTATTGGGGCAGGCAGCCGGCCATTACCGCGTTGATGGCCAATCGCTCCACGGTGGCATCGCCCCAGTTGGGGGGAAGCTGGGCTACGACATGCTGCGGGTCCAGGGAAACGGTCGCCAGCATAGCCTCGACCCGCTGGGGAGTGGGCGGCGTGATGGGGAGACCGTCGCTCCATCCCTGTTCCAGGTAGTAGTTCTGGAGGGCGTCGTAGTCGTCGGGGAGTTCAATTCGCTGGGCTTCCAGTTGGACCAAGGGACGCCTCTCAGGGAATGACAAACAGGGTGGAACAGATTGAAAAGGACTCGGCGCGGGTTACCCGTGAGTAAGCGCTGCCACGACCGTATCGAAAAGGGCCTCAGCCTTGGCAACGGCAGTCTGCGGCGCTACGCCGCCAATGGGGTGCAGCGTTATAGCCATGGGCAGGTCGGGCATGCCCAGGGAACGGCGTTCCACGTTACCCAGACGTTGGAAGAGGTGGCTGCATACCGTTACCGTCGGCACTCCCCTGCTTTCCAGTTCCACCGCGTCGTGGATACTCCACGACGTACAGGAGCCTCAATCGCCCAGACCCACAACGGCCACCTCCACGGATGCGGCCATCTCCTCAATTACCCGGGGTTCGGCCGGAATGGAGGCGGTGGGTTTGCGGCAGTAGAGGGCGGCCGGTATTTCGTACTTCTCCCGCAGCAGTTGTTCCAGGCGCTGAAAAAGGACATCGCCGTTGGGCTTGCTGTTCCAGAGGAAGCCAACAGCCTTGCCCCGTAGGTCGGCGGGCCGCACCGCCATCTCCGTGCGCAGCTGCCGCGGCGGCGCAGTGGGGTTCAGGACGGTTATGTGGCCGGCAGCAGGTAAGGACATAGGGCTGGCTCCGTAAGCGTGCTAAGAGGGATTATAGGGTGGGAGTTGGACAAAGAACAAGGGCGCCAGCACAAAAGGGCGCCCTTGAACTATAGCGAACCAATAACGGTGACTCTATGAGTCAGAGTCGCCACCATTCCTGTCGTCTTTCTCGACCGGTCCGGCTGACTTTTTTACGAGAACAGGAACCGTAGGGTACCTTTCCCGGCTAAAGGTCAATCGCCACTTCTTGATTGGCTCTTCTCGGTCAGTGGGTTCCTCATTGTCTCTCCTGCCGGTTCTCCTAATGACTAATGACATGACAACCACCTCCCGTTGAGAAAGGTTTACACTCCGTGGCTGATTATATCATAGACTTCTGTTATGCCCCATCCTCTGGATTTGTCGCCGGGCGAAGCTGAATCGAACAGGATGTAATGAATCAGCAACGTTTCAACATGATGGGGAATCATAAACTGAAACACTTCCTGTAAAGATTGGCCCGGCTCGAGGACAATGTCGTCGTCCCCCAAGCTAAAGGACATTTCATCCAGAATTGGCCAAGGTGGATACAGCAGGTTTTCGCCAAGGAAATCCATTTCCGCCGTAACGGGGGCAACCTGCTGAAGAAGAAAGTACCCATCTCTCAACTCCACTTTAACCTTTGAGTTATTGTGCATTACAGTTGCCACATCCAGATGGATGTATCCACCTCCTAGACGCCGCTGGTTGATAGTGTGGGATACAGTTAGATGAGGCTCAGACTCTCGAAAAAGCTCAAACTTGACCGCGGCAAACATCCCGCCGAACAATATGGCAAGGATGGTTACGACGGCCAGCGCAATGTCAGCCCAATCTCCCAATTGCGCGCCATCGGGCAAGACCCAGTCCAGCAAGGCAACTAACGCGAAAAGGCTGACTACTGCGAGCAGGACCAGCAGCAGTATCTCAACGATCCTGTCTTGCATTCCCTATCGCACCTTTCCCATTCGGTTGCTTCTATTCCCCCGACGGGTAGGGGCGCACGGCCGTGCGCCCCTACGGTTGGTACTGGATTTGCCGCTTGTTCTTCGACAGGCTCAGGATGAGCGGTGGCATCCGTCCCCTAGAAGCTGGAGCGGCGGGCCTCCAGGTTGGTGTGGATGTCGATGAGGACGGTGCGGCCCTCGGCGTTGTGCTGGCGTGCCTGCATGAGGGCGCCAGCCACCTCGCCGGGCTGGGTTACAGTGATGCCAACCGCGCCCATGCCCTCGGCGATCTGGGCGTAGTTGCCCGACATGCGGGTGGCACCGTAAAGCTCGTTGGCGGTGGGGTAGCCGCCAGGGTAGGTGGCCATGCCGCCGTTGTTGAGGACGATGGTGGTGATGGGCGCGCCGGCCCGTACCGCCGTCTCAATGTCGAGGCCGGACATGCCAAAGGCGCCGTCGCCCATGAAGTTGAGGCAGAACTTGTCGGGGCGGGCCAGCTTGGCGCCGATCATCAGCGGTATGCCGTAGCCCAGGTGGGTGGTCTTGCCCCAACCGATGTAGCTGTGGGGAGTGGTGCCGGTGTAGAAGGGCATCATGGTGTCGCGGGGAGCGCCGGCGTCGTGGGTGACGATGCTGTTGACCTTGTCCAGGGTGCGTTCCATTTCGCCGATGACGCGGTAGTGGCTGATGGGAGACTCGTCGGTCTTGAGGATGTCTTCCCACTCGGCCATCCAGGTATCGCGCACCTTGGCAATTTGCTCGGCTACGTCGGTGGTACCCTTCCGGCCGTTTTCCCCGGCCTGGGCCTTGACCTCGGCAATCATGGCCTTGAGGGTAAGCTTGGCATCGCCGGGGAGACCCACGTCCACGGAGAAGTCCTTGTTGATGTCGTCAATACTCTCCACGTTGTGGATGATGACCTTGCCGTCGGGGATGGGCTGCCCGTAGCTGGTGCGGGTCATGCTGGAGCCCACGGCAAACAGCACATCGGACTCCTGCAGCCAGGTTCGGGCAGGCAGGGAGGTGGCGCTGCTGCCGGAACCCAGGGCCAGGGGATGGCGCTCGTCGAAGGAGGACTTGCCGGGCATGGTGCAGTAAACGGGAATCTCGGCAAGCTCGGCGAACTCCTGGAGTTCCTCGGTAGCGCTGGCCATCAGGACACCCATGCCGGACCAGATGACGGGCTTGCGGGCGTTGAGGAGCAGGTTGACCGCTTCCTTGACGTCGCTGGCCTCGGGAGCCTGGCGCATACGCTTGGGCGGGTTGTAGTTCATGGCGGCTTCGGGGACTTCCTGGGTACCGATGTCGGCGGGAATCTCTACGATGACGGGGCCGGGGCGACCGTTGCGCAGGGCATGGAAGGCGCGGCGCATGACGCTGGCAACCTGGCCGGGCTGGGTGATGACCTCGCCGAACTTGGAGACGCTGGCGTAGGTTCGGACGGGAGAGAAGTTGGGCTTCACCGAGTATTGATTCATGGCCGGGCCGCCGGGCAGATAGAGGATGGGCACATTGTCGCTGTAGGCCTGGGCCAGGCCGCCCATGGAGTTCTCGGAGCCGGGGCCGCCCTGGGTGATGGTGACGCCAAACTTCTCGCGGCCGTTGAGGCGGCTGTAGCCGTCGGCGGCCATGAGGGCTCCCCGCTCCTGGCGGAACATAATGGTTCGGATACCTTCCTGGGCGACGTGCTCGATTAGCTGGTTAGATGGGAAGCAGGAGACCCACTCCACCCCCTCGAGTTTCAGGATTCGGGCCACGGCCTGCATTACATTCATACTTGTTTGTCCTCCATAGCTATATTTTTCGGAATTTCTGGCCGAGGGTGATTTTAACACAGGGGCGGCTTAGAGTTGCGGGCCGGCCTCAGCCGCCAGGTGACCGGTAAAGGTGTTCTTTTGGATGGGTTCAAGATTTTATTAATTAGTCCCGTTTTGGCCCATTCAGTTCCACTCCGAATCTGGCGGTGGGTGTTGAGTGGTCGGCGGTTGGTTGAAGTATGACAGCGTTTTGCAGGCCACGCGGGGGATTGCTCCCAGGAATTGATTTCGGATTGCCACAAGGGTGCCTCCTACAGGTAATGGACCAGGGTGGGCCCACGGACGTGCGTCCTAACGACGGCCCTTACACCCGGCTTTTGTCCTTACGGCAAGGACTGAAGGAATCTGAGCCAGGGCTGAGATGCAGGTCTGCCCCTGCGATGGCCGCAGAAACTTCCAGTGGTAGTAGTTTTATGGTGAATATGGGTCTTGCAGGTTGGCAAGGGTGTCGTGGCAACGGTTTCTAAAGTGCATCAGGCATACGGTTCCATCCAGTTAGCCTGTTGGCACAGGTCCTCAATGGGGCCTGCCTAAGCAGCTACCGATAGCTATCTTACGGTGATGGAGAAGGGACAGTAGCAGGAGACAGAATAGCCTTCCAGTTGGGTTGGTTCAAACGCTGGTCCAATGCGGACAGACGAGTCCGCTCAATGAAGTTGCCTGCGAATCCACCTGACTCGACACGCAGCCGGCGCGGGCGGGAACTTGGCGGGCTGACGCCGATTTGTTAAGCTGGATGCAGTTGGAAAACCACTCATTTCGGGGAAGACTCGTGGCGCTCATCCGGGTGTCCCCAGAACAACTGATTGCCAGGGAAGAAAGGGTCAATCACCTACAGCCCTGGATTCGCGGAGAGGTGGCCGAGTGGTTGAAGGCGCCGGTCTCGAAAACCGGTATACCCGCAAGGGTATCGCGGGTTCGAATCCCGCTCTCTCCGCCATAGTATCAATTCCCCCAGTATCATTGCAGACTCTTAACTTCCTCTAGCCCTATAGCATTGACTCCATTTCCGTCCGGGTAAGTATTGATAAGCGCAAACACACCCAGCCGCATCCAGGATTTCTTGGTATAGAAATAGGCACATAAGTCGGGTATAAAATCCCCATCTAGCACTCCGGGGTGCATTGGCTGGCCCAACAACAGGGGCTGACAGTTGCCAAAGTCGGCACAGTTACGCTGCCTGGACAGTATTCGGATGGAAACGGGCTCACACCGTTTGTGGAGAAATCCGGCTCCAAACACTGGGCGCAGCGTGTAACCATCCAGGGCCGAGGAGCGCCGGCGGCCCGCCATCCCCACATTTGCCAGGGCAACCGCGGAAGTGATTGGCGTCAGAGCGCCCTCCTGGACCAACCGCAGGCATCAGGCTCAATGGCTTAGTTTTCTTTCCTGCTATGCATTCCCACATGCCGGCTCCACGAGTGTCGCCGATATTATCGAAGCTGACAACTTCAAGGTGTTTACACCTATCTGGCTAAGTAAGCCCGAGACAGCGGGCCGGTTCAGGCAACGCATGGAAACGGTTCTGGATTGGCCCATCGCCCAAGGCTGGCGCAACGACAATCCCGCTAGTCGGTCGATCACCAAGGCTCTTCCCCAGACACCCAAGACATAGCGCTACTATCTGGCGTTGCACTACTCCGACGTTGAACACGCTTAGACTAAGATTGAGGGATCTGCTGCCTCCACGGCTATCAAACTTTCCTTGCGGTTTCTAGTACTACAACGACGAGTTATGCTGGTAAGGTGAGGGAATGAAGTAAGGAG
>JAPPLU010000044.1 GCA_028874075.1 Chloroflexota bacterium
CTCCTCGGTGAGAATCCGCTCCCTGACCTTCTCGATCACCAGGTCCTCCACCTTGCTGGCGTTCAGGTAGCGGGCGGTGCAGGCTCCGGCCCCTTCCCGGAACAGGCTGGAGCAGACGTAGTAGGCGAACTGGCCGCTCTTGGCTCCCTGGGCCGAGTAGGGCTTGCCGCACACCCCGCACTTCAACAACCCGCTCAACAGGTACTGGCTGCCCACCCGTCCGGGCCGCGCCACCGTGGGCGCCCTCTGGTGGAGTCCCTGCTGCACCGCGTCGAACAGCTCCCCTGAAACCAGGGCGGGCCAGGCGTTCTCCACCCGTACCGGCTCCCCCGCCTTTTCGTCCTTGCTCTTGACGCCCCAGACGGCGGTGCCGGTGTAGGCTTCGTTGGTCAGCAGGTAGTGGACGATGTTCTTCTGCCAGCGTCTTCCCCGGTTGGTGATGCCCCGCCCGTTCAGCTCCTTGCAGATTTCCGCCAGCCCGTTGCCCCGGCGGGAACTCTCGAATATCTCCCTGACGATGGGGGCGGCCACCGGGTCCACCTCCAGGGTGGGACGCTCCTTCACCCCGTCGCTGACCTTGACCCGGGTGTAGCCGAAGGGGGCCTTGGAACCCAGGAAGAAACCACGGGACGCCGCCTCCCGCATTCCCCGCGTCACTTCTTGCCCAAGATTCTCGCTGTAGTATTCGTCCACGCTCTCGATGATGCCCTCCAGCAGCCTGCCGGTGGCGTTGTCCTCGGCCTGCTCGGTGATGGAGACCACGCGGATGCCCTTGCGCCGCAACTGGGCCTTGAAGGCCACGGCGTGCTCGCGCTTCCTGGTGAACCTGCTGAATTTCCAGACCAGAATGACCTGGAAAGGGGCCTTTGGCCTGCCGCCCTCGTCGATCATCTTGCGGAACTGGGGCCGGTCGGCGATCCGGCCGCTCTCGGCCTCGTCCACGTACTCGCGGGCCACGGAATAGCCGTTGTTCTTCGCGTAGTCCCTCAAGGCCCGAAGCTGGGCGGCCACGGAGAGGTCCACGTCCTGGCGGTCGCTGGAGACCCGGGCGTAGAGGGCCGCCGGGGTCAGGGGTTGTATCTGTTTTCTCATCTGTCCTCTCTTTTTTGCGCTTCTGTTACTTACCGAGTCTTACTATCTATCATCGGGCATCTGACCGGCCATTGTCAAGGAGCAGTTGTCAGCTGTGGAGGGTCAACCATCCGCCTGGAAACGAATGCCTCTTCCTGTCCCTTCTGGTGTAACTACCACAAGGCGAAGGTTATCTGAGCACTCTTTGTCTTTTGTTCAGCAGGCGCCCAAGACGTCTGCGCCATCGCAGAAGAATTACCTTGAGCCGGCGGCGGGGGCGTGGCCTGCGATTGAGGACAGGCGCAGAGCCTTGGTCTATCGCAACGAAGAAGCCCAACCCAAAACCCCCGGCATTGAGAAAGAGGAACACCAGAAAGGGCGGTGGCTTCTCGGGGTCCAATAGCATGTTCTGCTCAGGGGAAGCAGCATTTATGCCCTGAAACATTGTATACACAATCGCCGCAAGAAACGGGACGGAAATGCACAGTATGCCTATGGAAAAGAAAAAACGTAGCCAGTAGTCCCGAAAAGACATGGCCGCTGTCTTCTTAGCCCATAGACCAGACCAATAGTTATGCCTACTCCTGTTACAGCGATAACGCTATCAATGGACAGCTTACTGGATTCTGCGGAATACACAAACAAGCCGATCAATAAGGACAGCGAGAACACCAGGCCCAAATACAGCCCTATCGCTTTCGTCTGACGCCACAGCCACCTTCGAAATCGCTTCAGCATGACTTACCCCTGAGCGAAGTTGGTGAAAAAGTGCATGAGAATTCGGCCTGATGGCGTGCCGGGCCAGTCTGTATTCCTACGGTGAAAGGCAATACTATTTGCGACATAGACAAGCTCAATAGCCAACCAATCGAGGACGCAAGACGGGAAGGAAGGCAAGACTTCGTGTCTGCCCCCTCATGCGGATTTGTACCTGCTTTCACATAGGCAGGTGACTTAGACTCCCTCCAGCCAGCCGTCCAACCGGATGCCTGTCCGACGCTTATCTGATCTAGTTCAGCGCCGAAAGGAAGCGTGGGGCATTGATAATCCTGGTTCCCTCGTGCTCACCGAGGGGCAGGAGATGCCGCCGGTCGCCGGTGATCAGGTAGTCGGCACCTGCGGCTACCGCACACTCCAGCACCCGGTTGTCGGCGTGGCCGCCCGCAATCATTTCCGGGAGCCTCGGCGGGTCAATGACGGTGGCGGCGTTCTCGATGACCCGGATGGCCTGGCCCGCGCGTTCCTGGTCCCAGCCGAACTTGCGCGTCAGCACCCCGGCAACCTCACCCAGGATGAAACAGGACAGGTAGAACCCGAACCGGCCCCGCAGGCCCAACTCCAGGGCCAACCGTTCGTTGCCGGGGAAGTTCAGCGCGGAGACAACGGCATTGGTGTCCAGGACCACTCTCACGTCCGCGGTTGGCCTGCCTCGGCCCGGTACTCCTCCACCAGGTCGGCCACGTCCTCGGGCCCGATGCCCTGCTCCCTGGTCCGCCCCTCGCCGTACCGGAGCAACTGGCGCCACTCGCACTCCTCAATGTAGCGCACCACCGCGTCCCGCAGGAACTCGCTCCGTGATCGGCCCTGCTGCTGCATCACTTCGTCCAACCGCTCCGCCATTTCCGGCGGTAGGGAGAAGGTAATGGTCTTGGTCGTTCTTGGCATGTTCGTTCTTTATTATCCAGTCTTACCAACATACTGAGCCACCGACCCAACCTTGTCAACCATCTCCCGACCTATACCCGGTGCTTTCGAGAAATGCCGTCTCACCGTCCCGACCGCTGGACGGCTGGCAAGTTGATCTGTCCGGGAGAGCCTTGAGATCGCTTGTGCCACCCTGACAGTTAGTGAACTCCGCCGCCGTCCCGTTGAGCGATGACGTATTAGACGTGGCAATAAAGCGCTTTCAACACGTTCCCGTTGACAACTGCTCCAAGGCTACCGGTAGATTGGAGGACCCTCTCACAGACGGGGTTAGAGTCCCGGAGGATGACGCCAGACATGGAATTGCCTAGGGAGTCGAGAGCGCCGCAGGGCTCGACGCAGCGGCGAACGTGAGTGTCGTTTCGCCTCAATCCTTCTTCGAATCTTAGGTACGTGGGTACTGCTTACTGCATCGTGCTTGTTGCTCACGAAGGAACCACGATATGAACAACTTCCCGCTCGGCTGGGAGGATCGAGTCTGAAAATCTAGCACTGGTCGCTGGCAGATCGGCTGCAAAATTCTGATAGGCTGTGTGATAAAAGTTCCTAAGAATGAAGTCGGTGAATTGAAGAGGAGTCAAGGGAGCAGAAACCGGGATCCTACAGTTCCTATACTGACCGAGTGTTAGGTGAGACTTGGGATGGGTCAAAACCCGGTGGATGTCTTCCGATGCATCGTAGTCGAAACGTATGGGCACGTGGACGATGTTGCTCGCAACGATATCCGCATATAAATCGTCGTCGAAATATCCCTGTGGGTCGTTCTGAAACTCCGCGAGGGAAGGCGACGGGAGGAAGGCCAGGCGATGGTTGAACAACCCACCCTGAAGGAACTGATAGGTCATTTGCACTAATGCCCCATCGAGCATCTTTATGTTGAAAGCGCGAGAATCTACAAAGTCGCGGTAAATGTCCTCGTATGGGCGGTTTCGCAATGCGTCGCCAATTAATTCTGCCCCCGGAAAACTGACCCTCACCGAAGGATGTTCTCTGCTGTCAAGGTAGGGAAAATTCTGGTCGTCCGAAAGACCGGTATCCATCATATAGAGAACTATCTCTTCGATTTGCGTCCTCGTTGCATTGGGCGTTGGCATCTTCGTTAATCCATTAGCTCCCTCAGTCTGGACATCGCGTCTTCTGCTTCGATGTTGCCGGCTTCCCAATCTTCCAGCAGCCTTTGGATGTCCGGCTGCCGGTCCTGACCAGTTTCTTGGTCTGCGCCTCCCATATCCCGGTGAACTATCCTCAAGTTCTCCCGCTGTTCGGCCGTAGGGTAAAGAAATCTCAGAACGAATTCCGATTCCTTTAGCCTGTGATATTCCTCTATTAGCGAATCCATGGGGCTACCAACACCAAGAACCCGAACCCAAGACTTGCTCCTTGTGATCGCGGTAAAAAGCTGGTTCCTGATAGACGCCAAATTCATGGCGGGGAGATTACAATCCTGTGCATTGATTACATAGACCATTCCGGCTTCGTTTCCCTTGACGCGATAAATCCCTGTGAGGGTTATGGATGCCGCATCCTGTCTGTAGAACGTATCAGCATCGGTGTCCACACCTGCTAGATGAGAATGAATCCCCATTTCCTGAAGGGACCTACGGACCACACCGACTTTCCCACGCGTTGAGCGCGGGTCAGGATTGATCACCACAATGTCATCATGCCGTAGCTCCTCCTCTCTAAGGTTGTTAAAAATAGACACTGCCAGCCATCGAGCCTGGTCTTCTTCGCTTTCGAATCGATGAAACTGGATCAACTCGTCTATCTTGGAGTGCTCTTCCAAGAAGGAAGGGCTGGTGTCCTCAGTTCTTCGGAGGACTACTTCCTTCCCTTCCTCAAGTTCACCGCTGGCTACCTGGTAACCCACGTCCATCCAAAGCCTCGGGTTATCAAACATCTGAATGAGACCAGTTTCGCTTTGTTCGGCAGGAACCCGATTTATGCCGAAACCGAGAGCATGTGCCGTCACCAAGACTGGGCGGGAGTTGCGATAACACCTCTGCAGTATGATGTCGCGACGTGGCCCCTCGGTTTCAAGATTGTCACCCCAAATCTGCGCACCACCTGCCGCAACCCCGCCGAACATAGCCTCTGGGGAAGGGAGAGACTCGCCCGACAAGCTTTGCAGTTCGTCGTAGGCGTAAACCAGCCTTTTGGGTTCCTTTAGGAGAGACAGACAAAGGCGAAGGAACGGAGGTGTGAAATCCTGTGCTTCGTCAACGAGTACCGCGTCGTACAACTCTCTGGGGTCTTGCATGTGGCTTAGGGCGATGTCGGAAATCCTACCTAAAGTCCCAACCCGGCCAAACATTCGCGCTGCAGTGCCGAAGTCGAAATATTGAAGATTATGTGTGCGGCAAAACTCGAAATACAGGCCATCTCTGTCAGGGCCTCCCGGTGCTCCCCACCCTTGTATCACTCTAAGGCGATCCCAATCTGGTTCCTCGCCGGTCATGTCAAGAAAGAAGTTGTGAATCAAGCGCCGAAAAAATCCTTTAAGGGACCGTGTGTTAAAGGTGACGGCAATTCGCCAATCGGGATGTTGGGCATGGAGGTAAGCCGCTTTTAGCGCAAGAACTATGGTTTTTCCAGATCCAGCCAAACCACGAATCCGCTGCACTCCTTCGACAGTTTCGATTACCGCAGTGCTCTGTTGGTGGTCCAATGTAGCGATGGAGTCCTCCAACCGTTTCAATCGTGCCCCAAGGGAGTTTGACTGCTCGATGGTCCGTCTTGCTCTACCTTGCCGAATTGTGGAAATGCTTTCTATCGCTGACAAGGTTGACCGATAAAGGTCATGCTCCAGCTTATTGCTTTGAAGTTGCCGCACGGCGTCTACAATTGTTTGGCCGTTCGCGATGCGGTAACCCTCCCCAGTCTGGGGGAGAAATGGCACGCCGGGAGCAAAGGATATCGTTTCAATTGGAACACGTAGATGCCGACGGTCGTTCAACTGCGGATACACCTTGAGCTTCGATTCTAGTTTGTTGAATGAGTCGTCCTGGCGCTCTTGGTAGTCACCCGCGTCAGTCCCCTCCACCAGGTCAAATATCACTACCCCACCGTTCTCCGAAACCAGCAGCGCATCTATCGGATACGAGCCCGTAGAGGTGCCCAGTATCGGATAGCCGATAAATAGTTGCCCTGACAAGTCCGGGGCACTGCTCAGCAACCTAGCTAGCTCCCCACTAGACGCAGGCTTGAGGGTTGTGCCCCGAACAACATCTATGCTCATCAGAGTCCTCGCCGGCCACCAATACTTTGTGGAGCATGGGGAACGCAAAGTGCAGGAACCAAGTCGCTAGACCGCATCTATGAGACCGCAAGACGTGAAGCCCATGTTCATCGTGGTGATGGCCGATTTTGCAATTGCCACGTTGTTTCACTACGCCGTGGTTTGACCATCACCACAGTTGGGAACCACCCGAACACTGTCGATTTTATCATCGAACGCAGCCCCTTGATAGTCGACACGCTGTCCGACTAGCCGCAACACCATACGTCCCCTCTCCCTGAAAGAGGTGGTCGCCAGCGACGTACTCGAAGTCATGAGAACATCAGGCACCACTCCTCTTATTCATGGATCAAGGGCAACATTGGCTACTACCCTACGTTTCAATGCGAACCGGTGACCTTCTTTCCGGCACGACTACCATCCGGCTGGACTGGAGTGGTCTATTTCCGCCACCGACAACGGCCTGAGTCGAAAAGCCGGGGACAATACGCAACTCGCCCAGGTGGCGATTGATCGCGTCATCAGGGGTTAATCCGCGTGCGCCATAGCCTTCACTCAGGCACCGATCCGGGTGTAAGGGTCAAACCGAGGCGGTGCCAGTTCCTCGATCAAATCAGGTGCCGAGTGTCGGTCCGACGCCATATACGATGTGATACCCGTGTACAGGGATTGCCACCAGTTGCAGAAGTACAAGTCGCGGCCATTTTGAACTTGAAACCCGTGGAAATCCGGGAATCAGCGCCAGTTTTGCAAGCGATACCGGGTAAGGCCCTGTTCCGGTTCCGCTTGTATTTCTGCAAGTCGGTTCCCAGCGTCAGGAATCAGGCCAGGCGGGATCCCCGCGACGAAATAATCAGCTTCCGCCAGTGTCGGCTGCATGACGGCCCGGACCGGGGCGGCCCCAATTAGAGATGCGGGTCAGTTTGACGACAGCACCGCCGGCGTGGGCGCGGATTCCCCGGCATGGTGACGCCGGCGTCACCCCTTATAGGGCACGGGATTTGGACAGGCCGGTGTGGTGTCATACCCGTGCACAGGGATTTGGAGTTGGTGGCGGACTGTCCAATCCTGTCCAGTTGAACCTGAAATGGAGGGAAATCACTCCCTATCGGAGGGGTTCAGCGAACACTTTGGTTCCAGGGCAGCTTCCACCCTTGTTGGACAGTCCCACGTACAGAATCGGACAGTGCGCCGATGGCGATGGTTAGCAAAGTTGGACAGTGCCAGCTACGAAATCGGACAGTGCGCCAGCGGTCGGCAGGAGGGCCGGGTCGGAGGATCCGGCGGGCCTGACAGGCACCGGGAACGGCTGCGGTCGTGGCGCTGGCACCAGGGCGCGGGGTCTCTGGCGGATTGGGTAATCCGGCAAATGCCAGTGGCGCCGTCAGCGACGGTCAGCGCCAGGGAGCGGGAGACGGGCTGGAAGAGGCCGTCACGGTCGCGCTGAGACTCGAAGACGCGGCGTAGCATCACGTCATTGCGTGTCAGTCTTGGCGCGTCATACACCCCATCGGGCGGGACGGGGCGAACGGCTTGACAGTGGGGGTGGTGGTTCTGGGGCTGCCCGGGCTCGGGTTCTGCAACGAAATGCCCCCGCTCTGGGCCTGGGGGGTCAGACAGGGTTGGAGCACCGGATTCCAGCTTTGGGGCAGGGGCCCCTGCGAGAAGTGCCAGGAACGGAAAGGCGCGTTCTTGTCTGCCTGTCTAGGTCGGGCTGGTGGCAGCCGGTAGGGTCGTTCCGGCGGAGGATTCGGCCGCGCATGGCGTGACACGTCAAGGGTTCGCGGCGGGTTCGGGGAGACCCGGGCCGCTGTGGTCAGCAGGACGCGCTTGTCGCCGTTGACCAGGACCAGCGGAAGCGCGACGGGCCGGACTGCAACCGCTCCGGGGACGTTTTCACAGTGGGTGGGCTGTAAGGAGAAACAGAAGGCGTTGCACGGTGCAATCGAGGCCATTGCCAAAGCTGAATCGGGGCAGATTCGGGGTTCCAGCGGGGGATCCCGGCAGCGAGTTTGTTGACGCTCCGTGTCGGGTTTATTGCACCGATTGTATTGCAGTTTTGGTGGATTCGGGCGTGAGTGACGGGTGCCCGGGCCTGCTCCCTTGGGAGTGATGCGCCGGTTCGGAGTGGCGGGCGCAGTCGTTGTCTGACGGTGGGCGGCGGCAAGGCCGGTGTGTGTCCCCATGCCCCGGGTAGCAGGGGGTGGACGGGTATCCCCGGAGATAAGACGCCTGAGGGGGGTCTTGCGCACCACCCCTTTCGAGGCACGGGATTTTCCGTGTCCTCCCCGACGCTGGGGACGTGTACAGGAATTGGGACTTTGACTGCATCGGTGAACGGGAGGGGATTCGTAGCTGAAAAGGGGGGTAATCGCCCATTTCAGCGGTAGTTTTGCGAACACCTGGATTCCAGTGCCAGTTCCGGTGGCCGGATGCATCGCCCCTATTGGAGAGGTACATTGTTGCTCCCTGGTGGACCGGGCCGCCGGTGCAATGGCCCAAGCTGGAAAGTGCATTTTGCACCCCCGGGGCTGTGGGGGATGTCGGCGGGCTGTCGGCGGGCTGGTCTCGGGCCGGGCAGGGTCGGCATCGGTCCCGGCCCCGGCTAGGCGCTGAGCGGCGAGTCTGGTGGAGGAATCGGGGACAGCGCGTTGGATGCTCTGGGTGGCGGTGGTGGGAACAGGAATGTGTAACCGGACACTCAGGACGGCGATGGTGAGCCGGTGCGGGCGGGGCCGGACCGGAGACCAAGGGTCCACTGCGCCAAGGTCGAGCGCGGGGATGGGTACGCAGCCGAAGTTCCCGACGCTGGCAGTAGCGGCGGCGGGGAGAATGCGGGTGAGCTGCCCTTGTTTGTCCGGGTGCGCCAGCGGCGACTATTCACGGCGCTGGGGCCGGGACAGGAGATCGGGGCTGTCGGCCACGGCAATGAACTGGGGGACGGTTACGTTGACGTGGTTCCCGACGCTGGCGATTGCGGCGCCGACGGCTGCGGGGAGAACGCGGCTGAGATGGGTGTGGTTGCCCTGGTGAGGCTGATGGGGCGCGGGTCGGCGGTTGCGAAAGCTGACGCTGGACCATGGTGGCGGGTGCCAGGAGGGGCCTGCGGCGTCGCTGCCGGGGCGCGCTGGATTCTTGCCTGATTCTTGTTTGATTCCAGTCGGATTCCTGCGGGCCGTTTGCAAACGATGTGGGCGAGGCGGCCTCAGAACCCTTGCGCGGGTTCGTGCCGGGGCCGGATACTGAATGCGTTGTCCGGCTTTCCAGGGTTTCCACTGCCACAGAAACCTGGGGGCGTGATCCCTGCTCGCCCGGGCCTGCTCCGCGAGGATTGAGATATTTCTCCCCGGAGCGCCCACGAGGGAATTGCTGTAGGGTTGGTGACTTTCCTTGGCCCGCAGCCGGTGAACTCTTTACCCAAGGGCCGGAAAAAGGAGGTGGTGAAAGCCGGTCCAGGAGCGGCGCTTAGGCTTTTGTGAACACTTTGGCCTCCGGGGTGCTGCGGGTATTGCCATCGCCCCGACCAGTGCCGGATACTGGATTACGTGATCAGGCTTTTTCCAGTGTTTCTTGCCGAGAAAACTGGAGGGTCCCGTCCCCGGACCCGGGTTTGGCCGCATAGGATCGAGCCCTGCTCTCCGAACGGCCGCCCACGCCGGACCTGCTCAGAGGGATCGAGCCCTGCTCTCCCGAAAGCGTCTGCGAGGGACATTCCTCGAAGCGCATGACGCGCTTCACCAGGTATCCCCATCCCAGGCGGATTCCCTGCCCCACGGACTGACTGAAGGAGGCGGCAACCGGAAACAGCACGGCATCCCCGGCGTCCCTTTCACCAGGACCCACCGGCGGAGCGGTTGACCCGCTGCGCTGTTCTCTCATGCACGGGTTGGAGTTGATCACCAACTCTGACCGTCCCATCACCACTGCGGTGTCGCTGCTGAACGGCAGAAACCGGGCCGCAGACTCCACAGGCTCCGGTCACTTGAGAACAACGGACCGGACGCTTCCCATTGCAACGCGGTTCCCACCGGCGCGCTGGCTGACGGCGTAGCCGCTGGTCCCACTGCGTTACTCTCTCTTGCCCTCGTAAAGCAGTTCCCGGACATTGCACCCTAGCCGAACTGCGTCTTGCGCCAGCCTCCCCAACCAGTTGTTCCCAATTGCGCCAACCTGCCTCTGGGAGCAGTGCGCCCGGTGCCGGGCGGTTGGATTGAGCGGCTAAGCGTTACCCTGGGCAAACCGCGCCTTTCGCCAACCTCATTCCGGCCTTCACCATTGCGGCGTCTGACCCTGGGCGTGGTGCGTCCTGCGCCAATTCGCCATTCCCGGTTTGCCATGGCAGGGCCGGACCGTGGGAGTAGTGCGTCCATCACCGGGAGGCACGGGCGAATGCCGTTGGCTGGTGGATGGGGGCACTCTTGGAGGGTCAGAAAGTGTGGCAGGCCAATGGCTGGCGCCTCCGACCTCACCGGCGGCAACCACGTCGGCAACGGGCGGAACGTCGGCGACAACGGAGACAACCACTACCACATCGAGGAGGTGAAACACAGTAACAACGAACATCCTGAGTTCCCGGCGACCGCGAGCCGGTTGGAGCAACCGGTGAACCGGCGATAAGTCCCAAGGCCCGCCTTCCCAAGCGGGGCGCGGCGAAAACCCCGGCGGCTGCGTAAGCCGCCGCTGACAATCGAATAGGCATCCACGAGCGGGGCTGTCTCTCCCAACTGCGGGGAGACGGCCCCGCTCTTCGTGTTTGTCAACCGGCAAACACCCAAGCGGCTGAATGGACCGCACCCAACGACCTGCATCTTGAACTGGAGAGCGGGGTCGGTCCATTCGGGCCGGCCTCGCTTTCTGCCTTTCGGAGGAAGCGACATGACCACCATTTCTACCAGCAACATCACGGAGACCATCCACGACCTTGCGGGTTACGTCAACGGCCAGGACGACACCATCGCCTTACAGGACACGGAGGCACAGACCCAGGCTGGGAACGAAGCAGTCAAAGGGGGCAAGGCCGAGAGCGAGCTCCAGGCGGCGGCCCGGCGCCACGGACTCACCCTGAAGCAACTGGCGGCGAAGATGAGCGTGAACTACAGCCACCTGTGCGCCGTCGCCAACGGGCGCAGGCCCTGGACTCCCAACCTGCGGGAGAAGGTCGCGGCAGCCCTGGGCGAGGCGCCGGGGCAGGGCGTGGTCTACCGCCAGGGCGGCGTGGTCCAGGGGCAAAGCACCTACATCCGGGAGCGGGCCAGGGAGAAGGGACTGAGCCTGCGGCAGGTGGCGGACCAGACGGGACTGTCTTATGGGTATGTTGTGCAGGCGGCGCGAGGCCAGCGCCACCTCAGTCCTGCCGCACAGGCCCGGATGGAGGCGGTGCTGGAGGCTCCGGTGAAGATTGAAGCCGCCCAGCCTGCCGACATTGACCCCCAGGTCCTGTGGGAGCGCATGGACGCCCACGGCTGGTCGCAGAACGAGGTGGCGCGGCAGGCCGGCATCAGCAAGGCCATGCTCTCCCAGGTAATGAACGGTCAGCGCACCCCCTCGGGGGACGTGCTGCGGCGGCTGTACGAGGTGCTGTTCGCGCCGTCCGCGGCGGAACTGGTGGCGCCGGTGGAACTCAAGGTCATGGGCTGGAAGAAGGGAGGACGCAACGGCGTGGTGGTCAAGGGCGCCGGCGGGCCGGGCGGCGGCGCCATTCGGACGGGCGGGCGGGTGCCCTGGGGGGCCGAGGTGGAGTTTGCCTACACCACCGGCTACGACAGCCGGGGCCGGGTCTCGGTGAACCACATGGTGGATGAAAGAAATTGTGGCGTAATGTTCAAACAGGGGCACCCAGACGGCGTTTAGCGTCTAAGCAGGATTGGAGACGTGCGGCCCTACACTGGGTGGGGATCCCTGCTGATTGTCCTTATGGGACCGGACCGTGTCCATCTCCAGTGGGAAGGTTTATCAATTCGGTGCCTCTGTGAACATGGGGCCCGCAAAGCAGCCTCTGGCGTCCCTGTTTCGATTGCCGAGTTTGGCGAGTATGAGCAAGCGAGCGAGATTATGGTGGTGCATCCGGCAGTAGATGACGTCTTGCTCGTGCCCTTCGATATTTCCGCCTCTACCATGGTCAATATCGTGCCGGTAGCCGGAGGCTTTCGAGATTATAACCTCTAACGCCTTTTCGTCGATGACCAGGCCGCTGTCTCGGCCCAACTCCGCCTTTTGTACCGCCTTGATCAATAGCTGGGCAAATGTAGCCCCAGGCGGTCCGAATCTGTGGGCTATATCCAACCCGTTCCACCAGCGGGTTAGTGCCTGCAAGGTTGACTGTGCTGCGACCAGAGCTTGACCAATGGAGCCGTCGTCAAATACCCGTTGTGCTTCCGTGTAATGGTACAGGCAGTTATTCAGGTGCTCGCGGTCGCCTGGTTCGTTGTACCGATACAAAAACTCTTTGAACAGACTGGGCCACGCCCTTGTGTCTGCCGCGGTCCACTGGCTATTGTCCGAAGCGTCCGGTTTGGACAATCGTCCTACCCATGCCAGTCTTACGGTAGGGTCTCCTTTGCCAAAACCTATCGTCACTTCTTCACCGCTAAAGGAGACCCCCAAAATATCGGCACCAGAGACGTCCTCAAAGCCGTGAGCCTCCTGGATCGAAAGATTAAGTTCATCCAGGGCAAGCGGTTCCTCTGATGTTCTGAATTTCTGAAACGTTCGAAGAACGTCCCCGTCCGTTTCACCTTCGCGCAGGACCAAGTGCTTTTCGAGCGTGCTGAACACCGGGTTGCATACAATCGTTGGCACATCAACCCATCTCCCACATTGGAAAGACAGGAATCTGGTCAGCGCATTTACGATGCTGGTGTTTATGTCCTCAGGCAAATTGAATGGTGATGTGTCCACGCGGGTTAGACGGATGTGGTACAGAGGACGTCCCTCGTCGTCCGCGTGGGACCGATTCAACTCGATCTGCCATTCTCCAGCCTCCATGTTCAACTGATAGGTCTGTCTCTTGAAACCGCGCAGGGTGAATTGTTCCACGCCTGTAGTCTCCTCCGGGATTCGCGTCGTTACTTGGCCCAGGTGAATGTCTGGCAGGCCCGCGACAGTCATGGACACCGAGTTCATTTCGCTATCGGATACACCTAACAGCCCCTGTATATCACATTTGTAGGCTGTTACATCCGGCATCGGCATGCTGTGCCAGGTGCGGGCTTTCGGGCTGCTGCTGATCCACCAGATGGGTATTTCGACGTTCGTGTCTTTCATAACCAGCTTCGCGTCAAGTCGCTTGACTCCCATCCCCATCCATTCGAGTGGGTTGGCAATGTCGTAACCAAAGTATTCGGCAGTCAGATAGCCCCTGTCGCCGATGCTGAACATCGCCGTCCCTTCTTCGTGACGACAGTTTCCGTCTACCCATAATTCAGCAGGATAGGGAATTTCCATGCCATGGATTTGGATGACATCGCGCAGCACGACGTTATTAACAATGTCAGAGACATCCCGATGGATACGCATTTTCAGCTACTCCAGAGTGATTTGCCGTGGCCCTCATTCTCCACCGGCTGCTTTCCTTGGCTTTGAGACTGGGACCCCGCCACTCGGTAGGCGGAGGCCACGGCGTCCATCCGGCCTATCAGCACCACCAGCCACCCCCGGGCACTGGATAGGCTCTAAGAGGTGTGATGGCACGTCGAAACCCAAAACCCCGGCGGCTTCGCCGACGCTCTCGACCGTCAGGTAGTACCCCCGTTTCGACCACAGGTGTGCGGTGCCGTGGCTGACGCGCCCCACCACGCCCTCGGCCAGCAGGTTGGCCAGTGTGCGGTGGACCGTGGCGTGCGGCTCTCCGAGGATGCCCGCCATCTCATTCGAGTCGACGAAGGGCGTCCGGCTGAGGGCGTCGAGCAACTGTCGGTCGGAGATTGACATGTGTCGAGCGTAACAATTTACCGCCCCGGCGGGCAACCACTATGTGTCAGTGGTGGGCAGATTAACATTTCTATTGATAGCTGTACCGGCACACGGTATAATAAACCCATAATCCGGTCGTTTCGCCATCGAGGACTGAGGCGGCTTTATGAGCGAGGTGACACCAGCAGGATAGGCGCCGACCTGCTAGATCGGGTCGCTCTCGCCCTGGCAGATCTTGATGCTGCCAGCCAGCAGAGCGAAGTAGACCTGCCAGGGTACAGACTGCATCAGCTCAGAGGGGACCGAAGAGGATTATGGAGCATTTCGCTTACTAGCAACTGGAGGGTCACCTTTAGGTTTGAAGCTGGCGACGTGTACGACGTTGATCTCATCGATTATCACTAATTAGGAGAGAAACAATGCCTATGGAGAATCCGCCCCATCCAGGTCGCAGCGTAAGGGAGAACTGCCTGGCCCCCCTTGGCCTGAGTGTCACCGAGGCGGCGGAGATCCTAGGCGTTGCCCGGCACACCCTTTCGCGGGTATTGAACGGCCACGCCGCAATCTCGCCCGACATGGCCATTCGCCTTGAGAAAGCGGGATGGTCCAGCGCGGATTTCTGGCTGCGCCGGCAGACGTCCTACGACCTAGCGCAAGCGCGCAAAGGTGAAGACAGGATACAGGTCAAACGATACCAGCCGCAGTCCATGGCATAGAGAACCGGAGGGGTGTGCAGATAGTAGGAGGTGCTTTTGGAGTGCACCTTCCACAAGTCGGCGTATCCTTATTTGAGATAGAGTATGAACGAAGCTACCGCAAGGCTGAAGATCAACCGATTGCTAGAGCGAGCGGACTGGCACTTCTTCCCTGAAGGAAGCAGGCCAGCCAACATCCAACTTGAGCCTGGTGTTGCTCTCAAACCATCAGACCTGGATGGGCTTGGAGATGATTTCGAGGAGACCGGCAAGGGATTCGTTGACTACCTGCTCTTGGATGAAAGAGGGTTCCCGTTCATCGTGCTGGAAGCCAAGTCAGAAGAGAAACAGCCGCTGGTGGGCAAAGAGCAAGCCAGGAGGTACGCCCGTTCCCTGAATTGCCGATTCGTCATGCTCTCCAACGGAAACCTTCACTATTTCTGGGACCTCGAGCGAGGCAACCCTTACATCATCACGTCCTTCCCGACGCCGAGATCCGTAGCGGGCTACAACAGAGTCATGCCTAACCCGCAGCGACTGATAGACGAGCAGGTCAGGGATGACTACATCGTCCTTTCCCAACGACCTAACTATACTTCCGAGGCGGCGTGGAAGAACGATGCCGAACGGCCAGGCTTCATCATGGCCAACAACCTTCGCTTTCTGCGCACATACCAACTCCGAGCGATTCATGCTTTGCAGCAGGCGGTGAGGAACGGCAATGACCGCTTCCTGTTCGAAATGGCCACGGGTACCGGCAAGACGCTTACGGCCGCCGCCGTCGTCAAGCTGTTCCTCCGTTCGCGCAACGCCACACGTGTCCTGTTCCTAGTCGACCGCCTAGAACTGGAGGAGCAGGCACGGAAGATGTTCGACGCCATCTTATCGGCGGACTATTCCACAGTCATCTACAAAGAGAGACGAGGCGACTGGCGTTCGGCAGAAGTTGTAGTCACCACCGTCCAGTCTTTGCTATTCAACAACAAGTACCAGTCCCTCTTCTCTCCGACCGACTTCGACCTCGTGATCTCAGATGAAGCCCACCGCTCCATCAGCGGCAACGCCCGGGCCGTGTTCGACTACTTCGTCGGCTATAAGCTGGGCCTCACTGCTACACCGCGAGACTACCTCAGGGGCTTCGATAGAGCCGGTCCTGATGTACGCGACCCCCGTGAAGCTGAGCGGAGGTTACTTCTGGACACCTACCGAACCTTCGGCTGCGAGAGCGGACAACCCACCTTCAGGTATTCGCTGCTCGACGGAGTGAAGGATGGGTATCTCATCAACCCCACCGTGGTGGATGCCCGAACCGAGGTGACAACCCAGTTGCTCGCGGACGAGGGCTTCGTAGTCTCCTTTACCGACGACACGGGCGACGAGCATGAGGAGGCGTTCAGACAGCGCGAGTTCGAGAAGCGGTTCTTCTCGGACGCGACTAACCAGGTCTTCTGCAAGACCTTCCTGGAGAACGCCCTGCGGGACCCCGTGAGTGGGGAAATCGGTAAGTCCATCGTCTTCGCGGTGAGCCAGAACCACGCCGCCAGGCTTACGCAGACCCTCAACGAAATGGCCGACGTTATGTTCCCAGGGAAGTACCGGTCGGACTTTGCCGTCCAGGTCACTTCCCAGGTTCCGGACGCCCAGCAGTTCACCATCAACTTCGCCAACAACAATCTATTGGGTTCTGGCAACTTCCTGCCCTCCTACCGGACCAGCAGGGCCCGGGTCTGCGTCACCGTGGGCATGATGACCACCGGCTACGACTGCACCGACATCCTGAACCTCGGCCTGTTCCGGCCGATCTTCTCGCCCACCGACTTTGTTCAGATCAAAGGCCGAGGCACCCGCAGGCATAGTTTCCTCGAACAGTTACACGACTCAGGCATGGCAGAGAACATAGCCCACCCGGATAAGACCGCCTTCAAGCTCTTCGACTTCTTCGGCAACTGCGAGTACTTCGAGACAGAATTCAACTACGATCAGGTAATTGAGTTGCCGAGGCCCCAATCCGGTAAGGAAGGGGGTGGAGAAAACGGTAAAGGAGCTACCTTGGTCTATGCCTACGAGCATCTGGGCAAAGACATTCTCTCCTCTATGACTGTGGAAACCATTGGGTATGAGGGGATGAAAATCGACAGGATGCTGTTCGACCGATTCGCGGACACCGTTCGAGCAGACAGTGTCGTCAAGAAAGCTGTCGAATCCGGAAACTGGGACCTTGTCGTGGACTACGTTAACCGAGAGGTGTTCGACAAGCCGGAGGACTACTACAACCTGGACAAGCTACGGAAGGCGGCCGCCGTAGATAGGCGCTTGACCTTGCGGGAGATCCTGGAAAGGGTCTTCGACCTAATCCCTGCCTTCAAGTCCAAGGACGAGCTGCTGGAAGAGGAGTTCGGCAAGTTCGTCGTCGACCACAAGCCAGAGGACTCGGATTCCATCCCTGCCATCAAGACCTACTTTAAGGCGTACGTCACCAGTGACCTAATCCGTCTCGTCATTGACAGCCGACGGTTCACGGACCTTGCCACCAACGCCGTGTTCTCAATGGAAGACTACCGTGCCGTGCCCGCCAAGTACCGGACGTTGGTTCCGGATTACATCAAGGATTACGTTTCGCTTAACCAGTTCGCCGCGTAGGAAATAGAATGCTGGACGCCGACACCAAACGACGCATAGACTCCGCCCGCGACATCCTGGTCGGAAAGGTCCCCGACCCCAAGAGCCAGGTGGAGCAAATTACCATCGCGCTTATCTACAAGTTCATGGACGACCTGGACGCCGAAAGCGAGGAGTTGGGCGGCGAGCGGAAGTTCTTCGCCGGTGAGTTCGCTAGGTATGGCTGGGCCAAACTGATGCAGCCCGGCATCGGCGGGCACGAAGCGCTGAACCTGTACGCCGAGGCTATAACCAGGATGCCCGAGAACCCAGGCATTCCGGCTCTGTTCCGGGACATCTTCAACAATGCCTTCCTGCCTTACCGCGACCCCGAGACCCTGCGGGCTTTCCTAAAGGTCATCAACGAATTCACCTACGACCACTCCGAGCGGTTGGGAGATGCCTTCGAGTACCTGCTCTCGGTCCTAGGTGCCCAAGGCGATGCTGGCCAGTTCCGCACCCCTCGCCATATCATCGACTTCATAGTTGAGATCGTAGAACCCAAGAAGGACGAAGTGGTTCTGGATCCCGCGTGTGGCACCGCGGGCTTCCTCATTTCTGCCTATAAACACGTCTTGGCCACCAACACCGGCAGCGACGGCCAGAGTACGCTAACGCCCGATGAAAGGGGGCGACTGGCCAACAACTTCAAGGGATACGACATCTCCCCGGACATGGTACGTCTCTCCTTGGTTAACATGTACCTGCACGGATTTAGGGAACCACACATCCATGAGTACGATACCCTCACCAGCGAGGAACGCTGGACCGAATACGCTGACGTGATCCTAGCCAACCCTCCGTTTATGACGCCAAAGGGTGGGATACGTCCCCACAATCTCTTTTCCGTCAAATCTAAACGTTCAGAGATACTCTTTCTTAGCTATATCGTTGATCATCTGACCGATAATGGCCGCTCGGCAGTCATCGTGCCAGAAGGCATTCACTTCGTTGGCCAGAACAGTTACAAGAGACTCAGCAACTGTCTTGAATGTCAAGGGTTTTGATCATATTTAGGCGAGAATATGC
>JAPPLU010000046.1 GCA_028874075.1 Chloroflexota bacterium
CTGCAGCTCTCCGCTGTAAGATAATTCCCGTGTGTCAGATGTGGTCTTGACTTTTGCACATAAATGGTGCCCTGTTGCAATTTAATTAAGAGTGATAAGAGAAGTGATAACCGCCGTACATGAACGGCGGACTTATACTTGAAATGGCGATGTCTTGGAGCGGGTGATGGGAATCGAACCCACGTAGCTAGCTTGGAAGGCTAGAGCTCTACCACTGAGCTACACCCGCCGACTGAAAAGGTGGTACAGTCCCGATATTATAAACCCACCGGCGGGCTTTCTACCAGAGGAAAACTTGCTTCGCTTCCGGCCACGGAGAGAGGCGTCAGGGCTCGACAGGCGACCTGGCCAAATTCCAACAGAAGCCGGAACGAATGACAAGGGCCATAGTCAAGAAACCTATTGCGCTAATCACCACTCGGCGCGCTTCAGAAGGTGAATCTCCATGCTGCACACCCGTTTTACCGAACTGCTGGGTCTGACCTACCCCCTGATGTCGGCCCCAATGAGCAATCACAGCGGCGGCCAATTGGCTGCGGCGGTTTCAAAGGCGGGCGGTTTGGGCACCTTTGGCGGGACCAATGACCTGGGCCCCGATTGGTTGAGGGAGCAGCTGGACTATATACGATCGGAGACAGACCGGCTATTTGGCGTAGGCTTTATAACCCAGTTGATAGAGGTCGATCCGACCAACTTTGACATCGCCCTGGAGGAGGGGGTACCTGTCTTCATCTTCTCCTTCACCGATCCGATGCCCTGGCTGGGCCGGGCCAAAGCCGCCGGGGCCCTCGCCATCTGCCAAGTGCAGTCACTGGAACTGGCCGAACTGGCAGTGGCAGGAGGCGCTGACATGCTGCTGGCCCAGGGTAACGAAGCAGGAGGCCACACCGGCAGCATGAACTTGCTGCCCCTGCTGGTGGACCTGGTGGAGCGCTATCCCGACGTACCGGTACTGGCCGCCGGCGGCATTACCACCGGCCGTGCCCTGGCGGCAACTCTGGCCGCGGGCGCACAGGGCGCCTCCCTGGGTACCGCGCTGCTGGCTACCCCGGAAGCAGTGGAGGTTCCTGCCGCCTTCAAGGAAAGGGTTCTGTTGTCCGACGGACAGGACACGACTTTCACCCGGCTTTACGACCTGCTTGGGGCCAGGCCCTGGCCCGAGGGCATAGCCGGACGGGTGTACAGCAACCGCTTGGTTAGAGAGTGGGACGGGCGGGATGCTGAAATTCTGGCCCAGCGGGAAGAACTGGCATCAGACGTAGCCGCCGCCCGCGCACGGCAAGACCCGGAGTTGTCGTCAGTCTATATGGGGCAAGGAGCGGGCCAGGTACACGCCATTCGTCCCGCTGCGGAGGTTGTGCGAGCGATTTGCGAAGAAGCGGAGAGGGTTATCCGCGAATTTGCGGGAGTGACTACCGAGTCATAGAAGGGACCTGCCCTGCGAAAGCTAAGGCCCGGCCGCACGGCCGGGCCTTAGCGCGCTATCGATCAATTCAACCTACACCTTCGCTGGGACGGCGCTGTTGGCGCGGGTTACCGAGGTGACGCTCTTTACCCCTTCCAGCTTGGCGAACAGCTTGCCCAGCTGCTCCAGCCCGGTGGTGTGCAGGGTCAGCTCCATGATTACCGTACCGTCGGTCCGTTCCTGGGTTACCACGGAGGCAATGTTGACCCGCTCCTCGGATACGCGGACGGTTACGTCGCGCAGCAGGCCCACCCGGTCGTAGGCCTCAATGCACACTCGCACCGGGTACAGTTCCCTGGCCTCTCCCCACGAGACGGGGACAATGCGTTCGGGTTCGTCCTCATTGAGCAGACTCTTGCAGTCATGCTTATGGACGGTTACGCCCCGGGCCCTGGTCACGAAACCGGAAATCTGGTCGCCGGGAATAGGGTTGCAGCAGTGAGCCATGCGGGTAAGCAGGTCGCCGACGCCCAATACCGATATGCCCGAACTGGGGCTGGACAGGGGCATGTTAAGCTTGGGGTGGGGAAGTTCCGGCTCAGGGTGAACGGCCTGGGAAAGCCGGTGGGCCAACTGACCCTCGGTGAAATTGCCGGAACCCAGGTTGACCAGCAAATCGTCCATGGTCTCAAACCGTACCAGGCTTAGGACTTCCTTCTCCTCCAGGTCCAGGTTCAGGCGGCGCAGTTCTTTGCGCAGCTTGTCCTTCCCTCGCTCGATGTTGCTGCCCCTGGCCTGATGATTAAACCACTGACGAACCTTCTGGCGTGCGCTGGCTGACTTGACGTAGCCAAGGTTGGGATTCAGCCAATCGGGACTGGGGCCCCGGTTGGACTTAGTGGTCATTATTTCGACAGTGTCGCCGTTCTGCAGTGGTGTATCCAGGCTTATCAGGCGGCCGTTGACCTTGCCTCCCATGCAGTGGTGACCCAGCTCGGTGTGGATCTTATAGGCGAAATCCACCGGCGTGGAGCCTGCCGCCAGTTCCACGATGTCGCCCTTGGGGGTGTACACAAACACCTGGTCGCGGAAAATATCCTGCTTCACCGACTCGATGAAGTCTTCCGTCTCCGCCGCCTCCCGCTGCCACTCCAGCAACTGGCGCAGCCAGGTCATTTTTTCTTCGAACTTCAGGTCCCTGGCCCGGCCCTCCTTGTAGCGCCAGTGGGCAGCAACGCCGTACTCGGCCACCTGGTGCATATCGGTGGTCTTGATCTGTACTTCCAGGGGCTGCCCTCCCTGGCAGATTACCGTGGTGTGGAGGGCCTGGTACATATTTTCTTTGGGCGTGGCTACGTAATCATCAAACTGGCCGGGAATGGGACTCCACACCTGGTGGACCAGCCCCAGGGCCCGGTAGCAATCGCTTTCCGACTCGACGACTACCCTTAGGGCATACAGGTCCAGGATGTCCCGCAGTTCCTTGCCCTGGGCAGCGTACTTCTGCATCTTGTTGTGGATGCTATAGATGCCCTTGGGCCGACCGTAAACCTCGGCCTCCAGTTCGGCGGCGCCCAGCACTCCGCGCAACCCCTCGCAAAGCTGCTCGACGTACTCCTCCCGCTCGGCGCGGCGCACGGCCAGCATACGGGAGATTTCCCGGTACCGGTCCTCGTTCAAGTGCCGGAATGCCAGGTCGTCAAGCTGCCATTTGATTTCCCAAATACCCAGGCGGTGGGCCAGAGGAGAATAGATATCGAGAGTTTCCTGGGCTATGGACTTGCGCTTGGCCGGGGGAAGGGCGTCCAGGGTCTTCATATTGTGCAGGCGGTCGGCCAGCTTGATAAGCACCACCCTGATGTCTTCGGCCATGGCCACCAGCATCTTGCGGAGACTTTCAGCATACAGGCGGCCCGGGTCGTCGGAGGCGTAAAGGGAAGCCGCATCGGAGCCTGGCAGGCGGTAGTCCATGCGGGTCAGCTTGGTAACACCGTCCACCATCTTGGCGACCTCGGGGTCGAAGGCGCGGCTAATATCCTCATAGGTAACGCCGCAGTCCTCCATCACGTCGTGGAGGAGTGCAGCGCAGATGGTGTGGCAGTCCAGATTCAGGTCGGCAAGAAAAGAGGCAGCCTGCAGTGGGTGAATGATATAGGGCTCACCCGACTTACGCATCTGGCCGTTGTGACATTCCTCAGCATACAGGAAGGCCCGTTCAATCTGGCTTACCGCATCCTCGGGAAGGTAACGAGAAACCTTGTCAAGGAGGTCATTGGCCTCCTTTACCTCTACCCCATGTTTCATATCCTTACTTCTTCACATTTAATGGATGATAATACTTGCCGGGCGCTAAAGTCCATACTATCAGAAACGGGATATTGCTGGGTTTTAGCGGTCCCGGTTAACGAGGAACGATAGCCCTGCCTTCAACCGAATGAAGACTCGAGGCGTAGCCGCTTGTACTGTACTCTGTGGAGTAAGCAAAGGCCGCAATAGCCCTAACTGTTTTGCTCCGGCTGGTCAAAGCCTGCACGGTGGGGCTTGATGTCCAGCACCGGCGACCCGTCCTGCGCATCCAGGCCGGTTACGTTAATGATATTATCCTCCACCGACACTATATTCGCCACCGTTGCGGCAATGGCATTGGGGCGGTACTGACTTCGGGTGGCGAAAACACCACGAATCGGGTTTTCCGGATTGTGGCCGGGGTGCAATTGCAACTCGTACTGGGTGGCGCGGTGCAGGTTAAACAGCACCAGAATATGCTGCTCTTCCTCCAGCCCCATCAGCCCCGGTGCCATTTCGGGCCGCAAAACTATTCTGGAGGGTCGTTTCCGCATCTCGTCCGACGGCGCGTAGCTGCTGAACTCGCTTTCCACCCAGCCCACTGGGGTGAAAGCTACGGGTTGGCTTGCCGGCGTTTCGCTCATACGGCCAACTCCTCTCCATTTCCAAGCGCATTTCAAACACTTCCACGAATGAGCGACCAGAACCACCAATGTGATGTGAGGGCCTCTATCTAAATTCCATGCACATCAATGGTGTGCGTTCGTCTTAGTTCGTAGACCGGCTACACCCCGGCCGACACCGGCGCCAGCGATGCCAGCCATTCCAGCACCCTGGCCGAAGCCTTGTCCATGCTGTTCAGCAAGGAGTGATTGCCGCCTGGGACAATATGGTATTCGGCCCTGGGACTGTTTACTGCGGCGGTGATCATGTCCTGGGGGCAGTCGCGAAGACGAGTGTGGGTTTCCTGTTCGCCTCCCATCACCAGCATGGGAACCTTGATCTTGGGGGACAGGGCCACCAGGTTGTACCGCTCGGCGGGGCCGTGCTTGTCCAGGTACGAGGCGGCGCTGAACATCTGGGCAATGGGGAAACGCACTTCCATTAGTTCCAAAGCCCGGTCCTCCGCCTCCATCTGATCGGCCTGCTCGATGATGCCGCGGAACTCGTCGGCGTCCCCGGACTGCATGTAGTAGGAATAGGACAGGCGCACTGGCGAAATGGGGATGACGGTAGCTATCCGGTCGTCATCCTCGGTGGCGGCGTAGTATCCGACCTTCACTGCGCCCATGCTGTGGCCCAGCAGACCGATGTTCCGGTAGCCCTTCTCCCACAGGTAGTCAATGCCCGCTCGCAAGTCGTAGCGGCTGTTATCCAAGATTTCCAGGGCGTTGCCGTAGTACTGGCCCGAGCCCTGAGGCGACCAGACGGTATCATGGCCCTTGGTGTTGATGGCCAGACAGGCATAGCCCTGGTTTCGCAGGTCCTCAGCCATGGCCTTGGTGGCAACCCGATAAAAGCTGCCGCCCGACCCGTGAATCAGCAGCATCGCGTCCACCGGCCCCTTGGGTATAACTCCGGCAGCAGGCTCACAGAAAATACCGTCCAGAGTCATGCCGTCGCCGGTAGTTATGGTTATCAAGTCTACTAGCATGGAGAGATTCCTCCCTATCACAGGAAAATTGGCCTGGGATGGAGTCATTCTAGGGCAGGGACAACCGGGACGCAATCGAAGAAGATAGCCCTCCATTTCATGGAGGGCGCCATTGGCAGCGACAAAACGGGGCCTATTTCGAGGCCATTACGGCCTCAGGGGCTTCGTATTGATGAAGACGGGTTCAGTCCAGCAGGGGTATCCGACCCCAGGTTATGGCGTCGGGGTCGGAGGAAGCGCCCTGTTCCCGGGCCAGTTCCCGAATTCGGAGCAGTGTAGCGTTGACTTCGGAAGTCAGGAGGACCCAGTCCGGTTCCTCGGGGAACCAGTAGGGCGAGTTGATGCGGACCACCTTGCCCTCGGCGGCGTTCAGGTATATACCAAATTTCGACAGATGCTGCATGGTTGTGGGTCTTACCCTCAATATGTTGCTCTACGCGGAGCGGGAAACCAGGTTACATTCCGGAGAGGCCCGTCCCCCAGCCTGGCGATAAGCCGAATTAAACAACCGTCAGGGAATTACCGGCTCTACCAGGATAGTCTCGGCTCGACTGGGGCCGGTGGAAATTATCTGAACCGGGCAGCCCACCAGTTCCTCGATTCGGTTCACGTAGGCTCGAGCGTTGTCTGGCAACTGGTCGAGGGACGTGGCGCTGGCGGTGGGGTTGTCCCAGCCCGGCATTTCTTCATACACGGGTTGGCACTGCTCCAGAATACGAGTGTCTGAGGGGTAACGCTTTACGTCTTGCCCGTCGACACGATAACCGACGCAAACCTTCACCGACGGGAACCCGTCAAGAATATCCAGACGGGTCAGCACCATGCCGGTAAGGCCGTTTACCTGCTGGCTGTACCGGCCGGCCACTGCGTCGAACCAGCCGACTCGGCGGGCACGCCCCGTGGTAACCCCAAATTCATTCGCCATTTCCCGCCAGGCGTCGGCAGCCTCACCAAACACCTCAGAGGGCATAGGACCACCGCCCACCCGGGTTGAATAAGCCTTATAGACTCCCAAAACTCCCTTGATGGACTGGGGATTCAGGCCCAGACCGGTACAGGCGCCGCCTATGGAGGGGGAGGAGGAAGTAACGTAGGGATAGGAGCCGTGGTCCAGGTCAAGCAAAGTGCCCTGGGCGCCTTCCAGCAGGATGTTATTGCCAGCGTCAAGCAGGTCCTGCACTAGTTGTTCCGTGGGATGAACGTAAGGACGTAGACGGTTGCCCCACTCCAAGGCTCTTTCCATCACTTCGTCGACATCCAGGGCTTCCCCGTCGTAAACGGCAGTGATGAGCTTGTTCTTGATGCTAAGGGTTTGCTCGAGGCGTGGGCGAAGGGACTCGGGGTCCAATAAGTCGCCGATGCGAATTCCTATGCGGGCTGTCTTGTCCATATACGCAGGGCCGATACCTCGTCCGGTGGTACCTATAGCTGCATCACCCCGTGCCCTTTCTTCCAGGGCGTCCAGCGCAACATGGTAAGGCATTATTACGTGGGCCCGATCACTGATGAACAGCTTGTCGGTGTCCATCCCCCGTTCCGCCAGTTTGCCGATTTCTCCCAACAGCGATTCGGGGTCCACAACCACACCGTTGCCAATTATTCCGTAGACGTCAGGCCAGCAGATGCCGGAAGGGACTAGATGAAGCTGGAACTCGCCCTTGTCGTTGACAACGGTGTGTCCCGCGTTGTTGCCACCGGCAAAGCGGACCACACCGGAGACGCGTCCGGCAAGGTAGTCAATTACCTTGCCTTTCCCTTCGTCTCCCCATTGTCCACCAATTACGGCAAAAGCCGGCATCGTGCCTCCATTACAAACGAACCTAGTCCGCCTCCCTCACTCGAGGCGGACACCGTCGGCGAGTATAACAAAAAAGGGGTGTCAATGGAAAGAGCGTCAACCTGAAAGGGCCAACGGACCCGCCGGTCTCAACCCTTGCAATCCCTTCCTGTGAAGGTCAGGCGGGCAGCGCCACTTAGGACCCATTTCAACGATAAACGCCTTGAAGACCAAAAGTGGTTTCGTAAGCACATTTCACCCCGGCTGAAGTTCCCGCATGTTCATGCTCAGTCCACAATCCAGTGCTTTTGAACATCAACCCCCGCAGTGTCAAGTATAATGTCGCCGTCCCCAACCTTTTCAAACCGGGAGGACGACCATGAAAACTATCGAACTGGACTTCAGCAAGCAATGCGGAGACGAACCTGGCAAGGGCCATAACCGCTGGCATCCCGATATTCCCCCCGCAGTAGACGCAGACCCCGGGGAGGAAGTGGTAATGCAGACCCGCAATGCCTTCGATATGCAGATCACTCCCGCTTCCCAGGCCGCCGATCTGCTTCACGCCGACCTGAACCTGGTGCATCCTCTTACCGGACCGGTGTACGTTAACGGCGCCGAGCCTGGCGACCTGCTCCAGGTGAACATTCTGAACATCGAACCGGCAAGCTGGGGATTCACCACCATCCTGCCCGGGTTCGGGTTTCTGCGCGACTTGTACACCGAGCCTTACATCGTCCACTGGAATATGAACGACGGGTTCGCCCAATCGGAACAACTGCCCGGCGTGCGGGTGCCCGAGGCCTCCTTCATGGGCACCATCGGCGTTGCACCCTCCCGGGCGCTGCGCCAGGAGATGCTGCTGCGTGAGGATGAGTTGTTGCGGCGGGGCGGCATGGTTGTAGGCCCAACCCCGGAAGGCGCCGTTCCCATGCATGAACCCTTTGCCACCGAAGGTCTGCGAACCATTCCGCCCCGTGAAAACGGCGGCAATGTGGACATCAAGCAGCTGACCGGCGGCACCCGCCTCTACCTGCCCGTCTTCACGAAAGGCGCCCTGTTCTCGGCTGGTGATGCCCACTACGCCCAGGGAGATTCTGAGTGCTGCGGCACGGCCGTTGAAATGGATTGCACTCTGCACGTGAGCTTTGAGGTGAGAAAGGGAGAGGCCGCCAGCCGGGGCATTAACTTCCCTTATTTCGAACGGGACGATTATTTCACCACGCCGGAAATGGCCGCGCCCCGACGCTTCCTGGCCGCCACCGGTATGTGCATCGCCGACGGAAGCAATGAATCAGAGCATGCCACCCTGGCCTCCCGCCAGGCCCTGTTGAACATGATCCACCTGCTTATGGAACGGGGCTGGACGCGGGAACAGGCCTACTGCATTTGCAGCGTGGCGGTTGACCTGAAGGTCAGCGAAGTGGTGGATGTACCCAACTTCGTGGTGTCGGCCTTCCTGCCGTTGGACATTTTTGTGGGGTGACGGGATAAGCTTCATTTACAGCGCCATGCCCCATTCCGCGTTGACACAAAATTCCGGCCACGTCTATAGTACCTTGCACCCTTAGCTTCCGGAGGTACCTCGTGGCCGGTAATGGCGCCTATGACCTTCTGATAGTTGGCGGCGGCCTGGCCGGAATGACGGCAGGAATGTACGCTGCCCGCTACGGCCTCTCCACCGCCCTCATTGAGCAGATGATGGGGGGAGCCCAGATCATCAATGTGGAACACATAGAGAACTTTCCAGGATTCCCCGAAGGAATCTCCGGCGCTGAACTGGGCCCCCTGCTGCAGGAACAAGCCATGAACGCCGGAATGCAGTTCATAATGGACGAGGCTGCCGTGGTCTCCAGGGACGGCGATTTCAAACTGGTCTCCGGCTATGGCGGCGGCTACCGGGCCAGGGCGGTGATCATCGCCACCGGTTCCAGCCTCCGGTCTGCAGGTATTCCCGGAGAGGAGGAATTCCGTGACCGGGGCGTTTCCCATTGCGCCACCTGCGACGGTCCCATGAGCATGGGCCAGACCGTGGGCGTAGTAGGGGGAGGAGACTCAGCCGCCGACGAGGCCCTGACACTCACCGAATATGCCGACAGGGTGCTTCTTTTCCACCGGCGCGACCAGCTCCGCGCCCAGCATGTTCTCCAGGAAAGGTTGCGGGAACATCCAAAGGTGGAAATCTCCTGGAATACCGAGGTAGCGGAAGTGCTGGGAGACAACTCGGTTACCGGTGTACGCCTGCGCAATACTATCACCAGCGAGGAAAGCCAGGTTGATCTGAACAGCCTGTTCGTATATGTGGGGCTGGAGCCTAACTCGGGACTGGTGCGCGGTCTGGTGGAGACAGACAACGCAGGCCACATTCCGGTAAACCTGTCCATGGAGACCAGCGAACCTGGCCTCTACGCGGTGGGCGACGTGCGACAGCACTCGGTGGCTCAGCTGGTAGCCGCTGCGGGCGACGGGGCCACGGCGGCCATAGCCGCCTACCGGCGGTTGCGGGGCGCCACTTAACATGGATGAACAGGATAGACGGGATGATGGGGACGGTTTGAATCCTCCTCTACCAGGGAATGCCGACCGACGCACTGGCTCCTGGCTGATTGGGACCGACCTGGTACAGGCGGGGAAAAGGATTCGCTGGGGCGGGGGCGCCGGCCTGGCGGCGGCAGTAATCAACTTCATCGTGATAATGTCCACCTTCTTCGTGGGGGACACGGAAGTTGAGGGGGTGATTCAACCCAGCGGGGGCCAGTTTCTGTTCGTGCTGGTGGAAGCGGGGTTGGTAGCGGGCCTGGCCGCCGGAGTGTTGAGGCGGAACCGGATGGCGGCTACGGCATTGCTTGGCTATCACGTATTCAGCAAACTGGCGCTGTTCGGGCTGGCAGCATTTGGCCTTGGACCCGGCAATTTGAACCCCGTTTCCGTGGTGCTCAACCTGGCCTTTGCCTATCTGTTCTTACAAGGGCTGCGGGGCGTCCTGACCTGGCATTACCTGACCCACCCGGATTACCCTGTTCTTGCCCCGGAAACTCAATTCCACGAAGAACATGATGAGGCGCCAAGGCAAGATACCCTGTCTTAGCGCATCTTCGTTAAAGAAATTATCCAGGTCGGAAAAGGTTACTGTTTCCCCTGCATCAGGGGGAAGACCCCCTCGGCGAACTTGGTCAACTGGTCCTTGAAGACTTCCTGGGGCATACCCATCACCGCACCCAGGTTGACACGCTCAACGCCCGGGTACTTTTCTTCCACGCTCATCAAGTGCTCGGCAATCTGTTCGGGAGGGCCGCACAGCCACACCTTGTTTTCCACCGCCTCTTCCAGGGTGGGCAGTTCAACTCCCTTGGCGCGGCCGGGGCGGGCTACAGCATCAATCTGGTCCTGGCTCAGGCGCATCAAATTCAAGGGGGCGGCAAACTTCATCGCCTCCTCGAAGTAGGGCTTCGCCTCTTCAATAGCCTTTTCCTTTGTGTCGCCAATGAAGAAGCGGTAGCCGAGGGCTGTGTCTTCGCCCAGGGCCAGTTCGCGCCCATGGGCGGCGGCACCTGACTGATACATCTCCATCCGTTCACTGAGGGCCGGTTCGGGAGTGTTGGCGATCAGGGCCCTGATTCCCATTCTGCCCATGAAGTCGACGCCCTTGGGGTTGCCGCTGACCAGGGGCTGCCAGATTTCCACAGGCTGGGATATGGGGCGGGGAACAAGACTAATCTCTTCAAGCTGGTAGCCGCGGTAAGGTACGTCGGCGGGGAACTTGTAGTGCTTACCTTCGTGGGAGAAGGAGTCCTGGCTGAAGGCCTTGACCAGCACCTCCACCTGCTCCTCGAACAATTCCCGGTTGGCGTCGCCGTCCAGCATGGGTGCGGCGAAGGTCTCCACCTCGCGGGTGTGGTAGCCCCGGCCCACGCCGAAGATTACGCGCCCCTTGGTCAGGATGTCAGCCATGGCGAAGTCCTCGGCCAGGCGCAGGGGGTGCCACATGGGGGTGATGTTGAACCCGCACCCGTACTTGAGGCGCTCGGTGTTGGAGGCAAGGTAAAGGCTGAGCATAAGCAGGTTGGGGATACATTCGTAGCCTTCGGTCTGGAAATGGTGCTCGGCCATCCAGAACTCGTCGTAGCCCAAACTCTCCAGGTGGCGGGAGAAGTCCAGGGCCCAGTCGAAAGCCTCGGCCAACTGCTCGTTAGGATAGTTGCGGTCGTTGGCCGGGGTACCCTCAAATCCCAGGTTGTCGTCCACCACGTGCCCGGCATAGGAAGCGCTAAAGCTGCGAAACATTGGTTAGTACCTCTATTAATCCGGTTAATTGGTCACCCTTGCCAGATCTATTGTACCAGCGTCCCGCCCTACACCGAAGGCGGCGGCGCTGGCGCGGGGTTGTGCAGTTCCACTCCCAGGGTGGCGGGGAACACGCGGATAATTTCTTCTACCGTCCAGCGGCCTTCCTTGTGCATGGTGCGGACCGGTTCCGGTTCGTTGAGCATGCTCACCAGGCCCTCGGTTACGTAGAAGACGTGGCCGTTGACGTGGGCCGCCTCGTCGGAAGACAGCCAAGTTACGAAGGGGGCCACGTCCTCGGGTTCGCCGCGCAGGCCGCCCACGTTGCCGCCGGACATGCCCCGAGCCGCTCGAAGATCGCGGGCCTCGTCTGGGACGCTGCCAATCATGCGGGTCTGGGCGCTGGGGGCAATGGAGTTGGCGGTAACGCCATAACGGCCCATGTCCCGGGCCACCACCCGAGTGAAACCGGCGATGCCGTCCTTGGCCGCGCCGTAGTTGGCCTGTCCCGAGTTTCCGTACAAGCCGGAGGTGGAACTGAAGGTGATTACCCGCCCCGACCGCTGCTGGCGGAACAGGATGCAGGCGTGCTTGACCACGGTGAAGGTGCCCTTCAGGTGAACGGCAATAACGTCGTCCCACTCCTGCTCGCTCATGTTGAAGATCATGCGGTCCCGCAGGATGCCGTGGCAAGTGACGACCACGTCCAGCTTGCCGTAGGCGTCGATGGCAGTCTGGACGATTTGCTCGCCGCCCTCCATGGTGGCTACCGACTCCTGGCAGGCAACGGCCTCGCCGCCGCCCTCGCGAATCTCTGCGGCCACCTGCTCGGCAATGGACTGGTCGGCGCCGCTGCCGTCCAAATTAACACCCGGGTCAACGACTACTACCTTGGCTCCCTCGGCGGCCATCTGCTGGGCCACGCCCTTGCCTACGCCTCGACCCGAGCCGGTTACGATTGCTACCTTGTTTTCCAGAAGATTGGGCATTTATGCGCTCCCTTTCTGATTTATCCACGAAGCAACACGAAGGGATTAATGAAGCTTGCCACCCTGGTGTGGATTCGTGGATAAATCTTTACTTCGAGGTTCTTCGTTTCCCTTCGCGGAAAAAATTCTACGCCCTGGGCGGGGCTGGGTTGTAGACACCCCGGGTCAGGTGGTTCCTGGCTTGGGGCGCGATATCTTCCATAGACCAGTGGCCCTCGTTGTATATGGAACGCTCGGGCCGGGGCTGGGACATCAATGAAATTTCACTGGCGTAGACCAGGAAGGTCTGCCCGTTGACGTTGGCCGCATAGTCGCTGGCCAAGTAGCAGACGAAGGGCGCAATGTCGTCCGGATCCATAGTTTCCGGTTCGTTGCCCTGGTCCAGGGTCTGGACACCGCCCCGGGCACGGATTTCCGCCGCGCTGTCGGGGATGGCGCCGATCATGCGGGTGGTAGCCCTGGGGGCGATGGAGTTGGCGGTTACACCGTATCGGCCCATGTCCCGGGCCACCACCTTAGTAAAGCCGGCGATGCCCGACTTGGCGGCTCCGTAGTTGGCCTGGCCGGAATTTCCCTGCAGGCCCGACTGGGAACTGAAGGTGATGATGCGGCCCGACCGCTGCTGCCGGAAGAGGATGCAGGCGCTCTTCACCACGCTGAAAGTGCCCTTCAGGTGGACGGCGATAACGTCGTCCCACTCCTGCTCGGTCATGTTGAAAATCATCCTGTCGCGGAGAATACCGGCGCAGGTAACCACGATGTCCAGCTTGCCAAAGTTATCAATGGCAGTCTGGACTATCTTTTCGCCACCCTCCATGGTGGCCACCGACTCCATGCAGGCGACGGCCGAGCCGCCCTCCTGGCGGATTTCCGATACCACCTGCTCGGCGATGGACTGGTCGTAGCCGCTTCCATCCACGTTGACGCCCGGGTCCACGACGATTACCTGGGCGCCTTCCTGGGCCATCAGCTTGGCCACACCGCGACCCACACCCCGGCCGGCACCGGTAACGATGGCTACCTTGTCTCTGAGTATGTCTGCCATGTGCGTATTAACCTCGGTTTTGATTATCTGAATGAAAGCCGGGTGAGGACTAGGTTTCCCGCAATTCTCCGGTGAAATTTGCGAAGCCCAGGGCATCGGTGGAGCCCAGTTCCGGCTCGTGGCCGGTGAGTTGGGCGATGCGGTAGGCGTGCAACGGCTTGGCAACTGTGAAAGGCTTGGGTGGAAGGTCCATAAGCTGCTCTATTATTCGTACAAAGGCTTCGGTAGCTTCAATTGCGTAAAGAACATCCTCCTCAAAGAGAAAGTTCTCAAAGAAACTCTCGTGGTGGATGTCACCTGCGTCCCTACCTTGGTACAAGGTTTGGGCAGTGGGAGTAGATGGTCCTAGTTCTGTTCCCAGTTGAGAAACTATGGCATGGCGCAGAGCATGGCTATCATGCCGCCACCCCCTCTGCTCGGCGATGGCTTTCAAGGCAGTGGCAACAGACCCCGACAGCTTTTCCGACGCTTGAACCAGGTCGCCAGATTCCAGTTCAATTTTGGATTGCCGCAGGTAGTGGTTACTCATCTGTAGGTAACCTTCTGGGGTGTGACCACCCGGCCGAGGCGGCGGTATCGCTGGCGCAGTCATTTGTCACCCACTCCGGCTCGGCAAAATAACCGTGGCATTGCCGGGCGTGGTGTTCTGGCCCTCGGCGTTTTCCAGCCAGATGGAGCAGTCCACCAAGCGCTGACCGTCTTCTTCGTACTTGCGGGTGACGGCGCCTTTGGCGGTGATAGCGTTGCCCGGGGCGTCCATGCCGCGGTACTGGCATTGCAGACGCTTCAAGGCCCCCTGCGGGCCAATCCAGTCGGTTACGAGCTGGCCCAAAAAGGCGCTTTTCAGGGCCCCGTGCAGGATGGGCCCATCCAACTGGTTGCCGATGGCGAAATCCTTGTCATAGTGGATTTCGTAGAAATCGCCGGAAGCTCCGGCGTATTGGACCAACTGGCGGGTGGTTGGTTCTTTAACCAGGGAAGGAAGTTCCATTCCCTCGGTTACGTCTTCCCAGTAAACTTGCTCGGCCATTGGGGTACCTCAGTGGAGTCAGGCGACTAACGCGCCGTTGTGGTGAACCTTCGCTCCCGTGGAAACAGAGTTAGTGGAAGAAAGGCTGCCTAATATGCTATCAGGGTATTGGTCTGGGTGGCGACCACCTCGTCGAACTGATTGGTGTAGGTGGTAATGGTGGTCATAAAAACCATAGTGCCCAGGCGTCCCGATCGTTCAGATAACTCGGCGACCCGCGCCACGGCGGTAATTCGGTCGCCCGGGCGCACTGGCTGGAAGTATTCCCAGTCACTGCCACCGTCCAACCGGCGGCTGAAGGAGAGTTCGAAGGGCAGTTCCAGGTTCACTCCCCGCACGGAGCGCAGGAAGGTAGGCGGCGCTACCAGGCTGCCGTAGCTGGACTTTCGGGCGGCGGCCTCGTCGTTATATACGGGGTTGGTGTCGCCGATGGCCTCGGCAAACCGTTGTATATGCCCCTTCTCCACTTCCATAGTCACAGGCTGGCTTTCCACGCCAATAGCTTGCTGGCGCATCTCTTCGGTAAGGAAAGTGGCAGGGGTAGACAAGGCAAAAACCTCCCTTCGGCTATCGGGCAAAAGGATACAACCGGTACCTGGCAGTGTCAAGGAATGGATCGGTTGGCCGCCCTCCCCACACCTGCAGGAAAGTGGCCAGGACATAACAGTAAATCGCATACAGCCGACTTTCATTCCATATCTGCCAAAGTACAGATACACCCGTTCAGGCATCTGCCAGCAGGTAACCTGCCCCGCGCATTTATCAGCGGCGCAGGCGTGCCAGAAGATGGCGTGAAGTACGAACTTCCGGTGCTTCCGGACCTCGCGGTTGATGCCCATGCCGTACCGATGTGCACTTCCATCGGGTGGCGGGCAGAACAAACAGCCTCGACGGGTAACCAGGGAGCGAAGGGGTGGACCAGCTGCATAGATAGGCGTCCTTCGTCAATTATGTCAGGCATAATGTAGTTAGCCCCTTTGAGAAAGCGTCAGGCAGGAGAAGCAAAGGGCCGACCTGCGCCCTCCTGGAGGCTGATCTTATGAGCCCCGCCAACCCAGATAATCGGGAACTTTCAACACATTCTTCGGGACTGTATGACTGCTCCTGCTAAAACCGATTCTTTTGGCGTCTCCCGCGCCCGTCGTGGTTTGCGGTGGCTACGCCGTGGCCTGTTGCTGCTGGTTCTGGCGCTACTGGTTACTACCGTGGGTCACGCCGAATTCCGGCCCACCGCGCTGGAAATGGCGATGGCACCCCATCGGTACAGCATTCTGGACTGGGAGATGAGCCACCTGTCTCACAAGTGGACCCATTCCCTCAGCCTGCTGCTGCCGGGACAACACGACCTGACCGAGGCAGAAAGAGGGGAAATGGTGAGGGAGTTTTTTGACCTGGGCCAGGCTCAACGCCGTATGGAAAGCCAACTCTGGCGCACAGAAATGGGCGGCAGTAGGACACGCGGCAGCGGAAGCATTGCTCCTCCCGCACCGGGAGCGTCTTACCTGCGTGAAGCTTTAGCCAAAAACCAGGCGCAAATGGCTGAGTTACTTCCCCACGTGGAGCATACAGTGGAAAAGACACTCTCCAGCATAGCGCGAGAGCAGGGGCTGGAACACCCGCTACTCGGGCTCTTCCCTCCCGTGGACACCGCCTTTGGCAGTCCTCCTTCCGTGCTAGTCCTTTCGCCGAGGGACCGCATTTACCGTCAGAACGCCTTCCTGCTGCAACCCGGGCTGGAGGATTCGATTAAGGACGATCTGGAAGGGGTGGCCCTGGATACGGAAAACTTGTCAGCAGTAGTGGAACCAACCGGCGGCCTTTCGGTCTATCCCAGCGTGGTAATGGACACCGCTGGACTGCGGTTCGGGCTGGAAGTGGCGGCCCACGAGTGGGTGCATCACTGGCTCTTCTTCCATCCCCTGGGCCGCAACTTTCGCCGAAGCCCGGAGATGCTGACTTTAAACGAAACGGCGGCTACCATCGCTGGCGAAGAACTGGGAGACCTGGCCTATAGCGAACTCACAGGCGAGGAAGTTATCCGGCCCTGGGTGCGGGGTAACCCGGCTGAGTTTGACTTTAGGGCGGAGATGCGGGAGACGCGCTCCGAAACCGAAGAACTGCTGGCCCGGGGCGACATTGAGGGGGCCGAGGCATACATGGAGGAACGGCGACAAATGTTCGCCGCCAGGGGCTACAACATCCGCAAGCTGAACCAGGCTTACTTCGCCTTCCACGGTTCCTACGCCACCGGAGCGGGGTCACTCAGCCCCATCGGCGATCAACTGAAGGAACTGCGCCGCCGCAGCGATTCGACGGGGGAGTTCCTGAGGGCGATGGCCCAGTTCGGCAGCTACGAGGAGTACCTGGAATACTGGGAAGGGCTGGGCACAGAGGGCGCGGATTTGGCAGGCGGGGATCCTTCGACCAACTAGGGACCAGTGGAAACAGATAACTCCCGGCCAACCTGCCCAGCTGGCGCTTGCCCGAGGTCGCCAAGTGTGCATCGCTCCAAAAGTGGTACAATTCCGGCGGCGATCGGAAGGCTCACGATTTCGTCGGGGCCAACTTCAACAGTCCTTGCCCCGACCCCCAAGGAGGCCCGCCACGAGTTCTCCATTTCCCAAGTTTCCGCCCTTTCCACCCGAGTACTTTGGACGTGAAGACGAGAGCGACGACGGCGACTTCTACGTCCAGCCCCGGTTGGTGGTCCATATAGACGACGGGGCCATTGCCGCCGTGGGGAATGTGTTCCGGAGCCTCATTCCCCCCGATTCGGTGGTGCTGGACTTGATGAGCAGTTGGCGTTCTCACTGGCCGGCCGACCACCCCAGGACCCGGCTGGTTGGCTTGGGAATGAACGCCGTGGAGATGGAAGACAATCCGGACCTGGACGAGTACGTGATCCACGACATCAACAAGGACCCGGTGCTGCCTTACGAAGACGACACGTTCGACGCCGTGGTTATTACGGTGTCAGTCCAGTACCTGACCAGCCCCATTGAGGTGTTCCGGCAGGTGAACCGCATCCTAAAACCCGGCGGCATCTTCATAGTCACATTTTCCAACCGGATGTTTCCCACCAAGGCGGTGCGCATCTGGCGGTATTCCACCGACCGGGGCCACCTCGACCTGGTGGCCGCTTACCTGGAGGAAGCAGGAGACTTCGACAACGTCCGTGGGGGCTTCACCAATCCCGAGGCCAGCCCCCCCGGCGACCCTCTGTTTGCAGTGGTGGCCAACAAGTCGGCGGAATAGGGTTGGGTCTTCCAGCTTTTCTGTTTGGCAGTTCTTCCGTTCGGCCTTGTATCTTGGCAGAGAAGGGATAGAGTAAACAAACGAAGACAAATCTCCCG
>JAPPLU010000075.1 GCA_028874075.1 Chloroflexota bacterium
AAAGACTCAGCCAGGTCTCCCGCCAGGCTGACCGCCGGGGCCGGCAGTCCCGCAGCTACCTTTCCCGGGCCTCCCGGGGCAAGCAGAACCTGGGGCCTCAGGTTCAGGCCCTGGTGGAGGCGGAGTTGCAGGGCCCGGCCAAGGTGGAAGCCGCACAGTGCCCCACCGTTGACCCGCAGGCCCTGTGAGATCGCATGGAGGCCCACGGCTACTCCCAGAACCAGGTTGCCAGGCTGGCGGGAATTAGCCCTGGCCATCTCTCTCAGGTAATGAACGGCAACCGTGCTCCGTCGGGGAACTTGCTGCGGCGTCTGTAAGAGGTGCTGTTCGCGCCGTCGGCGGCGGAACTGGTGGTTCCGGTAGAGCTCAGGGTCATGGGTTGGAAGAAGGGCGGGCGCAACGGCGTGGTGGTCAAGGGCGCCGGCGGGCCTGGCGGAGACACGATTCGGACCGGGGGGCGGGTGCCCTGGGGCGCCGAGGTGGAGTTCGCCTACACATCCGGCTACGACAGCCGGGGCCGGGTGTCGGTGCACCACCTGGTGGACGAACGGGGCTGCTCCGCCCTGCTGAAGCGGGGGGAGCCCGGCGACGTTTAGCGCGGTTCCCTATGGGGTGACTTCATTCCCTCTACCGGATGACTGGGCATCGGCCGTTAGGCAAAATGGACAGGACATCGGTATACCAGAGATGTCCTGTCCTGCCTGCCCACGTGCCGTCTTTCTGGTTCCCTTATCCAGCCTTTATTCCCCCTCGCGATTGCCGTCATCCACCGGCACGATGATGAATAGCAGGTGATAGTCGTCCATTCCTAGAACCCCGCTGGTACTGCCGCCGGGCCCCGGGCGACAGACTGAGTGTGTTACACATCAGCAGAGTGGCGTTGCGAACCCCGCGCCGTTGTTTGAGAGAAGAAACGGCGTTCTGCTTATTGTCGCGGCATACCGTATTTCGCGCCACCGTCTGCAAGGCTCAACGCGTCAAAGATCGTGTGGGCAGGCTCCTGTCCATGGCTCTATTTCAGGGAGCATCAGCCAATCACGGTCGGCAAAGGGCAAAAGTCGTGCGATGTTCTCTTTTCTCAGCAACCTTCTGTATTTTCTCGGTACGTTAGCGCTTTCCAACTTGGTGTGAAACTCGTCGAATCCCCATAGCGGGACATCGTTGCGCTCAGGGATTTCCAACTCGTCGGCATCCCCAAGGCTGATGTAGATTCCTTGCACCGTCGTTGGAACCATTGGCAATCCAAGGCGTGATGCAATGTCTTTGGGGTCTGTTTGTAACCTGTCCACCAAATCGCAAAATCGCTCGTATGACGCTTTCAAATCTTGGTCGTGTGTTGATCGGGCCTTCACTTCTATCGCTAAAATCTGGTTTTCACCATTCCGATGGCGTCCTCCCATCGCGTCAACCTCACGTTTGGGGTTCTTCAGTTCCACGTTATTGCGGACCGTGTCGTAGCCTTGCGCAGCCAGGTACAAGGCTGCCATAGTTTCCGATAAGGCCGCTCGTAGGTCGGCATTGGCGTCAACGTTTCTCTTGTGGGCCGACCGTAGTGCGTTCCATCCGTGGGGCGAAAGTAGCGCTATTAGTTCGTCGTCACTCAGTGGACCCACATCTGTGACTCTGATTCGTTGTTGGTATCTGTCCAGCAGTCGTTCCAGAGCTACTACGGAGCGTATGATGTCCGGGTCCGAACTCCCTGTACCTGCCACCCCGTAGAAGCACCACCAAGTGCTGTGGTCCGAGAACATCCCTGTCAATGGCATCTCTAACGCGATTGTAATCTTGGTGTAAGCCGTGTCGTCGCTCATACTAAGTATCCGCAGAACGTTTGCGCGGGCATTCTCGTCTGACCGTGCACATAAGCCGTGCAATACAGGTTCTACCAGCAGACAGCTGAGTTCGTCGGCGGACGCCACCAGGCGGCGATTTCTGCCCAACAGGGCGTCCAGCCGCTTGTGCTGCGAGTATACCGACTCAGGTGTAGTCGGAATTACAGGCGTTGGTATCCGGACCAGTCTGCTCGGCACTAGCCGTTGATTCTCTGCGTGTTCATAGGACTTAAGAAGTCCTTCCAGCTTCGCTTTCGCGGACTGCGCCAGCATCCTCATGTTGCAGGTCAGCGTGTACGGGAACGTCTCGCTAACGCTACTTCCCTGTATGTCGGCGGTGGCCAAAGCCAGCGCGGCCACAACTCCCAGAGGATGCGACGGATGCACTCTTCGTGGTTTTGGAAACCGCAAGCCGTAGTATTCGTCCAGAGGTGTGAGTATGTCCATCACGTCCTCTTCGTCGTCGTATTCGTCTACGAAGTACCTGTTGCCGCCAGGATTGATGAAATTAACCGCGCTGCTTATAGCATTACCATCCCACAGTGGACCGGCCAGCCAGTCGGCTGCACGTTGCTCGATAATGTCGGACGTACTGGGGAGCGCTCTGCTATCGGTTATATTGCTTTCGGCCTGGCATTCGGGAAGCGACGCCAGGAGTGATCGGGCAAACTCTCGCGTGTCCCGTATCACATCAGTGAGTTTGCCCCAACGATTTCCGGCCTTGCGACAACCCACCATCAGGCCGTTTATCGCTGCCAGCATAGTGGCCAAGCCGTCGTCGGACGACTCGGTGACCACAGGGACCGCTTGCGTGCCGCCTTCCCTGAGGTAGAACCACCACCTCTGTAGATCTTCGTCAATCTCGTACCCAAAAGCCTTCGGTTGTCCTATCAGGGGTTCCATTAGACTAAGCAAGCTCGCCTGGAGTACCTCGCTGTAACCGAAAACAAAACCGTAGTTGTCCGCGAATTCCCGGAACAATGGACTTCGCTCCTCCAATATCTCCAGCTCGTTCTCCACTGTGATTGCTGTCATTCCCTGGATTATCCTCAGCATCGTTCGTACGGTCGTGTGCGCTTCGGCATCCTGTCTTGTTATTCCTTCACGCATGGTGTCCTCAATTTCAGTGCAAAAATCGTGGGTGTTGGTCGCTTTGTGGTCGGACCTTTCTCAGTATTCAGAGGAAGAAAAAAGGCGCGATGATCTGACCTGCCCCCAATTGTCTCCATGGGATCGAACAATGGTCACCCCTCGGGATACTATTGCATCCCATCGCGCCAATTAGGCAAGAGAGTTCAGCAGGGTGCCATTGTTTCGGAAGATTGGCGGTGCTTTGGTAGGTCCGTGACTCCCTTGCACTGGTGCTCACCTACCAGACACGGGCCTGAAATGCTCAATTCGGGCGACGCATGAGGCAGTGAACCCCACCGTAAAAGTCAGGGTCTAGGGATTCAGGCGCGCGGTGGCTGATGTCTTCGTCTGGTCCTAGCTTGCTGCTCCATTCTCCCCCAGGCAACTGCACGGCCGCGTGTGTCCAATGCCCTTGCCTATCGGCGTATAGCGCAATTTTGCTGAACTCCGGCTCATACCTGGCGTCCTCGCACGGCTCGTAGCCTAGTCCGGCAAAGACCTCCATCAGGCTCTGGATGGAAGGGGTGCGGCTGGCGTGCTCCGGCCAGTAGTAATCGGCTCTTTCTACGTGACTCCACCAACGGTCGGTTTCGCCAGCGGCATAAGCGATGCAGTTGTACTCGCTGTCAGGTTCACTGGTGACTTGGTACCCCTCTGCCGCCAATTGGGGCAAGTATTCGTTAATCCAATTTGCTGTTCCCAAGCTCGTATCCTTGCTGGCGACCCCAGTTCAGCCAAGCCTGGGTCATTTCCTTGATACGCCCGCGGCTTTCCGGCGGCACCGGTCTGGCGCCGGTGATGGCGTTGAGGGCGACGAACCAGTGACTGGGCTTTTCAGCCAACCGTTGGAGTAGCCAGGGCACGGCGGGTTCCCCCATCTCAATGATGCTCTGGTAAGCCGGGTGTTTCGTCATCTGCTCAATGTCGGCCCCACGAGGACGGTCGCGTTCCCATTCGTCGGCAAGTAGTTCGAAGGTTTCCCGGCTCAGCGCCGTCGCCATGTCGTCGTCTTCTAGTTTGTCGGCGTACTGGCCGTAGCCCAGCCCGCGCACGTGGGGTTCGTTGTGCAGCAGGTTGCGAAGGTGTGCCAGTTCGTCCGCGTCCCAGCCCATGGCGTCGGCAACAGCTTCGTCCCACAAGCGGCGAACCTCGCACTCGCCTTCGCGGAATTGTGGCACTTCCATATCCTTGGTATGCTCCCAGCAACCAACTAGGATGCCACGGACACGGTCATCCTTGACGTTGGGGATGCGGATGCTCTCCTGAACCACGGGGTTATACTGCGGAAAGGCGATTTTCCTCCCCGCATTGCGTAACAATTGAAGTCGACCCGCCGTAGAGTTTATGAACACGGCGATGGCCTTCGCCTCCAGCACATCTGGTCCTGTGACAGGCAACCAACCACGTCCTACGTATTTGTTGTCGTCGGCAATCGCACTGACCCTGGCTGTGGATGGTGCCTGACCTGAAGTAACCAGCACGTATCCCGCTTTTTGTAACAGTCGGTCAACCTGCGGGTAGGTTCCGCCGTTGAGGATGCGCTGTTCCTCATCCGGGTTAGTTGGCTTCCATTCGGCATCCGGCGTGCTCCGGATAGTTGTCTGCCCGTCGGCACCTTTCGAACTAACAATTGGAAAACTGCCCAGAGTACCCGGTTCAGCTAGAACGAAGTTCTTCTTGTCCATCATCTGGAGGGTTGCTTCGCACGAATACCCGTGTTCACCAATGGTTTGCATTGTTGGACTTTCGGCGAACCGCCGCGCCGCCTCCGCCAATTCTGGTGAGCGCCAGATAGCTGGTGTCCAGTCACCCTCCGCGATGTGCTCAGCTGGCCATTCTGACGTCTCTCCCCAGCCATCCCCTATTGGTCCTTGTGGACATTCCAGCAATGCCTGGTGGAGTTCTGCAACTTCGCCCTCGTCATGGGGCATCCGGTCTAGGTGAACGAACCGGGTAGGCGGACGGACACCTCCGTGGCGCACGGCAATAACGATGCACTCATCAACCTCGACATTCTGGCTGAGGGTGAACTCTCGCGGCCAACGGCCGGTGAGGACAGTATGGATGTGGTAACGCTGGGCAAGGGTTAGTCGTTCCTCCAAGGCGGAGGGAGCAGAAAGTGCGATAGTCGGGTTGATCATCGTCAGTGTCCCAGAATCTTTAGGCAAACACTGATCGGCCAGCTTCACGAAACACGGTCTCACCGTGTTTCGTGAAGCGAATTTTTTCAATTCTGGGTCATTTATAATCAACAGATCTTCCAAAGTATCCGTCCGTTTTCGCAGTGCTTGCTGAACCCCTTCTGGGAACTTTTCGCCCATCTTGGAGCGGTTGCTGAACGGCGGGTTCATGATGACAATGCGAGCACCTTTCGCGGCGTCAACGGCGTCTTCGAGTTCCGCGTCATCGGGCTGGTTCCACACCACTTGGGAACCGATTTTGTCGTCGCCTAAGTCCATCGCGCCATCGCGGGGGACGATGGCCTTCTGGCCCAGCAGTTCCAAGGTTCCGACCGAAACCCTGGTGGGGTCGTTTGGTGCCGGGCCGTAGGGCATCAGGTACAGGCCCATGCGCCGGTAGCGGATTTCCTGGTTGCCGGCGGTCAACTGAGACGCCGCCAATTGCAACGACACCGGGTTGATGTCCAGTCCCTTGATGGTTTCCTCGATAGCCAGCTTTTGCAATTCCGCGATCCGCTCCTCGCTGGCCCCCCACTCCCGGGCCCGGCGTTTCATGTCGGTGAGCATGGCGGCCAGCAGGGTTCCGCTACCGCAGGCCAGGTCAACGGTCCTGTGTCCTCGCCACACGTCTGGGTCGGCCCAGTCCACATCACCGCAGGCGTCCAGGGTCAGGCGGGCGGCGATGGACGCCGCCACCGGCCTGGTGAAGAATGCGCCGTCGGAGGCCTGGTTACCCATAACCCGGTTGAATAACGGGCCGGCGTGGTCGGCGCCCATGTCGGCGTAGGTTTCGGCGATGCGCTCCGCTTCGGCGGTGATGTGATGCAAAGCCCGTTCCAGCCCGGCCAGTTTGCCGGTGTCCTCCACGGCATCGATGACGGCCACGGCCGGCTCTAGCACCGGACGGAAGTCGTGGGTCAAGATGCGGCCCCACTCGCGGCGCACGCGGCGGACGACGTTTATGTCGTTCTTCACCGTCGCTAGGTCGCTGACGCCGCTGAGCCAGCGTCCGTTCGCGATCCGCTGGTGCAACATGGCGGCATTCATTAGCAGCAGGGCGGCGGTCACGCACCCGTCGGCGGCCTTCCCTTCCTTTATTGCTTTTTGGGCCTTCTCGTCCAGGTTGTCCAACATAAAGTGCTGGTCAAGAGCCGGTTGCAACTGGTCCTCTCGCAGGTGGCGGGCAGCTTCCTTGACGCTGGATTCCAGGATGTTCAGGTCTCTAACCACGCGGTTGTCCACCAGGCCGGACTTGGACAACAGGTTCATTCTGATGGCGTTGCCCTCGTCTTCCAGTCCGCTGAGTCGGAGTTGCCGCAGGAAGGATTGCTCCGCCCACTCTTCACGGGTGGACTGCGGTTTCTTTTCCTTAGTGGTGGGGATACGTACGCCTTCGCTTTTGTTGATCATGTCCCTGGCCTTGGCCTTGGACTTGCGGACGTCCACTATCCCCCTGGTCCCGTCCGATGCCGGCTTACCCCGAGCCACCGTGTCCATGCGCAGTTCGATGCTGCCGTCGTGGTTCTTCTTACCGGCGATAATCTGCGTGGCTTCAATAACTTGCGACGGCGCCTCGGATTCAGTCTGATACGCCGAGGTTTTCGCGTCGGCTATGCTCCGGGCTGCCTCGTCCGGCGGCCCCGGAAGTGGCTCGGTTATAGTACGAAACTCGCGGGTCAGCGTGCTTCTGCCCTCCAGCACTCGTTCCACGGCAACCTGAGCCTCTCCTGGCGCGCCTTCGTGCTCCCGATACTGGATACGCCGGTCCTCGCCGCTGGCAATACCGATGATGCTGACTACCGACGGAGGCGGCTGGGGAATGTAAAGGTGCAACAGTTCTTGCAGCTTTTCCTCAATGCGGCTGTCGTGGGCGCGCAAGGCCAAGAGAATCTGTCCCAACTCCGACCAACCTTCTTCCATGTTGCTGGAGCTGAGCCACTGCTCTGGGTCGGCGTTAGGCGGTATCACGATGGGGCAGACGATATAGCCATACTCCTTGTCGTCCGCCTTGCGCATCGCCCGGCCCACGGCTTGGATTACGTCTATTGGACTCTTGCGAGGTTCCAGGAAGGCCACAGCGTTCAGCGTGGGTGAGTCGGTACCTTCGCCGAAGATGCCCACGTTGATAATGCCGTGGGGATTGGTTTCGCTGGCATCTGCAAGCCGCAGCTTGGCGTTTTCGCGGGCGGTCACGTTGCTGGTGGCATCCAGATGCTCCAGAGTGTAGTGCGCGGCGGTCTGCCCGTTCTGCTCTCTGTCGAGTTCGTCCTGGACCCACTTTCTAACGTAGGGTTTCTGTAGCTCGCTCGCCATGTTCTTTGACTTGTCCACGGTGTTCATGAAGGCGATGCAGGACTTGATGGGAACCGTACCCTCTCCCCGGTTCTGCGTGGCGCCGGCCATGGCCAGAGCGAATGCCTGCCCGCGTAGGAAGTGAGTGGACGTTAACCGGTTTTTGCCTTTGCTTTCGGTCTCACCGGCCAGCGTGTTAGCAATTCTGTAAGCGTCAGGGCCGCTCACGCCCACGGCGATGATGCGGTAGTCGGACAGCCATTTGTTACTTACCGCCTCCACATAGCTCTTGCGGTACAGTTCCACGCCGAAAGTGCCTTCGTCGTCCATACTGCGGACAATCCAGTCGCTTGCCTGGTCCTGGTTCACCCTCCTGGTGTCGTATATGCGTGGTGTGGCGGTCTGATAGACGCGGTACGTCGCCGGAAAGGCATCGTTGTCGTGGCACAGCGTGAAGTCGCGGATGCGGCGCTCCTCATCTGTGACGTGCTGGCTCCTGGCACTGCGCTTTCGGCGCAGACCGGCGGTGCGATGGGCTTCGTCGGCTACGAGGACTTTGGCCGTGACGCCGGTTGCATTGAGGGCCTCCGCAACCCTGCTGCCGCTCTGGTAGGTGCCGAAGATGACGCTGACCTGGGCGGAGCCTCGTCCGTCGCGCATCCACGCCGCGATTTCCTCGGGGTTGGTCGTGACCCTGCCCTTCACCTCGGAAGCGCTGACGTTGCTGTTGTCCAGCGTAGGGTCTGCTGCGGTGTTCCGCGTGCTTTCCTTCTTCGGGTCATACCCGGCGGTTTCATCGGAACACACCGCTAGCGCCCTGATGTCCGAGTTGGCCTGTTGGAGGTACTCGCGCCTGATTTGGGCGACTAGGGCGATGGACGGACAGAGTACGATGGACAACTCGCCCGGCGGTGTAAGTTCCTCAACAATACGTAGGGAGATGCGGGTTTTGCCGGTTCCGCAGGGCAGGATGATCTTGCCCCGGGCTTGACCGACCGGCAAACCGCCACTGTCAGACTCTTCGTGCTCCTTTAGGATGCGGACGCTTTCGGCGGTGGCTTCCGCTTGCATACAGGACTTGGATTGCCGACGTTCCTCGCCGTTGGGGTTGGGTTCGCAGTGAGGGCATTCCTCGTGAGTGAACGCAGCCTGCTGTTGCAGCAGGTCGTTGGCGATGTTGACCATCTTTACAGGTTTGTCGGTCATTGACATTGCCTGCTGGGTGTTCCCGCTCACAGGGTTGTCACCGTTAGTGACGACCCATCGTTCGGTCCAGAATTCGCCGGCGGACGTATTGGCGAAGCTGTCGATTTCGCCCTTGCTGATAGGAGCGCCCTGGCCAGCGGCATTCAGTTGCCGGGATTTGCACTGGATGGCGATGTGCCCACCGTCGCTGCGACGTATAGCGACACAGTCGATGCCAATGTCCTGATTCGTCGTTCCGGGAAAGTGGGTTTCCCGGTCAGGCCATTCGGCCCAGAGGTGGCAACGCGCAATATCCCACTCCTTGACGTGGGGGCCAACCGCTACAGCAACATCCTCAAGCCACGTGCCATCGGTGCCTTGAGGACTCATCTCGGCTACGATGGCAATAGCTTCTTCGATGATGGCTTGCTGGTTTGTGTTTTGCATAGTCTTCACCCATTGGGGTCTCGGTCTTACCTCAACTCGCGCGTCAGGTGGTCTCGTCGTCAGTAGTCCAGTCGTTGCGCAGGGGATTGACGCCGGGTCGTAAAGGGTGCGTGCGCGGAGTATTCCAATATGGAGACTTGCACTTGGGGCAGACCTTCGGGTCCCGTGTGCCGGGCTGCTTGCGTACCCATCGGTGACCGCATCGTTCGCACAGGAATCCGGGAATCATCACGTAAGGCACTGGAATCCCTTCTCTGAACGAGGATAGGCGAAACGGTCAACTATGTACCTTGTTGGTACAGTTATAGGTTAACATCCATCGGCAGACTCCGCAACTTTATTCAGCTACCGAGCTCCCAAGTTCGGAAGATTGCCAAAACCACACATCGGCAGGTGAGACCCCCTACTTCCAGGCTGTGGAAATCAGAAAGGCCGGCTCAGCGAACCGGCCGCAGGGGGAAACAGGGTTGGTTTAGTTGTGGAGCAAGTTACTCGGAAGCTACTATGCGTCTGCAGGGGATATGCATGTGATGTCCACAACACCAAAGTGCCTTCCAAAATGAAGGCTATTGAATTGGGAACTGTGAAGCTACTCCAGCTCCTCAGAATCCAGGGCCATGCTTTCGTCAATTGGCTCCTCCAAACCATCGTCGTCGGGGGTATCCGGCGATTTCTTTCGATAATGAAGAAACCCTTCCAACTTCCCATCCAAATAGCTGTAAGCGCCTGAAATGGTCGCGTATCCACGGTGCTCCGTTCTTGAATCTCCTCCTATACCCCATTTCTCGCCGATGATGGTCCAGCAGAATGCCAACCCGTTAGCTTTGAGATACTCATTTAGCGATTCCTTGCGCAGCAGCAAAGCCGACGGGCCGTCGTCGTGGACTGTTGGGTCAAAGGCGGCCAATTCCCCACTTTTGTCCAGGAAATCCGCCCCGTTTCCAGACCATCGCAGACCCAAACGGCCTATGAAATCCTGATGGGGCAAGTGCAATGAATAGCCTTCTTCTATGGAGCAATCAAACCCGCCGCTTTCTGACAGAATGGCGAACGACGCGGGCTGAACCAGCACTGGGCATTCCTCTCCATCTCCCTCCCGTGGCTTCGGCCTCATCCAATCCTCGTCCTCGAGACAGTCGGGGTGCATGTGCCTGAAGGCCGGAGACCATCCATATTCTCCAACGTAAAGCCGGTATCCCTCCGGTGGTTCGGGCATCCACCTACCCCAAAAGTCAACGGTCTCGGCCCAAGGCATGAAGTAGCCGACATCCTCGGCCCGAACGAAATAACCCGTTACTCCGATCCAGAGTTCTTTGCGGTTCCGGTCGTAAGGCTCCTCGTCGGCAGGATGCGGCTCCCGCCATAGAGAACTGCCATTCACGTTAAACCAACAGGTCCTGTCCGTCGGATTGACCACTTCCAAAAGGCGTTCAATGTCCGGCAGGTTCTCGCAGTTGCTCAACCAGTCCTGATGACTAACTCCTTCATACCAAGCGTCATAACGCTCGTTCCCCCACCATGAAAGATTGCTAGGCCCCCAAGATGTACCACCGGGTGTGGACTTGAGGGTGCAAGAGGGGTCAATATCACGGAGACGCTCCTGCCAGGCGCCTTCATACCGTTGATCTCTTTGGTCGCCAGCAAACCGTTCCCTGTATTGATAGTGGTCAGCGATATAGGCCAAGATTTCATGGTAGGCAATCCACTGATATTTCTTCCCTATGCGCTCTGGCTTGGACGCCTGTCTCGCATCATTCCAATTGACCATACGGTCGAAATCCCCAAACCGTTCTACCGTCCAGCCTAAGTCAAATACCCGCCAGAGTATGTAGCGCTGGATTGACCGCGAGTCAAAGCGCGGTCCATATCTGGCCTCCCCGTCGTCTTTGTCCTGAAAGATGGAATCCAATTCCGCCAATTGGCCCTTTGTCAACCTTGTCGTGAAAGACTCAAAATAACCTTCCGCCTCCCGGCGCAACCGTTCAATGGCTTCTTGGTCAACGGGCAGTGAGGGTATATCACCGTTGCTCACATTGCCTTCGTCTTCAGAGTCCAACTCTTCCACCTGATCAAATCTCAAGTGTCTCAATCGAGCTATAGAGTTCTGAGCCTCGGCGGTTCTGAGGCTTGATTGGCTTTCCTCGAATTGCTCCCACGTTAATTTCAATTCATCAGGTAACGTCGAAAGCAGATTTTGCAATCTTTCCTCGGGTGATTGCCATGGCTCGTCCACGAGTGGCAATGACAGCCAGTTTGACGAGGATTCGACTCCTATCACGTAGCGAGCGAAGTCGCCCCACCGGTCTACTGAGCCGGTGATGCTGTCTATGGCGAATTTTCGTTTGTCATTACTCCCTAATCCTTCTGTTTGGTTAAAGGTCATCTCTTTAGCGCAGTCTTCGCAAGGGATGGACGGCCAAGCGCTGTTGTAGGGAGGCCGGACCAATTCCTCATCCACTTGAATGTCGGCCCCGAGGACTATCGCACGTTCAACTGCGCCTCGCGCATAGTCCCGCAGCAGGACGTGAGGCGGAGGACTTCCAGAGGCAAAGACCTTTTGGTACACCGCGGATGCAAGACTCCCAACCATCAGGGAATCGTGGCTCCGCATGGCAACGCCATAGGCAACGGCATACACTCGTTCGGTAACGTAAGGGTCGTTCACGTCGGCGAAGCGTTCCACCAGTCGAGTCGCCGACTCCAGACGGGAAGTTAGCAGCGCTACCAGGGCTTTGGTCGCCCTGTCCCGCACGAAGCGATTGGAAGTAGTGAACATCCATGCCAGAGTGATGGCGGCTAGGTCAACGACCGCAGGTTCAATTTGGTCATCGTGCGATACTCCCGACGCCCAATCTACCAGCCGGTCAACTGGCCCTCTTTCTCCCCAAGTCCTGTGCAGGTAGATACTCCACCAGGCATCACGTTCAGGCATGGTCTTCCGGCGAAGATTTCTATCCAACAGTTCAGCGTTACAGTAGTGGTCCGGTACTATGGAAACGGTAAGAAGGGTATCGAGCGGGTCACTCCATACCTTGTCAGCTTCGCGAAGCTCATTTAGGACCGCGATGGTGTCTTCGGAGAAAGCCTCCAAGTTTCTCCACACGATGCTTTCCAGAAATGCCTCACCAATGCGCGCGTCGTCCCAAAGCCCTGGGGCCAGCCTAACTAACTCTTGCCCCGTGAGTTCAGGAACTTGTATGCACAAGGCTTCGATGAGTCCAGAAGGCACATTGCCATCCCTTCCAGAGAGAAATGCCAGCCCTCCGGTTTCAGTGAATGCGGCAGCCGGGTTGGCGCTATCCACGTGCGCTTTGAGCAAGTAGTCCGCGATGACATGATCCGCGAAACGGTCATAAGCAATAAGCGCTACATCTTCCAAAGGGTTGTCGGTCCACCAGGATTTGTCTTCAATTAGGATGCCTTCGGTGACCAAACCGCGATATAGGGAATTGCTGAAAGTCCTGTTTGGAAGTAGCTCGTCAACAATCTCTTGGGCGCGAGTCCTAGGGATCGAGCGCCTACCGGCTCCAATCAGCTCCTTGGCTATTCTTTCCAACCCCCGGCGAACCAAGTAATCGCTGGGGTTATAGTCAAGCTGGGTAGCGAGCTTCTTGTTGATCGCGTTGAGGTAGAGGTCGAACGCCGCTGTAATGCCGTAGAATCCCCGCGGGATCCTTCGCTGTCCCTCGTAGTGCAAACCTTCGCATAGCGTCTTCAGGAATAACGGATTTCTAAAGTCCGGCTGCAAGATTGGGGTTGACGGAAACTCAAGGCCGTAGAAGGAAAAGTATGTTTGTACCGCGTCATATTCCCGGCCTGCAAAGCCTTCATGGGTCAATACAACCGATCGATCCTTGACCTCAGACGGAAGAATGGCTTCCTCGTAGGATGAGCGGACGGAGAGCGCTGTGCCAATCCAGGGAGACCTATCCAGACGCGCCAAGAACGAAGCCAAGTGAGATGGCCAAATCTCCCTCCCGCGTCCTTCATTCAAGGCGTCAATCATAATCACCGCTCGGGAGTTTGCGGCTTGGGCGGCGGCTTCCAGAGCGCCGATGAATTGTTCTGGGGATTTGCCTTGCAGCCCAAGCTGTTGAAGCAATTGCGTCCACGGCTCACCCGATTCTGAAAACCATTGTCCCAACAGCAAAACCACGGGAGCGCCGGCCGCCACGCGCTCTCGGGTGAAGTCACATAGCAAATGGGTTTTTCCCATTCCCGGATCGCCTCTGATTGTCAGCAGGCGATTATTGAACAATCTGTCTCCCTCAGAAAGACGCTCTCCTCTCTCGCTCAGTTCACGATGAAGCCGGTAAATGCGGTGTAACCAGTTCCTGTAGGGGTTGCTTCGATGCGGAAATTCCTGAGCACCGGGGTTCTCTTGAGCATCGTAGTCCCTCTCGAGCTGCCGCAAATCCTGGATGACCTCAGCGGTCATCGATTGCGCCTGGTCGATTTCACTGGCGATAGCGCGAAGCGGAGTTTCATCTACGGGAGAGAGTTCCAGTGCTGCAAACCTCTCCAATATCGCACTTCCGAGTTCCGGCAGTTCGCGTAAGTCAAGACGCTGTAGAGGGTCGTCTTTTGACGTCGCAGGGGCAATTGCCTGAAACTCCTTTCTCATCTGTCGAGCAAGAGCCTTTATCCGGTCGAGGGCTTCTTCGGTACGGGCAAAGGCTGCCAGATGTTGGGTGACTTCCAACTCGACGTGAGCTTCCGGCGTGTATCGAGGTCCCGCTGCTTTAACCGCCTCCCTTAAGCGGTCTCCAAACCAGGATTGATTAAACTCCACCTCGCCAAACCAGAATAGCAACCGTCCGCATTCGGTCTGTCTGGACAGCAAGTCAATTAGCTCCGACGACCCCCACCAGACATATTCGACGGTCCTGCCCATACCCTCCGCCCAACCGTTCCACTTCTGGACGTGCTCGCCCCACCTCTCCATAGCAGATTTCTGGCCCGGAACGCGGGCATCCGGCCGGTCCATCGGGACACAGACATAGTACTGGACGAGATCAGGATGTTTGTGCAAGGCGCTCTTGACCGAGCCGTCGAGTTGCGACCACTGTGAGGGGCCGAGTGTATCGAAATACTTTGCCTGCCATCCCCACTCGCCACCGTCCGGCAGGACGCAAAAACACTCGACGCCAGCGTCAGGAGATCCTTTCCTATGGAACTTCGCACCGTCAGGGGTTTCGGCGCGGGCCAACTGCGCACACAGTTCCTCGAACGCGCTGGCTTGCGAGCCGTTTAATGGGTGGATTGCTTTCCAGTCCAAAGCCATTTGCCCGGTTCACCTCTAATGCGCTTAGCTTAAGGCCCAACCCTTGGATGATTCAGGAATCCGGCACCCGTTGATACCATTATAATACCCGTGAGACCGATGCTTACATCATCAACGCCAGAGCTAAATCGATAAATCTCAACCTTTGAGCAGAGACCAATCCGAAAAAAGGGGATCAAGGCGAGAGGATTTTGCACAACTTGGCACCCTGAAAACCTTGGAACAAATGCCCAAGTAGCAATGCTCGGTATGAGGCAATGCAGGTTAGCGGAGTGGAGAGGAAGCAGACGCCGATGGAGTTTAGGTGCCGCAGGGTCTTCAACAGACGGAAGCCCTTTTGCTAAACCTCGAGGGCGAACCGGATGTGAAAAGTTCTTGATTTTATCCAGTTTGGTGGGCCTGTCTTGACGGTAGGCAGTACCATCTTCGAGATGTGGTTGGGATTGTGAGATTTCCACCGTCAGAACATTGGGCCGCTATCAATCAAACAATGCCATAGTGTAACCCAACTGCGAGGTCTCCTTTTCTTACGAACGGACGTCCGCAGGTGGAGCATGCTTAATTCCTTGAGCACGTTCTTGTTGAAATACTCTTTTCGGTCAAGTTCACCAGTCTCTAACCCACTCGGTAGTTATTTTCACACTGGACTCTTGTCGGCATGGTACGGTTGCGTCTCCGAGATTTTGAGCGCCAATTAACGGTCATGACCCGTTGAGCATCGTAGGGCACGTCGTTGACATAGCTATCTGGAGCTTCCGCAGGGGGATGCTTGAAGGGTAACCCAATGGCAGTTAGAACCAAGTCATCAATAGTCTAAGCGCCGAACGGTCGGTCGCGTTTTTATCGTGGCTATGGCAACTCTCTCTGCCGTTACGCCTCGAGCAAAATCGTATAGAGACAGTTCGCCATATTTTGTACTTACGCCTTTCAGCGCATCCGCTGACAAATCTCCAGGATTTAACCATGCACGTCGGGATACACGTACCAGTGTCTTTCATCCTGGGGCGGGTCAAGCTCTCTGATCGTACCAATGGGGAGAAGGCGTAGAAAAGCGTTAGGGCCGAAGACCCTCCGGCCCCGGCCCTGTGTAAGTCAGTCCCTAGCTCCTGTTGGCGGCTTCGTGGCTACTCTACGACTGCCTCTCTGTAGAGACGCTCCAATCGCTCGTCCGCCCATACGATGGTAGCCGCCGCCAAAACCTTACCCTCGAAAGCCCGCTCTGCATCGAGCAGTTGCTCATTAGTCGAATCCTCGGTCAGTCCCAGTTCCTCGAAGTTGTCTCTATGCACCTTCATGATGAGGAGGGCGTCGCCGTAGTCGGGACGGGCTTCCTTCCAGAACTCGTCATACGAGAACCCTGTGTCTCGAATGACCTCCTCGCAGAGGGTGCGAGCTTCCTCGGTCGCGCAATCGGCCTGATGTGCCGCGACGAAGGTGTCAAGCTCATCCTTGGTGGGGGTAAGCTCGCGAGCGATACCCTCCGCGAGGACCGCCTTCCCGTTCACTACAAGGGTAATCGTCGCGGCATCAGCTTGGTCTTCGGTCATCGTTGTGTCGTGGGTACGGCGAAGCGTGGATGCCTTCCTGACTTCGCCACGAGTGACGGGTAGCCCAGAGACCGTTACCACAACGGCGTCATCCCCCTCCGTCTGTGCGTAAATGTGAGCGAATTGTCCCTGTTGCGCGGCGCTGTTGGTCACGATGCCGACACCAACGGCAACGGCCAGAGCCGCGAATATTGTCGCTCCGATGAATAATCGTTTCATCGCTTCCTCCATGTCTTAGTCTACCTGATAATCGTTCATTGTGAAAGTTTTGACCGAGCACCAGCAACTCTGGAAGTAGAACATCTCACCCTGCTTGTTCATGGCCACGCCCAACCTTATAGACGCCTTTGCGTTGATGGGCCAGGTCAACCACCCGAGGTTCGTGCTGGAGTGGAAGCACTTGCCGAAGTCGTTGCCGCCGATGATGCAGGTCTGCTGGGTGAAATTGGTCAGGTCATAACTGTTGCCCGAATGGTAGTAGCGGATCTTTGGGTCGGTGAACCCGTTGAAACAGAACTGGAATTTGAACTTGCATTTTCCATCCGGCACCACCCCGGAGTTTGTGTGGTAATACGTCAGCATCGAGTTCTCGCTTTTGTACTCTGAGGTGGCAGCGTAAGTACGGACGATGATGGAAGCGAAGTAGAGGCTGTTCCACTGCCTCACTACGTCCACGTGTTGCTCGTTCCTGCTCACGGTATGTGCACTCGCGGTATCCGGCAGCATTGCCACTATCGCAACCGCCACCATCGCGAAAGCGGCGAGGGCAAGCGTGGGTATGATTCTCCTTGTCATATATACTCCTCTCATAACTCTACAATTTTGAAATCGAGTTGACCATCCGGCCCCGGCTTCTGATTCTATACCTGCGTACAGATGGAACGTCCACTACTGTGGTAAACTGAACAAGCGGACAGGCACAAAAAGGATATGCTTCTCTGGGCACCTCCCTACTATTTTGTCCTGCTTACGGCCACCGCTCTACTCCAACGGTGGCCGTTCTTATTGCAGGCCGGGCCTACGATGTTACGTCGATCTGGCCAAACCGTTTTGGTTGGTCGCAACTATTGCCGAACGAGGCCCACCCTACCACAAGAAATTCCTGTTGCAAAGAACACGAACCGGAGGAATGATTACGGAATCAGTTGGCAAACCGAAGATAATCCAGTTATGGGCAACTTACCGTCGAAGAACATATTGCCATTACGACCAAGGTTGCGGATAAGTAAGCGGTTCATGTCTGTGTAGAAGGTCGACCGCGGGCAGGTCCTCCCCAAACGCCTCAGTCCTTGTGCTAACCTATTCCGAAATAGGTGGAGAGGCGTCCCATGCCGTGGATTTTCGACCGCTCCACGAGTTCCTGCACCCTCTATCACACCCGCAGACGAACTACGGCATCTTGAATGAGCCACCTTTCCCCCGCTCCGAGTGGGGATAAAATGGCGGCGTTATTGCTACAGTCACAGATTAAGAACGAGTAAAATTGGGCCAGTCTATGGTGATGAGGTGAGGTGGGGGTTACATGGGGAGACGAGGTGGCGGAAGTGGCCCGGCGGGCTACCCGGTCAATCAGGATTTCGACTACTCCCATCTGTACCTGCTGCTGGCTCTTGCCGCCAACAGCGTGGGCGACCCCTTCGGTTATTCTCGTTACCGGTCAAATACCCACGAGACAGAGAGTGAGGAGGTGCGCGCCATCAAGGACCTGTTGCGGCTAAAGCCCGAGGAAGCGTGGGAATACGTCACCGCCGGTGGAACCGATGCAAACATTTACGGAATTTACGTAGGCCGCGAGATGTTGCGCAACCCGTGGCCTACTTGTCCTAGTACTTAGTCAACCTAGGAATGTTAGGAAAAGCCCGCTCACCCTTGTATCTTGGCAGAGAAGGGATAGAGTAAACAAACGAAGACAA
>JAPPLU010000090.1 GCA_028874075.1 Chloroflexota bacterium
CCCGCCTACTCCCTCTCCCTCGTGGGTGCTCCTCTCAAATAATCGAAAGACCCTGCAACTCGTAGCGGATTTGCTGGTCAATATCACTAGTTTCAGATATAATGTGGTACATATATGCATAAGGTTGTCATCACCTCCGTTAACCTCCGCAATTCTCGCCGCTACGTCCAGATTATGGAATCCCTCGGTGCGGAAGTGAGTGTTGTGACCCCTCCCGAGGACGGTATCGCTAGCAGTATTCTTGAAGATTCGGGTGGCTTGATGCTGACCGGTGGGCCCGACGTTGACCCAACCCTTTACGGCGCCAAACCTGACCCCGACGCCAACCTGGAACTCTGCCGTCCCCTGGACGACCTGGAAATACGCTTGCTGGACTATGCCCTGGATCACGACATGCCGGTGCTGGCCATTTGCCGGGGAATGCAGCTCCTCAATGTAGCCTTCGGTGGCCAGTTAATCCAAGACCTGCCCGGACACAAGGCGGAACGGTCCGATGGTTGCTGGCAACCGGAAAGGCATCTCATTTACATGGCTCCGGGCGCCAAGGCCGCCGCCATCATCGGCAGCGCGGGCTTTTTCCGCGTCAACAGCCTCCACCATCAGGGGCTCAGGGAAGCCCAGCGTTCCCCCCGTCTTATGACCAGCGCCTACTCGGTGGAGGATGGCCTCATCGAAGGCCTGGAAAGTCCCAACCACAGCTGGGTAATCGGTCTCCAGTGCCACCCGGAGCGTCAGGACGAGGTGCCTCGCAGTTTTGCCAACCTGTTCGCCGGTTTCTGCGAACGTGCAGAGATGTATCTGGCCGGTTAGGCGGGAAGGGGAATTAGCCCTCAACGCATTTTACGATCCCAGAATCCAAGGAGCATAGATCATGGTAACGTCAGCCCCCGTGCCGCCGTCTGGTGGAATAAGGCCTATCCGCATCGAGGAAGAGATGCGGAGTTCATATCTGAGTTACGCCATGAGCGTAATCGTGTCCAGGGCCTTGCCCGACGTGCGGGACGGGCTGAAGCCGGTACAGCGGCGCATTCTATACGCTATGCACGAAATGGGTATGCGCCCCAATCAGGGCCACCGGAAGAGCGCACGCATCGTGGGGGAGGTGCTGGGCAAGTACCATCCCCACAGCGATACCCCGGTGTACGATGCCCTGGTCCGGATGGCCCAGACCTTCTCAATGCGTTACCCGCTGATCGACGGACAAGGCAATTTCGGCAGCGTCGACGGCGACCCTCCGGCAGCTATGCGCTATACCGAGGCTCGGCTGGCCACTATCGCCGAAGAACTCCTGGCCGACATTGACCTCAACACCGTTGATTTCTCGCTGAACTTCGACGACTCGCTGAACGAACCGGAGGTGCTGCCCAGCCGGATGCCGAACCTGCTGGTTAACGGCGCCACCGGAATCGCCGTAGGCATGGCCACCAACCTTCCGCCCCATAACCTGGGCGAGATCTGTGACGCCGTTTGTTACGTCATTGACCACCCTAATTGCGTTACCGAAGATCTGATGAAACTGGTCCCCGGACCAGACTTCCCCACCTACGGCTCGATTCGCGGCACCCAGGGCATAATTGATACCTATACCACCGGCCGCGGCCGCATCGTGATGGAGGCCAAGACCGAAATCGAGGAAATGAGGGGCGGCCGCCAGCGTATCGTCGTTACCGAATTGCCCTACCAGGTCAACAAGGCCACTCTGGTTGAGAAGATTGCCCAACTAGTGCGCGACAAGCGAGTCGAGGGAATATCCGACATAAGAGACGAATCGGACCGCCAGGGTATGCGGGTAGTGGTTGAACTTCGACGCGATGCCCAGGCCAACATTGTCCTGAACAACCTGTACCGCCACACTGCCCTTCGGAGTTCCTTTAACGCCATAATGCTGGCCCTGGTAGCCGGTCAACCGCAGGTATTGCCCCTTAAACGGGCCCTTACTCTCTTTGTGGAACACCGCCAGGAGGTAATCCGCCGCCGTTCCGAGTTTCTTCTCCAGCGAGCCAGGGACCGGGACCACATCCTTCAGGGCTTGTTGCTTGCTCTGGACGTGATGGACCAGGTCATTTTGATAATCCGCACTTCCGACGATGCTGAGTCTGCCCGCACCAACCTGATGGACGAATTCGACCTTAGCCAGGTCCAGGCCCAGGCAATTCTGGATATGCAATTGCGCCGCCTGGCCGCCCTGGAGCGACAGCGGTTGCTGAACGAGCACGAGGAATTGCAGAAGACCATTGGCAATCTGGAAGCTCTGCTGGCCGACCCCGGCAAGATTCTCAACGAAATCAAGAAGGAAACCCGCAAGCTCAAGAAGGACTTCGGCGATGCCCGCCGCACTCGCATAGAACACGAAGAGGTAGGCGAGCAGTCGGCGGAACAGTTCATTCCCCACCAGGACGTGATGATCACCCTAAGCCAGCGGGGTTACATCAAGCGGATTCCATGTGACACCTACCGCACCCAGAATCGGGGCGGCAAGGGCGTGCGGGGCATGACCACGCGGGATGACGACGCATTGATGGACTTGGTGGTGGTTGATACCCATGACACCCTGTTGTTCTTTACCAACCGGGGGCGTGTATACCCGCTCAAGGCCTACCAGATACAGGGCGATACCTCCCGAACCAGTCGGGGAACCCTGCTGGTCAACCTGATTCCCATCGCCCGCAACGAACAGGTCCAGGCCATGCTGCCGGTGAAAAACGCCAGGGACAGCGCAATGCTGCTATTGGCTACTCGCATGGGTGAAATCAAAGCGCTGAAAGAAGGAGAACTGACAAACATTCGTCCTTCCGGCCTGATTGTGATGGATCTGGAGGACGGTGATGAACTGGTCGGTGTGGCCCAGGCCGGAGACTGTGACGAAGTGGTGTTGGTAACGGAAAAAGGGCAGGCCATACTGTTCCAGTACCGCAACTGCGAAGACCCCAGGAAGAATATGACGCCACGCTCCCGATCTGCCGGAGGTGTCAAGGGCATTCGACTTCTGGCCGATGATAAGGTTGTTGGCATGGCCCCGGTAACTGCCGACGGCCATCTCCTGGTAGTGAGTCAGGGAGGCTACGGCAAGTCCACTCCGTTAAAGAACTACCCTCGCCACGGTCGGGGGGGCCAGGGTGTCCGGACCTTCAAGGTAACCGAAAAGACCGGGCCGGTGGCGGCGTCACGGGTGGTTACCGATGATGAAGGCCAGGAGGTGTTCATTATCTCGGCCAAAGCCCAGGTAGTGCGCATCAACCTGGAAGATGTTCGTGTAACCAACAGTCGCTACACCCAGGGCGTAATAGTGTGGCGCGACCGAGAAGCCGACGACTACGTTGCTTCCGTTGCCTGCTTCACCGAAAACGATTACTCCACTGGCGGGAGCAGCCCCGACTCCACAGACACACCCCAGCCAACCGCCAGCACCGAACCAACTGCTATGGATGATTCCTGGAACGAAGCCGGTGAAGAGAACGGCTACGTTGGTAATGTGGAAGAGGAAACGACCGTAGAGGAAGAGGGCTCCGATGACGAATAGCTAACAGAATGTGCGCCGGTCAAGCGTCCAACAGCGCATTGTATGATGGTTTTGTGAAGACTTTTGGGGAGCTAGCAGAGTTTTTTGTGCTAGCTCCCTTGATTTATTTGTATTAGTTTCATATAATCTCGAACGTTGCATTTTTCAATCCATGTAAATGCCACCTAGGTAATCATTCCACGGGCTTAAAAAGCAAATTCGGAGGGAATAAAGTGAAGTTGGTATTCATTCACGGAGCGGGAAGTTCTAGCCTGGCATTCAACTACCAACTTCAGCACTTTCGTAACTCCAAAGCTCTGGATTTGCCAGGGCATCCCACAGGCCGACCCTGTCCAACCATTGAGCAGTACCTGGAATGGGTGCGAGGCTTCACCACAGCTCGCCGGTACAAGAACATGGTTATTTGCGGCCACTCCATGGGCGGGGCAATCAGCATGCTCTATGCCCTTCGGTATCCAGAAGAAGTAAAAGGATTAATCCTGTTGGGGACGGGCGCCCGCCTGAAGGTCCACCCGGATTTCATGCAGTTGGGTCGGGATTCGGTTGACGACGACTCCGCATGGCTGGAAAGCCAGATGGCCTACTACTCTGGCGTTGCCCAGGATATGTTGCAGTCACTCAAGCGTCGCTCCAAGGAAATAGGCCCCTCCGTAGAATTAAACGACCTGATGGCCTGCGACCAGTTCGACGTAATGAATGAAATCCAGAACATCAACCTTCCCACTCTGGTCATCTGCGGAGACCAGGATACAATGACGCCGGTGAAATATGCCGACTATCTTTCCGAGAACATTCCGGGCGCGAAAAAAGTCATTGTGCCTGGCGCCTCACACTTCGTGCAGCTACAGAAGTACAAGCAGGTGAACGCCAGTATCGAGGAGTTTATGGTATCTCTGAGGAATTGAGCCGTTGCCATAACGGAGCATCTGAAAATTTCAGGGCCGGGAGCGACATGTTTGCACTCCCGGCCCTTTTGTATTTCAGCCCTTACTCCGGCCCTTATTCCAGCCGATCGTTGGGATGGTACCAGCGGCTCTTGTAAAACATCAAGGGATTGCCGTCGTCGTTGCGGATAACTTCCTTTACCTCTCCCATATACACCGTGTGGTCGCCGTAAACGTGGGAGCCCACCACTTCACACCCGAAGAAGACCATGGAATTATCCAGCATGGGGATCTGGTCCTGGGCAATAGTATAATGGTAATCGGTGCCCTCCTGGCGGTCTTCCGGACGCTTGGCGAAATATACGCCCAGTTCTTCCTGCTCCTCGCCCAGGATGTTCACCCCAAAGCGGCCGGTATTCTCTACGTAACCGTAGGTGTGTGTTCCGTGGGCCACGCAGATCAACACCGTCGGAGGGTCCAGGCATACCGAAGTAAAGGAATTCGCGGTCATAGAATGGGGAACTCCCTGCTCATCAAGGGATGTGACCACGGTTACGCCGGTTGCAAATAGGGACATTGCCGATCGGAAATCGTCTCTGCTAGTCAAGATGCCTTCCTTCCCTCACCGATTTTGCCCAATTATACCCAATGGCAGAATAACTCGCTACAGGAAAGCATCGTCTTTTACATCTGCACTTCTCAAAGGCAGCTAGAGAAGAACGCCAAAGTAGACACGGCGCCACCATTAGGCTTTTGAACATGGCCAAGGAATAAAGCAATCCCCGATGCCTTCCGGCGCAACTCCTTGCGCCATGTCCGTATCCAGTTTTAGCACTGTACCCTCCGGTATGAGGCCGTCAAACAGGTCCGGATGGGTCAACTGCGCCAGGATTTCCAGCCCTTGTACGATACGCGGGCCCGGCACACTGAAGTAAACGTGGTCGATGAGATACACCTCACCTGACTTGACCGCTGGAAGCGTTTGCCAGCTATTCTGGGCCGCCAGCCAAGGTATCTCAGACTTGTGACGTTGAAGGCTGGATGAGCAAAGATCCACAAAGAGCTTTTCCGGAGCGTAGCCAACAACATTCTCCCAGTCCAGGCGGGTGGCGGCGCAGCCCGGGGAAAAGAGATCCATGAAACCTCCGGCCCGCAGCAACATATCGGGTATCCAGTGGCCGCCAATTACCAGGGGATTAATTCCCTCCAGCGAGAAAACTCGCGGTATTGCCGATATTGAGGCGAGGGCCTCTTCAACGGCTTGAATTCTATTCTCTAATTCCGATACCAGGGCGCTCGCTCTGTCTGGTACGCCACAGGTTTCCCCGACTTGCTCAATCGAATCAAGAATGCCCTGTAGCGTCCTGGGGTTCAGAATCACCACTTCAGGGGGCATGGGCATCTGGTCCACGGTTCGGCCTACGGTCTGGGCGTCCACTTCACAGAAATAGCACAGGTCCTGTGTCAGAACCACGTCCGGAGAGTTGTTGGCAATCCAGTCTCCATCCAGTTCGTAGGGACTCTCACCAGCCTCCAGGATCCGCCGCATAAGGGCGTCCACCTGCTGGCTGGTCATCGAGTCCACATCAATGCGACTCCGGCAGACCACGGGCTTTTCCTTGACTTCCGGGGGATAGTCGCACAAATCAGTAACCCCCACTATCTGGTCGGCGAGGCCCAGGGAGTAAAGAATTTCGGTACCGCTGGGCAAAAGGGAACAAATCTTCATGACCCTCAACTCGCTTTTATCTGCAGCAGGACAAACTCGCAGATTGACTTGGTAGACTCGTGGAATCCGCAGCTAATCATAATGTACAATATATGTAACCCTGTTTCGCAGTCCCTTTCGACCTTCCAGTCCACCTTGGCATCGCCGGAAACCGGTTCGAGTTACCTGCCTCGGATTCTACTAATGACCCAGCCACTGCAAAAACCCGACATGAACTGGAACACCCTGTCCTTCTTGCGGCTGGGTGCCTTCAGCTTCGGCCTCACCGGATTCTTCCTGACAATGGAAACCATAGTCCTGCCCACGCTGGTGCTGGACGTGGCTCCGGAAGGGGCCAAGAATACCCTGCTGGGTATCCTGGGCTTCAGCGGCCTGGTGGCCGCTGCCCTCGTCCAACCCATTGTGGGTTCTTACAGCGACCGGACCAGGTCTCCCCTGGGCCGACGGGCTCCTTATATGCTTTGCGGAGTGGTCTTCGTATGCCTGGGCCTGACGGGTCTTTCATTCACCCTGACCCTTATATCGTTAATGATTATCTGGATATTCATCCAGGCAAATGCGGGAATCAGTACCGCGCCTTACCTGGCCCTGATTGGCGATTTAGTGCCTGCCAGCCGAATTGGAGTGGCGTCTTCCCTTAAAATTCTGGCAGACGCTGGGGGCGGTGTGGTGATGGTCGCCGTTTGCGGCAGCCTCATAAGCCTCTACCGGGGTCCCGAATCCATCGAGTGGCTCCGGATAGCCTTTGGGGTTTTGGGCGCAACCCTGATAATCACGGTGCTGATCAGCGCTTCCATCGCCTTCACCAGGGAACGTGCTACTCACGCACTGCACCGGGGCGCAACAACTTTGAGGCATCCCACCCGTGGACTGCACCCCCACTTGGTGTGGTTCTTGCTGTCCAGGTTCTTGTTGATTACTGCAACGTTTGTGTTTCCCACCTACGGGTTGTATTTTCTCAGGGATGTGGTGATGGTGGCCAACCCGGCCCAGACCCTGGGAACTGCGGTAATAGCCATCGGTGGCGCTCTGGCCCTGAGTGTTTATCCTGCCGGGTGGCTTTCAGACAGGATAGGTCGCAAGCCCGTCATCATCGGAGGAGCCATTGGCGCCGCTGCCGGATCTGTCCTGATTTTCTGGGCCAATAACACTATCCAGGTCGTAGCAATTTCCAGCGTTATCGGGCTCTGCATCGGGCCGGTCCTGAGCGCCAGCTGGGCATTGGCTAACGAAATGGCCGTGCCGGGTCGGGAAGGCCAGCACATAGCCATAGTCAATCTGGCTACTATCGCGGGCGCGGCCTTCTCCAAGCTGCTTGGACCCTTGGTTGACGTCTCCAACCGGTTTGTTTATACCGGCTCCGGATACGCCGGTCTGTTGGTCATTTGCGCCTTCTTGTTCGTGCTGGGAAGCCTCCTTCTGCTGCCCCTCAACCAGGACCACGAAGACTTGGTGGCCGCCATAGAACACAAAGTGGAAGAGGCCGACTGAGGGACCTTAGACAGAAGTTCGCTATCAAGTGGCCGCCGAAACCTTGCCAAGGAAGTTGGAGGAACCCTGGACAATCCAGGCGTTGAAAGAGGTCATTAAGAATTTCACGCCCTTGCCGACAAATGCCTCCACGTTGGCGTCGTTGACCAGCGTGCCGGCCGTTCTCCCTGAACCCACAATCTTGGCAATGGCGTCATCAATGGCCGACTGCACTTCGGGATGGCCCGGATTGCCCAAGTGTCCCATTGTCTGCGCCAAGTCCGTGGGTGCCACGAAGAATACGTCAATATCGTCCACCCGCAGAATTTCATCCAGGTTCTGAAGAGCCTCTACCTCTTCCAGCAGCACTATCACCATGCTCTGGTCGTTTGCGCCCTGGAAGTAATCACCGACTCCGAATGACTGCCTGCCTCCGAACATGCCCCGGTATCCCAGCGGAGCATACTTTGAAGACTTAGCTGCCTTCTCGGCTTCCTCTCGAGTGTTTATGTGCGGTGTAACAATACCCATGGAACCGCGATCAAGGGTACGGGTGATCAGCCAGGGTTCATTAGCGTTTACCCTTGTAATCGGAGTAACCCCCCACAGGTCGCAAGCCCGGGTCATGTCGCCCAGTTGCTCCCAGGTTACGCCGCCGTGTTCGCACTCCAGCCAGATGCCGTCGAAGCCCAGCGGCCCGAGGAAGTCCACCATTTCGCTGCTCAAGACCCCGGAAATGGTGACGGTAGCCTGGCCGCTGGCCAGTTTTTCTTTAAGATTATTCCTTCTGATGTCAGGCATATTTAACCCCTTTTGCCTTGAATCAAGTACATCTTAGTCCGCCACGCCTCCCTGCTTTTCCTCGTATCCCCTTGGGGTAACCATCTTCCCGTTCAGCACGTAGCTGGTTGAATTGCCGATCAGCACTGTGGTGAACATGTCTACCTCGCCCGCACCGGCTTCCAGGCTTGCCAAGTCTGTCAAAACCACCCGCTGCTCCTCACGGTAAGCCTCCCTTACCAAGCCCACCGGAGTGTCCCCCGCTCGATGCTCCAGCAGAATTCGTCGGGCTTCCAGCAATTGCCAGTCCCGCCGGCGACTGCGGGGATTGTACAAAGCAACTACGAAGTCTCCTCGGGCAGCCGCCTCCAGGCGCTGCTCTATCCTATCCCAAGGGGTCAATAAATTGCTCAGGCTTATCGCGCAGAAGTCCTGCATAAGCGGAGAACCCAGCAAAGACGCGGCGGACTGTAAAGCGGAAATGCCGGGAATGGTAATCACACTGGGTGTTTCGCCGTTCCAAGCCCTATTGGTAAGAACCCGGAATACCGGGCCTGCCATGCCGTATACCCCGGCATCCCCGGACGAGACTACGGCAACCGAAGAGCCGCAATATGCCAGATCCACCGCGCGGGCGGCCCGCTCCAATTCCTGCCCCAGTTCCATGGAGACAATTTCCTTACCGGCCGTCAGAGACGTAATCTGCTCCATATAACCGCGAAAGCCCACCACTACGTCGGCATCCTCCAGCGCAGCCACTGCCCCGGGGGCAAGAAGGTCAGAGGACCCGGGACCCAGTCCTACAAGGTAGAGTGTTCCTGCGTCGCTGTTTTTTTCGCGTGGCATATATCAATATGTCCCCGTAATGTCGGAACTGTGGCGCATTTAATCAAAGGGTATTCGGGCCACGGCAATGGTCGCCCTATCCGTTTTCTCACGGCCTACCAGCAGTTGGCTGGCGCCCGAAGCCAGCAGGGCGGCCGGTTCGGACACGCCCCATACGCCCAGCAGGCGGCGGGCAGCCTGAGACCTGGTGAGAGCTATGACACTCGCGGTTCCAGCCGCGGCCGCCGCGGTGATTGGCCTGTCGCTGCCGCGAGCCTCGAACACAGAGTTCAATTCATCCGCGCCGTAACACACAAGGGGAACACAATATTTCCCTGCCAACTCCAGAATACCCGGCTCATCCCCTTTGATGTCGGCAGTTGCGATGCACTTGATGCTCAGGGGGGAAATATTGTGTCTATCAAAGGTCTCTCTAAGAAGTACCTCCAGGTGTTCCTGGGGCACACCGCGCCGGCAGCCCATGCCTACCACCAGGCTGCGCGGACGGTAGACCACAATCGGCACGTTAGACCCTGGAACTTCGGACACTGTTGCAAGGGGATCAGCACTATCACTGATAATCAGCGCCGCCTTGGAATCGGAATCTACCAACTCCTTGGGGGACTCGCACAGTTTCAGGTTAGCCGGCAGTGGCACAACCTGGGACATCCAGCCCTGTTCTCCTGCCTCCTGCCAAACTGCTACTGATTCACCATTGACCACGGCCGCACTGACTCGGGTTACAGTATTGGAATCCGCCTCCAATTGCCAGCCGTATTCACGTCCCAACAAGTCAACAGCGAGAGTATTCTTGACATGAGACGCGGAAGTTATCACCGGCGTCGCGCCAACGGCATCTGCAACCTCCTGGGCCAGCGTGTCCGCGCCACCCAGGTGACCGGACAGGAGGCTGACGGCAAACCGCCCCTCGTCATCTACGCACACAACTGCCGGGTCTTCGTATTTATTCTCCAATAGAGGAGCGACCAGGCGGATCGCCGCGCCCACCGGCATAATCAGGATCAGCCGCCGATATTCTTTGAAGAGGCGCCCGATTACCGGCCTAAGGGGCAAAGGGAATGTCTCGACAGGGCATCCAATCTGGTCCGAAACCAGCTCCCCGTACCTATCCACCACGTGGTACACCGTACCTTGGGAGAACACCGTAGAAAGGCGCAACGCAACCTCAACGCCACCCCTGGAAATGACAGCCACACCCGTTTCCAACAAAGAAGCGTCATCGTTTGCCATATTTCGGTCCTGCCGACCTTCGCTCAATCCGGCAAATGCATTTCCGCGTTCACGGGAATCGGCGCTGCAATCCGCCGAGGACATAGATACGGCCTAGCCGGCTGCGGTTCCGGCCCGGTCCCGCGAGCGCCGAAACAGATGGGTGTAAGTACCCGAATAGAGGTGGGAAGTGGCAAATTCTTCGTCTGTTACCAGTTCTGGGTTGCGCAGGTCCGGGTCCACCGCCTTGCCTACGAAAATAAGCGCCTGGCGGGTGATCTTCGCTTCGCGCACCCTGCCGGCTATGTCTTCCAGGGTGCCACGGATATACTGCTCGTCCTCCCACCCTACTCGGTAGGCAATGGCCACGGGGGTGTCCTTAGGATAGCCCGCAGCTTCCAGGTCGCGAACTATTCGGGGCATACGGGTAATTCCCAGGAAAATGATCAGGCTGCACCCGTGGGCCGCCAGGTCCCTCAGTTGCTCCTTGGGCGGCATGGCAATTCGGCCCTGGGCTCGGGTCATGATGATCGTCTGGGTAACATCGGGCACGGTAAGTTCGGCCTTCAACTTGGCGGCAGCAGCAAAGGCGGCGCTCACCCCGGGGATAATTTCGTACTCGACTCCCGCTTCTTCCAGCACCCGCATCTGTTCCAGCATGGCGCCGTACACCGACGGGTCACCACTCTGGATGCGAGCCACCATCTTGCCTTCGTCGGCAGCTTCCAGCGTGACCCGCATTATTTCGTCCAAATCCATGTCCTTGCTGCCATAGACTTGAGCGCCCTCCCGGGCAAACTCTAAAATAGCGGGGTGGACCAGCGAGTCTGCGTATATGACCACGTCCGCCGTCTCTATCAAGCGCTTTGCCTTCAGCGTCAGCAGTTCCGGGTCGCCCGGTCCGCCACCGATGAAATAGACTCTTCCGGTTGCCATGGCTTCACCTTCTGATAATGAGTAGAGAGAAGTAGTCCAAGTCTTCCTCGGTCAACTGGTGCAGGTCCTGTACAACCTGTTCCCGCTCAGTAGTGGCCCGGCGGACGTAGATGCCCTTGCCGGCCAGGCCCAGGCTCTCCAAATTTGCAAGGGCGTCAAGCAGCACCCGGTTGACCTTCATCAAAACGATGGTGTCGTAATTGGCAATGGCTTCGCGCAGGTCGTCAATGCCATAGACAGCCGGCAGAATCGCCAGACGCTGCCCATGGGTTACCAGGGGTACGCTGGCTCGGGCCGCTGCCGCCATGACCGACGACACCCCGGGTATGATCTCCACGGCAATGTCCGGATGGTTTGCGCGAATGCTCTCCAGAATGTAAGAAAAGGTACTAAACAGCATGGGATCGCCTTCCGTGATGAAGGCTACATCCTGACCACCCTTCAGCCGATCGGCGAGCGACTCCGCTGCCGTCTCCCAAACTCGAGAGGCCGCCTCAGCGTCATCGGTGGGAAACCCGAAACGCAGCAGTTCCTGTCGGTCTGTGTCGATATACTGGCGAGCGATGGTCAGGGCAAAGCTGTCCCTGCTGGTATCCGCGTGGGGCGCACAAATGATGGGCACAGCAGCAAGAATACGCTGAGCCTTTAGCGTTACCAGTTCGGGGTCTCCTGGCCCAACACCGACACCGTAAAGGCACCCGTAGTTAGGATTAATCAATTCATCACTCATCAGCACAGTCCTCCGAAGACGGACCCTGCCTCCACGCGCAAACAACAAACACGGGATTCAAGGCTTCCAACCGGACCGAACCATCGGGCATGGGCCGACTGCGGGCCGCGTTGATCATGCTTATCTCGGCGAGAAATCCTCGCTTCAAAAACCATTGGTAGGTTTCAATGGTCCTTTCCAGCGTAGCGAAATTGGCAACTATGCGCCCCTCGCAACGCAACCTGGTTGCACATTGTTCAAGTATGTCCGGCAGATTGCCGCCGCTGCCGCCCAGAAAAATTGAGTCCGGTTCCGGCAAAGCAGCGAAGACTTCCGGCGCAGTACCGGCCACCACTTCAACATTGCCGCCCCCATATTTGGCGACGTTTTCGTGAAGCAGGGACAGGCTGGCCTCATCCCGCTCTATGGCAAACACCTCGCCCTGGTGGGCGATAACACCGGCTTCCACAGAAATAGAACCTGTCCCCGACCCTATGTCCCACACAATGCTGTCCGGCCGCAGGCCTAGACAATAAAGGCTGAAAGCCCGGACCTCTCGTTTCGTTATCTGGCCCCGCAGTGGCCGCCGCTGCACAAAGTCTTCGTCGCGCAGTCCCCAGTGCCTGGTCGCCAGCATTGTTTCCCCCGCCCCGACTGGTTCACCGTCTGCCATCGCCTAAGCTCCGGCGCCGGCCACCAGGGGCACGCCCTCAGGCGACGTTGAAGCGTGTCCCAGCAGGTTGCCCTCAAAATCAAAGCAAAGCACGTCCACAATCAGGGCGTCGGCATCGTCGCCCAATTGCTTGCGACTCTCGTCGCACACCATCCGGCACATCAAGGGAAAGACTTCCAGCAAGCCGTTGGCCTGTGCAATTTCCTGGAAATGCCTGGCACTGCTGGCCTGCCGAATTTCTTCCTGCAAATTTCCTGAAGCCCCGCACTGGGTGGCCAGCTCGGCCAGGAAGTCAGTATCAACCTGGTTGCCCGCCACGTGGGTAACGAAATACCCCATTGCCATCTTGGATAGCTTGCCAACCATTCCCACGTGGGCGGCGCGGCGTACCTTTCGAATTACGCATCGCTTCATGGCCGGCCCGCTGAAGATCCCAGCCTCTATGTAGGCCATATCAGGCAAGTCCAGGTGGTTGCGGGCATATTCTTCGCTGCGGGTGCCGGTGGACAAGACTAGGTGAGACAAGTCGTTGGTTGCCGCCACGTCAATGGCCAGGTGTACGCTGGCTCGCCACGCCGCCGTGGAGAAGGGTTGCACCACGCCCGTGCTGCCCAGGATGGATATACCGTTCAGGACGCCAAGCCGGGAGTTGGTGGTCTTCAGAGCAATTTCCTCTCCGCCCGGCACCGACACCTGGACGACAAAGCTGGCATCCGGGTCCAACCCATTTTCCACCGCAGCCTGGGCTACCGACTCGGCAATCATCCGGCGCGGCACCCTGGTTACTGCCGGCTCTCCCACCTCAATCCCCGTACCCGGACGGGTAACCGTTCCCACTCCGGAGCCACCCAACAATCGGACTCCCTCTGTTTCCGAATCCGTGTCCCGCCACACTGTTGAACAAATTTCCGCACCATGGGTGACGTCCGGGTCGTCGCCGCCGTCCTTAATAACGGAGCAAGTTACCCGATTGCCGCCCTCATCACGCTGGCAGCGGTGAACCTGGAAAGTAACGTCCTGTCCCACTGGCAGGTGAATGGTGACCTCAGAAACGTCGGCGCCTGACAGCAAGGAATGAACCGCTGCCTTGGAAGCCGCCGCCGCACAGGAGCCGGTAGTATACCCTGTACGAAGCTCTCGACGACGGACGGTCTGCCGGCTGTAGTCGCTTTCGGGGCGTTGTTGTGCTTCGGAATTTTCGACCATTCTGTTTGCCTGTAACCGGATGCGGTGCGGTCGGACGGGTGACCAACTCAAGACTTCATTCTCTTGTGGGTGGTCAGCGTTCGCCCCACGCCTGGTGGACCCGGTCCACTGCCACCTCGATCAACCTGTCGTCCACGCCCAGTGGCGGCGCAACGGTCATTTTGACTGTGGGATAGGTTTCCTGAAGGCGGTTCAACGTGCCAACCACATTCCGGGTCAAAATCAGTCCCGGGAAAAAAATATATGGAACGCAAATCAAAGAAGTAACGCCCCGCTCGACTATCAGGCGAGACGCGGCGAACTCCATGGTAGGATCTCCGTAGTGAGACTGGGCCACGTCTACCGCATACCCTTCGCCCATTCTTACCTCAACCATTTGGCCCAGCTCTGCCAACCAAAGGCAGTCATCGTACTGGGTGCGTGTGCCCGCCTTCACCAGCATAATACCCACCAGCTGCCCGTTACCTGGGATCGGAGCGGCGTCACCCATGTCTTCTATGCGTTCTACTATCAAGTCGGCCAGCCTGGGGTCAGACCCCAGCCCGTCGGCCAGCACCAGTTCTACTTCGGGTGACTGGGCCCGCACCTCGTCCAGCATTTCGTCCATTTCAACAGTAGCGTGCTTTCCGTTGCCCAGTAGGTAGGGAAGCACAACTACCCGGTTCCTGCCCTGCTGGGACAGCATCCGCACCGCCTCATCGGGAAAAGGTTCAATAAATTCGAGGCACGACAGTATTACCTGAGCCTGCTCCTCTCCCAGCCTGGCTTGCAGGCGACCAGCCACTTCACCCAATCCTTGGGGTGTGCTGGGACACTGCCGGCACCAAACCGGCCAACCAGGCAGGTCTGCTATTGAACCGCCGTCGTTGCTCTGCCCCGTGTCGTCGGGCGCCGGTTGTTGCCAAGCGCAGGCACACTCCCTGGGACTGGCGCCGCGTTGACTTCCATGCCCCAGCAGTATTACTCCCCATGACGGCTCGGCGTTACTCACCAATTCTTCCTGACTCCATCATAATGTGTCCTAAACGTAACCAGTAACCAGCCTGCACTGGCATCAATTTTCAGCAGCGCCGGCCAGTTCCAGCAGGGCATTGATTGTCGCCGCTGCAGCCGAACTGCCTCCCCGGCGACCCATAATCGTGATGTAGGGTATATCCCGTTTGACCAGTTCTTCCTTGGATTCAGGACAGGCCACGAATCCCACAGGCATTCCAACTACCAGGGCGGGCGCGACCACCCCGGCATCCACCAGGTCAAGCAGCGCTAGCAATGCCGTAGGGGCATTGCCTACGGCTACCACCGCACCGTCAATCCGAGGTGCCAGTTCTCGCACTGCCGCCACCGAGCGGGTTGTGCCTTCCCTTTGGGCCCTTGCGGCAACCTCCTGAGCGTCTATGAGGCACTGTGTTCCCACAGACCTTCGACCCAGAAGGACTTTTGATATGCCCATCTCCACCATACGAACGTCGGTAACGACGTCAATGCCGGCGTTGATAGCTTCAATTCCGCGGTCGATTGCATTGGAGCCGAAGCGAACCGCTTCGGCAATGGCCGGGTCTCCCTCAGCCCGAACTATTCGACAAAGAACGTAATGCTCTCGCGGTTCCAGGTCCAGACCCGTCGGCAAATCAGCCTCGACCATCTTCAAACTTTCCCGGTCGATCTCTTCCGGCAGCAGCGCATATTTCTGGACCAGCGTCATCGCGCTTCCCTACACCACCACCACGTTTACCAGGCGGCCGGGTACGTAAATTGCCTTGTCAACCACCTTGCCCTCGGTATAAGGCTGGACCTTTTCGCTGGCCAGGGCCAGTTCGTTGGCCGTGGATTCGTCAATGTTAGCCGGAACTTCGATCCTGTCCCGTACTCTGCCGTTCACCTGCACTACCAAAGTGATAGTTTCGTCGGCAGCCAGGTCCTCATCCCATTCCGGGTAGCTCTGCTGGTGAATGCTGTAGGGGTGACCTGTCTTTTCCCAAAGCTCCTCCGAGATATGAGGCGCAATGGGAGCCAGCATAAGCAGAAACTTCTCAATGCATTCTCGCCAGGTGGCTGGGCCCACGGTGGCTTCGGCCCACACTTTACTCATGTGATTGACCAGTTCCATCAACGAGGCGATGGCGGTGTTGAATTTGAACCGGTCCAGGTCCCCGTGGCATTTGCGCATTGTCTGATGCAATACCCGGATAGTTTCCCGCACGGCCTGGGCGTCTGCCTGTCCGGTGGCAAGATCGTCCGGATTGCGTTCCACCAGTGCCCACACCCGGTTCAGCCAGCGGGCCACGCCGTTGATGCCAACGTCACTCCATGGGCCACCCTGGTCCCAGGGTCCAATGAACATCAAGAAGCAGCGGACCGCATCGGCTCCCATAATGCCCACTACGTCATCCGGGTTAACGACGTTCCCTCGGCTCTTGCTCATTTTCTCATGGTCGGAACCCAGGATAACGCCCTGGTTGAACAAGCGCAGGAAGGGTTCGTCAAAGTCCACCATGCCAATATCCCGCATGGCCTTGATGAAGAAGCGGGAATAGAGCAGGTGCATAACCGCGTGCTCAGCTCCGCCCGTGTACTGGTCCACGGGCAGCCAATGTTTCAACACATCGGGATCAAAAGCGCCTTCTTCGTATTTCGGGCCCGTGTAACGCAGCATATACCAGGACGAGTCTACAAAGGTGTCCATGGTATCAGTCTCTCGGAGCGCAGGCCCCCCGCAGCGGGGACAGATAGTATTGCGGAATGCCTCGTGCTCGACCAGCGGGGATTCCCCTGTGGGCTTGAACTCAGCATCCTCTGGCAGTAGCACCGGCAATTGGTCCTCGGGCAGGGGAACGGCGCCGCAGCCATCACAATAGACAACAGGAATCGGCGTCCCCCAGTAGCGTTGCCGGGATATAAGCCAGTCCCGCAAGCGATACGACGTGGTCCGATGCCCCCAGCCGCTCTTCTCCACATCGTCGGCTATGGCTGCCTTACCCTCATCATCGGTCATGCCATCGTACTTGCCCGAGTTGGTCATAAAGCCAAGACCCGTGTGGGCCTCAGCAGGCTCCTTCCCATCCCAATCCAGGGGAGCGATAACCATGCGTACCGGCAGACCGTACTTGCGGGCAAACATGTAGTCCCGTTCGTCATGGGCTGGCACGCCCATCACGGCGCCGGTACCGTAGGTGGTCAGCACGTAGTCAGCGGTATATATGGGCACCAGTTCTCCACTCAGTCGGTTGACAGCGTAGGCGCCAAGAGGTACCCCCGTCTTTTCTTTCTCGGTGGACAGGCGTTCAATCTCGGAAGTTTGCCGGGCCTGGTTGACATAGGCTTCCACCTGCTCCCGCTGTTCGTCTGTGGTCAACTGGGCTATCAGTGGATGTTCCGGCGCCAGCACCATAAAGGTAACGCCGAATATGGTGTCGATGCGGGTGGTGAAGGTACGAATCTCCTTCTCCTCCAGCCCGACGTGGGAAATGTCGAAACTGATTTCCACGCCTTCGCTGCGGCCAATCCAGTTTCGCTGCATCATCAGAATCTTTTCAGGCCAGTCCAACAAGCCACTGAAGTCCAGCAGTTCGTCCGCATAGTCCGTGATCCTAAGGAACCACTGCTCCAGGTCTCGACGAGTCACCACCGCGTTGCACCGTTCGCAACTCCCGTTGAGTACCTGCTCGTTTGCCAGCACGGTCTGACAGGAAGGACACCAGACAACCGGCGCTTTGGCCCGATAGGCCAGTCCATGTTCAAGGAACTTCAGAAAGAACCACTGGTTCCAGCGGTAGTACTCGGGGAGGCAGCAAATTACCTCTCTGTCCCAGTCGTATATCGCCCCGATGGACCGCAGTTGCTCCCGCATGTTTTCAATGTTACTCATGGTCCAGCCATAGGGGTGAATACCGCGGCTGATGGCCGCATTCTCCGCCGGCAGGCCGAAGGCATCGAACCCGATGGGATGCAGCACGTTGTAGCCCTGCATTCGCCTGAAGCGGGCGTGGCAATCCGACGGCGCCATGGCATACCAGTGCCCGATGTGCAGGTCTCCCGAGGGATAAGGGTACATGGTAAGGTCATACCACTTGGGACGAGAGTCATTGTCGTCCACGTGGTAAAGATTGTCGTTGGCCCAGCGTTCCTGCCACTTCCGGTCAATCTCCACTGGATTGAACCGGAGTTCTACCTGTCGGGGCGCGGAGGTCATGTCTTGTCACCTCGGATCCAGCGGCTAGCACATATATTAGCACAGAAACAAACCCGTCGCCGGGCCAAATATATCTGGGGCAGCGAAGGAGAACAGCTATCAATGCTGGCAGACCAGATTCACCGCCAGCCTGGAAGCCTTCCCGATCGCCTTCATCAGCAACCGTCATTCAAACGTGTCTAAAACACCCGAGCCGAATGTGGAAAACCCTGGAAAGCTTCCCTGCTGCCAATTGACACTCCCACTGTGGCAACCTAGAATCGAAATCACTCTTAGCGCAGCGCGACCGGCAGGATGAATAGTAGTCTGGCAAGTGCTTTGCCCTTTGTCCTCCGGCTGCGTCGAGAATTCAGGTGAGTCCGAACCCTTCCCGAAAACCTCACGACACCATTGTCAGATTGCCCAGGGCCTCCGAACTGGAAGTCAGGACTATCCAGGAACCACCACTTCGGCGGCCCAGACGGATTTTCACTCCCCAGTTCATAGTTGTTTACGGATTCACGGGACTTATAGTCCTGGGAACGTTGCTTCTTCTTCTGCCCTTTTCCGACTCTCAGGGCCGATCCACCTCCCTTCTTTTGGCCCTTTTTACTGCAACTTCCGCCGTGACGGTTACCGGCCATACCGCAGCGAGCACTACCGAGCACTGGAGCTATTTCGGGCAGGCCGTGATTTTCTTGCTCATGCTCGTGGGAGGATTGGGGTTCATGGCGGGGGCCACCTTCATACTGGAACTGATCGGACGGCAAAGGACCAGCATTGCCCACCAGCTGGTACTCCTGGAAACGATGGGAGAAGACCACAGGAACTTAGGAGGCTTGGTTCGGACTATACGCAACGTCGTCATCCTAGCCTTCACTTTTTACGCAATCGGAACCCTGTTCTTCCTCCCCCGGATTCAGGAAATAACCGGCTTCGGCTTCATCGAGTCCCTCTGGCAGTCAGCATTCCTGTCAGTTTCTTCATTCAACAACGCCGGATTTTCCATCTTGCCTGAGGTAGCAGACTCCCGTTCTCTAGCTATTTTGGACAACCAATGGATTATGCAGTCAGTCATGGTTCTGCTGATAATGCTTGGCAGTATCGGCTATTCGGTTATGGAAGACATCTGGAGAAAGAGACGCCCAGTGCGTTTCTCCTTGGACACAAAGCTGGTGCTGATTGGCAGTGTCCTGCTGTGGGGCATTGGATTCCTAACCTATTTCCTAGCCGGCTTTATCGCCGTCGGCGGACAGGACAGTATTGGCTTTGGACATCAAGCTGGGACAGCGATTTTCCACTCCGTTAGCGGCCGAACAGCCGGTTTCATCATTGCCGACTTCGGTGCCGCAGAAGATTTCATCAAGCTGGTATTCACCTTCCTCATGCTTATCGGTGGCGCATCAGCCTCGGTGACCGGGGGAATCAAGATTAATACCTTCATGGTGCTGTTCGTTGCAGTAGTATCATTCATACGAACCCGGCAACAGGCGGAGGCTTTTGGACGGGAAATACCTCAGACCCACGTATTCCGCGCCGTAGCCGTTGCCGCCTTGGCCATGGTGTTCATAGTAGTTACGGTCCCAATCCTGACCATCACGGAAGCCGACGCGCTCAGGGCGGGAGATATGCAGTTCCTTGACCTGTTCTTCGACACCGTCTCCGCCTTCGCCACCAACGGTTCATCAACTGGTATAGTTCCCCAACTAGGCACGTTGGGGCAGCTTATCTTCGTTGCCGCCATGTTTGTAGGACGGCTTGGACCGCTAACTTTGGCGCTGACTCTGGCGCCCGAGAGCAAGACCCTGTACCGTTATGCTCAGGAACCAGTTAAAATAGGGTGAAGGAGCAGGGAAGATGTACAAGCGTATCTGCGTAATAGGCTTGGGACGTTTTGGCACAGCCGTGGCCACGGAACTTTACCAGGCGGGCAACGACGTTCTGGTAATTGACTACAACGAAGACAAAGTGCAAAACATGCTGGGCAAAGTGACCTACGCGATAACAATGGACGTCACGACCGACCAGGCCTTGAACAGGCTGGGCCTTGAAGATTACGATGCAGTTATCTTGGCCCTGGGCGATGACAACGTAGAGGCCAGCATCCTAGTCGCCATGGTGCTGCGGGACTTGGGCATATCAATGATCGTCGCTCGGGCCTCCACTCGAATGCACGGTGAGGCCCTTAGCCGGGTTGGAGTGGGAAAGGTCGTATACCCTGAGGAAGAGAGCGCAAAAAGATTGGCCCACCTCGAAATCAATCCCGATATATTGGACTACATGGATGTCCTGAACAACGTTGGGATCAGCAAGGTACGTCCCCTTCCCAATATGGTACGAAGAACGGTGGCGGAAGCAGGGTTGGCCGGTAATCAAGGGGATAACCCCCTAACGGTGATTGGCCTCCGCCGCGGACGCCGGTTGATTCTAAACCCTTCGAGGGATGAGACCATTACGCCAGGAGACGTTCTCCTGGTAGCAGGTCCCAGCGACCAGGTGGCCAGGATCTTCACCGGCAGCGAGCACGGCCAATCTATCGCAAACGCCGAACCTGTTGCTTAGGCTGATTTCGAATGTTGCGAAAGGAAAGACCCCGCATCCTGACTCCCGTCAATGGAACGCCCGCGAGCAAGCACGCATTTCAATGGTCCTGCCAGTATGCCCGCCGTACGCACTCCGAACTGCTGGCCATGTATGTCTTCGAAATTCCCATGGAATATTCCGTGGAGTCGCACGAGGGTAGCAACTATCTCCAGGAGGGGGAGGAGATTCTCCGGCAGATCGAGAAAATTGCCGATGCAGAGCGCTGCCGCGTCTCCGCTGGTATGATCGCCGCCAGGAACGCGGGGCCAGCCATAGTCCTCGAAGCAATCACCCGCAAGGTTAACCTGCTTGTTCTGGGCGCCACCTACCGCAAAGCCTCGGCCGCCGTGGCAGTTGGCAGCACCACGGATTTTGTCTTGAAGAACGCCCACTGCCAGGTGGTATTGTCCCGCGAACCTGCCCCTACCAACACCGCGCAACAGGACTGACCCGATGCAAGTGCTCATTTTCGGGTGCACACGCCAGGCAGATGCTCTGGTTCCGGTACTGGTTCATGACGGTCACCATGTCACAGTGATGGACACCGATTCAGACCGCCTTGCCATTATGAAGAGACAGACGGACATTGAACCAGTCTGGATAGCAGACCCATTAATGCAGGACTTCTTGATTGAGGGGAAGATTGAAACCGCAGAGGCCTTCTACTCCCTGTCGGATGACGACCACAAGAACTTGCTGCTTTGTCAGATAGCATCGGAGATCTACAACGTTCCCCGAACCATGTGCCTCTTATCCGACCCGCAACTACAGGCCTTCTATGAGCCGCTGGGCATGAGGGTGATTAATGCCGGTCGCGATTTTCTAAATTCCGCGCAGGAACTTATTGCCCGGTAGAGGACTTACCCATGTTTGTCATTATCGTAGGGTGCAACGCCACCGGATACCATCTGGCCAAGTCACTTCTGGTGGCCCAGCACGAGGTAATTGTCCTCGAGAAGAGCCTCGCCCGCTGCCAGCGCTTGTGGGACGAACTTGGGAGCGTCGTTATACAGGGGGACGGAACAGACCTGGCGGACTTGCGAAGGGCGGGCATCACCCGGGCGGACACGGTTATTGCAGTAACAGATAAGGATGAAACTAACCTGGTTATCTGTCAGATGGCCAAGCACGCTTTCTCAGTTGGCCGCACCGTTGCTACTATTAAGGATACAAAGAACCACACAGTGTTCCGGATCCTAGGAGTGGACTCCGTGGTAAACTCGGGAGACTTGGTGCTGCACGTCTTGGAGCGCACCATCGTCGAAAGTAGTTTCAACCACCTGGCAACCCTTCGCGACCCCGGCACCTTCCTGGTAAGCGTGTACATTCCCGACGACGCAACGGCTGTGGGAAAGACTCTCAAGGAACTGGGAATTATCACTCAGGAGTCCGACAGCGCTCCCGAGAACAAGGATGGGAATACCCTTGCCAAGAGCTTTCCTTGTGTCGTTGTGCGCTGCGGTAATCCAATGGTGCCGTCTGCAGAAATGGCCCTGAAAGCTCACGACGAATTATTTGCGGTGACTACATCTGAAGAAGAAAGCACCCTATACGACAAACTGACTGGAATTTGGTGATGGTAAAGCGTCTGTCATACTTGGGGCCAGCTGGCACCTACAGCGAAGAGGCGGCTATACTTTACGATTCCCAGGCCGAGCTGGTCCCCTTTCCGACTATACCGGCGGTGTGCCGCGCCGTATCCGACGGCCTGACGGACGAAGGCATCGTCCCTATCGAGAACAGTATTGAGGGTTCGGTGGTCTATACGCTGGACTACTTGATCAGCGAAACTGACCTCTCCATCTTTCATGAGGTAGTCCTTCCCATTCAGCACTGCCTGATGATAAAGCCTGACACCCGCACAGAAGACGTGCGCATCATCTACTCCCATCCCCAGTCCCTGGCCCAGTGCCGCCGATTCCTGGAGGACAATTTCCCCGGCGCGGAGCCCATCGCATCGCTCAGCAACTCCGCAGCAGTCAACCACATGATGGAAAGCGGAACGACGGCGGCTGCTATTGCACCACAAAGGGCCGCCGAACTTTACGGGGCAGAAATCATTGAACGAGGCATCCAGGACGTCACTAACAACGTGACCCGATTCGTTCTCCTGGGGTGGAAGGACCACGAACCCACATCCGCCGACAAGACTTCCCTTTGTTTCGCCTTCGCCGAGGATGCGCCGGGTTCCCTCTACAACGCCCTGGGAGTCTTCGCCAGCCGCGACATCAATTTGGTAAAGATTGAATCCCGCCCTACCAAAGAGTCCCTTGGCCAGTACAATTTCCTGGTGGACTGCGAAGGGCACCGGGAGAACGACCTGGTAAAAGAAGCCCTCGATGCCCTGGAGACCCAGGTTAGTAGCCTTAAGGTATTCGGCTCATATCCCCGCTGGCAGCAAACTTCAGGAAACTGAGTTCCCAGTCCCCGGTTTTCACCTTATTGCTCCTGGCCGCGTCGAAGGCGGTCGCGGATGCGGTCAAGCACGTTGTTCAGGTTTCCGAAGAAACTGAACGACCTGGAAATATCTTTGGTCGTGTTCAGCACCACGCCTGAAGCCTCTTCCAGGTTTCTGGTCGTCCTCCGAAGCGACTTTATCGGCCCTATGAGATTGAATGCCGCGATAGCCAGGGCAACCAGCACGACGATAAGAATTGCCAGTGAAACTATAATCATTATGTCCTTTATGAAGGCCACAATAATCAGGGTACCTTCGTCCATGCCTGCTCCTTGGGGAAGTTGTTGCTGAAGTGCTTGCATTGGAGGCGCTGGGTATCAATTAGCGAATACGATCTTTGGATCGATGTGGTAGATCGCGGTACGCCCGTTGTCGAACACTCTGTCGGCGGCTCCAAGCTGCGCCATTATATCAAACTTGCCGAGTCCCTCCCCTGGATAGAAAATTCGCTCAAGGTCGCCTACCACCACGTACCGGACACCATACTCGTCCAGCAGCGCCTTGGCCTCCGCCAGGTCATCCGTAGTGTATATGAGCTCAATGTCCGAAGCCCTGGTGTGCACTTCCGTTCCGTAGGGCCCTCGCTGCTGGATCTGATGCCAGGGCCACCCCAGCACCGTGGGCAGGCCAGTATAGCTAGCCATCCTGCCGCCCCATCGGTACTGCTCCGTATGGGCCTCCAGGATGACTGGTGAACCTTCCACGTAGTCTTGAAGCCAGTTGATGGCCTCTTCATCCCATTTCGACTCTATAGGCTGCTGCTTCTCCCAGTGAACGGCCTGCTCCATGTAGGCCGTCCCATCCAGGATAGGCGGAAGGGGATTGAACCGATCTGCCAACCGAGCCTGTGTACCCAGCACGGAGTAAACAAGACTCGACAGCACCAACGCTACCACAATGCATAACCATGCCAGGTGGACCACGTCAAAGGGGATAGGACGGAAGCGGTTGTCATACCACATCCTCCAAACGAAGAACGCGGAAGCCAGCGCCAGGAACACCCATGCCTCCAGGTAATACTTGAACAGGGTGTTCATCCTGCCAATGTCGTCTTCCACTCTTATCAGGTCAACGCCAATAATCAGGCCCAGGGCCAACGCTGTCAGCACCAGGGGGAAGACCCTGTACGTCTGACCACGTTCCTGGCTAGCAATAGCATCCCAGGCTACCAGGCAGGTCAGGGTCAGGAGAACCGTCATCGCTGCTATGGTGTAATATCCTGCAGCAGCGAACAGCGCCGTCAGCGCAATGGCGACCCAAAAGAACAACCGAAGCCATCTCTGAAAGCTGTACCTGTAGGCGTCGGTTTCCACTCCCACATCCAGATACTTCAACCGCAGACTATGTCCAACTACCACATAGAGGGGCCGTCTCGCTTGCCAGACCAGGAATGCGCCAATAACTACTAGGAACAGCCCGTGAATACCCAGGAAGTTCAGCAGTGGAGTTTTCCAGCGGGTGACTTCCAGTCCAGTGCCAAAGGTCTCCACGGACTGGTGAAAGGGCAGGAATACCAACAGGCTTACCGCTACCAGAACCACAGAAAGGGCTGCGGCCCATGTCACCCGGGCTTTCAGGTTGTCCCAGGCAAAATACGCTGCAATAGCCGCCACTACAAGGGCCAGCAGCAAAAGACTTGGGTAATCCCAGCTATTAATCAGCCACAAAGAGCCGACAGCCACGCCCAGCACAGCCAGTGCAGCCGCGTCCCATACCCAGCCCAAGCGCCTGAATCCCAAGGCAAAGTTCAGGCTCAACCCAACCACCAGAATGATGAACGGAATGGCCATCATGTGCGCGTGCAGGTCCGCAAACAAAAAGCTGAAAAAGGGAAACTCAGTTATGTGCCATGAAACTTCGGGCTGACTGCCGGCGGTGCCCCACAACCAGAAGGCAAATGGGTTGGCCTCAACGCTTTCCGAGTTAGGCAGCATGCGACTGCTCCGCCAGAAGTCGAAGGACAACACGCCGGTCCCGGCTCCCGACACTTTCCCCCAAACGCCTTGCACCAGTTGGATGGTCCCGTCCAGATTCCCGATTACCGCCACAAAGAGCGCCCCGGTCAACCCTGCGGTAATGGGACTGCGAATGACAAGCTCCGCCCGACTGAACTGGTTCACGGGGTTTACGACATAGTCCCCTGCATATTCGGAATCGGCTTCCACATCGACCACCTCGCTAAAAGGTGACCGGTCCGGCCTTAAGGCTCTACGGAATCCTTCGGCCAGGTTGTAGACGATGGAGAAAGCTCCCGATACGGTCAAAGCAAAAAGCAGGGGCACCGCCAGGTTAAACGCCGTGGTTGGCACGATACTTGCCAGCCTGGTAGGAATCGCCAAGATGAAGTATCCCCAATAGTAATAATTCAGGTAGCCGCCAGCAAACCACGGATCGTATGGGGGAAGCAGAGTAGACCGGATAACGGCATTGAAGTAGGCCAGTTCCATGGGTTTTTCCCCGCCCCGAAAGGGGTGCCACAGGTCTGGGTTCAGGGCACGTATGATTACAAACGCCAGAAAGGCCGCCAGAAAAATAGCCTCAGTTACGGCCAAAATCTGCCATCGGGATTTGAAAAACTCCAGAATCTGCCTCCACTGGAGTGCCAGAACGAGGCCGGAGAGACAGGCGACTACTGCCACGCCCAGAAGAATGGCTGTGCGGGAGAAGCCCATCCAACCCAGGCTCACCATCATCCAGGCGAGGTAGGCAACGAGCAGCAACCCAACGACTCGGGCCAGCACCAACCCCCGATCTGCCAGCGGACGGAACAGGAAGAGACACAGGGGAAGAGTGATGAGATAGATCAGCTCGACAACCAACAGCCACATAAGTACGGGCGCCTGATTGGCAATGCTGTTACGGTCGAAGATCTCGGACCAGGTGCCACCTTCTTGTTGGCGGACCAGGTCCTCCGCCGAGAACTTCAGTGCAGTAGTCGGACCCTCGTCATTGAGCGCCAGTTGGCTTACCAGTGATTCCGGCGGCAAACGCCCAACATTCTTGAAGACCAGCACTGTAGGGTGATCGTAGCCTACTACGTTGTCGTCGGCATAACCCCAATTTAGTGTTATTCCCGGTGAAGACTGCGGCAAGTCAGACGAGGAAGCCCAGCGGCCCGGCCTGGGCAGTCCCGTCCTCTCAAAGGGATCGTCTCGAACGGTTACGCCCAGCAGGGAAGGATCAGAACTAAACGCCCTCTCAAATTGATAGCCGAGTTCGCCGACAAACAGTTGCTGGTAATAGTTCAACGTCAACGGGAAGCGTTCTGGGTCGCTGGCTACGCTGACATAGGGACGCTGGCTATAGAATACAACGTACTCCGCGTTAGCCAGCCGGCCCCCTAACTCCGCCATCTTACCCACTCCATCAGGCTCATAAGCGGGAAATTGCCATACATCAAAGGCGTACAACTCGGGAATGAACTCGTCCCAGTGGTTGTCGCTGACTATTGAAGTGCCTGGCGGGACATGATGGTTAATCCACTGGGATGCAGCCACTGCAGGATGGGGATTCAGATAGATGCTCTGGAATGCCAACGAGTAAACGATGGTAAAGCCCAGCACCGCGCATACCAGTGCCCAGGCCACAACCAGCATACATCGCTGCCCCGTGGGGTTATTGCGAAAATAAGACCATAAGTTGCTTCCCAGTGAAGTGGCCGACGCCCTGCCTGAGGTGGTCATTGCCAGTCTGCGCGGCCTTCCCGACCCCCCAATTATGCTTTGAACATAGAAGGGCCCCCACAGCAGCATACGGCTGCCCAATAGCACCATGAAGGGTATAAGAGCAAAGTAATACCGCTGGAAGCGAACTTCGAAGGACTCCAGGATCAGGATGCTGGGTATTAGCCAGGCGAGAATCAGGATGTCGCCCCGCCTGGCAAACGATCCCTGCCAGGCAAGAATGGCAGTGAAGATAATGGAAGCCCAAGCCACCAGGCCCAGGGGCAGACCCAACCCCCATACTGCCGTCTGCTTGAACTGATACAGAAAGGCCGGCGTCCCCACATACTGTATTGTGAAGGGCCACAGCCCGGCGTTATTCGCCATGTTGGTCTGGGCTGCCTGCTCCGCCAGGAAGTTGGAGAGAAAGAGCAGGCCATAAGGCGTAACCAGGAAGAAAACCGTTACCGCCACCGCCCCGGCCGCCAGCGCGTGCAGGAACGTCTGTTCAACTACTTGCCTCGGCGCCCCGGTCAGTCGCCCGTTGCCCAGGTCCACCAAGCGAAAGCAATAGCACAGGGCCAGCGGCAGAAGAATGGGCGCGATGCTCACTTTGGGAGCGAAAGCGAGCCCGGTGAACAGCCCCAGCAGCAGCGAGTCTCGCAGTCGTCGCCGCTCCATAACCTGCAGAATGGCCCAGAAGACTGCAAGAACCCAGAAGGCGGAAAGGGTTTCGGGACGGAAGAAGTGGCTATGCTGGACATGGATCACCGCGAAAGCAACCAGCGCAGCTCCAAGCAGGCCCACCCAGGGACCGTACAGGCGCCCGTAGATCCTCCGGCCCAGGAAGTACACCATGATGACAGTCCCCACGTCGGCCATGGCCGAAAGGGCACGTCCAACATAGCGCATATCCAACGCGCCCACGTCGGTGAATAACTCAATGACCGACCTGCAAAGTACCAAGGCATAAATGAGTACGCTGCCCAGGGGGAACCAGTGAGGATTCAGGGGGCTGCGGTCAAAGTCCAGTAAAGTACGGACGCCAGCTAGGCCAGACTGAATCTGGGGATGCTCCTTCTTGCAATCCTGGAATCCGGGATTCTCGGTGAGCAGGTCGTACATGCAGCCTGCCCGCATGTACAGGGAGCGCTCGTCCGGGTGAAAACCGAATCCCGAGTCCCAGTTTATCCCGTTAATTCGGAGGGCAATCGCCACAATGACGATGAGGAGCAACAGTATATGCTCCACCGACGGCTGCGGCAGGCGGAGATGGTTCAGGCGTCGCACCTTTCACCCCTTTCAATAGGGACGAGTTGCGGCCTGCAGGCGGGAGAAGGGAAGGGTGGCCAGCGGAGAATGCATACAAAAGGGCGGCAAGGAACTATATCCATAAGGTCATCGTTCCCCCCGCCCCGATTCTTGCCCGCTGTAGTTGGTTAAATGCCCTGGTCGCTCATGAACGAGCAGAGATCCGCCGTGCGGCAGGAATAACCCCACTCGTTATCGTACCAGCCCATTATCTTCACCATGTTGTCCTGCATGACAATGGTGGATAGAGCATCAAAAATGCAGCTGTGAGAGTTTCCCCTCACGTCGGAACTGACAATGGGGTCTTCGGTGTACTCCAGGATGCCCTTCAACGGCCCTTCGGCGGCCGCCTTGAAGGCCTGGTTTACTTCGTCCACCGAAACTCCCCTGGCCAGGTCAACCACGAAGTCGGTTACCGACCCGGTAGCCGTGGGAACCCTGAAGGCAATGCCATGCAGCTTACCGTTCAGTTCGGGCAACACCAGGCCCACCGCCCGCGCTGCTCCCGTGCTGGTAGGGATGATGTTCATCGCGGCAGCCCGAGCCCTGCGCAGGTCTGAGTGTCGCTGGTCAAGGATGGCCTGATCGTTGGTATAGGAGTGGATGGTAGACATCAGACCGTGTTCGATGCCGAAGGCTTCATGGAGCACCTTTACCATTGGCGCAAAGCAATTGGTAGTGCAGGAGGCGTTAGATACAATGTTGTGCTTTTCCTTGTCGTACTGATCGTCATTGACACCCAGCACCATGGTCAGGTCCACATTACTAGCCGGGGCGGAAATGATTACTTTGCTGGCGCCACCCTGCATGTGCCCTGCAGCCTGCTCCCCATCGGTGAAAATGCCGGTGGACTCTACCACCAGGTCCACACCCATCTCCGACCAGGGAATCCGTGCCGGGTCTCTTTCCGAAAAAACCTTGATGTTACGGCCGTCGATTATCAGGTCTCCGTTGTTGGCCTCCACCTGCCCCTGGTAAACACCGTAGCTGGTGTCGTATTTGAACAGGTGTGCATTTGTCTTGTCGTCGGTAAGGTCGTTCACCGCCGCAACTTCCAGCTTGTCCGGATACCGCTCCATGGTGGCACGGGTTACCAGCCGACCGATCCTGCCAAAGCCGTTGACTCCGATCCGTGTAGTCATTAGTTACTTCTCCACATTTCCATTTCACTGGTTATTGCCAACAATTGGCCACAAAAGCTGCCGGCAGGCTTCATTGCCGCCCAGACCGAATTAAAGCAGTGCCAGCAGCATTACCACCTGCGCCACATTCTCCAACCGTAAATGCTCATCCTGGCGCGATTGACGTAGCTCGGAGTCGGGGCGGAAAGCAGGCGCGCCAGTCCCAGTAGAATTCTACCGGTGATCACGACCAACCACCACGAGAAGCGCAATAGCCGCCTGGAACCCCGGATGGCAAGGTAGCGGGTAATCCGCCAGGCCAAGTAGGACTTAGTGAACCCCGTAACCTGCGTAGGCTCTGTTTCCGGCATAGCTGGCCTCCGCGCCCAGTTCCGCCTCGATCCGAAGCAGACGGTTGTACTTGGCAACGCGTTCCGACCTTGCCGGCGCGCCGGTCTTGATCTGACCTACGTTCCACCCTACGGCGAGATCTGCGATGGTAGTGTCTTCCGTCTCGCCGGAACGGTGACTCATAACCGCGCCCCAGCCAGCATCCCGCGTCATTTGTAAAGCTTGAAGGGTCTCGGTTAGCGTACCAATCTGATTGGGTTTTAGCAATACCGAATTGCCTGCGCCCTCATCAACGCCCCGGCGGATGCGGGAAATGTTGGTTACGAAAAGGTCATCGCCAACCAATTGCGCCGCTCCTCCCAGGCGTCGCGTCAACTCAGTCCAGCCTTCCCAGTCGTCCTCATCCAGCCCATCCTCAATGCTGACGATGGGATAGGACTGCCTCCATTCAGCGTAGAGGTCTATTAACTGCCCGGCATCCAACGTCCGCCCTTCCCGCTCCAGCACATACTGCCCCGATTCCCGGTCGTAAAGTTCAGAGGCAGCCACGTCCAAAGTCAAGAACACATCCCGGCCCGGGACATACCCGGCGGCCTCAATGGCTTTCAGCACCACTTCGATGGCGTCCCTGTTGGATGGCAGCGACGGAGCGAATCCCCCTTCGTCGCCTACGTTCAAATTATGTCCATCGGCTCGCAGCAGGCCCTTCAAAGCCTGGTATATTTCGCTGCCAGCTCGCAGGGCATCTGAAAAAGCAGGCAGGCCTGCCGGAGAGACCATGAATTCCTGGATGTCGGCTGAGTTGGAAGCATGGCGACCGCCGTTAAGTATGTTAAACATGGGTGCCGGCAGGCTTACAGTGTCGTTTACCGCCAGATACCGCCACAGTTCTCCCTCCGCATCAGGCCAAGCCGTGGACGCCGCCCGCGCCGTTGCCATGGACACTGCCAGAATGGCATTGGCCCCAACCCGGCTCTTTGCCGGAGTGCCGTCCAGGTCCAGCATGGCCTGGTCTATAGCCGACTGGTCAAAGGGAGACCGCCCGGCCAGGGCCGGACCCAAAATACTTTCGATGTTGGCCACGGCCTGCAACACACCGGAACCGCCGAAATTGCTTCCGTCGCCGTCGCGCAACTCCAGAGCCTCATGGGTGCCCGTGCTGGCGCCCGATGGTACCAGGGCGTGGGCCTTAACCCCGTTGGACAGGCGCACCTCCGCCTCCACCGTAGGGTTGCCCCTGGAATCCAGCGCCTGACGGCCCCGTATCTCGGCTATGACTGCATTGGCGTCCTGCCCGGTCATCTGTCTTGAAATCTCCCCTTAAAATGGGATTTGCGAATCGGATTGAGTTTCAATCCGGACCTATCCCTTGCTCAGTCTATCGAATCCGAAACCTGGGAAACGCCGGCTAAATAATCACCCCGGAAGCATTTTGCGCCGCTTCCATTGCCTTGTTCACGGCATCCACCGGGTCGGTTGCCGATATCATGCCGTCGACAATGGGGTCTCCATCACCCTTGACCGTCAGCTCCCAGGTGTTTAGTGCTATGACCGGAATCTTGGCGTCCATCGCGTAGCCTATTTCCGACAGTGTGCCAAATGCGCCGCCAATGGCAATGCAGGCTTCGCCGGAATGTACGACGATAATGTTCCGGGCGTAACCCAAAGTGGTGAAAATAGGTATATCAATATAGGAATTGAATGGAGAGCCTCGTCTTCCCGGCAAGATTCCGATAGTGGTGCCGCCCTCTGTCTTGGCGCCTCGGCAGACCGCCTCCATCACGCCGGTCATGCCACCGCAGGCAACCATTATCCCCCGCCGCGCCAGTTCCCGACCCACTTCCTCGGCCAGGGCAGCGTGTTCCGGCTTCGCCGTGCTGCTCCCGATAACTGAGATAATCATGAATAATCGCCTTCTCGGCTATGATGCCGATGTGTTCAGGCTCTTGGCCTGCACCCATTCTTCGTAGTTCTGCTGCATATATTCAATGTGCTCAGCCACATGCCTTTCGTAGACGTCGAGCCAGTTTTCCAGGGTCATGTCCCCGTTATCTGGATGGTAGCAAGTGTTGGACCAGACGGATTCGGGCAGGTCTTTGATCAGCTCATAGGTCTGCCGGCGCAATATCCGGAACAATTCCACCGCTCCTGCGGTATCGATCGAATGATAGTCCAGCGCCGAAGCCCACCGATTCTCATCGTACGCCATCAGGTCCATTCCCGGTTCGGCAATCATTCGCCTGCACCGAATGTAGCTGTTAACCTCGCTGTCGGCAATGTGTATTACGTGCTCGTGAATGCTCCAGCACCCGTGCTCATCACGGAACAGCCACATCTCCCGGGGAAATCGCTTCAGCGCAGCATCCAGCACGGATGCTGCGTTACCGTAGGATTCCAGCTTGCGATTGCGGATTTCGGGGTCCAAATGCAATCCCCCTGAGGCTAGCTCCCAGGCAAAATGGCCGCGCTGGCGCTTTCGACCAGTTCGAGCAGTGGCGCCGGATAGACGCCCAGCGCGATTGTGGCTACCAACCCGATTCCTACTACCGCTATCAACGCCGGGGACGGCCTTGGCAGTGGCACATAGTCGGAGGCAGGTTCGTGGTGAGCAGGAGTATGAAGGTGTTCCTCCGCTTCCGCCTCCGGTCGGGCTTCGATGCCTTCTTCCCCGGACCGGTGCTCATCGCCCTCAGCCGGCGCCGCCAGCGCGGGCTGGATATACATTTGCCGTATGACTTGCAGATAGTAATAAAGGGAAATCAGGCTCGTAAAAATTGCAAGCCCTGCCAGCCACAGGTACCCCTCATTGGCGACGGCAGTGAACAGGTAGAACTTGATCGTAAACCCCACGAAGATGGGCAGGCCGCTCAGGGAAAACAGCCCAATGGCAATGGCCATAGCCAGGAAAGGCTGCCGGTCAGCCAGTCCCGCCAAATCCGGTATTTCATCCTGCCCTGTGGCATTGAAGAAAGCAATCAGGGCCGCAAAAACCACCATGCTGGTAACCGAGTAACCCACCAGGTAGAAAATAACGCCGTTGGCCCCCAGCAACGAGTCCTGCGCCAACACCGCAGTACCGGCCAGGAGATAGCCCACATGCCCCACGCTGGAGTAGGCCATCAGCCGCTTCAGATTACGCTGCGCCAGGGCCACCAGGTTGCCCACCAGCATGGAAAGGGCCGCCATAACCACCAGGATAATCTGCCACTGGTCCCACCGGTCCCCCGCCGGCACGAAGGCCTCTGCCAGCAGCCTCAGCACCAGGGCAAAGGCTGCCGCCTTGGAAGCGATTGCCAGGTAAGCTGTAACCGGCAAGGGAGCGCCCTCGTATGCGTCCGGCGCCCACATGTGGAAGGGCACCGCCGCCAGCTTGAACCCCAATCCGGCCACAATCAGCGCCAGCCCGGCCCACAGGGCGGGACTAACGACTTCACCCTCCATCAAGGCCTCTGCTATTGCCTCGAACCTGGTAACCCCTAATGTGCTGTAGACCATACTCAAGCCATAGAGCAGAATGGCCGAAGACAGGGCACCGATAATGATGTACTTCAGGCTACCCTCATTGGATTTTGGGTTGCCCAGGGCGTATGCCACCATCACGTACAGGCTGAAACTCAGCAACTCCAGCGAAATGTAGGCCGTCAGCAATTCCCGGGACATGGCCATCAAGTTCATCCCCAAGATGGAGAACAGCAAAAGACCGTAAAATTCCCCGGGGTGGTTGAGGTATTTTTTGACGTAGTCAATGGAGCTTAGAATGATGAAGACGCCGATTCCGCAGAAGAAGACTTTGAAGAACAAGGAATAAGCATCCACCGCCAGCAGCCCGTTGTACAGGGACTCGTTCTCCCCGGCCAGCATCAGAACCGACAGGACGGCCAGCCCGACCAGTCCCAGCGCCGACAACCAGCCCAGCAGGTCCTTATGCTCGTCCGACAGCAGCAGGTCCAGGACGAACACAAGCAGGGCAAAGCCCGCCAGCACGAACTCGGGCGTCAGTAGATGCAGGTTTGCAGTCAGGTTCTCAGCAGTCACAACAGTCCATTCAGGGCCTAAAACAGCTTCATTACCGAATCGACACCCACGTTAATCACCCGGGTCAACGGCGCCGGCCATACGCCCACGAACAGCAGTATCAACACGAAAGCGGCGCCCACCGATTTTTCCACAGGGCTGGCGTCGTTCAAGCCTTCCCACCTAGGGTCCGGCTCGCCAAAGAAGGTTCGAGCGAGCAGCCGCAAAATATAGATGGCCGTCAGCGCGGCGCCAAACACCGCCAGCACAGCCAGCGGCAAGTAAGTCTTAAAGACGCCGACGAACACCATGAACTCCGCCACAAACCCGCTCAACCCCGGCAACCCCAGGGATGCCAGGCCGGCGATGGCGAAGAAAAAGCTTGTATAACCCATCCGTTTCATCAACCCGTTCAAGACGGTAATGTCGCGGATGTGGGTGCGTTCGTAAATGGCGCCTACCATAGCAAACATCAGGGCAGTCATTATTCCGTGGGAAAACATTTGCAACACCGCGCCGGCCAGGCCCACCGGGTGCAAGGTAGCTATTCCCATGATCACGTAACCCATGTGGCTGACACTGGAATAGCCAATGATGTACTTCAGGTCCCGCTGTGACATGGCCGATATCGCCCCGTACACCACGTTCACGGTGCCCAGGACAATCAACACCGGCATCCAGGCCTCGGCTCCTTCCGGGAGCAAGACCATTCCCACGCGGATAATGCCGAAGGCGCCCAGCTTCATCAGCACTCCGGCGTGCAGCATGCTCACTCCGGTTGGCGCCGCCACGTGACCGTCGGGTGACCAGGTGTGGAAAGGCCACAGGCCGGCCAGAACCCCGAACCCGATCATAAACAGAGGGAAAACCCAGTTCTGGAAAGCCGGACTGAAGGCCCCTTGCTCGGCCAGAACACCCAGCTCAACCATGGAGAATGTGGGACTGCCCTCCTGGGCGGCCGCCACGTACATTGCCAGGATGCCGATCCAGATAAGCACGCTGCCGGCCACCAGGACCAGCATCAGCTTCATCGCCCCGTATTCCTTGGGACGGTTGTATGAGCCCAGATCGAAGGGTATCGGTATTCCCCACAGCCGTTGCCGGTCGGGATCAAATATGGTGCTGCTGCCCCATACCCCGATAAGCAGATACATGGGAAGCACTGCAAGCTCGTAGAAGAAGAACAGGAAGAACAGGTCCTGGACTACAAAGACACCGAACACGCCGGACCCCAGGGCCAGCAAAAGCACAAAGAAGTCCCTCGACCGGTGCTTAATGGTCTGAGATATCAAGACGGCCCCGAACAACACTATGCCGTTAAGCAATACCAGCGTAGCTGCAATGCCGTCCATGGCCAGGTGAAGGTCAATGTTCAGGGGAGCGTCCAACCACTCGTAAATGCGCTGGAACTGGTAGCCACCGGCGCCGAAGTCGTACCGGACGAACAGCGCCACCGAGATAAGCAGGGTGATAGCCGACACGAAGATGGCGAAGTACCAGGCATCGTTGGGACGGTTCCTTGGCAGGAACATAGACAATCCGGCGCCGGCCAGCGGCACCAGGATGGTCAACAACAGTGCTGATTGATCAAAACTGTTCATAGGTACGATAACTTCCGGCTACCTGGAAACCAGCCACCAGAATATGGCCAGCCCAATCAGGCCCAAAGCCATTGCCAGGGCATAGGTGTAGACATACCCGGTAACGTGGTATTTGAGCCGGTCGCCTAGCACCCTGGTGATGTCCCCCGGCCCGTTGATACCCACGTCGTTCACCAGCGCCCGGTCCACCCAGGCGATGAATCGGGACAAGGAAAGCACGACCCGGTCCACCGTCCACTGATAAATCTCATCTACGTAGTATTTGTTCTCCGCCACCTCCAGGACCCGCGCAAAGGTTCCCCGGGTTCCATCCAAGTTGATGCTCCGTCGGGCGTAAGCCAGGTAACCGAAGATGAACGCGGCAATCGCCAACAAGGTAGAAAGGCCCATCACCCAGGCTACCACGACCAGCCCGTGCCCTTCGTGGTAGAAGATAAAGTAGCCGATACCCTTGAACGGCCCAGGCAAATCAAGCGCCAGCAGGCCAAATACAATAGCAAACACGGCCAGTAATCCCATGGTGATGGACATGGTTTTTGGCGCATCATGGACGTGCTCAAACTGCTCGGCAAACCTTCCGTAGAAGACCACGAACATGGCTCGGGCCATGTAAAGAGCGCTGAACAACGCGGTCACCAGGGTCAGCACGATAAATATGACAGGAAGCTCCTTATTCACCGCCACCAGGATTTCATCCTTGCTCCAGAAACCGGCAAGAATAGGAATCCCGCCAAGGGAAAGTGCCCCTATTGAAAACAGGATAGCGGTGACCGGCATTACCCTCCGCAGGCCGCCCATCTGCCGCACGTCCAATTCATCAGTGCTGTGCATCACGCTGCCGGCGCCCAGGAACAATAGGGCCTTGGCAAACCCATGGGCCAGCAGGTGGAATACAGCCGCCGTATATCCGAACGCCCCCAAAGACAGCATCATAAGCCCCAGGTGGCTGATGGTCGAATAGGCCAGTATGCGTTTCAAGTCCGTCGCCACCAGGGCGATGGTCGCCGCCCCAAGGGCCGTTATCAGGCCAATGGTAGCCACCACCAGCATAGCGGTGTCCGAAGCGCTGAACAGTGGGAAGGCCCTGGCCACCAGGTATACCCCGGCCGCCACCATCGTAGCCGCGTGTATCAGCGCGCTCACCGGCGTGGGACCCTCCATAGCATCGGGCAACCAAACGTGGAAGGGGAACTGGGCCGACTTGCCCATAGCTCCAAGGAACAGCAGCAGAGCAGACACCGTAATCACGCCGTCGCTCAACACCCCATTTTCTATGGCGGCAAAGGTCTCGGTCATGCTGAAACTGCCCACCTGGCTCCACAGCAACAGGATGCCCACAAGCAGGCCCACATCACCAATGCGGGTAACTATAAACGCCTTCTTGGCAGCCTCTCGGGGTTCGGGCCGCTCATGCCAGAAGCCGATCAACAGATAGGAACACAAGCCCACCAGTTCCCATGCCACGTACAACAGCAGGAAGTTGTCGGCCAAAACCAGCGTAAGCATGGAAGCTATGAACAGAGCGTGGAAAGCGTAGTACCAGTCCAGCCGGGGATCAAAATTGCCGTCATGGTCCCTCATGTAGCCCAACGAGTAAATCTGGACCATTAGGGCAACGAAAGTGGCCAGTCCTAGCATCGCTATCGTTAGCGGGTCGATGGTCATGCCCCAGGCGACTTCTATCCGGTCGTGGTTGCTGGTGTCCGCCCCCGGGATGCCCGCCTCAAACCAGGTTATCTTGAAATTGCAGGTCAAGGCCTCGGTACCTACACCGATCTCGCACCCTTCCGTGTCGGGAGAAGCGGACAGGAATCCGGCAAAAACCACCCAGAAAATGGCAAATCCCGCCAGGATTGCCAGAATCGCCAAGGGCGATCCCTTAGCTGGCAGGCGCTTGCCAAACAGGATAATGAGGGGGACAGCAGCAAAGCTGAGTACCGGGATAAGCCAAGCCCACACCATACTAGGGTTGGACCTCCCATCCCGTGCAAGAAAATGCGCCAGCAGAAGAATTGGCCGTGTTCAATCTATCCAGCCTTACCATTTCATCAGGTTGATTTCGTCCACGTTCACCGTGGAGCGGTTGCGATACATACGCAGGATGATTGCCATTCCCAGGCCCACCTCCGCTGCGGCAACAGTAATTACGAAGATGGCAATGATCTGGCCGTCAAAGTTGGCCCACTTGCCCATGCCGTCCAGATGGGATGCCGCCGCGATCAGGTTTATGTTGACTGCGTTCAGCATCAACTCGATTGACATCACGATCAACACCGCACTGCGGCGGGCCATAACCCCGTAAAGCCCAATGGCGAACAAGGCAGCGCTCAACACCTGGAATGCAACCAAAGGCACCATGATCTACCGATTATCCTCTCCGGTGCGGGCAATAATAATGGCGCCAATCAGGGCAACCAGCAGCACCAGCGACGCTACCTCAAAGGGAATAGCCCAAGTAGTGAACAGGGAATTTGCCAAGTCGGCAAATGCAGGACTGTTGGGCGAAGTTTCGGGAATGTTATTGTCCAGGAATGCAGCGCCCAGCACCACACCCACCGCCGCAGCCGCCACGGCCGCCAGGGGCCACTGTTTGTTGTCGGAGATGTAAGGATATTCGGCCGTGCGCGTAAGCATTATGGCGAAGAGAAGCACGATGATGATGGCCCCGCCGTATATCAATACCTGTACGAGCGCCAGGAATTCAGCGAACAGGATCAGATACAGCCCCGCCACCGCCACCAGGGACACCAGCAAAAACAGAGCGGCATGAACCACGTTGCGGGTTACCACCACCCCCAGTCCGCCGGCCAGGGTGAAGAATGCCAGTATGATGAAAAGAAACCAGGACACGGTCAGCGGCCCTCGCCGGACCCGCCGGCTGTTCCACAGCCCCGCTGGTCGGAAACAGCCTTCAATCTCGTGTCGGTAATGTAGGTATACCCGTAGTACATCGTATCCTATCGACAGTACTTGGTTTGCCAGCTATCGACCTGACCCAAACAGCCTTTTCAGCAGTCCCGGCTTCTTCTTTTGCAGAGGGGGCAATTCCCCCACCGAGGCCAGCAACCGGCAGGTGGCGCAGTTGCAGTTCCCAAGGTGTGCTCTGACCTTCTCCAGTTCCTGGGTTCTCCGCCGAGCCGGCTTAATTTTCCGTCTATTCAGGAATCTGTCGGTACATGCCTGGCACGTGCAATATGCCGCATGCTTGCCGGACAAATTCAGGTTTCGTTCGTCTTCTCGTTTGGGAATGAGTTTCCCTCTAGCCGGTTGCTGGATTGTGGCAACCTGGGGAAGAACCGTCCTTAGTCCGCTTCCTGTGCGGCTCCCGCGGGTTCAGCTTCTGCTGCTTTCGCGGCCTTGGCGGCATCCTCAGCGTCCTTCTTGGCCTTCGCCAGCACCGTTGGAGGAATCCACTTGGTTTCCCGTTGGTATTTCTGACCAATTTCCAGCAATGCCGGAAGTGCCACCCGGTCCCCGTTACGTTCGTAAGTGCTCATTTCGTGTTCGTGGCTCATTACGATGGCGTCAAAGTTGCATAGCTCCACGCAAATTCCGCAGAGTATGCAACGATTAAGGTTTATTTCAAAGTAGTCCACTATCTTCCGCCGGTGGCTCTGACCCTCCTGCTGCAGGGGGTTGTCCATCATGCTGGCGGACATACACTGAGTAGGGCAGTTGCGAATGCAAACCATGCAGCCGGTGCAAAAGGGTTCTCCCACATCGCTGTCCCACGTCAACGCCGGAAACCCCATAAAGCGGGGCTGCACAGGTGTGGGGGTCTTCGGGTACTCCCGGGTTACGGGCTTCTTCAATCCCTGGAACGTGGAAGCCAGGGTTAACATCATTCCCTTAACGCTGTTCAGCATCTTCCCAACTCCGGGTCTTGGTTAGCTGGCCTGGCGCGACGCCCGCCGCTCAGCCATTTGTGCGGCCTGGCGGGCCTTGATTTCAGCAATCCGGCGCGCGGGTTCCATCATTCGCCGGTAGACAATGTAGCCTACTACCACCAGGCCGGTCAACGACATCAAGGTTAGGGTCCAAGCCGGCCAGTCGTAGAAAAGATACACACCGGTTATCACTATGGCGTAGAAAGACAGGGGCACCATGGCCTTCCAGGCGAAGGCCATCAACTGGTCAATACGCAATCGGGGAAAAGTGCCCCGTATCCAGAACACCACCAGAATTACGGAATACACCTTGATCAGGAACCACACCACACTCAGCAACCCGCCAAGCCAGGCTATGTCCGGCAGGGACGGCAGCCAAGCCAGGGCCGCAGTGTCAAAGGGCCACGACCACCCTCCAAGGAAGAGCAGCACTACTAGCGCCGCAATTGCGAAGGTGTTGATGTATTCCGCTAGGAAGAAAACCGACCAATGGGCGCCGCTGTACTCCACAAACGGACCGCCTACCACCTCGGACTCTGCGTGGTAAATGTCAAAGGGCGTGCGGCCCACCTCGGCTAGTCCGGCAATGAAAAAGACCACCATGCCCAGCGGCAGCACCGCCACGTAGGGAATCTGCTCCTGGGCTGCCACGATCACCCGCAAGTCCAGGGACTTGGCAAGCATTCCTACGGCCACAACCACCATAATTACCGGAATCTCGTAACTGATTAACTGGGCAGCGGAACGCAGTCCCCCTAGCACCCCATATTTGTTGGCGGAACCCCAGCCGGCAAGCACCAGGCCCAGGATACCGATTACCGCGAAGGCCGTAATATAAAAGAGGCCCAGTTCCAGGTTCCGTAAAACCAGGCCTTCGGTGGCCGGAATGGTTACCCAGATCATAAAGGCGGACAGAGCAACGATTACCGGAGCAGCCCAGAAAATGGCCCGCTCAGATGAACTGGGAATCACGTCTTCCTTTAGGATAAGTTTCACCGCGTCAGCCACTGGTTGCAACAGACCAAAAAGGCCCGTCCGGGTGGGACCCAGCCGCAATTGCAGCCGCCCTAGCGCCTTTCGCTCGAGCCAAACCAGGGACAGCACTACAATCGACAGTCCGGTGAACATGGCCAGCAGGCCTACCACCATCCAAATGACTTCGACAAGTCCGACCGCCAGCGGGGGAACAAATGGCTGCATTACCGGTCAACCTCCCCCAGCACAATGTCCAGCGAACCCAGGATCACCACCGAATCGGCAATCCAGGAATTCGTTAACAATCGCCTGATGGCGGAAAGGTTGCAGAATGAGGGAGGCCGCACCTTCAGCCGATAGGGTCGGTCAGTGCCGTTACTGATCAGGTGGACACCAATCTCGCCTCGGGGGTTCTCCGCCCTCATGTAGACTTCACCAGCCGGTGGGCGGATCAGGCGGCGGCCAAGGGAAGATACGACCTCTCCGCCCGGCATCTGTTCCAGGGCTTGCTCGATGATCTTCAACGACTCGTACATTTCCTGGACCCGCACCCAGTGCCGGTCCCAGCAATCCCCGTCCAGACCGACGGGTATGTCGAAGTCAAACCGGTCATATATGGAATAGGGATGTGCCTTGCGCACGTCATATTCGATGCCGCAACCTCGCAGGCAGGGTCCCGTAAATCCAAAGTCTATGGCCTCTTCTGGGCCTATCGTTCCGACGTCCTTCAGCCGCGTCAGGAAAATCTCGTTAAAAGTGAGAATGCGATCGCTCTCCTCCACGTCCTCGCGAAGCGGGGGGAGCAGTTCCGCGATAAGCTGCTCGAAGTTGTCGGGCAAGTCTTCCTTGACCCCACCAATGCGAAAGTAGTTGTGCATCATACGAGCGCCGGAAACAGCTTCAAACACCGACTGAATCCGTTCCCTGCCTCGGAAAGCGAACATGGTGGGGGTCATCGCCCCAGCATCCAGCCCGATAGTCCCCACGTATAACAGATGGCTGGCGATGCGGTTCAGTTCGCACAGAATTACCCGAACGTACTCCGCCCGCTCGGGCACCTCCAGCCCCATCAGTTTTTCCACCGCCTGACAGTACACCAGTTCATTATTGAAATTAGCCACATAATCCAGCCTGTCGAACAAGGTGATGACCTGGTGATACTGTTCACCCTCGCACAGCTTTTCGGATCCCCGGTGCAGGTATCCGATATGGGGCTCAACGTCAACAATCTTCTCACCGTCAACCCACAGCACCATGCGGAACACCCCGTGGGTAGACGGGTGTTGCGGTCCCATGTTCAGGAGCATTTCGACCGGTTCGGCGTTTACCGGCGAGTTTGTGGCTAAATTAGTCTGGATATCTGCCATGCTGTTCCAGTCAGTACTTTTGATGGGATGCAACAGACTAAAGGAACTCGATCCTTGGCTCTTTCGGTGGGGTGACCAGGCTGCTCATCCACACTTCATCATTATCGTAGAATCCGGCGTCGATAAGAACGTCATCTAAAATGCCCAGGGTCTCGCAATCCTCCAGATAAGCAGCAATCTCGGACCTAAGCGAACTGCGTGCCTCCGCCGCCGAATCACCAAACCCGGTAATCACTAGCTCCGGGCAATAGGCCAGGAAGTGCTGGCCCTCCTGGGACTCTTCGATCTGGTAGACGATTTTATCCACTTGTTCCCGTCAGGTAGCACCATTCCATGAGTTAGATCAAGACTCTTGACTCAGCTCCAGAAACTCCAGCTGCAGCTCGGTCCCCTCTTCAACGCCGGGAATGCCAGCAAGCGCCATAGTCTCTTCCAGAAGACTTCGGGCGTCCTGGATTTCGATCCAGTTGCGCATTACGTTTATCAACTCGTCCTGCGCCGCCTCTAACGTTTCTCCCTCAGCCGACAGACCAAGGGACTCAATAGAAGCCAAATAAACGCCATCTTCCCAGTCCACTCTCGCGGTCAAGATGGCTCTCTCCACCGCTCTAAAACTCCCGGTACTCGTAGAAGGGATAACTCTTTCGGCCCGGATAGCCCCCAAATCCCTCATACAATAAGAGAGGAGCCGAGTCGGGATTGCCCACAAAAGTGACGCCAAACAGGTCCCTGGCCTCCCGCTCATACCACTCGGCGGCGGCCCAAACGTCGGAGACTGAAGGAATTTCGGGGTCTTCGTAGGGCAGGTTGGCCTTAACCACCAGGGTCTGTTCCCGTTCCAGCGAATGAAGAAAGTAGACTAACTGAAAGCTCTCCTCGTAATCCACGCAGGAAAGGCAAAGCAGCATCTTCAAATCCAGGTTAGAATCACTCTTAGCCAGCCGGCAGATATCGGCTATACCGGCAGCATCCACAGTTACCTGGGGAAGGTCGGAAAGGAGGCCCCGCTCGGGGTTGAAGTCCTTGAAAAGTTCCTCGGCCAACTCCAGGGTCTGCAGGCCCTTCTCGGTCAGCACCGAGTAGTCGGGCTGTTCCTGCTCGGCCTCGGCGTCGTGCGCGGCGTGGCGGTTAGCGGCCACTGTTCTGAGCGTCCTGCATGATTTTTTCCTGAAGCTTCAGGATTCCAAACAACAGGGCTTCCGGCCGGGGCGGGCACCCAGGCACATATACGTCCACCGGGATAATGTGGTCAACCCCCATAACCACGGAGTATGACCGGTAGTAAGGGCCGCCGTTGGTGGCGCAGCTGCCCATGGCAATTACCCACTTGGGGTCGGGCATCTGCTCGTAAAGCAGCTTGATGGGCTCGGCCATCTTCTTAACCACCGTACCGGCCACAATCATCACGTCCGACTGCCGTGGCGACGGCCAGGTTACGACGCCGAACCGGTCGAAGTCGTGGTGCGCCATGTAGGTCGAAATCATTTCGATGGCGCAGCAGGCAAGCCCAAAGCTCAACATCCACAGGGAAGACTTGCGGGCCATCCCGAAAAGCTGTTCCTGTGTAGTAGTGATGACACCAGGCACTTTGCCGGCGGTCGCCTGGGTAAGCAGGCTGGGGGCGGGCGTGTTGCCGGGGCCCAGGATTATTTCTGCCATTCAAGGACCCCTTTTCTCCAGGCGTAGATGATGGCGAAGAACAATACACCCAAGAACAGCACCATGGCGTAGAAGGGTATGGAGTTGCCCAGGTCCCGCTGCTCAAGGAAGACCACGGCCCACGGGAACAGGAACACCGCTTCCACGTCAAAAATCAGGAATAGGATAGCGAAGATGTAGAAACGGAGATTGATGTTGGACCAGTTGAACCGCGCCGGTTCGATACCGCATTCGTAGGTGCTCAGCTTGGTCGCAGAGGGTCGCCGCGAAGACAATATACGACTAGCAAAGAACATGCCCCCGATCGCCACGACGGCTACAATGGCGGATAAAGCCACCATAGTCCAGTTGCTGGCATAAATGCTTGGATCGAAAGGCACTACTTACCGCCTGTAATTTACAGCCTTGCCTGAAAGCGAAAAAATAATATCACCGGGTATCTGGAGTGTCAATTTGAAGGCAGGCGTTGGGATATCAGGAACTCCGCGCCCTCAACTCTGTCGAAGAAACATCGGCCCTGAACCGTTCCTCCGGTATTTCCTGAAACAGGGGCTGGAAACCCTGCGGAATGGAAACTTCATCCAGCGTGCGGAAGGTTCCGTTCACCTGCCGCCCCACCACCAGAAAACGGCATCCCCGGGCCCAAATCTCGGCCAGCGCAGTCAGCATAGCCGTCTCCGAATACCCGTAGTATTTGGGGTCAATCACCCGTATCACGGTGTCCCACCCGATTACGAACACGCTGCCGGGGAAGACTCCCGATTTCTCCTGGAAAGTGGGTGTGCGGGTCAAAGCCACCTTTCCCTCGCCCTTCAGCCCATCTAGCCGCCGCATTATTTCCAACTCCTCCAAGGGCGGCTTGTCCACATTCAGCACCGCAAGCTCGAACACCGCGTCCAGTCCCGTAATATCCTTGCCAACCTCCGCCATCTGCCGGTGCCCCTTGTGCAGCGGATTAAAGGACCCGGGCAGAATCACCATGGGCTCGGGCGATTCACCCTCCCAGGACGAAATATCCCCCGATTCGCTGACCATCACCAGTTCTACTTCGCCGGAAAGCAATCTGTAGAGAGGACTCTCGTGCTGGACCGAATCTATTATCGGATTCTCCATCTCGGTAAAGCCGATGTCTAAGTCTGCTTCCACCCCGAAGGCCTGGGCCATGGCCTGGATCAGCAGGCGGCTCACTACTTCCTCCTCACCGATGCGGTCACGCTTGCCCTTGTCCAGTTTCAAATTGTACGAAGTCACTCCTGTCTCGTCCCAGGTGGCGATGCACGCCCGGTGGTCTCCCCGTTTGGTATAGTCGGTAGCTATGGTAGCGGTGCAAGCCACTCCCACTACGGGGGAATCGTCTTCCAGCAGTTTCAAGCCCCGGCGGTAGCAGGCCCTTGCCATATCCTTGGCGTTCTGCGGTGAAACATACTGCGACGGTTCTTCTCCCACCAGGTCAATCATGGACAGTCGGCCATAGGGGACAAGGGTCTCCAGCAAAGTTCTGGACGCCCCGGAAACTCCCAGCAACCAGGACATGGCGCCGCTGCCGGCTCCAGCTACCGCCAGCACCGACTTGTGAGGTGTACCGTGCAACTTGACTATGATTTCCTGAATTTCCCGGTCCATTTCAGTCCCCTTGCGCACCTGATCGGGCAGCTGGCGGCGCCCATGCCGTGTAGTCTATGTCGGACATCCGGCGGCGAGAAATTTCAATCTCGCCGCCGATTTTCTCGTTCCAGGCTTCGTTCCATTCCTTGGGAATCAGGTTCCGAGCCTCTCGCCACGTCACCGGCGCAACGTCGGAATTTGCAGACCCGGCCACCACCTCGGCCAGGAAACACGTCATATCCCCGCCGTCCATGGCATTGATCACCCTGCATTCCAGATATCCCATACACCCGGCGAGGATGGGGACGCCGGTTTCGCCAGGGGAGTACTCCACTCCATCCAGCTTCTCGTGGTTAATACCCGACACCAGCCCGAAGTCCCTGATAAAGTGGAGCTGATCCAGGCTTAGAAAGTTAAGGCCGAAGGCTCGGCTCACGCGGATCAGTTGATGAGTGTAGTTACCCTTGTATATCTGCACCAGTACACGGGGCCGGTCCGGGACGATGGATGCAGCGGTTATTGCGACCGCTATTTGGGCGTTGGCTTTGCCATGAAAACTGGTGGTTACTGCCGCCAGTGGCGACCAAAGCCGGCCCATAATTGGAGCTATGTCCTGATATTCCATCCTCACCAACGGCACATACATTTTCAGGTTCTTGGCGAAGTTTATCACCCGCCCTGAATACTTGTCTAAAGGTGCTAATCCGGGGTGGTCCCTCTATCGCCAGCACCGTCGCCAACAGATTGGTAGGGGCAGCCCAGGTGGCTGCCCCGATTTCCAAACCGTATCCCATCAATACCCGGCCATATTTTCGTGGGCGAGACCAACACTTGTCCGTACCTACCAGTCGGGCATGATGTCGTCGCCGCCGTTCTTGGTCAGCCGCCGTTGTTCGGACCCGTCGGCGTTCATCACCAGGATGTCCGCCGAGCCGTAGAGGTGGGTGACGAAGGCCAGTTGCTTCCCGTTGGGCGACCATACCGGCGAAACATCCTCCGCCTTGTTGCTTGTCAGTCGCTTTTGTTCGGCGCCGTCCGCCTGCATAGTGTAGATTTCCGCGTTCCCGTCTCTGGTCGAAACGAAGGCCAGGCCCTTGCTGTTTGGATGCCATGCGGGTGAGTGATCGTCGAACCCCCCGTGGGTAAGGCGTGTCTCATCCAGACCTTCTTCCCATGAACCGCCCTTCATCGGCTGGCCCATGAAGATGACCTGCGAATCATCCTGGAGGCGCACAAAGGCGATGTACTTCCCGTCGGGCGACCATACCGGCTGGGTGTCGTTTTTGTCGGTCAACCTGAGCAGGTTCACGCCCGTTGGATTTCGCAGCCACAGCCCCTGCTCCTCATCAGGTTCCAAGTTGTAGAAAACCAGCCACTCCCCGTCCGGCGACCAGTCTCCCAACTCCTCCACGGGCCCATCGAAGGTTACCTGGTCTACTTCCCGGCTCTCCAGAGAGATTGAATAGATTTCGGACCCCGCTCTGCCCTCTTCGTCTGCCTCGGAGACGTAGGCCAGCACTGGCTGTTTGGGGTGCCAGCGTGGAGAGGCATCCAGCCCCTGGCTATTGGTCAGGCGTTTAACGTCCTGACCTTCCCGGCTGATCACGTTAATTTCCTTGTCACCCGACTCCCGCGACACATAGGCAATTTGTTTACTGTCCGGCGACCAGCGGGGCTCTTCGTCGGGACCGCCATTATTGGTAAGGCGGGAGGTCTCACCAGTCTTCGCGTCCACCACATAAAGGTCCCGGTCACCGTCCGTATCCGAAACATATACGATGCCACTGTCTCCGGAGGGAATGAACGAACACCCCATCGCCACAACCAGTGCAATCGAGGCCACCGAGATCACTCTCGGCAAGGGAAAAAGGACTTTGATACCCCGCGGCTTCTTCATCCAGCACCACCTCCCGTTGGGCCCAAACCAAGACAACAGTCCCATTAACGAAATTGCACCAAGATGTTACGACATTCCGGCCGGAGAAACGTATTAAGATTATGTACAGTTTCCGGCAAATTTTGCTCTCCATCATTGATTTGGTCATAGGCATCAAGAAAGAAAGACCCTCGAGCATTTCTGTCGTTTCGTAGAAAGCTCCTTTTTCTGACACTGCCTTGACAAGCCTGGAATGCGTCATTAACTTAACTGCAACCTACGGGGCCGCCGCCCCGAACCGCTGTGGAGGTAAGCTTATGAAAGCCCTCGTGGGAGCCAACCTGATCGACGGCACCGGCGGGTCGGTGGTCAATGACGCAACAGTCCTCATAGACGGCGAACGCATTGTCCAGACAGGGCCCCGGCTGGCGGTGGACCTTCCCCAGCACACAGAAGTCATCGACGTCAGTGGCATGACCCTAATGCCCGGCATGATCGATTGTCATGACCACCTGGCCTCCAAGGACTACGGTCTGCCCAGCCGCATGGGCTATGATGCCCCCTTGTCGCTCCAGCACCTGCGCACCGCCAAGGTACTGGAACAGACCCTGGAAGCCGGCTACACTTGTGTACGGGACGGCGGTGGATTGGATGCCGGGTTCAAGCAGGCCGTGGAAATGGGCCTCTTCCCGGGGCCTCGCCTTGTTCTTTCGGTGGCGATCATTTCCCCGACCGGCGGCCTCGCCGACAAAGTAACCCCCTCCGGACAGTGCTTTCCTCATGACGATCCCATGATCCCATCTGGCATCGCCGACGGAGACGACCCGGTGCGCGCCAAGGTACGTGAGATGTGCCGAGTCGGGGCCGACGTTATCAAGTTCGCCACCACCGGCGGCGCCAGTTCTCGCCCCGGCCACGGCCCCTTGGATATCGCCTTTGGCCCCTCCGAGGTAAGGGCCCTCATTGATGAATCAAAGGCCCTGGGTCGCAGGACCATGTGCCACGCCGTAGGCGGGCCCGGCCTGAGAATGTGTGTCGAGGCGGGCGCCCACTCGGTAGAGCACGGCTGCTATCTGGCCGAAGACCCAGACCTGCTTAAGATGATGGCCGATAAGGGTATCTTCCTGGTACCCACATTCGAGATTTACGAATTCCACGCCACCCTTAGCGCGCCCCACATGCAGACCCGCTCCCGAGCCCTCATGGACATCCACAGGGAGACCATGCACCAGGCACTGGCTGCAGGCGTCAAGGTGGTAGCAGGCACCGATGCTGGCGGCTACGTCCACGGCGACAACGCCCGGGAAGTCCAGATAATGGTAGAAAAGGGAATGTCCAACATGCAGGCCATTCAGGCCTGCACCGGCTGGGCTGCCGAATGCGTGGACATGGCCAATGATATTGGCACGGTTACCAAGGGCAGGTACGCCGACTTGCTGGTGCTGGACGGAGACCCATTGAAGGACATTGAGGTTATCCGGCGCCCGGAAAGCATCAAGATGGTAATGAGGGGAGGCCAAACGGCGGTAGACCGGCTTCCTGTCCGCGATCCCCAGCCCGTTGGCTAGACCATCCAAGTGAAGCTGCCAACAGCGGGTCGGCCGCTATGTCAGCCGACCCGCTCATTTTGGTAAGTAATGCGTTTTCACGTCCTGACCCTCTTCCCGGAAGCCTTCGAAGGGCCGGTCCGGCACAGCATGATTGGCCGGGCGATACAGCGCGGCCTTATTTCGGTACAGATCACCGATATCCGTTCCTACACCCACGACGCCCATGGAACCGCCGACGACTACCAATTCGGGGGCGGCCACGGTATGGTGCTCAAGCCCGAACCCATCTTTGCCGCGGTATCCGACTCCCTCTCTCCCTACGACGAAGAGTCACGCCCTTCCATTCCCATCGTCCTGCTGTCTCCCCAGGGCCGTAGGTTAGACCAGCAACTGGTGCTGGAACTGGCAGAAGCCCCGGCCATGGCCCTGATTTGCGGCCACTACGCCGGCGTGGATGAGCGAGTCCGCGACCATCTGGCTACCCACGACGTCAGCATCGGCGACTACATCCTGACCGGTGGCGAACTGGCAGCAATGGTGGTCATCGATGCCATTTCCAGGTTTGTGCCCAACGTGGTTGGCTCCGCCGAAAACGTGCTGGAAGACTCCATTACCTCGGGGCTGCTGCAGCATCCTCTCTACACCCGCCCGGCGGAGTTCAGGGGCCTCGCGGTGCCTGATATTCTCCGCTCCGGCCACCACGGGGAGATAGACCGCTGGCGCCGGCAGGAATCCCTGCGCCGGACCCTGGCTAGGCGACCTGACCTGCTGGACTCCGCTCACTTGACTGAAGCGGACTTGGCATACCTCGCCGAACTTGGCCATAAGTCTACGGCCGAGACATCAGATATCCATCCTAATCTTGATGAATCATCCCATTCCTGATGCCCAAGTCCGAGTTCAAATTCTCCACTCCCGTTCGGGTCCGCTGGATGGAATGCGACGCCCAGGGTATCGTCTTTAATGGCGCCTACCTGGGCTATCTGGAAATTGCCCAGGCCGAATACTTCCGTAATCTGGGATTCTCCATCTACCGAATAGCCCAGAACGGCTACTTCGACAGCGCCGTCGTGAAGGCCGACCTTGAATTCAGGGCCCCCGCCCGGGTTGACGAGGTTCTGGAGCTCTTTGCGCGGGTGGCCCGCATTGGCAATACCAGCATTACCCTGCTGGTGGAAATCTACGCAGCAGGCTCTGATAAGGTGCTGACTTACATAGAAGCGGTGTACGTGGGGTTTTACGCCGAATCGGAAACGACCAGGAGGGTTCCGGACGCCATCAGATCACTGGTAGAACACTTCGAAACTATGGGAGAACCGCTGAGCCTGGAAGAATTTCCTGACCTTTTGGAGGCAGCCAGTTAGGCTGTTGAGGCGTCAGCGGGGCAAAAGGACTAAACCATGAATACTGGGGACTCGTCCAGGTTTATGCGAGTCTCTTCCGAGATGCCGGTGCGGAGAAATTTGGGGAGGCTAAACATACTCTGGTGGGTCTCACCATCGTAAAACGCCAGCTCCCGACCGGTTCGCTCCACCAGCAGCCGGTCAACTTCCTCTTCACCAAGGATTGACAGCGGCGAATCGGAGGCAATGTTGAACCCCCAAAGGGTCTGGAAGGCAGGTACGTGAACCTGGCACGGCACACAGTGGGCAAAGGTAGAAGAAAGGGTACGATTAATAGTGGTAAAGCACTCCTGATGACTCAGCAACCCTGCTGGCCCGGATTGTGTAACAAGGATGCCACCGGGATTAAGCCTGGCCTTGGCGATCTCATAATACTGCCTGGTGTACAGCAGATAGGCCGGACCGCCCTCCATAGGGTCAACCAGGTCCATAATCATCACGTCAAAGGTCTCGTCCGTCTCCGCCAAATAGGCCCTGGCATCCCGGTGCATCAATTGCACTCGAGGGTCGTCAAAACCGCCCTGGTGGTGGCGTGGCAGATATTGGCGGCAGAGTTCAACAACCTCCTTGTCCAGGTCAATCATAATCGCCCGTTCTACCGTTTTGTGGGTTAGCGCCTCGCGCAAGGTACCACCTTCGCCGCCCCCGCCGATGAAAACGGTAGCGGGATTGGGGTGGAAGAGCATTGCGGGGTGAACCAGACTCTGGTGGTAGATATGCTCATCCCGTTCCGTGGACTGGGTCTTGCCGTCCAGGACCAGGCTGCGACCGTATAGGTCAGACTCCAGCACTTCCACGTGCTGATATTCGGTTCTTCCCGAAAAAAGAACCTGCTGAACCCTTAACATTACGGCCAGATCGGGGTAAACCGTTTCGATGAGCCACTTGCCGGTAAGTTCTTCCATCTGAAAGGGGAGGTTCCTTTATGCCTGCACGCCAACCGGCAAAGAGAGCAGCCCACGCCTTACTTCGGTGATCTCCGGGGATCTGGACTCAAACAGTTCGATCATGATCTGCGCGGCATCCCGGGGCTCAAAAGTGGAACCGCACGTGAAGATATCGGCGGCGGCGTAGTTGTATTCCGGCCAGGTGTGGATCGATATGTGGGACTCGGCGATAGATAATATGCCGGTGACCCCTTGTGGACTGAACTGATGGAATGACTCGCCGATTACGTGGGCACCCACGCCTTCGGCGGCTCCATACAGTACACTGCGGACATGGTCCAGGTCGTCAAGAAGCTGGGGATTACTCTCCTTGAGCTCCAACAAAAGGTGCAGACCTAGTACATTCAATCACCTGCCCTCCTCTTCACTGTCGGGGGCTTTCCCCCTGAATTATGGGAAACGATTCTAGATTTTATATTTAATTTCATTGGCAATCAATACCCTGCTGCATCCATTTCCCAAGTCAAGCCTGGTCGTTACCCCTGGCCGGCCGTCCTATTACCATGGGAGGCGGGGCAACTCTTCGTCCAGGAGTGTGCCTTACCCCTTTGTACGGGGTCGTTCGATTACTGATGGGGAATCCTGGCAGCCGCCGGTGGTGAGCTTGTCGAACCATCACCGTTGGCTTTTCGACAGGCTGAAGGCGAGTGGCAGAATTGCCATCCACATTATAGAAGGACACTATCATGGAAGGGCCCAGACCACCGAAGCAGGAGGTTGCCTCTCCAGTTCGTATTGATTCAATCTGTCCAGCGGAATTACCGAAGATGGGAAGATTCCGATTCCGCAACCGGGCAGTCGCATTTTGACTACGGCATGAGGGGCGCAATTGTCGTTTAAGGGAAACGCTGCCGTCTCCAATCTGGAGGTTCCCACCGGCACAGGAACGACGAACAGGGTAGCGGGGATCCGATGCTAGCAATTTGACTTGAGCACCTAACCGCCACCTGAAAACTCTGAACCACTGAGCAGGCAAATGGTTTCCTGCCTGCCCTGGGGACATCTTTTTACTGCAATTTCAGGATAATTTTTTGTATCCGTGCCATTTTGGGCCATTTCGGGCTGTTTCGTATCTGCGACACAGGTCAGAGTGGACCACTGTGGCCGGAGAATGGGCCGCTCCCCAGATAGGAACGGGGTTGGACAGGTGGGCCATTCCGGGCCGTTTTGGGCCGTTTTGGGCCATTGGCTAAACCAAAGGCGATGAGAGGACCTCACTCCGGCACTCTTCCATGGGTAGAGAGGAGACTCACGTTTGACGGTGCTATGGAGGGAATGTGCCATGGAAGTATGGTAGAGAAGCGATAACCAAGGAATCAAGAGGCAGGTGTCAGCATGAAAATGGCATTTTGAATCCGCCAAAGGGGGCGCAGATGTGGCCCAAAGGATAACTCCTCAGCCTCCAGGTTCGAGGAACCGGTCGGCGAGAGAACGACGGACTTTCCAGAATCATGGCGCGTTTGCCCTGGTATCCGAAACCGACTAATATCGTCTGCCTCGAAACCCGATGTTCGATGACATTTGCTCATTGACTATCAACCTTGCCGCCGATACAATCGCCGCATATGGCTCGCATATTTGACCTCCACATCCATACCACCAAGGGCAGTGCCGACAGTAACCTTTCTCCTGAGGACCTGATTCTCGAGGCTGAGCGGCTAGGTCTGAGGGGACTTTGCATCACCGAGCATAGCGGCCCCTGGGACCGGCATGAGTTTGAGCGGTTTGCCAGTCGCCATAACGTGGTGCTCGTCAGGGCCATGGAAGCCGATACAGACATGGGCCACATGCTGGCCTTCGGAATGGACAGCTACCAGTCAGGCTTTCACAAGGCGGAAATTCTCTGCAAGGCAGCACGCGCCCAGGGTGGGTTCGTGGTTAGCGCCCATCCCTTCCGCGGAGTGCTGGGCAAGCATATGCGGGAGCGGCCCTATCTCTACCGTTCCCTGCCCGATGAGCCGATGCCCACTATTCCGGATCAAGCCTTGGAGCACCCCGTATTCAAGCTTGCCAACGCTATCGAGGTCGTCAACGGGGGGACTGCAGACGAGGAAAACGGCTTTGCTATGGAAGTTGCCAGCCTCCTTCGTATGCCGGTAACCGGAGGCAGCGACGCCCACTCCGTACACGGTCTGGGACGCTACGTTACCGCCTTCGCCGACGAAATAAATACCGAAGCGGAGTTCTTAACAGCCCTGCGATCCGGAAGCTACTTCCCGGCCGTGGGATTGAGGTTCGGACAACTTCGACCCTATACCGGTTGATAACCTGCCGAGCGACGGTGTGACGGTAGAGAGACCGCCGAATTTTTCCTGTTTTACCTTAACCCTGCTGAAGTGGTCCGCTCCAAAGCAGCCAATATGTTAATTAAGAATCCGCCAAGATGACCCTGGTACAAAGCACCTCCAACTTGCCGACGCTGGAACGAACTTTCGTAGCTCTGGACCTGGAGACGACCGGCCTGGATGCCGACCGGGAGAAGATAATCCAGGTTGGAGCAGTCAAGTTTTGTGGCGACAGGGTCCTTGACCGGTTCGATACCTTCGTTAACCCGGGTCGGGCGATTCCCGACTTTATCCAGCGCCTTACGGGCATACGGCCGGACCAGGTGAGCCGTGCCCCCCACTTTTCCGCAGTCAGCCAGGGCCTGGAGGCCTTCATTGAAGACCACCCCGTCATAGGACACAACATCGCCTTTGACCTGCGTTTCCTAGAAACCCACGGGCTAAATCTAGCCAATACCCGGTACGATACCTGGGACCTGGCCTCCTTCGTGCTGCCCCGCAGCCCCGAGTACTCCCTCGGTGCCCTGGCCCGCCAGTTCGGGCTGGAACATCAACGCGCCCACCAGGCCATCGACGACGCCGACGCCACCCGCCAGCTCTTTGTCACCCTCTTGAGAAAGGCCTCAGAAATGGACCCGGCGCTCATGGCCTACATCTGCAGCCTGGCAGACCGCAGCAATTGGGGCGTCGCCAACCTCTTGACCAATTTGGAAACAAGCTCCGACGGAAGGCAACAGGCCGTAGAATCCGCTCCAATTTTTAGTGCATCTGGCCTGGACTTCAGTCGTTTGGCCGCCCGCCTTGGGCGCCCGGAACGTCGCCGCTACGATGAGAATCTGGTGCACCTGGCCGAGGACAGGGTCGCTAGCCTTTTGAATCCCGGCGGCCCATTCTCACAAGCCTTTCCGGGTTTTGAGCAGCGGGGCGAACAAGAGGAAATGCTGAAGTCGGTAACGGAAGCAATCTACCATGGCAAGAAGTTAATCGTGGAAGGGGGCACCGGCGTTGGCAAGTCCATGGCCTACCTGCTGCCGGCCGTGATCTTCGCCGCTTCCAGGGGTCAGAGGGTGGTCATTTCCACCAACACCATCAGCCTCCAGGAACAGTTAATGAACAAGGACATCCCTACTGTCATCAAGATACTGGAAGGAGGCGGCCTGGTGGAGGAAGGACTGGTCAAGGCCACTCAGCTAAAGGGTCGGGCCAACTATCTTTGCCTGCGCCGGTGGAACTACCTCGCCAACAACGACAACCCGTCAGTGGATGAAACCAGGCTTCTCAGCAAGACCGCCGTCTGGATGCAGGAGACAGCAGCCGGCGACCGGGCGGAGATCAACCTTTCCGGCCGAGACGCCTTTACCTGGAACAAGGTTTCGGCGGGTGAAAAGGGAGGTTGTCCTTCCCTCCGCAACAGCAGCTCCGCCTGTTTTCTGCGCAGCGCCCGGGAGCGGGCCGAACAGGCACACATCGTCGTCGTCAATCACGCCCTCCTGCTGTCCGACCTGGTCTATGGCGGGGGAATAATTCCTGACTACCAGAACCTGATCATCGACGAGGCTCACAACCTGGAGGATGAAGCGACCAGACAGTTTGGCTTCCAATTGTCGGCCGATCTCCTGGGCGACATAGTAGACATGGTCACGCGTCTTAACCGGGAAGCTCGTCTTTCTCTCAATACCTACGAGCTTCCACCTCTCGTCAGGCAGAACGGCGAAGGGCTGGTGGCACAGATTGACGAGCTAATGCCCCGCCTGAGGCAGAACTGGAACGATATGTGGGCCGCCGCCCTCAGGTTTTACCAGGCCCAGGGTTCCGGCACCGACGATTTTCTTGTCACCGCCCGTTCTCGCAGCCAGCGTGGCTGGCAAGACCTGACAACCGCATGGGAGAACGTGGACGTGGGCCTGGGAAACCTTGCCCAATCCCTGGCGAAGCTATATTCATACCTCCAGGAGACTGAGTTTCCAGTAAATTCCGACGAAGCGGCAGCCACAGGATCCGGCGACGTTTCTTCCCTCATTTCAGAGTGCAACGCCCTGCAGGGCAATGCCGAAGAGTTGAAGGACAAGATGGCGTCCATCATAGCCAGGGATGATCCCGCCAGGATTCACTGGGTAAAGCTGGACCAAGCAAAGGGAGAGGTCAGCCTGAATTCAGCTCCATTGGAGGTTGGCCCCACGCTGCGACAGCAGCTTTTCGACGAAAAGGACAGCGTGGTCCTCACCAGCGCTACTCTCAGCGCTCACGGTACGTTCGATTACGCCCGCCGCCGTCTCAGTCTGCCGGAAGACAGCGACGAATTGTTGGTTGGGTCCCCCTTCGACTATCGGAAGGCCGCACTGCTTATGATTCCCGAAGACATGCCTCAACCACAGACCGAAGGTTACGTGGAGGCCATGGGCCGCGCTATTCTGGACTTGGCGCTAAACCTTTCCGGCAGGACTATGGCCCTGTTCACTTCCTATTCGGCCCTGCGCAACGTTGCCAACCGCATCCGCAACCGCCTGGAGCAGCACGGCATCGAAGTGTTGGCCCAGGGGGTGGACGGCTCTCCGGCACAGATCAGTCGCCGCTTTGTTGATAACCCCAAGGCCGTCCTGCTCGGCACAAGCAGCTTCTGGGAAGGCGTGGATTTCCCCAGCGGCGTGATGCGCGCTCTGGTTATCACCCGCCTACCCTTCCAGGTGCCCACCGACCCAGTGGTCAAGGCCCGCTCCGAGCAGTACGAAAACGCTTTTAACGACTTCTCCATACCTCAGGCAGTCTTGCGTTTTCGGCAGGGCATGGGCCGGCTGATCCGCAACAAGGGCGACAGCGGGGCCATCATCGTTTTGGACAAACGCATTACTGGTAGGAACTATGGGCAGGCTTTCCTGGACTCCATACCTTCCTGTACGCTCAAGCCCAGCAACCTGGCCAGCCTGGGCTCGCTGGCTGCCCAGTGGATAGAAGAGGCGGACCGTGGAATTGGTCGTTGACCATCCCCTGGATCTGGAAGCCAGCCTGATGGGTGGACAGGCCCACCGCTGGCGGATTGAGGGCACAGAGGACGATCCCTGGTTCTCCGGCGTAGTGCGAGGCAACTTCATTCGCATGCGGCAACTGGGCCCCAATTGTGTGGAATTCCGTGCGGCCCCCTGGCCCGAAGCCTCCTGCATCCCCATTCTCCAGCACTATTTCCGGTTGGACGACAACCTGCTCCGCATCCAGAAGGAAATCAGCCATGACTTCCGGGTGGCAGCTATGGTAGACCAATACCCCGGTCTGCGTGTCCTGCGCCAGGAACCCTGGGAATGCCTGGTAGCCTACATTTGCTCGGCCAACTCAAACATCCAGCGCATACACCAGGTGCTCGAAAACATCGCCCAAGCCTTTGGCAGTCCCATTGATCTGGACGGCCATGTGCGCCACTCCTTTCCCACACCGGTGCAGTTGGTGGAAGCCGGCGAAATGGAGTTGCGCCGCCTGGGACTGGGTTTTCGCGCCCCCTACGTGGACCGGGCCACCAGGGAAGTGGTGGAAGGCTCCCTGGACCTGAACGCTCTCACGCGCCAGCCTTATTTTGAAGCCAAGGAACGCCTGATGCAGTGCTACGGCATTGGCAGCAAAATCGCCGACTGCATTGCGGTATTTTCCCTGGAAAAACTCGAAGCATTCCCCATCGACGTCTGGGTGCGCCGCGCACTGGGCGAGTGGTATTTCCCGGGCGATAAGCCCCCGCCTGACCGGGAACTCCTGGCCTGGGCCCAGGGCTATTTTGGCCAATACGCCGGCTACGCCCAGCAGTACTTGTTCCACGGGCGAAGGCTGCAGAAGCGCGGCAAGGGGCAATCTACAGATGTTAGTGTAGAAGCCAGACACGAGAATATGCAGGAAGAAACCCCGCCTGGGTCCGTTGGCTGACAGACCACTCCCCTACGGCGTTAGCAACAGCTTACCGAAAAAGTTGGCTTCCTCCATCGTCTGATGGGCAGCGGACGCCTCTGCCAGTGGGAAAACCTGGTGTATCGCCGGCCGAATAACTCCCCGGTTCAGCATCTCGACGATCTGCCGCATGTCTTCCTTGCTGCCCATGAAGGTGCCGTAAATCTCTATCTGGCGGGTGAAGAGCAGCCCCAGGTGCAGTTCGGCTCGCAGCCCGGTGGTAGCGCCGCAAATTGTATACCGCCCCCCGGGCCGCAGTGAATTGAAGGCGCTGGTGAAGAACTCGGCGCCTACGTGATCCACCAGAACGTCAACTCCAGCGCCGCCAGTCAGCGCCTTCACCCTTTCCACAACATCCTCTTCCCGGTAGTTGATAACCTCGTCGGCGCCAAGTTCCCGGGCTTTGGCGGCCTTTTCCGCAGTGCTGGTGGTGGCGATAACCCTGGCTCCCACCACATTCTTCGCCACCTGTATGGCCGCGGTGCCCACGCCAGCCGAGGCAGAAAGTACAAGCACTGTCTCCCACGGTTGCAAGGCTGCCCGCCTCACCATCATGTTCCACACGGGAAGGAAGGTTGTTGGAACGGCGGCGGCTTCCTCATAACTCACCGAGTCGCCAATCTTGTGGGCATTTACCGCCGGGACCGTGATGAACTCGGCGTAACTGCCGTCCGAGGCGCTGCCCATGAACCTGGAGCGAGGACAGAGATCGTCCCGCCCAGACATGCAGGCCGGGCACTGGTTGCAGCTGATTCGCGGATTCACTACCACGCGATCTCCGGGCTGAAGGCTTCGGACTCCTTCTCCCACCTCCACCAAGTCGCCAGCGCAGTCTCCGCCCAGAATCAACGGCGGCGGAAACTCCCGACGCAGGCCACGCCCACCCTCCCGAGTGTACAAGTCAAGACGGTTCAGCGCCGAGGCACGTACCCGGATCTTCATTTCGCCCGCTCCTGCCGCCGGATCTGGCCGCTCCCCGTAGACTAACGCTTCCGGACCGCCGTGAGCTTCAATGTAAACAGCCTTCATCGGTCCCTCTCCTCCCTGATTCCATTTGCCGATTATGCTTATTGGTGGGCCCGGCCCAGGGTTCCAGTTACCTAAGGCCTGCGCCCCTCGTAACAGTCGTTGCAAAGGTAGACTATCGCCAGCGCCTCCTCGTGGCTGGAAATCCGGCCACAGCGGGGAATCTCACTGTCGTGACTCCACGGCTGGTGAAATTTGCCACCGCACATCTGGCACGAGGTTTGGTGGACACCATCCAGGGCATCTTCACAGATAACACATGACTCGCGTTCCAGTTCTTCCTGCATATCGGGGCACCTCCCCCCAAAGTGTCCCTTCCTCAGTCGCCGTCCCTACCCGTAACTGCCACCCTCCTGGGACGTAACCAGGCTCTTCACCCACTGGCGTTCCTCTTCCTCAGAAGTGACCGTGCGGTCAATTCGCATGTCCCTCAACTGGGCCAGGATCTTTCCCAGCATCGGCCCCCTGGGGACACCCATATTCACCAGGTCGCCCCCCTTGAGTGCCGGTTTGATTTCGCCGTTTCCAGCCAGATACCTGACTAAATTTCGGGCCATTTCCGGCGAATGACAAATGGAGGACACAATCCTGACCGTATCCGTTTGGTGGGTTTCAAGCAGGTGAACCAGCGCCGACAGGGGCAGATCCGCAACCTCAAGTCGGGGTGCTAACAGCCGCAGTTCCGTGCTGCTTCGCACAACGTTTGCCCAGGCACGGGGCATATTTAACCTTCGGACCAGGGCCTCACCGTCCGCCTGGGACAGCGGATAGGCCAGCGCCGCAAGCCAGGGGCGCCATTCCTGCACCGGTTTATCTTGTTCATTTCTTCCGGTCTCGACCCACCTCGCCACCCTTTCCCCCTGACCCAGCCCTTGCACAATTGAGGAAAGCAGTCCCAACTCTGCCGCCCGGCCCAACACCTTCTCAGGGCGCCGTTCCCTGAAAATCAATTCCATCTCGTGCCGCAGCCGGTCGCCGGTTACCGCATCGCAGCCTTTTCCATCCACTTCCGTGCCGAATTGGCTGAGGGTTTCTCCATCAAGTGCGAAGTCCAGCCTCTGTTCATACCGGACGGCCCTGAACAAGCGGGTGGGGTCATCATTGAAGCTTCGCGGATGAATGGTTCGGACCAACCGGTTCTCCAGATCCTGCCGTCCGCCCAAAGGATCAATCAGTCCTTCTTCACCACCTTCAAGGGGCAACGCCATTGCGTTGATTGAGAAGTCCCGCCGGGCCAGGTCATCCTGTAATGACGACGGTTCAACGACGGGCAAGGCGCCGGGAATGGGATAGACTTCCTTCCTGGCGGTAACCAGGTCTATTTCGGCGCCGTTTAGTTCAACCGTGGCTGTGCCGAATCTGTTGTGGACTGTCACCCGTCCTTTCACCCGCTGCGCCAGGGCCCGCGCCAGTGAGGGGGCGTCGCCTTCAACTACAAAGTCCAGGTCTCGTATTTCCCAGCCCAGTAGCCAATCGCGCACCGGACCACCAACCAGGTATACGGGGAGAGCATGAGTCTTGGCCAGTTCCTTCAGCGCACTGAACAAGACGAGAAGGCCACCACCGATTAGGTCTTCGATAGCAGGCTGGGTGACTGGGGTAAGACGGGGGACGTCAGCGGACGGGTTCATAGCGGAAAAATTATAGCATACGGCGGCAGGTTTCCCCGTCACGGTCGAATCATAACTTGGCGCCGAGGAAACCGTTTTGGGTACGCCATGCAACAGTTCAGAGTTAGTGTGTCATCGTAACCTCCAACGCGCCTTTCCGGCACAGGCCCAAGTCCTGATTGGTTAAAGGTGATGCAGCCCGATAGTTACCTGGCCTTCTGGACAACGGCCTTCGACGGTATGGCGGCTTGAGCCAGCAGAGCAACCACATCAACTCTCCACAGTTATGACACCTGCCTCTCGATTCCCACGGTAACGCTTCCCTACCATACTTGCATGGCCTGTAACAGGCATAACCATGGCAAGCTCAGGTGCCCCTCTCCTTCTGTTACAGGGGCCGGGGTGAGAGCGTACCCTTGGCTCAGGTCAGGACAACGGCCCAAAACGGCCCAAAACGGCCCAAAACGGCCCGGAATGGCCCACTCGATCTGCCTCTTTCCTATCTGGCCGGTGGCCCGAAAATGGACCACCGGGGCGTCATCTGGCCTCCACTTCAGATACGAAGCGGTCCAAAATGGACCAGAATGGCACAGAAATACAGAAATTTATCCTTTTTGGAAGCCCCGAGGGCAGGCGGGACCCCATTGGCTGGCCGGCGGTTCCGGCCCTTCGGGAGGTGGTTGGAATTCCCTTTCCCTGGGAGCTTGTGGCGGACAGTCCCCACGGAAATCACAACATGGCCCGGGGAAGTCCATCATTCCTCAGCAGGCCGAATCCGGTAAGGTCAAGGCGAAATGAAGACCGGATTCGGCCAAGTTTCTGCATGTCTGTTTTCGCCGGTATGACCGGTTAAGTGGGTAAGGCGCTCCCCTCAACTCTGAACAGTTACGACACCGGCTTAATTGTTGGCGGGATATGGACTATGTGCTAGAATCGGTACAATTGAAAAGGAGGTGTCGAAATGGCTGAAGCCGATTTCAAGACCTATTACGATTTTCGTTGACCCTACGTGTACAACGCTGCCATGTGGCTGGCGAAGGTACGCGAAACCACCGGACAGGAAGTAAACGTAGACTGGCAGCCCTTCTCTCTTGAACAGATTAACAGCGATAACAAGGGCGAAGAGATCAAGTTTTGGGAACAGCCCGGCGTCCTTGATGGCTCGGACAATACCTTACTGGCCCATCGTGCCGGACTGGCCGCCAAGCGGCAGGGTAAGGAAGCCTTTGAATCTTTCTTCATTGCCCTGCTTAAGTTGCGCCACGAAGAACGCCGCAGCCTGACCGAGTTGGAAGTGATGGAAGAGGCCGTTGCCAATTCAAGCGTCGATATGGCCCGCTTCCGGGAAGACCTGGCAGACCCCGACCTGCTGCGGGAGATCGCGGAAAGCCACACCGAGGCCGTGGAAGTCCACGGGGCCTTTGGTGTGCCAACATACGTGTTCCCCAACGGCGGTACCGCGTTCGTCAAGATGCACATTCCCCCGGATGAACAGGCCGCCGAAATTTACGAGTCCGTCACAAGGGTAATTACCGACGCTCAACACGTGGGCGAGGTCAAGCGCCCGTCCCCGCCGTGGCCGCACGGCATCATCTAGGTCTAGCGGGTACTGAGTTGTCCCTGGAAGACCTGGAAGCCTCTCTAGGCATGACTTTCAGCGACCGGGGCCTGCTTCGACAGGCCCTGGTCCACCGTTCCTACTTGAACGAGCATGGCGGCTCCGCCTTGGATTCCTACGAACGCATGGAGTTTCTTGGCGATGCCGTGCTTGAGTTGATTGTTTCCACCGAGCTTTACCAGAACCTGCCCCGGGTAGCCGAGGGAGAGTTGACCAAAGGCCGCTCTTCCCTGGTTTGCCGTGCCAGTCTCGCCCGTGCCGCCCGTCGCCTCTCGCTGGGCAAGCATCTTTCACTGGGCAAAGGCGAGATGGAGTCGGGAGGTCATAACCGGGAGTCCATTCTCGAAGAGACCTTTGAGGCCCTGGTCGCGGCCATCTATTTGGATCAGGGGTACGATGCGGCTCGCCGCTTTGTTCTCAGGGCTCTTGAACCTGACTTTGACAGCATTTGGACCCTGGGCCGGGCTGTGGATAACCCCAAATCCCGCCTGCAGGAACTGATTCAGGGCATGGGCAAGCCCACTCCCCATTACCAACTGGTCTCGTCTGAGGGCCCCGACCACCAACCTGTCTTCACTGTTGAGGTGCTGGTTGGGGACGAAGTGTTGGGGCAAGGGGCCGGCAATCGTAAGACCGACGCGGAACGGGCGGCCGCCCAGGTTGCCCTGGACCGGAATGCCGTTACCTCAGCTCGTAAGTCCAGCAACGAACTCTCTGCTCAGGCTGCATCTCTGCCCAATGTATCAGCTCACTCCGACAAATTTGAAGACTCCCCAAAAGGCAACCTATGCTCTCTTTCTTCCAGAGAAACCGGGAAAGCAACAAGCAAAAGACCGATGAAGGCGTTAAACGAAGCCGTGAGCGCTGGTTCGGCCGCATCCTTGACGTTCTTCGCTCCTCTAACCTGGATGAAGCGGTTTGGGAAGAACTTGAAGAAATCCTGATCTCCGCCGACGTAGGTGTCGACTCGGCCCTGCGCATCATCGAAGAGTTGAGGGAAAAGGTTCGGAACGAGGGCATTTCGGACGCCGACTCCGCCTTCAACCTTCTCAAGGAAACCCTGTCCCATGAACTGGCTCGCGGAGAGGCCCCCGAAACCTGGTCTGAGGGTGCTGCCGGAACGGGGCCCTACGTGATACTTATGGTCGGCGTTAACGGCGTGGGCAAGACCACCAGCATTGCCAAATTGGCCTATCACCTTACCCGGGAAGGAAAGAAAGTCGTTCTCGGCGCCGCAGACACCTTCCGTGCCGCCGCCGAGGAACAGCTGGAAATCCTTGGTGACCGGGTGGGCGTAGAGGTAATCAGCCACCAGTCCGGTGCCGACCCCGGCGCCGTGGCTTATGACGCCTACCACGCCAGCAAGGCCCGAGGCGCAGACGTGCTGATTGTGGATACGGCGGGGCGGCTTCATACACGCACCAATTTGATGGAAGAATTGAAAAAGGTCCACCGAGTTATACGCCGGCTGGATCCGAACGCCCCCCAGGAAGTCTTGCTGACCCTGGACGCGACGACCGGTTTGAACGGTCTGGCCCAGGCCAGGGCATTCACCGAGGCGGTCGGCTGCACCGGCATTTTTCTGGCAAAGCTGGACGGCACGGCTCGAGGCGGCATAGCCCTTGCCATCAAGCAGGAATTGAACGTACCCATTCTCTTCATTGGCACCGGAGAATCCCTGGAAGACATTGCCCCCTTTGATGCCGAAGATTTCGTGGAATCTCTTCTCGCCCCGGTTTCTTAACGGGGGGCCTATCCCCCTGCTTAACGGCGGCCCTTGATGGACGTGTTCCTCTCAATCTCTCTTCCTCAATCCAGAGGTGTCGGACCCGTAAACACATTCCTTTGTTCTACCGGGGCCTACCGTGTCTGATCCGTTGGCCTGGCTGCTACTGGTTTACCTAATGGGATTGCTGGGTTTCCCACTGTCCTTCCTTCTCTTTGGACGGCTGGCAGACCGGGGATACGCCTTTTCGAAACCACTGGCGCTGCTCCTAGCGGCATATATACTCTGGGTCCTGGGCCTGACCGGCTCGGTATTGAACGTACCTCAGACGGTTGCGGGTATCCTTGTTGCCGGTATAGTTTTTTTCGGCTGGCTTTACTACCGACGTTGGACCGAACTGGAAGCCTTTCTGCGAGCACAGTGGCGCTACATCCTGATAGTTGAAGGCCTGTTCCTATTCTCCTTCCTGGCCTGGCTATACATCGTTTCTGAAGTTCCTGGCATAAACCATACCGAAAAGCCAATGGACTTCGCCTTCCTTACCAGTATCCTGCAAAGCGCAACATTCCCCCCCTCCGACCCTTGGCTTTCGGGCCATTCCATCAGCTACTACTACTTCGGCCATTTCATCATGGCTCTACCCATGAAACTGGCGGGAATCACCTCCAACGTGGGCTATAACCTGGCCTTGGCCACACTGCCTGCTCTGGTGGTGGTGGCCGCATTGGGACTCACTTACAACCTGGTGCGGCATACTGGCGGCAGCTTCCGGTCCGGCATTCTGGCCGGCCTGCTGGCGTCCCTTCTCATAGCCGTCATGGGCAATCTGGAAGGCCTCCTCGAGTTCATTCAGGTGCGGGGTTGGGGCGGAGATGGATTCTGGCAATGGGCAGGGATAAAGGACCTGAATGGGACTACCGGAGCCGGTTTATTTCGGGACACCAACTGGTGGTGGTGGCGGGCCACCCGAGTCATTGACACCGTGCGGGACGGGGTCAGCCTGGACTACACGATCACTGAGTTCCCCTTCTTCAGTTTTCTGCTGGGCGACTTGCACTCCCACGTCCTGGCCCTGCCTTTCGTCCTGCTGACCCTGGCCCTGGCTTTGAACCTGTACCGCTCCACTGAACCCATCGGTATACGCTGGATCCTCCGACACCCATGGCAATCGCTGGCTATGTCCCTTTGTTTTGGAGCACTGGCCTTCATAAACTCCTGGGACTTTCCAGTCTACGCCGCCATCCTGGCAGCCGTAACCCTGTCCAGGGCCTGGGGAGACCAATGCGCCCTCCAGCCCGTAGACACAATTCAGGCAGTTGCCCCGCAATCAATAGCCGCGGGTATAGCCGCCCTGCGACGTGCATTTGCGCATTCAGTCCTGTTTCTCGTTCCGATCCTTGCCGTGTCGGTTTTCCTCTTCCTGCCTTTCTACATTGACCTGACCTCCCAGGTCTCAGGCATCCTGCCCTACTTGGGGCCTTCAACTCGTCCCCTTCACTTCGCACTGGTCATAGGCCTTCCCGCCCTACTCGGCATAACCTTCCTGTGGCTTCAAACCAGGCGTATGTTACGCCCACTGCCCTTCCATGCCCCGGTCATTGTGATGATCGTGATTGTGGGAGCGGCGCCCTTAATTCTGTGGCTTATTCTTGCCTGCACCTGGGGTGTTCTAACCCAGGGGTTGGAGGGCCTGCCGTCGATGCTGGCAATTCGTACAGTTACCGTCCTCCCAGTACTGGCTGTGGCCGGGTTTGCCGGGTACCTTGCCTTCCACCGGTTGACCAATGAAGGCAACAACACCGCGGCGTTTCCTCTGCTACTGCTGGCCGGCGCCTTCTACCTCCTGGCCGGGGCGGAACTCTTCCACCTCGCCGATTTCTTTGGGAATCGGATGAACACGGTCTTCAAGGTCTACTACCAGGCTTGGCTACTCCTCGGCATCGTGGGCGCCTATGGTATTTATTGCTGGTTGGCCGAAGTGAAGACTCTGAACTGGAACCGAATTTTGGTTCGGACAGCCTGGACCGGTGTCCTGGCCGTCCTCTTATGTGCCGCCCTTTACTACCCGGCGGGGGCCATCCTCGACCGTACCGGTCTGTTTCGCGAGGGCCACAGTTTTCAGGACAACACTCTTGACGGCCTGGCGTACATCCAGGGCCAATCCCGAGGCGAGTACGCTGCCATTGCCTGGCTGCGCGACGAGGCGGCGCCCGGTAATTTAGTTGAAGCCGTCGGTGGCGATTACTCTGAATACGGCAGAATATCCGCAGCCACCGGTCGGCCCGCGGTCCTGGGCTGGAAGGGTCACGAACACCAGTGGCGCGGCACCACCCAGATATTCAACGGACGCGAGGAGGACATCGCCCAGATTTACCAGTCCACCAACTCCACTGTTGTACGGCAACTTCTTGACCGTTATGATGTCCGCTACGTTTACTTTGGCCACCGCGAGCGGGCCAAGTACGGCATCGACCGTTTTCCCGCCGCCGAGGGATCACTTGAAACCGCCTTCTCCAGGGACGACGTAATTGTCTATCAAAGATTCGCGGGTCCCTGAACCAGCGGAAATGACTACGCCCAACGAGACTCACCATACCGGCCAGCAAACCGACAGACCTTCCTTCGGCCAATCCTGGCTGGGGCGGAGCGTCCTTTTCCTTGGCGCTACCATGGAAGGCAGGTACATATCGGGCTTTATTGCTATAGCCATTGGGGCCCTGGCCCTGCGCCTGTGGGAACTGACCGGGCGCACCATGCACTATGACGAAGCAATCCACCTTTATTATTCCTGGCGTCTAGCCAACCTTGAGGGCTTCGTCCACTCCCCCTGGATGCACGGCCCCTTCCAGATTGAACTGGTAGCGCTGTTTCTTCGTCTTTTTGGCGACACCGATTTCGCCGCCAGGCTGGCATACGCCCTCTTCGGGACAGTTCTGGTGATCCTCCCTTTCTTTCTACGGGACTACCTGGGCCGGACCGGGGCAATGCTCACCGGAGTGATGCTGGCCATCTCCCCTTCCCTTCTGTATTTCAGCCGGTTTGGCCGCAACGACATTATCATGGCAGTTCTGACCGTTGCTCTTTTTGCCCTGTTGTGGCGATACACCTGCAATCCCAGGAACCTTTACCTGTACATTGCTTCGGCCGTGCTGGCCGTCGCCTTCGCCACAAAGGAAACGGCCTACATCATCTCGGCCATGTTCGGGGCCCTGGCTCTTTTGTTAGCCATCCCCTATTCGGATCTGGCCGCTTCCCTATCCAAACGGTTACGAAAAGAACCGAACCTAGTGCTAACCGACTTGCCGGCAGACACCGTCAGCCAATCGACCGAATCGGAGCCCACCGCCGAACACTTCCCGAGGGAACGCGCCTCGCGTTTCTTGAGAAAGCTGGACCTGTCGCGCCTCAATCCCGCCGGTGGATTCCTTCTCTTGCTGATCACCTTGACTCTGCCCCTCTGGTCAGCCGTCGTCGAACTGACACGCGAAATCGGCGCCGCGTTAACAGGCAAATTGGGATGGGCCAAGGCGCAGGAAACCCTGGAAAGTGGATTCGGGCTGACACTGGTGGGACGGGAGGGCATCACCCAGGGCATTGTAGGCGCGCCCCTTTGGGAAGCCCCCTTCGTACAATTGCCCCTGCCCGCCCCGGCTGGTTGGATCTTCGGCATCCTGGGGTTGGCGCTGATTGCCGCCTGTGGTCTCGTTGGCTGGCGACTGGGTACGACGAGAGTCGGCAAGATCAGTGGAGTTGTCATCCCATTCGGCGCATCTTACGTTGCCGGCTTTGCCCTGCTGCGCCCTACCGAGTCGGGACTGGATATCCTCCTCAGCATCATGATGGCAGCGATATGCGTGGTAGGCTTCGTGCTCTTTCGAGCCCCGTGGCGACATAGTTTCTTCTTGATCTTCGTGCCCTTCGTAGTCACCCTGACCTTTTTCGCCCTGTTTCTGCCTGTAATAGAAATAAGCAGGCTTCTGCCCGGTATCCTGCCCGAAGGTGTGGAAGTCGCCAGCGGCGGCAACAGCGTACCGCTGAATTTCCTCGTAGCCGGTGGAATCCTAATGGCGATGCGGGTCATTTCCCTGGCATTGGGATTACTGTGGAAGGGTGGAGTGTGGCTGGCCTGCGCCGTTATTTTCGGTACAGTCTGGGTAGTTCTCTATACTACCTTCTTCACCAACCTGGCCGGAATATTCAGCGGGTCCTGGCAGGGCATGGGCTACTGGATAGCTCAGCAGGAGGTAGCACGGGGCAACCAGCCCTGGTACTACTATTTCGTGGGAATGTCAGTGTACGAATTCCTCCCCCTGGTATTCGGTACCATCGCTGCAGTCATTTTCCTTGTGCGCCGCGACCCCTTCGGGATGGCACTGGCATTCTGGACTTTTGTGAATCTCCTCGCCTACACCATAGCCAGCGAGAAAATGCCCTGGCTCCTGGTGAACATCACCGTTCCTTTCATCTTCCTGGCCGGGAAACTCTCTGGAGAACTTGTGGAGCGGGTCCGGTGGCACGAGGCGCTGGAAGAGAGCCAGCGCCTTCCCTCCCTGTTGCTTCTCGCCATTCCTGCCTTCGTTATGGCAGCCGGCGGCTATGTTGCCCTCAGACTTACAGGCAATTCAGACTCTTCCATTTACCCAGCGGTCTTCCTTATCGCAATTCTGCTGGCGCTGGCCCTGTTCGCTGCATGGCTGGTCCGGCAGTCCGGACCCGGCAACGGCACAGCACTGGTCTCACTGGGTTTCGCGGGCTTTCTTGCTGTCGCCACATCATGGGTGGCAGTCCAGGCCGCTTACACTTATGACGACTCACGGCCCGAAATCCTGGTATATGCCCAGGGAAGTTACGACCTTAGGCAGAGCCTTACCGAACTGGACTCCCAATTCTTCCAGGACCCGGATTCGACCCTCCTTTCCGAGCCAGTGCGCGTTGACTACGATGCCTGGTACCCTCTCCAGTGGTACGTGCGGCAGGTCGACCAGGAGGGTCAACTCCAGTTCACCTGCTTTAAGGATGAGGACGGCGAGGGAGGCTGCAACACTCCTCAGGAAGGCCCCGAAGGTTCAGCCTTCCTGGTGGCTTCCCATAACCGGCCCTCTTCCCCGGGCGCAATGCGAGGATTTGACGAACTGGAAACCCGCAGGAATCTGCTGTGGTTCCCTGAGACATACCGCAGGCCCGGCGAAGACCGCCAGAACGAAGAGACCGTAGAGGAAGTCCTGGCAGACCTGGAATACTTCCGCGAAGCCGCCTCCGATAAGGACAAGTGGCGTCAGGCGCTGGACTACCTGTTTACCCGAGGTTTGGAGTCCGATTGGTTCAAATCGGAGTATTATACTTACGTACGGCAAGACTCTTCTGCTACAGGTGGACTTCAGTAAGCCAGGGCAGGGTTATCAGTTGAGGGGACGAATTAGTTGAACTTTAGAAACTGGCGGCTTTGGCTGGGCGTCGGCGTTAGCGCCGTTTTCCTGGTCTTTCTGGCCTGGACCATCGAGCTAGAGGACCTGGTGCGAGCTCTGAAGGAGGCCAATTATCTTTATCTGGTGCCTGCCGTCGCCATCTACTTTGTTGGCATCTATTTTCGCGCCGCCCGGTGGAGATATATCCTGTCCCCTGTTCGCGAGGTGTCTGCCCTGCGGCTATACCCGGTGGTTGTGATGGGGTACGCCGCAAACAACGTGCTTCCTGCCAGGGCAGGGGAGTTGGTGCGAGCCTACTACATGGCCCAGCGAGAGAACTTTAGCGGCAGCGCTGCCCTCGCCACCATCGGAGTGGAACGCATTTACGACGGTCTTACCCTCTTCGTAATTACCGTATGTTCCACCCTGCTTCTGTTGGTGCTGGGCGCTTTTGGCGACGTGGGTGAGGTCTACCGCAACACCGGCATCGCCCTGGCCGTGGTCGCCGGAGTCATCCTACTGGCCGGGTTGGTAGTCATTACCGTCATTGCCACCAACTCTCATACTATGTCCGTCGTTGACCGCATAATCGCGTTGCTGCCCGAGGGTGTCAGGCCCAGGCTCAGGAACCTGGCGTTCAACTTCATCCAGGGACTCAGCATCCTCAGCTCTCCCCGTCAGCATTGCGTAGTTTTCCTCCTTTCCCTGCCCGTCTGGATTGCCGAGGTTGCCGTCTACCTGACAGTGGCTTATTCCTTTGGATTGCAGGACCACCTGGGTTCCCACCTCAACCTGGCCCTGGCCATCGTGCTGGTAACTGCCACCTCCAATCTGACGACCGCCGTGCCCGTTACTATTGGCGGCATCGGCCCCTTTGAACTCGTCGCCCAGCAGACTCTTGGTATCCTGGGGGTGGGTGGCGCAGTAGCTGCCAGTTATGCCTTGGTAGTACATCTAGTAGCCCTTTGGCTGCCCGTGAATCTGGCGGGGCTGGCATTCATGTGGCGCGAGAACCTGTCCCTGTCCCAGATGGCATCCTCTCCCCGGGAGGATGCCGAAGCCGACGAGCAGGTCATCAAGAATCGGGGTGCTGGCCAATGCGGATAGGAATTATTGGCGGGGGCGCTGCCGGGCTGGCCGCGGCCTATGAACTAACCCGGCAGGGACACCATGCTGAGGTGTTCGAAGTCGCTCCCTTCCTGGGCGGCCAGGCTTCCACTTTCGATATCGGGGGCGGCCGGCTGGAACGGGGCTACCACCATCTCTTCGTAAGCGACACCGCAATTACCGAACTGATCCACGAACTTGGTCTTGGCGACCAACTGGCCTGGCTGGAATCGAAAGTGGGGATTTACCACAGCGGTCGTATTTGGGACTTCGCAACTCCCCTGGACTTGCTGAAGTTCAGCCCGCTGACTCTCGTCCAGCGCATCCGGCTGGGGGTCCTGACTTTTGCCCTGCAAAAGACCAGGAACTGGCAGAAGTTTGAGGGCGTGACAGCCCAGGACTGGCTTACTCGCAATTTGGGCAGGGATATCTACGAGGCAATCTGGGAACCCATGCTCCGCGGCAAGTTCGGCGAACATTATGACCGGATCAGCATGACCTGGCTTTGGGGCAAGATATACCTGAGAGTGGCATCGAGAGGGAAGACGCTTCAGAAGGAACGACTTGGCTACCCCATGGGCAGCTTCGGCGAAGTCTTCGAACGTCTTGAGGAAGAGATTCTGCGGCTGGGAGGTGACGTCCACATATCCGCCCGAGTTAACGGCGTGATTGTGGAAAACGGAATCGCCTCCGGCCTGGAAACCCAGCTTGAAGGACGGGAGCCAGGCCGGGTCAACTACGACGCCGTCATCGCTACGACTCCCTCTTACGTGTTCGTGCGCCTGGTGCCGCCTTTGCCGGAGGAGTACCACCAAAAGCTGGTCAGCACTCAATATCTTTCCGCCGTATTGGTCATCCTTGCCCTGGACCGTCCCCTTACTTCCAAATACTGGCTCAACGTGGCTGACCGGAGCCTGCCATTTGTAGGGGTTATCGAGCACACAAATATGATCGATCCTTCCCTCTACGGCGGCAATCACATTGTCTACTTAACAAACTACAGTCCCCGCGACAGTGAACTCTACGCCAAGACCAGCGAACAGTTGCTGGAAGATTTTATTCCCCACTTGCAAAAACTGAATCCCCAGTTTGACCGGTCCTGGATAAGGGAGTACTACCACCACAAGGTGGACGGCGCACAGCCCATCATTGGCGTCAACTACGGTGACCAGATTCCCGGCCACCGCACTCCAATTCAGAACCTGTACCTGGCCAACACGACCCAGATATATCCGGAGGACCGCGGAACCAACTACTCCGTTAGAATGGGGCGTGAAGTAGCCCGAATGGTGATGGAAGACTTGGGCGATTCCTGAGGTTTCTTGGAGAACCTGGACGGAGTATATGCATGGTTTACTTGGCACATCAATTAGGGCAGTGGCTCAGACGGGCTTCAAGCAGCGGATTGAATGGAACGCTGTATTTGTAGACGCAGACCTATTCGTCCGCCCCGGCTCCGACACGAAACCACCTAAACCGAAACGCTTCAGAAGCTCTCAGGGCAATGGCATTTAATCATGGACCAGGGGGCAAGGTGAGAAATTTTTGATTTCCGTCCCATACCGGCTCATTTTGTCCCATTTTAGCCCTTATCCCCGGCCCGGGCAGACACCCAAGTCTGCCCCTACTCCTTCATTCCCGGACCCTGGGCCCCAGAACGAGGAGGGATTGTATTCTCAATTGTGGCGGTGGGTTATGTCGGGTGGCAAGGGGGAAGAGTCAATGGCCTGGTAAGGAGGGTACTGGGAGGAGGGCACTACCGTCTCCTTGCTCATTGCTGCGGAGGCGGGAAGAACGGGCTTTCCCCGAATCATAATTCGATTGCCCTGCTGAAGCTCAAACCGGCAATGCAGAATCGAGAGCAGACTGCTATAATAACGAGCCGAGAAACATATCTGAGAGACGCGTCGTTCTCTCCAAAAACACCATCGCCTCATCGAAACTTGGAGTTGGCAGTGCTAAGCAAGAAAACCCGGGAATCAGATAGCGGAGAAAGCCGCCGCAGCTTTTTGGCCAAGATGGGCATAGGAATTGCCGCCATAACCGGTGTTTACGCCGGCTTGGTTCGACCTGGCGTCAAGCAGTCCAACACCAGCGGAGAGTTCCCGGGGCCCGACTCCATTTTCCATCCCGCCCAGGACCCGCGCCAGGACCCGCGACGTCAGAGTTAGCACATCCTGTCCTCTGTCTTACCACCAGTTTAGGTCTGGCTTGGCAAGGCCCGACCTTATCGTCGGCCGAACTCCCGCTCCATGTTATAGGCGCTAAAGTGGATCAGCGTAGGCCTACCATGCGGGCAGGTGTGGGGGTTGTCCGTAACCTCCAGTTGCTCCAACAGGGCACGCATTTCCGGTTCCGTCATGGATTGCCCGGCTCTTATCGCACTGTGGCAAGCCAGCGAAGCCGCCAATACATCCTCCCGCTCTTTCAACAGTCCCTCAAAGGCCACCATATCCAGCACATCAACCAACGCTTTGCCCGGATCCCGGGTAGTCAGCACCGCGGGCACCGACCGAACCAGGTAAGCCGTGCCTCCGAATTCCTCCAGCTCAAATCCGTAGTCGGACAGGAACTCACGTTGCTCCGCCAGCGTAGACACTTGCCCGGTGGTTAATTCCACGTGCACGGGCGCCAACAGAGGCTGCGACAGCGACTCTCTTTGCGAGGCCTCTCTAACTATGCGGTCGAACAACACTCTCTCGTGGGCCGCGTGCTGGTCCACTAAATACATGCCGTCCGGGCTCTCCGCCACAATATAGGTCAGCCTGACCTGGCCCACCACCCGCAGGACGGGCAGGGTTTGCTGAGGTGTGAGTGCCGCCTCCGGGGGCCCGTAACCTTCCGGATGGGACTGTCCACTGCCCGGCACACTTCCCCAATCCCCGGGCGTTGAGAAGGTTTGGGAAGTTCGCCCATCGAAGGGACTGCGGAAGAATCCCCCAACTCCAGCTTCGTAGCTCCCGACGGGTCCGCGCCCGATTGGGGGACTCTGCACAGACCTTACGGGTGAATGGGCCAACAGCGCGTCCCTTACTCCTCGTTGCAGCGCCGAATAGACCTTTCCATCCTGCCGAAACCTGACTTCACGCTTGCCTGGATGCGAGTTGACGTCAACATCCTCATAGGGCAAAACCAGGTTCAGCACTGCTAATGGATACCGCTTTTCGGGAAGAAGCCCATGGTAGGCCTCTTCCAGAGCGAAAGTGAGCATGCGGCTTTGTATCCATCGCCGGTTCACAAAGAATGTCATATAGGTCCGGTTAGCCCGGTGCAGTGAAGGATTTCCGGTAAATCCTTCAACACTGTACCCCGAGTCCGGATCTTCCCAAGATACTTCCAGCAGGTTAGTCACCACGTCCGCACCGTAGACCGCAACCATAGCATTGGCCTGCCGCCCGTCGCCAGGCGTTGACAGCGTCGTACGATCGCCAACCTTCAGGCTGAACGCAATTTGCGGGTACGCCAATGCGTAACGAGCCACCAAATCACCAATTCGCCCCCCTTCCGCCGTAGGAGAACGGAGAAAGTTTCGTCTGGCCGGCAGGTTTCCAAACAGGTCTCCCACCTGGACCGTAGTGCCCGGTGGGCAGCCTTGGGATCCTTCCCCCATTAGTTTCCCCCAAGCCATTTCCACACCGTAACCCACGTCCGTATCCTGCTGCCTTGTGGTCATGGTCATTTGGGAAACTGCGGCTATGCTCGGCAGAGCTTCGCCTCGAAACCCGAGAGTGGGAATGGCATCCAGTAGACCAGGGTGATCAAGCTTGCTGGTGGCGTGCCGCTGGAAAGCCAGGACCACCTCATCCGGGGGAATTCCTGCCCCGTCGTCGGCCACACTGATCTTTTCGATGCCGCCGCCGCGGATCTCCACCGAAATACGGGTCGCTCCAGCATCGATTGAGTTCTCAAGAAGTTCCTTGACTACGGAGACAGGTCGCTCAACCACCTCGCCGGCAGCAATCTGTCCGGCTAGTTCGTGGGGAAGTTGCCTGATTGGCATGGATAACCTCTCTCACCACGAGCCAAGGTCGCACCTGGACGTCTGCAGGCGGCAGCGGGAATTGCCCAAGAGGCCGGGAGGAGGACTAGAAAAGGGGGAGCACCGTGCCCTTCGCCTTGTACTGGGTGTCCTCGGAAGTGCCGCTATTGGCAAAGTCGCAGACGATCTGGTAAATCCGGTCCATTTGCTGGTCCACGCTTCGCGCGAAGAAGTAGGGAGGGACCCAAGCCCCGCCGAAGGCAGCGACGACTTCGGGATAGTCATCTATAACAAACTCCGGCTCGAAGGGTATTTTCAGCTCCTCGAGGCGCTCGTGGAAGTGGTTGGTGGGCTTTTCGTATACTCCGCTAACGTAGGAGCTTAGCTCGTGCTTCTCAATGACTTCCCACCGCTCACCCATTCCAGACCAGATGAAAATCTCGTGGTTGTCGTCCAGGAGTTTCTGGAAGGTCTCCTTGGTACCGGGCCGAAGGGTATCATCCAGGCCAAGAATGGTGTAGTCAACGTCAAAAAAGATCTTCATGGTATGACGCTTTTCCTCAGAAGCTTAAAGTAGTCCAAAATACTATCACATCTTTTGATAAGAGGGCAACATAACCATTTGTTATGCTGCTCTTCAGTGCATGCAAGGCCCAAAGGCTTCGGCATGGCCAGATGTGCAAACCACGAGCTCACTGATAACAAACGTGCTCCATCATTGGGCCACAACGTACATGACCAATGTGCTTGAGGGGAAGAAACCGTGTACCTGTCTTTTGCAGACTATTCCAAGCCAGCCAGCTCCTGCTCAAGCACCTTAGGGCTGGACCCGATTATCAATTTGTCCCCCACCCGGGTTACTGGCCGGCGCAGCAGCCGCGGCTCCTCCAACATCAGCCTGAGCATTTCATCCTCGGATACATCCTCGGCAGCCAGTCCCATCTTCTTGAAACTGGGACTCCGCCAGGCAAAAAGGTCGGAAAAAGACGACAGTCCCGCCAGTTCCTCAAGTTCCTCCTTGCTGAGCGGTTCCTTGAAGTAGTCCCTCTCCTCCAGTTCCAGCCCTTTCTGCAAGAGCAACTCCCTTGCTTTGCGGCAGGACGATCAACGGGGCCACCAATAGAACGTTGCAACGCTACCCATAACTTCTCCGGTATTGGCCGCCGGCTCAATAAGAACCCGTCCGCCGGTAGCCTCGTCAATTTGAGGCACATTCTAACCGTTTTCTGGAAAAAGTTAAGGCAACCCGAGCAGCAATCCGTGGTAATTTCTTGCGACTTCAAACCACACAGACGAAGGCAAAGCACACCCGGAAACGGGGATTCCCATAAGTTGGTTCCAAACTGTCAGTCCTTTCTGCGCGCATCTTCCTGGAGCTCATAAAGCTTGTTTATTGCCTCCAGGGGAGTAAGATTCGCCACGTCCAGTTTCAGCACTGCGTCCCTTAGTTGCTGCTCCGGCTGGAAAAGAGACATTTGAACTGCCGGCTCTGGTCTTCGCCCCCGCTTGGGGGAACCCCGACCGGCGCCGTTCCTCTCCATGTTATCCAGCACCTCCCAGGCCCGGCTCACTACCGCCTGGGGAAGGCCTGCCAGCTGGGCTACGTGTACGCCGTAGCTGCGGTCGGCGCCACCGGGTACGATGCGGTGCAGAAATACGACCCTGCCCTCCTCTTCCGCCACCGCCACGCTGAAATTTCGGACTCCGGGCAGCGTTCGCGCCAGTTCGGTTAACTCGTGGTAATGGGTAGCGAACAGCGACTTACATCCCAAGCGCGGATTGTTGTGCAAGTGCTCAATCACCGACTGGGCGATGGACAGGCCGTCGTAAGTGCTGGTCCCCCGGCCAATCTCGTCCAGAATAACCAGGGACCTGGGAGTGGCCTGATTCAGAATGGACGCGGTTTCCACCATTTCCACCATGAAGGTGGACTGTCCCGTAGCCAGGTCATCTTGCAGCCCGACCCGGGTGAAGATGCGGTCCACCAGCCCTATGGTAGCCTCATCCGCGGGCACAAAACTGCCTATTTGAGCCATCAGCACCATGATGGCTGCCTGGCGTATATAGGTAGATTTGCCTGCCATGTTGGGGCCCGTCAGCACCACTATCCGCGCATCGTCGTTGGCCAGGTGAACATCATTGGGAACAAAACTGCTCGACCCCAAATGCCGCTCTACCACGGGATGACGGCCGTTCCTAATGTTGATGAGATCTCCTTGATTGATATCAGGACGGACGTACCGGTGCCTGGCGGCCACTTCCGCCAGGGAAGCTATCACGTCCACTACTGCGATACCGGCGGCCAGCCTGATGATGCCTTCGGCATACAGGACTATTTGGGCACATACCTGGCGGTAAAGGCTTCTCTCCAGCTCCTCGATTCGCTCCTTGGCGTTGAGGACCTGGGATTCATACTCCTTCAGTTCCGGAATTATATACCGCTCTCCGTTTGTCAGAGTCTGACGGCGTATGTAGTCATCAGGAACCTGCGCCTGGTTCGACTTGCTCACCTCAAGGTAATACCCGAAGACATGGTTATACCCTACACGCAGGTTGCGAATGCCGGTGCGGTCCCGTTCCCGTTGTTCTAGCCCAGCAATGAAGGAACGGGCATCGCGAGAGTTCCGTTTCAGATCGTCCAACTCTGGGGAGAAACCGTCTCGAATTACGTTGCCATCTCCCACACTTCCCGAAGGTTCCTCGTTGATGGCCTCTTCTATCAACTTCGGAACGTCCGGCACGTTTCCCAACTGCCGCCGGAGCCACTCTACTCTACCGGCTTCGTCATCCTCCAGGGCATTGGTGAGGGGTATTGCCGACTCTATCCCCTGCTTCAGGCCTATCAGGTCGCGGGGCGCCGCCGTCTCGGTCTGCAGCCGACCCAGAATTCGTTCCAGGTCAGACACATCTGACAGGGTTTCCCGAATCCTTGCCCGGTTCAGTCCGTCTTTAACGAGGTGTTCGACCCCATTCAGACGGCTTTCAAGCTCCTTCTCATCCAGCAGGGGCTGCCCCACCCACCTCCGGAGCATTCTACCGCCCATTGGCGTGTGGGTCAGATCCAGGGCCGCGAAGAGGGAGAGTTCCCGGCTTTCCCAGCGGCCCGCCTGGAACAGTTCCAGATTGCGCCGGGTCTGCGTGTCTAGGGCCATGTACCGTTCCAGCGAGTACACCGACAGCGCCGACAGCCCGGGGGCGACAGCCTTGTGAGTAAGGGAAAGGTAGTCGACAATAGCGCCGGCTGCCCTAGTTGCTAGTGGCAGGTTTTCGCACCCGAAAGATTCCAGAGTATGGATACCATAGTGTGACAGCAGCGCATCTCGGGCCATGTCCAGATCGAAAGACACGGGATTTACCTGGACGATGGGCAGGCCCGCCCCGTGACGCTCTTCCCCTGCTTCTGTGAATTTCAACCTATCTTCTTCAGGCATCCATTCCGGCAGCGTGTCTACGGCGGGAATCAGAATCTCCGCGGGAGAAATCCGGGCTAGTTCCGGATAAAGGCGGTCCCGACCAAGCTGGGTCGCGCAGAATTCCCCAGTGGTGATATCCACGTAAGCCAAGCCAACCTGGTCTCCCTGTTCCACCAGGGCTGCCAGGTAATTGTTGGTATCCTCATCCAGCAGGGAAGGCTCGAAAACAGTGCCAGGAGTCACCACCCGCACCACGTCCCGTTCAACCAGTCCGCGCGACGTGGCAGGATCGGTGAGCTGCTCGCAAATGGCCACCTTGTGGCCTTTCTTGATCAGGCGAGCCAGGTAGGGCTCCAATGAGTGCGCGGGAACCCCCGCCATGGGGACCTTAATGTCTTTCCCCATGCTGCGGGAAGTCAGCGTTATTTCGAGGTCCCGTGCGGTTAGTTCGGCGTCGGCGTCAAAGGTCTCGTAGAAGTCACCCATCCTGAACAGCACTATGGCATCGGGATAGGCGCTCTTGACCTTCAAGTATTGCCGTCGGACCGGCGTCAGCGTCTGGCCTTTAGTCAAACTTGAGAAATCCTCGGGTAGTAGATATCTGAAGACATTCTAATGGAAGAGGATGGAATCAACAAAACCAGGCCAGGCGCTCCAGGAGACCAAGAGCAGCAGCATTCGGGCCCCAATGGGGCAAGAACGGGGTAAATACTCTAAATGGAAAAGAAAAGAAGGCGGGCTGCCCCCGCCTTCCTTCTAGTATGGATTCCCGCCGATTCGGTGTGAACGCCAGGAAAGTTCATCGGCTTGAACTGTTGGATAGCCCCCACCCAGGAATACTTGAGGCCTCCCATTACTCTTTCCAGAACCGTTCTTCCTTGAACTGCCATCCCTGGGGAGTCACCCGTTCCTTGACGTCCGCAATCATTCCAGGGTGGCCGCAGGTGTAGACCATGGTGTCGTCCTTGGGCAGGTCAAATTCTTTCAGATACTTTTCTACAAGAGTATTGACCCGGCCCTCATCGCCCTGCCAGCCGTCATTCCGTACGTCAGAAGGACGGCTTACAGTGCCCACGTACTTTACACATTCCGGGTGTTCCTCGGCCAGTTGACGCAATTCGGCGTCGTATATCAGTTCATTCTGGAAGCTAGCACCGAACAGCACGTAGAAATAATGCCCCTGCTCACCCTGGTGAAGGTATTCGCGGATGATGCTTAGGTAAGGCCCCACGCCGGTAACAGTCGCCACCATCAGGTGGTGATGGACATTTTCGTTCAGGGTGAATATCCCTTTGGGGCGGGGGCGTATCGACATAGTTTCGCCAACATTCATCCGCCACATCTTGGGCGTCAGCTCTCCATCCGGCACTAACTCCACAAATATTTCCAGCTGGGACTCAAAGGGAGCGGAAACTATGGAATAGGCCCTTTCCACTCCTTCCCTTCCCAACGTGCAATACTGTCCCGCCTTGAACTGGAAGGGCCCTTCTTCCGGCTCCAACTTTATGACCATGAGGTCTTCAGAAATGTCCTCACGGTAAGCCAGCCTGGCTTGAGGCAAGCTATCTGTGCGATACACCGGCTTGCTCTGCTCTTCTCCCTCGGTCAATACATCCTGTCTCCCGACAGTCATTGCTCACCTCTTCCAACTATTGAAAATAAGCTCGAATTCTACTTCAATGATATTTGCGTTGTGTCCGTTTCTCACTGGAGCCTGCGGACAGGATTATTCCATCTTCACGACTCTCGCAGGCTCCAGGTCAAGCCCCGGAACTCTAGCCATTGGGACCGGCTCTGCGGAGTTCTCCAATTCCACCGCCAGTTGCCCGAACAAACCGGTAACGGCTATCACACCTTCAGGCAAGGACGAATTCAGTCGCACGATGCCCTTCAGATCTCGGCCCGGGCATTCCACCCTTACCGTGTCTCCTTCGCTGACCTGCCATCTCTGGGCGTCCGTCGCGTTAAACTCCAAGACCTCCTCCCGAACTATATCGTTTCGCCTGGTGTCTTGCTGCAGTTCGATCCGGTTATCCCGGTCCCGCTGCAGCAGCACCCGTCCTGGAGCAAGCCGCGCGGGATAGGCAGGGTCGGGTTCAGCATCCACTATCCGGAACTCCGGCGCCACCAGGTTCGCCCTTTCAATGGGAAAGGACTCGGTATACAGTATTGGCGTTCCCTTGCCCTGGCCTTCGGACACAGGCCACTGAATGCCCTGATGGGCACGGCCGGCGTAGAGCATCTGCGTGGGCTTGGGACTCTCCAGTCCCGACGTCAACACCAGCGACCCGGCGGCGTCCAGGGCCTGATACGACACTCCGGCATAGGCCGGAACGACCCTGGCGATCTCTTCCATCACCTCGTCCCCTGTTGAAAAGTGAAAGCCTGTTGCGCCCAGCCGCTGGCCCAATTCCACCAAGAGCCAAAAGTCATCCCTGGCACCACCCGACGGGGACGCGTATGCCGGCTTTAACCGTTGAATACGCCGCTCCAAATTGGTAAGTGTCCCATCCTTTTCCGCCAAGGTGGAGCGGGGGAGCACCACGTCGGCCACCGGCGCGAACTCGGACAAGAAGGTATCCGCTATTACAAGGAACTCCAGACCTTGCAGAGCGGACAGCGCATCGCCCAGCCGTCCATTTGTAAGGTTCTGGCTGCCTCCCAGCAAAACCATTGCCTTGACCTGGCCTTCTGCCGCGGCATCAAGACAGCCTTTTGATCCAATCCCCCTGTCCGACGGAAGGGAGCACTGTAGAATTTCTTCCAGTTCTGTTCGGGCCCTGTCGTTGCGAGCGGCGCCCCTACCGGGAAGGCGGTTGGCGATGCAACCCACGTCCCATGCCCCCTGTTCGTTTGCGCCCTGCCTCACCGGGTAAATCCCTGACCCCGCTTCTCCCACGTTGCCCGTCAACAGGACCAGATCCACCAGGGCGCTGGCGCAGTCCCGCTGTAACTCTTGCGCTATGTTATCCAGCGCGAAGCAAACGGCTGACTTGCCGCTTGCACCGAACAACCTGGCAGCTTCAGCAATGCTCTCTCTCGGCACCTGGGTAACTGAGGCAACCTCTTCCAGATCCAGGTTGTGCAGGTAGTAGAGGAGAGTAGAAGGGTCTTCACAATGCTCCTCAACCCAGTCTTTTTTGTCGAGCCCCTGGTCAATAATCTCCCGTAGGATCCCGCCCAGCAGCAGCAATTCCGAACCAGGGGCTGGCCTTAGCCACAGGTCCGCATGGCGGGTGAGCTCAACCTCCCGCACGTCAATCACAATCAGCGAGGCTCCGCGCTTCCTCGCAGCCTTGATAGGCAGCGCCACAACATTGTTGTCCTCGGTTACGTTGGCGTTGAAAACCAGGATGCAGTCTGACTGTTCCAAGTCCCAAATGGAGTTGGTGGCCGCCGCAAAGCCCATTCCCCGCTCCAGGGCCAGGGTCGATTCCGGTTGCAGGTTAGAAAGCACGTCCAGGTTATTGGACCCCATCGCCACTCTGGCAAACTTCTGGGCCAGGTATAGCTCTTCATTTGTGCAGTCCGGTGCCGCAAGCAGCGCGAAGGCATCACCTTGATACTCCGGCAGCCGGCTCGCGATGAGTTCCAGCGCCTCCTCCCACGTCGCCTCCATTAAGTTCCCATCGCGGCGAATGAGGGGCTGTTTCAGACGGTCATTGCGGTTGAGAAACTCCAGCCCGAACTTTCCCTTGAAGCAGGCCTGACCGCGATTGGCCGGCGCGTTTAATTCAGGAACTACCCTGATCATTTCCTGGGCATCGTTCAGTTCCAGATTCAACTGACAGCCCACGGGACAGTGCGGACATATCGTTGGCTCGATCCTTCGGGGCTTCTCCCACTTGTGATCCCGTTCCACCAGGGCGCCCACCGGGCAAACGTCAATACAAGCCCCACAGAACTCGCACCCAGACTCCAGGAGGGAAGTGCCGAAAGAAGTACCCACCAACGCCTTACCGGACCGTTCCGTGAAACAGATAGCATCGTCCCCTCGGACCTCCTCGCAGGCCCGCACGCACCGTCCGCAGGCGATGCACAGATTGTAGTCCCGGTCATAAAAGGGATCGTTGACTTCCAGGGGCATCTGCTTGTATTTGTAGTTCAGGGGCGACTCCAGCTCCATGCCCAGGTATCTAACGGTGTCCTTGAATTCGCAGCGTTCGTTCTTGGGACAGGTAACGCAACGGTCGTTGACCGATACATGCCTCAGGCACACGTCGCTGGGTCCGCAGATATCTATCCGATGACATGTAAGGCAGCCATTGGGGTGCTCGGCAATGAGCATCTGCATTACGCTTCGGCGCAGTTCAATGACATCGTTTGCCTCGCTGCGCACTCTCATACCGTCGGCCACCGGCAGAGTACAAGCAGCCGGATAGCCCCGGCCCCCCTCTACGGATACAACGCACATTCGGCAGGCCGCGAAGGGTTTCATTCCAGGGTGGTAGCACAGGTAAGGGACGTAGATGCCGGCGTCAATCGCCGCTTCCAGCACCATCTTGCCGGGCTGCGTCTTGATCTCCACGCCATCAATGGAGATGGTAATGTCATCGGGCATTAATGATTCTCCGTCCCTGGTCTAATACCTATCGCCGGCTCAAGCGGGGAGAGAAGTGCGGGACCCGGCAACTGCCGGTAGGGCACCGTTTTTCGACGATGTGGGCCTCGAACTGCCCCGGGAAGTAACGCAATGCCGAAGCCACCGGATTGAATCCCAGTTGTCCGTGCCCGCAAAGGGAGCCCGCCTGCATGTTTTCCCCGATGCTCCGCATCAGCGCCAGGTCGTCAGGAGTGCCTTCAAGCCGGCAGATCCTCTCCAGCACTTCCAGCATGTGACTCATCCCCATACGGCATGGAAAGCACTTGCCACAGGACTCGTACTGGCAGAATGCGATCAGTACGCGGGTCAAATCCACCACGCAGGTATCCTCATCCGCGGCAATAATGCCTCCGGAACCCAGGATTGCACCTGCGCTGCGAAAAATGTCGAAGTCCAGGACCAGGTCCGCGGCCGCCGCGCTCAACACACCGCCCAATGGGCCACCGGTCTGGATAAAGCTCAACTCTTTGCCGCCTGGGACGCCCCCGGCCATCTCATTCAACACCTCATTGAGATTCATCCCCATGGGCACTTCAACCATTCCGGTGTAGTTGAGAGAGCCGGACAGGCACAGAATCACCGTACCCGTGCTCTTGTCGTGGCCTATGCCAGCGAACCACTCGCCGCCCCTGGCAATTATCTCCGGTACGTAGGCCATAGTTTTTACGTTATTGATGTTGGTGGGTTTGCCAAACACTCCCACCTGCGCCGGGAAGGGTGGCCGGTACCGGGGCATGGCGCGGCTACCTTCTATTGCCTCCATCAGGGCCGTTTCCTCGCCGGAAACATAGGAGTCGCCGGTCAGTGCAACTTCCAGGTCAAAAGTGAAGTCAGTCCCAAGAATTCTATTCCCCAGCAGTCCCAGTTCGTAGGCCTGTGCAACCGCGGTCTGAGCCCTTTCTATTGGCCCGTCATGGCCGTGGCGGATGAAGATATACCCGTGGTTAGCGCCAGTGGCATAACCCGCCAGGATAATCCCTTCCACCACCGTGTGAGGGTCGCTCTCAAGGATTCCCTTGTCATTAAACGCCCCGGGGTCTCCCTCTTCACAGTTGCAGAGGATGTATTTCTCGGGAGCGTTAGAACCTGCCAGGAATCGCCACTTGGTACCTGCAGGGAAGGCGGCCCCTCCTCGGCCCCGGAGGCCCGAAGTGTTTACCTCTTCCAATACCTCGGCCTCGGTCATGTTCGTAAGGGCGCGGTTCAAAGCTCCGTAGCCTCCATTGGCCACGTATTGGTAAATGTCCAGCGGGTCTATGTGTCCCGCGTTGCGGAGAGCAATTCGTTGCTCTCTCGCTTTCATGGGGTGCTGGTCGAGCGACGGCAGATCGCCCTTTTCCACTTCTCCAATGCGTCCCACAACCAGGTCGGCCATTACCTCTCCCTGGCCCAGGTGCCTGGAAACAATTTCCTTAACGTCGTCAGGCCCAACATTGCCGTAAACCACCCGCCCTTGGCCAGGGACTTGGACATCGACCATCGGTTCGGCAAAACACAGGCCAAGGCAGCCTACCCTGCTTACCTGGGCGTTGACTCCCTGCGTCTCAAGCTCGGTACTGAACGATTCGACTACTTGGTCCGCGCCTGCAGCCTGTCCGCAAAGGGCCGTTCCGACACGAATCCACGGCCTGTCACCGGCGGTCAGCCCTTCCCACCGACGTTGTGCTTCTTCCTGGATACTAAGAAAGTCAGCAGCCACTTAACAGCCACCACGCATCTGTTTTTGACCGACAGTCAAAACCTTCTCGCCGGGGAGTGCCAATCACGCCTCCCCGCCACTCGCCGAATCCAGAGTTTTGGAAACCAGTTCGCGCCCCTTTTCAGGCGTAATGCGGCCTGCAAGGCGGTGGTCTACCGACATGACCGGCGCCAATGCGCACGCCCCCAGGCAGGTGTTGTAACGGATCGTAAGCTTGCCATCAGGGGTGTCGCCTTCATCCTCCATACCAGCGGCTTCGAGCACCGAAGCGATCACGGGCATCGCGCCAACCAGGTGGCAGGAAGGGCCCCAGCAAACCTCTATTCGGTGCTCACATGGGGGAACAGTACGGAAATTGGGGTAAAAGGAAACTACGGCCCAGACATCGTTTATGGTCGCCTGATTAAAGGTGGCGACCTCTTCAACGGCTTCCCGGGGGATATAACCTAACTCATCCTCAACAGCCAACAGGGATGAAAGAATGGTAACGGTAGGTTGAGGCTGATTTTGGACGGCCTTCTTGATTCGCTGCTTCAGCCCATCCATCACTCGGGCCTGTCGGCCCATTACACCTCAAAACAAGGTAGAAATCCGACACCTTGGAGAGTTCGTGAATTCCGTAACAATCTTCCTCGATATTACCACATTGCTGAATTTACGTTCAACTACACCAAGGGTTCTTTCGGAGTAGTTAGGGCAATGATGGGCAGCCCTGGTACCCAAGGTGGTGAGATTGTGGAACCATCCCCGGCGTACCATAGACAGTCTTTTTGCACAGGGTAGAAGGAACACCCGTCAGCAAAGTAAGGCGGATTCAACACGTCCCAGCTCCTGATGACAGGCTTTGCCTCCTTTACCAACCCCTTCAACCCATCTTCAACTCAAAAACCATGACCCTGTCGCGAAGCCTTCATAGTGAGGATAGTCGCTGAGTGACATCACTCTTCGTCAGGACTGCCCTTGTGGCCGGCCGGTTCCATTCAAGTCAATTCTGGCGACTGCCGTCTCTTGTACATCATTAGTGTAGCGGCAGCAAAAAGAAAGAGAGCGGCAGCCACCGCCCTCTCCATACTCGCCATTCCTTCGCTGAACCTCTACTGGGGAGTTTGTGAGGTGAGGAACTGGTTCATCGCCGACTTGAAAATATCGTAAGGATGCGCCCCGGTGAACATCAGGTTGCCCACTACAAAGGTAGGAATGCCTCGGATACCGTGCTGCAGGGCCTCCTGGTACTGTCCCATCACCTTGTTGGATAACTCGTGCGTTTCCAGGCATTCGATCATTTCATCAGCGTCAAGGGATACCGTCTTGGCAACCTCTGCCAGTACGTTGAGCTGTCCCAGGTCCTTCCGTTCGTCCCAATATGCCTTGTAAGCAGCGTGGTGAAACTCCATGAATTTTCCGTGCTGCTGGGCATATTCAGTGGCTTCCAACGCGTACATTGTATTTGGCGTAACCAGGGGTGGGCGCATGACCAGTCCCGCATCCTTCACTTGGGACCGGATCGGCTCACTCAATTCGTCTTCAGTTTCTCCCGACCGTTGCTGCCGGAGCAACCCTTCCTTGGGAGTATCCGGCCGCAGCAAATAGGCTCGTCCTTCTACAGCGATGTTGTACTCCTGTCCCAGCTTGTCGACTCGTTCCAGGCCGACGTAGCACCAGGGTCAAACATAGTCGTACCAAACTATGACCCGTACGGGGTCGGCGCCATTATTATGCTGATGACGTTCCTCTACCATCTCTTCCTCCTAAGCGGGGACGTTGGGAATTTCGAGCGGGTCAGGAAATCAGGTCAGTTATTCTACGAGAAGTGGTATCTGGTGGAAGCGGTCCAGTTACTCGGCGGCCTGCTCGTCAGGATAAAGTTGCGAGCTTACCGCTCCGTTTCTGGTCATCTGGAGAGATTCGGGGGCCGTCGCCAACAAATCGACCAGTTCCGGCAACTGGGATATTCGCACACAGTGATCCATTTCCTGGTGCCAGTTCCCCCGGTCGAGCAGTACGGCGTGGAGCCCCGCACCCCTAGCGCCCACCAAGTCCGACCGAGGTTGGTCCCCCACGTGGACGGCTTCCGGGCCAGATACTCCAGCACGCTCCAGCGCAGCGGCAAATATGGCCGGGTCCGGTTTTTCAACACCGATCTCCGCCGAAGTCAGGCAGAAGTCCAGATAGGGCTCCATGCCCAGGTTCTGGCACAGCTCGTACATGTCTCTTCGCAAATTGGAGATAACACCAATTTGATAGCCCTGGCCCTTCAACCGTTGAAGTACACCAACCGTGTCATCAAAGGGGATAAAGTCCTTGGGAACGCTGATGGCAATTTGCCAGATCTGCCGGGCAAGGTCGTTGGTTACCGAAAGACCCGCATTTTCGAGGAGAATTTGCTCATAACGGGAAAAAAACTCGAGGCGCTCTTCCTCCGTGCGGGTGGCCAGGGGTTTAATTTCATTCTCCCGGTTGAAGTAGACATCAGCCACGGAGTAACCATAGCTGATGGCTTCCGGGGCTATATGAAAGCCAAATTCCTGGCAGGAAGCCTGCTGAATATGGTCCAGAGGGGGCCAAAACCGGACCAGGGTGTTATAGAAGTCGAAGAATATTGCCTTGATCATGTGTCCGGCTGTTCTCCCGGCAGCCTCACTTAAGTGGGCTCATTATTTGCGCTTTCGATGTAATGAGGCACTAAATATTTGTCCGGGGCTGGCGTTCGTGTCGGCATTCTAGCATAGCCAGGCAAACTTGTGAATCGTGTAACAACTTCTGTCAAAGGAAGTTTGTTACCTCTTGCTCCCCCGGACGAATAAAACTATGCTGATATCAGCAACCGGGCCAAGGCCCACTACGGAGCAGGAAAATGCAAATCGCCATCGGCGCAGATCACGCCGGCTTTGCCCTTAAAGAACAGTTGAAGCCCTGGCTCGAAGCCGCCGGCCACCAGGTTAAAGACCTGGGGGCCCATGACATGGACCCGGAGGACGACTACCCTGACTTTGCGGCCGCGGTGGCCCGATTCATCCAGGCCGGCAACGCGGAAAGAGGAATCATCTGCTGCGGCAGCGGAGTGGGCGCCAGCATCACCGCCAATAAAGTGTCAGGAGTGCGCGCCGGTTTGTGCCACGACACCTACAGCGCACACCAGGGCGTGGAACACGACGACATGAACGCCATTTGCCTGGGCGCCCGCATTATAGGACTGGACCTATCCAAAGAGATAGTCACCGCATTTCTGGGGGCCAGCTTTATTCCCGAACCCCGATTTCAGCGCCGTCTCAGCAAGCTTATCCAGGTGGAATCAGAAGCATAGGCCAATCGGGAAGACGACGCCTCAGGGAAATTGCAGGAGATCCACTCTGAACATCGTTACAGCCTGGCCAGCAGTTCCAAAGTTTCTGCCACTTCTGCCGGCGAGTCAACCCGGTACTGGGCTTTGGTCGGCTGGCGAGCTGGCCCCACAAATACGGTTATGCCGTTCAGTTCATGCACTGCCTGAAAGCCGTCTTCATCAGTCAGATCATCTCCAAAGTAAATGGGCAGTGTCCCGTGGGGAAATCCCGCAGATATCCTGGTAATCGCGCGCCCCTTGTGCCAATCCACCCTGGGCCGCACTTCCAGAATCTCCTTGCCCTTGGTGATGCGAATCCTTTCTCCTAGAGCAACCCGCCCCATCACTTCATCGAATTCCTCCATCAACTGGGGACGCAATTCCTCAGGCGTCAATCGGTAATGCACACTCAAGGTCAGACCTTTCCCCTCCACAAAGACGCCCTGAAGGTCCGAAAGCCGCTCTTGCAAGGCTTCCAAGACAAGGTCCAAGTGCGGCCTTAGTTCCTTGGCTTCCGGGTGAATGAAAGCTTCATCAGAACTTTCTATCTCCAGGCCGTGGTTGCCGGCATAGACAAGACCGGGGATGCCCGCCATCTCTCGAACATCGGCCAATCCTCGGCCACTTACTATGCCAAGGGTAAAGCGGGCCAACCGCTGGACCGCCAATAGCGCTTCCCGAGTCCTCGGAGGCAGTACAGCCAGGTCCGGTCGCCCCGCAATGGGGGCCAGGGTTCCATCATAGTCGAGAAGCAGTAGAACGTGATCGGCTCCGGCGATCTGACGGCTTACCCGGGGCCATACGTTCAGAAGGTGAGGCATAGAGAGAGTAGGACCTTACCGTGAAGCCAGCTAGCGCATGGGGGCTGCTGCGTACCGGGAGCGTCCAAATGCGGAACCGCGGGCGCATTGCATCAGTTCTACCAGGATGCGGGCCGCCCATTTATAAATGTTGTTTTCCCGTACGATAGCCCGCATGCGCATCATTCGATATCGGCGGTCTTCCTCAGGCATAACAACCGCATCCCGAATGGCTTCTGCCAGTTCGTCAGTGGCATAGGGGTTGACGATGAGCGACTGGGTCAGTTCCAGTGCGGCTCCGGCAAAAGGACTCAGAATCAGGACTCCATCATTATCGAAACGGCTGGCTACAAACTCTTTGGCCACCAGGTTCATGCCGTCGTGAAGGGAGCTGACGATACAAAATCGGGACAAGCGGCGAAGAGCCATCAGCGTCACCGCTGGAAGGTCGTCCGGCTTGTATACTATGGGCTGCCAGCCGTTCCGTCCGAACCTGCCGTTAATGTCCTCCACCAACCGGTTAATCTGCTCACCCAGTTGCTGGTAAGCTTCAATGTCGCTCCTGCTAAGAACGCCGGCTTGAACAAATACTACCTTCTCGATGTGCTCTGGGTACTGTTCGAAGAAACGTCCAATGGCACGGAACCGGTGGGGTATTCCCTTGGTATAGTCCACCCGGTCAATTCCTAAACCAATTAGCTTGCCGCCCAGTCCCCATTCCTCTTCGATTCGCTCCATTTCCCTTTCAACTTCCGAACTCATGGAGAAATCGCAAATGTCGTCGAAGTCTATGCTTATTGGGAACGGGCGCACCAGCGTTGTATCTCCCCGGTAGTCGATCCGGTTATACTCCGTATCCACCCTGACCGGCAGGGTGCGGGAAGCCGTATCCATGAAGTTGCTGCAATGGTCGCCAATATGGAAACCCAGCAAGTTGTTCCCCAAAAGACCCTCAACTACTTCTGCCTGCCAGGGGCATATCCTGAAGATTTCGGAATGGGGCCATGGAATGTGCCAGAACTGCCCGGTCACTACGGGAGCGGAAGACTCCTTCAAGTACTGGGGGAGCAAGGCGAGGTGATAATCCTGGGTCAAGACGACTGCTGGACGGTCGCCCACCTCATCCATCACCAGGTCAGCAAACTTTCGATTGACGGACTGATAGGTCTGCCAGTCTCTCGAATCAAATATGGGTTCCGTATACGCGTTGTGGCAAAGCGGCCACAGGGATTCGTTCGAGAACCCATAGTAGTATCCCTGTTCTTCCTGCTCGGTCAGCCACACGAGCCTTAGGGAATAAGCCGGGTCGTCGGGTGGTACCATTACCCGGTCATCTTTGTCGACGATGAAACGGTCGCCTTTGCCGCTGCCGTAGGCTATCCAAGTTCCTCCGCAAGCCTGCATCAGTGGGTCGAGCGCGCTGGTGAGTCCACCGGCCGGGACCACGTACTGGGGTTCACCGTTTACCAGGTTATGAATGTAAGGTTGTCGATTGGAAACTATGATGAGGCGATACTCGCCCGTCTGGCGCTGCACCAGATTTTGTAGGTCTTGTTTAGTCCACATAGGCACCTTCCCTGAACCGGAACCCGCCAGAGATTGCCCACCTTGGATAACTATGGTTCACTACTACTATCCTGACACATAATCCCACAAAAGGCAACTTTTCTATAAAAAATCACAATACTCAACATTAACATTTGTGAATTTATTCTCGATTGTGTTAAACAGTACTGGCTCAGTGTGAAACGCAAGGAAGCGCATGGAGCAAAGCGAGTCGAGAAGCCCCCAATGATGGCGCACACAGCGCAGGGTCGATTACAGCGAGGCTTCTCGAAGCAACAGACCTGGACGTCCAACATTTCCGCGCCACGTAAGGAACCCGCTCAACCCGCTCGGAGTAGGACCCATATCCGGGCTCCATTTTCGACCGCCATCCAAATTGACATACCCGGAAGCGCTGGCTAGGATAGGGGAAATTCCGAACAGCAGGATTTTGCTCCCGCAGCAGAAGGAGGACCCATGTTTGTCCGCAGAGACCTGACTGACAGCGTTCCCACCCGAGAGGGAAACATGCATTTCATCCGGCAGGGTTCCGGGTTTCCGCTGGTAATGCTTCATCCCCTGGGCACTTCCACCTGGGCTTGGCACACGGTGGTCGACGGCCTGAGCCAGCATTACACTTGCTACGCATTCGATATGCTGGGTCACGGCGAGTCGGACAAGCCGACCCGCCACTTCAACATACCAGACTACGCCCGCGCACTAGATGATGCCTGCCAGCTCTTGAATATTCACCGAGGCCACTATGTCGGCAATTCCGTGGGCGCATGCCTGGCCACGGAGATGGCAGCCAGCTATCCGGAGCGGGTGGACAAACTGGTCCTTGTGGGGTGCCCCCTGTGGAATCCGTGGGGCGGCAACCAGCGAGTGGCCGATGCCGCTGCAGACTATGACGACAACGGCATGCCAGCCTCACGCACATTGGAACAACTGAAGGAGCGGGCAACTTTCGCCGAGCCCAGGCAGGAATGGGTTGACGCCACCAATGAGACCAGGCAGCAGGCGGGCGAGTGGGTGCGCAACCTGCACCAGTCCCTTTCCTATTACGATATCTTGTCCCGGCTGCCTTTGATCAAAGCCTCTTCAACCCTGGTAATGTACGGAGAGAAGGATATGCTGCGGGACGGAGAGGAACTGCTCCACAACAATATCGTCAACGCCAGCAAGACAATTTTGCCAGGACTGGGGCACATCCCCCAGATTGAGGATCCTGAAGGCTTTATCGACGCTGTGCTGGCATTCCTTCAACGGTAGAACCAGAAGATTACTTCCGTGGCACTGATATTGCGAAGGTAAGGGCGAATGAGCAATGCAGATGAATGTGTTCTGCACTTGCCGCGGAGCCTCCAAGAGTAACCATAGAGAACGGTTTAGCCTGAATCATCTAACCGAGTTGGTGAAAAGAACAGGGGCGCACTGCCGTGCGTCCCTTACCATTTCTCTCTTTTGCAAAGCTGATCGTTCCACTGCGCCAACTCACTTATGGGAGATTGCATTTTGACCAGTCCAAGTTTTCAATTGCGTCTGATGGAGACCTTTCGCACCGTTTTCTACACTCCCATCTACGTAACTGTCGCCGGTGGCTACCTGGAATCCGAGGGGCTGGACGTGGACTTCCAGACCTGTCCACCCCAATTTCCCCACCCATTGAGCGCTTTGAACCACAACGCAGCCGATATAGTCCAGAGCGGCATCATGCGGTCCATTATTGCCTCCGACTGGGGCGCCGAAACTGTCCCACGCCACTTTGCAGAAATCAACAGCAGGGATGGATTCTTCGTTCTTGGGGCCCACGGATCGGAGACCTTCCAATGGGACGAGTTTACCGGCGCCACCATCATCCCTGTAGGGTTTTCGCCCATGCCCTGGGCATCATTCCAGTACGCTTTACGGAACCACAGAGTTCGGGTTGAGGGCTTGAACTTGCTTCACGGCATGAGTTTGGGTGAAGCCATAGACGCTTTTCACTCCGGAGTTGCAGAGTTTATTCATTTGCCGGAACCGGCGGCCTCGCAATTGATCGCAGACCGGGAGGCCCACATGTCGGTGGCCCTTGGCGGGGAAAACGGTCACATAACCTACAGCTCTTTCGCAGCCACAAACGCTTTCCTTGACAGTCGACCCGACGTGGTCCATCGCTTCGTAGCAGGTTATTCCAGGGCCCTGACCAGGCTGGCCGAGTCCACACCTGAGCAGATTTCCGAAGCGGTGGCCCCATTCTTTCCGGACACTCATCCGGAAAACATTACCGCATCCATCGCCCGCTACAAAGAACAGCAAACCTGGCCCACCACACCCCATATGGGGCAGATGCCGTATGAAGGCCTGCAGAGAATTCTCATGGCAGCAGGTATGGTGAAGGAGTCTCAACCCTACGAAAAGGTGGTTACGGAGGAGTTTACGGGGGGACTGCGATAGCGGAAAGCGCAGGTAGGAACTTGCGAAAGGCTTTACAGCTTCCAAAGTTCCTGCCTTCCAGTTCTAAGGACAAATGGGACCCAGGACTGGTCTCGCCCAACCCTTACCTCCCCACCAGCCTCTCAACCGTGCCAACCACCCGGGCCGCGTTGGGCACGTAGATGTTCTCCAGCGGGCGGCTGTATGGTACAGGTGTGTGGGGCGCGGTGACACGGGACGGCGGCGCGTCCAGGTAATCAAAGGCTTCCTCGGCCACCCGGGCGCAAATATCCGAAGCCAGGCTGCACACCGGAGTGTCCTCGTCTACAACCACAAGGCGATGGGTGCGGCGAACCGAGTCTATGATGAGGTCGTAATCGATGGGGGATACACTGAGCAGGTCCACCACTTCGGCATTAACGCCGTTCTTCGCCAGTTCCTCTGCGGCCTCGGTGCAGACCCAGGTCATTCGGGATATTCCAACCAGGGTGATGTCGGTTCCGGAACGGACGGTGCGAGCCTTGCCCAAGGGTATAGCGTAGGGCTCTTCGGGAACGGGACCCAAGTCGCCATAAAGACCCTTGTGTTCAAAATATACTACCGGGTCATCATCCCGGATTGCGGCGATCAGCAGGCCCTTGGCGGTATAAGGGTCGGAAGGAACTACGCCCTTCAAGCCTGGAATGTGGCTGAAGATGGAATAGAAGGATTCCGAATGCTGGGCGGCGCTGCCGAATCCGGCGCCGATACGGGTCAGCATGGTGAAGGGCACTTTGACCTGGCCGCCGAACATATACCGCATCTTGGCGGCGTTATTCAGCAACTGGTCCATGCAGACGCCCACGAAGTCGACGAACATCAACTCGGCCACCGCCCGCATGCCGGTGGAGGCAGCGCCGATGGCCGTGCCTACAAAGGCAGCCTCGGAGAGGGGAGTGTCCAGCACACGCTGGTTGCCAAACTGTTGAATGAGTCCCACGGTAGTGCGGAAGGGGCCGCCCCAGGCGTCAACAATGCCCAGGTGTTCCCGGCCGGCGCCACCGGCAATCTCCTCGCCCATGATGATGACGGTTTCGTCGCGCTCCATTTCCTGGCGAATGGCTTCGTTGATGGCCTCACGGTAACGCAACTCCCGCGAAGTTGTGGGAGTCATTGCTGTAGTCATAGTGCTGCTCTTCCTTCCTGCGGCGTACTTGCTGGTCGACGTGAAAGGGCTAAACTTCCAGGTTTATTCCCCGCCTCATCATGTCAACCGGGTAGTCCACATACACGTCGTCGTAGATTTCCAGGGGTTCCGGCAATGGGCTTTCGTCGGCGAAGCTGATGGCGTCTTCCATAAGTTCCCGGGCTTCATCATCGAGACGGTCCAGTTCCTCGATGCTCACCAACCCTCCGTCTGCCACCCGTTCGCGAAAGAGTTTCAGAGGGTCGCGGCCGCGCCAATAGTCCTGCTCTTCCTGCGTACGGTAGCTAAGGGGATTGTCGAAAACGGTATGGCCATAATAGCGGTAAGTTCGGCACTCCAGCAGGGAAGGACCCTCGCCTGCTCGTGCCCGCCGAACCGCCTCGCCGGCGGCTTCAAATACGTCGAAAACATCCATGCCGTCGATGTGAATCCCGGGCATGTCGTAGCCCGCAGCCCGGTCTGCCACCCGGGCGGTGGACAGGGCGTATTCCACAGGCGTTGACTCGGCATAACCATTGTTTTCGCAACAGAAGATCACGGGTAGCTTCCATACTGAGGCCAGGTTCATGCACTCGTGCAGGATGCCCTGATTGGCGCCGCCATCTCCGAAGAATGCTACGGCCACCCTCCCCAGGTTCTGCAGCTTGGAAGTAAGGCCCGCCCCAACTGCCAGGGGCACGCTGGCGGCAACGACACCGTTGGTTCCCAGCATTCCTTTGCTCATATCCGCGATGTGCATGGAGCCACCCTTGCCCTTGTTGGGGCCCGTGGCCCGCCCGAAGAGTTCAGCCATCATCAGCTTGGGATCCACACCCTTGGCTATGCAGTGGCCATGGCCCCGGTGGGTGCTTCCAATATAGTCGTCGTTGGTCAAGTGGGCACAAATGCCAGTGGGCACCGCTTCCTGCCCTGCAGACGAATGCACCGAACCGGACATACCCCGCTGACCCGTTTCGGGAATCCCCCGCTCCTCAAAATGCCGGATAGTAGTCATCGTCTTGTACAGATAGAGCAACATATCCCGATCAAGTTCCATAGTTCCTCACACTGGCCGGATAGGCGTTACCGAATGGATGGGCGAAATTTTCCCAATAGTAGCACGGGGGTAAGGGATGTCAATAGAGCTAGAGTGCGTCAAGGCTCAATGAAAATACTGACTACTTCCCCTGCTTCACATCCCAGGGCTTCCGCCGCACTGCCATTCCGCACCGCAACTTCCAGATAGCCATTGCTGCCGACAAGGGCCACAAGAGGAAGACCGTCAGACTGGGCGCTGGAGTCTAATGCCAGGTAGTGGAAGGTCCGGCTGAGGCCCGCTATGCGGCGCGTTCCAATTTCAACCACTACTGTGCCTGCTTCCAAACCGGACCGGGTCAACCTGGTACCACTAATGTTGGTGATCAAGTTACCAAAACGGTCCTTGAAGATTACCTCCCCGACTATGGCGTTGCCCGCTTGAATGGGTTCGTCGAGCGGCTGATAGGTCACTTCAGACACAGCTGAACCAAACTCCTCAGGCCTTACACCCGTGGACAGGTGGGCAGCCGCGGGGGCAAATATATCGCGTCCGTGAAAAGTGTTGCTGACTGGAAGCCTCTGGTAGCGTGGATTAGAAAGCTCCCAGCACTTGAGTTGAGCCGGCATTGGAATTATCCCTGGATGCTTGAAGTCAGGGGAGCCGCCAGCCATGTACGCTTTCAACACTTCGCTGAGCAGGCCATTATCAGGTGCAACGAACGTGGCGGCGGGTGTCTCGAGGACAATGGGCTTGCGGTCGGTGCCCACACCTGGGTCCACCACCGCTACGTGGATCGTGCCGGGCGGAAAGTAAGAATGGTTTACACCCAGGACGAACGCTCCCTGGCGAATGTTCTGGGCGCCGATGTCGTGAGTCAGATCGATGATGGTAGCGCCGGGATGGATGCTGAGTATTACACCCTTCATTACTCCGACGTAGGCGTCGGAACTACCAAAGTCCGTAGTCAGGACAATGGGGGGGCTACGCCGAGGATTACGGGTCATCAGCAGCAAGCTCTAATGAGGACGAGCCAAGAAAAGTTACTTACCCTGAAAAGAGACCCACGCTGATGATTGACACCACAATGAAAAGCACCGACAGGGCTATGGTGAACTGGAAGAGGGTTTTCTCCAGACCCCGACGGGTTCGAACCGTTGACTGGGCGCTGCCAAACAGGCCGCTGCCGCTTTCCTTGACCTGGCTGAGAATTATCAGCACCAAAACTACGGACACCAATATCTGCGCGATATTCAGGTAAATCAAACTATTTTCTCTCCCCTGATCCGAGGCGACACCCAACTTACAGCGCGCCAGTCCCCATATATTACAATTTGGATCCCCAATGAAAATGGGATGTGTTCCTCAGGAGTCAGCTATTAAACGTCCCTGGCCTTTTCCAGGGCTGAAAGGACCAATTCCTGGACTAAATCCGGCTTGGCCTGGCCCCGAGTCAGCTTCATAACCTGCCCCACCAGGAACCTGGAGGCCGTTTCTTTTCCACTCATGAAGTCGGCGACGGCCTTTGGGTTCTCTGCCAGAGCCTGGGACACGGCAGCATCCACCACCGACGAGTCGCTGATCTGGCTAAGACCCTTTTGGTCAACGATTTTACCCGGCTCCTGACCGGAAGCGAAAGCCTCTTCCAGAACCGTCTTGGCCAATGTATTGCTGAGTGTGCCATCATCGACCAGGTTCAGAAGTTCCGCCAGGTGCTGCGGCGTCACTCTTGTCTCCCCAATCGAAATGTTATCGAGGTTCATCAGCCGGCTCAGGTCTCCCAGCATCCAGTTGCTGACGTTCTTGGCATATAACTGAGAGCTTGGCCCATCCGCCGGGCGGAGGGCTACCGCCTCTTCGAAATATTCCGCCAATGCACGCGTCCCGGTAAGCAGGTCGGCATCGTAAAGCGGCAAGCCATACTGTTCCATGAACCTGGCCTTGCGCTGGCCGGCCAGTTCCGGCAGCCTGCGCTGTATCTCTTCAACCCACTCGCCGCCGATCATTACGGGTGGGAGGTCTGGTTCTGGAAAATAACGGTAGTCATGCGCGTGCTCTTTGCTCCGCTGGGAAACCGTTACGCCGCGTTCTTCGACCCACCCACGGGTCTCCTGCGTCACACGACCGCCGTCTTCCAATATACGGCGCTGTCGATCCACCTCATGCTCCAGGGCCAGAAAGACGGACCTGAAGCTGTTCATGTTCTTGATCTCGGTGCGGGTGCCGTACTCGCTGCTGCCTTCCGGGCGAATGCTGACGTTGGCATCGCAGCGGAAGTTGCCGTCCTGCATATTTCCGGCGGAGACTCCCAGGTACTGCATTATGGAATGGAGGGTGGTCAGGTATGCCCGCGCCTCTTCGGGGGACCTCATATCCGGGGCGCTGACTACTTCCATCAAAGGCGAACCTGCACGATTTACGTCGACCAGGCTATGGGGTTCACCCTGTCCGTCGGGCAAATGGAATAGCTTGGCAGCATCCTCCTCCAGATGCACCCGATCTACACCTATTGACTTCCTGCCACCTTCGATCTCGATTTCCAGCGCCCCATCTTCAGCCAGGGGAAGATCATACTGGGAAATCTGATAACCCTTCATAAGGTCAGGATAGGGATAGTTCTTCCGGTCAAACTTGGAATACTCCGGAATCCGACAGCCCAAGGCCAGGCCGGTCATTATGGTGTATTCGACCGCCCTCTTGTTGATAACCGGCAGGGAACCTGGCAGCCCCAGGCAAACCGGGCAAACGTGGGTGTTGGGTTGGGCATACTGGTAACTAGCCGAGCAGCCACAGAACATCTTGCTGCGTGTTTGCAGTTGAACGTGGACTTCCAGACCTATGACAGTCTCGTATTTCATGCCTTCAGCCGGACAATGTTGGTTGGCCGTTTAGATTTCTCACCCGAGCATTATATCAGGGTTGGTACGCACCAATCGCATGCTGCGAATCAATTCGCTCACTATCTCGTTAGCTTCAAGGCAGAAAGACGGAGTAGTTGGTCAGCGGGACTGTGTCGGCGCCGATCCTTCCCCAGATCTGAACCGTGTAGACTCCGGTTCCGTGGAAGCTGATGATTTCGGACAGGTCGGCCTCAACGGTAAAACGGGAATCGTCCTGGGACCATCGGTCCGCAGTTGTCCACGGCACAGCAGCTGAGTGAGCGACTTCAACCGACAGGGGCGGAGCGGAAGACCGGGAAAGGCCGGCATCCAGGGTGTATGGATCTATTCCTGTGCCCCATTCATAGCTCACCAGAGACTCGGCGTAATAGTCTTCGGTGGAGGCGGGCGGTCGAACAAAGGTTGCGGGTTTCTGGCCAATGCCATAACGATAGGTGGCATCCAATTGGCCCAGGCTAAGCCGACGAGAATGAGGGTGGAACCAGACCGCCAGTGCCTCCAGCTCCAGGCCTTCCCTGAACTGGCCCGACATTTGCAGCTTTGTTCCATATATGGTCGGCAGGTTGATGAACTCCAGGTGGTCCGTTTCGAACTGCTGGACAACCCAGCATTGGGCCTCGTTGCATGAGAGACCCAAACTAACATTACGGTGCCAAGGATCGAGGACATTTGCCCTCTCCGCCGAACCAGCCATGAACCCTTGATGCATTTCCCTTATGACGGTTCGCCAGGCTGTTATTCCCGAATCATCCGAAGCAGGGATGCCGATAGGTCCCGCTATATTTTGCCGAACGCGGTTGGTTCCGCCGGCGAGGGTATACCGCATCTGGGGCGTCAGGCCATGTACATCCCAATGCGAACGATAGCCATATTGCTTCATACTCTCGGTGTGCTGCTGGGCCGAGGCGTTGTAGCCCAGATTAAGAGGAGGAACTTGGGCAAGTACCCGTTCGGAATTGATGAGGTAGAGCAGTTCCGACCTTATTTCTGGAAGGCTTGCAGGCCCGATAGAGGGCCTGCCGGAAGCTTCAACATCGGAGTCCTTGACTTCGAAAGGGCCGGGGATAAAGTTGCTGAGAGCCCGAACCGGGGAGACATCGCCATTCTGCCGGTAGTCATGCCACGCAACGACCGCAAGGATTTGCACCAACACAGTCAGGCACAACACCGACAGCAAGAATACACCCAGGCGGTACATCCGATTCCGAGTTATCTCCACAAGAATTGCCAAGGGCGTCGATAGACCATACTCATCGACGCCCCCGTTTGGGATCACTACTAAGCTCTATAGAGCAGGTCTCTGCAGACCCCGACGACTATTCCTCATCACCATACTGGGCCTTCAGAGATTCAACCACCGCCGGGTCTGCCAGCGTGGTGGTGTCGCCCAAGGCCCTGCCTTCCGCCACGTCACGGAGCAGTCGGCGCATAATTTTGCCGCTGCGGGTCTTGGGCAACTCAGCGGCAAAATAGATGTCGTCGGGGCGGGCCATGGGGCCAATCTTGGTGGCTACATGGGCCTTTAGCTCGGTAATCAGGTCATCGGAAGTTTCTATCTGGTCCTTGATGGTTACGAATGCTACGATGGCCTGGCCCTTGATTTCGTGCTCGCGGCCAATGCAAGCGGCCTCGGCCACCTTGGAGTTGTCCACCAGGGCGCTCTCCACCTCCATTGTGCTGATCCGGTGAGCAGAGACGTTGATCACATCGTCAACCCGACCCAGGAGCCAGTAGTAACCCTCTTCATCCAGCTTGGCCCCATCGGAGGTGAAGTAGGTGTCGGGATAGCGGGACCAGTATTGCTGGACAAACCGCTCAGGGTCGCCGTAAATGCCCCTGAGCATGGAAGGCCAGGGGCGCTTGATGGTCAGGTAACCGCCACCTCCTGGCCCGACGGCGTTGCCAGCTTCATCCAGGATTTCGGCCTCAATGCCCGGGAAGGGATGGGTGGCCGAACCCGGCTTAAGGGTAGTGATGCCGGGCAGGGGTGCAATCAATATAGAACCCGTTTCAGTCTGCCACCAGGTGTCAACCACCGGGCAGCGGCCACCCCCAATGTGCTGCCAGTACCAGACCCAGGCTTCCGGGTTGATGGGTTCACCCACCGATCCCAGCAACCGCAGGGTAGACATATCGTGGCGGTTGGGGTACTCCTCGCCCCAGCGCATGAAGGTGCGGATGGCGGTCGGCGCGGTGTAACAGATAGTGCAGCCGTATTTCTCCACGATGGCCCAGAAACGGTCCCGGTCGGGATAGTCAGGCGAGCCTTCGTACATAACGGAGGTGGCGCCATTGGCCAGGGGACCATATACGATATAACTATGCCCGGTAACCCATCCGATGTCGGCGGTGCACCAGTACACGTCGTCTTCCTTCAGGTCGAATATCCACTTGGTGGTTGCATAGGTTCCTGTCATGTATCCACCGGTGGTGTGCACAATGCCCTTGGGTTTGCCGGTTGTGCCGCTGGTGTACAGCATGTAGAGCATGTCTTCGCTGTCCATCGGTTCCGGCTCGCAGGTCAGGGGCTGATCTTCAACCAGGTCGTGCCACCACACGTCCCTGCCATCCACCATTTTGTCGTCCGCATGGCCGGTCCGGCGGACAACGACGACTTTCTCAACGGGAGTTTCACCTTCAAGGGACTCGTCGGCGTTCTGCTTCAGCTGCACAATTCCGCCACGCCGATAGCCGCCATCGGCGGTAATCATTACCTTGGACTGGGAGTCGTCGATACGGTCGCGAATGGAGTCGGCGCTGAACCCGCCAAAAATCACGCTGTGGGCGGCGCCGATGCGGGCGCAAGCCAGCATAGAGATAGGCAACTCCGGCACCATGGGTAGATAAATAGTTACCCGATCGCCCTTCTGAACGCCCAGGCTCTTGAGGCCGTTGGCAAAGCGGCACACTTCCCGGTGCAGGTCCCAGTAGGTATAGACCTTCCAGTCCCCCGGTTCACCTTCCCAGATAATGGCCGCCTTATTGCGGCGCCCGTTCTTCAGGTGGCGGTCTACGCAGTTATAGGAAGCGTTCAGTTTGCCACCAATGAACCATTTGGCATCGGGCGGGTTCCATTCCAGAACTTGTTCCCAGGGTTCAAACCAGTCCAGTTCCCCGGCAAACCTGGCCCAGAAAGCTTCCGGATCCCGGCGGGCTTCCTCATAGACGTTGGGGTCCTTGATGTTGGCATTCCGAGCGAACTCATCAGGGGGCGGAAAGGTCCGGTCTTCCTGAAGTAAGGCCTCGATGCCGCCAGTATTCTCAACCATCGCTTTACCCCCAAATGCTTCGGAAATAAGTGCTAACTACCCAACAAACGGTAGCTTGGCCCACCCTTTGGCCAGACTGTGCCATTTTAGACATAAGGGTTTCTTGATTGCAAACCAGTACCGCGCACCCATTGTTGCCCAGTGTCAGCTACAAGCGCCCGCCTCTCTTAACTTCTCGAACAGCCTTTGGGTTTGGACCACGTCGCCGTGGGCCCGGTGGGCACGGATGCGGGAAGTTGATATGCCAAAGTCCTGGCACGCAGCCTGGAGATTGTACCGAAGGCCAGGCGGGGTCCGCATGTCCAGGACGCGCTGGACATACTCCACATGGCTTTCCCCCTCCATCGGATACTGACCCAGCTTAAGACCCTTGTACAGGGCCATGGTATCGATAAAACGCCGGGCGGGCAGATCATCTACTTCGTCGATGACCCGGCGAGGATAGCGTCCCTCCTCCACCGCTCGGCGGTGAACTCGGGCCGCCTCCAGCAAGAAGGCCCTGTCGAATCGGACAATGTTATGCCCGACCAGGGGCAATCCGGCGGCACGCTCCACAAACCAGGCCAGGGCTTCGTCTATAGTTATGCCACGGGCGGAGAGGTCTCCGTCGCTGATTCCGGTAAGACGGACAATTTGCTGCGGCAGTGGGCGATCCACCCTAACCAGGACCGAATCGGTCTCGGGAGTCCTGCCCGGTCTTGCCACCGACACGCCAATTTCGATTATCAGGTCGTTCCAGCAGTCGAGACCTGTAGTCTCCAGGTCAACCACCGCATAGCCGTCCTGCAGGTTCATAGTTGCCACACCTAATGAGTTATTCACCTTGAGATATTGCCGAGAGTTTACATCAACCTGGGGGACTGGGCACACCAATGATACCTTTACAGCGAGTGCCTGACTCCCAGTATAATGACCACAACATTCGGGACAGACACCACAAAGAGTGGAGATGAAGATGACCAACAGCTCAAATGGCAGTGTGGAAGGGAAGCGAGTGGGCCTGATAGTTCCTTCCACCAATACGGTTATGGAACCGGACCTTTACCGCCATCTTCCCGTGGGCACCACGGTCCATACGTCGAGGATGCTCCTGGAAGGGAGCGTTACCATCGAGGCAGAGGAGTTGATGCTGGACGTCTACCTGCCGGAATGCGCCCGTCAGATCGGAACTCTAATGCCAGACGTGGTGGTCTTTGGCTGCACCTCGGCCGGCGCGCTGCGGGGCCCGGCTTATGAACAGGAACTGGCGGGAGAGATTTCCAAAGCCACCGGGGCGCCCACCATCACCATAATGGGAGCGGTCGTGGATGAACTCAACCGACTGGATGTAAAGACGGTGGCGGTACTTACGCCTTATTCTGAGGAGATTAACAACACTATCAAGGAGTCGCTGGAGGCTTCCGGTTTTACCGTTCCTTACATTAACGGGATGGACGTAAAGGGCGCCTTCAACATCGCTGCAGTCTCCCCGGGCGAGATTATTCAATATGCAGAAGAGCAATTGAGGGGGATTGAGTCGGACTGCCTGTTCGTCTCTTGTGCCAACCTAAAGTCGGTGGACGTACTGGAGGAATTGCGCCAGGCCGCGGGGCGCCCAGTAGTGACCAGCAACCAGGCGGTGCTGGAAGGGGTGAAACGCACTATCAACGTTGCGGACTGAGCACTCTCATGGCAACCAACTCAGCCTACCTGGCTCTGGGCCCGATTCGTTGACGGCCCAGCGTCGCCAAATCTATAATCGGTTAGATTTCTACAGAAAGGGCGCGATTGATCATGATAAAAACCGGCCAGCGTTATGTAAGCCCCGGTGGGGCGGAGATGGTTGTGACCAAGGGTGGAGACGGGGACTTCTTTGATGGTGAGACTCCGCTGCAACTAAAGGGAGCGGAGGAAGCGTTTGCAGGTATTGAAGTTTCTTCCGAGGCCATAGACATGGCACTAGGGAAGAGGTTCTCTTCTGCGGACGGTTCCGTCTCTGTGCTGGTGACCAAGGCAGGGCGGTGCGACCTTCGATACAATGGGGATCCCATGGAACTGCAGCAGCCAAAGGAATTGCCATCATCCGACTGACACCACTTGGTCTTTACTGGCTTTTTGTCGCCCCTTCCCTTCAGCTTCCGGGAAGGGGTCATCCTTTTTCTGGAACCCCAAACCAACGATGCCTCCAGGCCGTATATTCACTATAAGCTAGCTCAGAGAAAGGGCGAATGAAGTACCCCTGGGCGAACATCGCTATTCTGGTTCTGGGCGGAACGGAGTTGCTGACGGGCTACCTGGCCCTTACCAACGGCAGTCCGCAGTGGGTGGCTGCCCTCCATGCCCACCGGATCCTGGGTTTCGGCATCGTGGCCCTGCTGTTCTGGAAGGGGAGAAATATACTGTCCCGGCTGCTGGTATGGCGCCTGTGGAAGCGGAACTGGCTGGCCTACTGTTTCTCCCTGCTAGTGCTGGGCCTGCTGTTGACTGCCCTGGGCCTGGGCATTGCCTGGAGCCATATCGGGCCCTTTTATTTCGGCGGAATCAGTGGAGTAAGCTGGCATATATACCTGTCACTGGCGTTGACGCCGGTGTTAGTTTGGCACACATTCAGGCACCGGTGGAACTTCCGGACCCGGTTCTGGGCCGACCGGCGCATGGCGTTAAAGCTGGGCGGGCTGGGAATTGCCGGCCTGGCCCTTTGGCAAACGGGAGAACTGTTGAACCGGCTGGGCGAACTTCCCGGCGCCAATCGCCGATTCACCGGGTCTTACCTCAGCGCCGCAGGGGCTGGCAACGGCTTTCCGGCAACATCCTGGCTGAACGACGCTCCGCAACCGTTGGACCCCGACGGGTGGAGGCTGGAAGTTACCGGGCTGGTGGAACGACCCGTCTTCTTGTCCCTCGCCGACCTGGCAACTGGCGAAGATGATGTGAAGACTGTAAGGGCCACCCTGGACTGCACCGGTGGCTGGCATACTACGCAGGACTGGTCGGGCGTGCCATTGCAGCATGTGCTGGACCTGGCAGGGATTCGGCCGGAGGCGGCCAGCATTACCGTGCGGTCGGTAACGGGGTACTTCCGGCGGTTCTCCCTGGACGAAGCCGAGAGGTATATCCTGGCAACCAGGGTGGGGCACGAACCACTGTCCCACTGGCACGGCTATCCGCTGAGGCTTGTGGCCCCGGGCAAGCGTGGCTTTGAATGGGTAAAGTGGGTGGACACCATCGAGGTCAACGACACCAGCAAGTGGTGGCAACCACCCCTGCCGGTCACTTAGGCAATTTTGGCAGATGATTGAGGGGCCGGTCGGTGGGCCGACCCCTTATCAAATATCGCCAGAACGAGCCCGCTTAAGGAACCAGCATGGCCCTGGTTATCTGGGTCTGGCGCTGGTCCCACTCCGCCTGAACGAACGCTTCGTTTACTTCGGCCAGGGGAAATTTGTGGGATACTACCTTGTGAAAAGGCAGCTTGTCCTGGTTGCGCACCAGGAATGCCAGCAAGGTGGGGAGCAAGTCCGGGCGGTACATCCGGGAACCAAGGATATTCTTCCCGGACAGCAGCTTGGACGGGTCAATGGCAACTTCCTTGCCTCGAACTATGTCGCCGATCTCCACAAAGCTGCCGCCGTTGCTCAGCATGTCGATGCCTTCAGCCAGCAGGTCCGCCCTTCCCACCAGTTCCATAACCACGTCGGCGCCCCGCCCGTTGGTCAACTCCCACACCCGGCGGATGCGTGTTTCCGGAGTGTTGAACTCCTCGATGTTAATGGTGTAGTCGGCGCCGAACTCTTCGGCCAGTTCGAGGCGGTTCTCCAGGCGGTCCAGGACAATTACCCGGTCGGCTCCCATGTCTTTGGCCATGGCGGTGGCGTTCAGTCCCAGGCCCCCGGCGCCCTGGATGACAACGTACTGCCCCTCGTGAGCGCCGGCCCTCATCAGGCCGGTGGTTACGGTCCCCATGGCACAGTTTACGGGTCCTAAACGAAAGCCAAGGTGAAAAGCGCAGATACCTGGGGTAGAGTAGAACGCA
>JAPPLU010000048.1 GCA_028874075.1 Chloroflexota bacterium
GGGATTCTCACTTAGTTCGGCCCTGATCCTGTCCAAATAATGGGTTCCACCTCAGTCCTTGGAATGGGCCGATTCCAAGGACAGGTGGGAGGGGTGAGTTGACCGTCATTGGGCGAACTGGTTGGGAAGCCAGGGGCGCCGGGCCGGAGTAGAACACCCCACCCACGCAAGCCGAGGCCTCCGAACGGATACTGGGGTAAAGAGACCCGTATAAGCAAGTGGGGAGGTCGGCGAAAGCATCATACAGCAGGGGTGCAGAACAATGGAAGTAAGGGAAGTAAGGATAGCCGGTATTGATGTGAGCAAGGCTACCCTGGAGGTATGGGTGGAGGAGGGAGCGCGGGGACAGTTCGGCAACGATGCTGCGGGGATTGAGAAGCTGGTGGAGTGGCTGCGGGGACAGGGGGTGAACAAAGGGGTGTGTGAACCCACCGGCGGCTACGAGCGACGCCTGGTGGAGGAGCTGAAGTCAGCGGGAATGGGGGTGCAAATAGCCCATCCCAACAAGGTGCGGGTCTTAGCCCGGGCTGGGGGTTACGAGGCCAAAACCGACGGCAAGGATGCTCAGGTGCTGGCCCGTTTCGGCCAGGTATTCGCCTCTCAGGAGCAAGAAGATGAGGGGGAGAAGGACCCGGCAGTGGGCCGGCTGCAGGAGTTGGTTCAACGGCGGGAGCAGTTGGTCAATGAGCGGGTAAGGGAAACCAATCGATTGGACAAGGGACTTGGGGAGGTGGCCCGCGATTCCACCCAACGGCACATCGATGGGCTCAACGATGAAATCCACCGGCTGGACCAAGAGCGTCAAACTCTGCTGGACGACAGTCCGTCTCTGGCCCAACGGATCAACCTGTACTGCAGTGTACCCGGCATCGGCCCCAGCACCGCCACTATCCTGGCCGTCTACCTGCCCGAACTGGGCCGGGGTAGCAGCCAGGGATTGGTCTCCCTGGTGGGCCTGGCCCCCTGGTCTCGGGACAGTGGTCGGCAGCGGGGCCACCGGTCCATTCGAGGAGGCCGGGGACGGGTGAGAAAAGCCTTGTACATGGCGGCCTTATCCCTGACGCGCTACCCCACCAAAGAACTGGGCTCCTTCTATCATCGGTTGCGTAATCGGGGCAAGACTGGCAAGGTGGCCCTGGTGGCTGTGATGCGTAAGCTGTTGCTGCAACTCCACGCCATCGCTCGCCGGGGAACCCCCTGGATGGAAGGCCCGTTGCCAGTTCACCAATAAGCTCGACAACTAACACGGATACTCCGGCGAAAGCCGGAATCCAGTTGGAACCACTCCGCCACCCTTGCCGTCCCTTCCGGCCATACACGGAATTCCGACCCAATCCCTTCGCCACATGCAACACTACCACCACTAAAATTGACCCTGTTGGTAGGGATTACTATAATGCCCGCAGTACACTACCATCCGTCATTCCGGCCCAGGCCGGAATCCCGAACCCCGGTAACCCCACTGTCCGGTCAGGACACAGGCAAGGAGGATTTTCATGGTCGAACAGCAGGCGGCAGTATTGAGCCCCGAAGCCATGGTTGAGGAGTTCCGGAAGAATGGTGTTACCCATGTGGTGACCATTCCCGACAGCGAAACCAACTACCTTTACGAGCTTATGCAGGAGCAGTCCTGGCTGGATGTGGTTCCGGCTTCCCGTGAGGGCGAAACTTTCGCCATCGCGCTGGGGCTGATAATTGGGGGCAAGACTCCTGTATGCCTGATACAAAATACGGGAATGATGGAATCCGGGGACTCCATCCGTGGTATGGCCCTGGACTCCGGGTTCCCGCTGGTAATGGTCATCGGCTACCGGGGTTGGAACCGGCATGGCGTCATCACCGACTCGGTGGCCCGATACACCGAACCCTTCCTCAACGCCTTCCGCATCAACTATTACCTGGTTGAGCAGGATGCCGACAGCCACCGGATTTCCGTCGCATTCGAGGAAGCCAAGAACACCAAGCGGCCAGTAGCTATCCTGGTGGGCGACGAATATCACGGATTCAACCGGTAGTATGACTGTCCCTGGCTGTCAGCGCGTGCCGCTGGCCTAACACAGCAGCAGGGATGGTCCACCCAGGGACGGGACAAGGCGCAGGACATATTAAGAAGGACTTGCATAACGGAGGAAGTCAATGATTCAGTCCTCAGAGGTATTCCGAATTTTCCAGGAGCACCGGGGCGATGCCATTGTGATTCCCACTGGCACTTCCGGCCGGCACTGGCGGGAATTTACCACCAACGAGAGCCGCGACCTGAACTTGGGCGGCGCCATGGGCCATACCACTTCAGCGGCCCTGGGACTTGCGCTGGGACTTCCCGGTGAAAAGGTGGTGCTATTCGATTCCGAGGGTGCGCTCCTTATGAACCTGGGAATCCTGGCGACCATTGCCGGCAAGAAGCCCGAGAACTTCTGCCACATCCTGTTGGACAACGAGTGCTACGCCACCACCGGCGGACAGCCCGTCCCCAATGCGCAGGAGATCAACTACGCCGGCGTGGCCAAGGAAGCCGGTTATTCCACGGCCTATAGTTTTGACGACCTGGAAGAGTTTGCCACCAATATTGAGCAGATAATGCAAGACACCGGCCCGGTGTTTGTATCCATCAAGGTGGTCCCGGAAGTAGAGAACGAACCCATTGGCATGCGCCAGCGCGCCCCCACCCGCAACCGCGCAGAGACCATCCGCGACCTGCAGTCGGAGTTGGGCATAAGCGCCGACTAGGGGCGTAATTCAAGGCAGGGCACAGCGTTGTCTGAGAAGAATGCAGGGCCGCTGGGCTTGTTCTAGCGGCCCTGTTTATTGCGAGGGGTTTCGGAGAGAAGCTTTGGGTTTCTCACCAGACCAATGCTTAAGGACTGAAGGCGGCCATTAAAGGCGTCGGTGGCAGCGGCCACGTAAGAAACTCGCCTTATCTAACCATTCAAGGTTAGAGGATAATGGTCCTGGACACGTTTCTCACAGTTCAAACTTCCGGACAAGCTTCCCGCGTTGGCCGGCGCCGGATGAGCGTATCCTGCATGGCCGTCGGGTTCGGTGTATCATCGCCCAATGACAGGCATTGGTAACTGGGCCGCCTCCCTCCGCATCCGGGACTTCCGCCTGCTGTGGGCATCAACTCTACTCTACTCCCTGGCCACCGGGATGGAACAGGTCTCGGTGGGCTGGCTCATCTTCGAGCTTACCGGCTCCGAGTTGATGGTGGGAGTGGGAGCCGCGGCCCGGATGTTGCCCTTCTTCCTCTTTGGTATCCTGTCCGGGGCGATAACCGATCGATGGGACCGTAGGCTGCTGCTTGGAATTGGCAACCTGGGAGCGGCGATAGTGGCAATGGTCATGGCTTTGCTGCTGTTGCTGGGAGGCCTTACCAACGTTTGGGTTGTAGTCGCCCTGGTGGGCGCCCTTGGCAGCATGTTCGCCTTTACCCTCACCGTTCGCCAGACCTACACCTTTGACATCGTGGGTTCCGGACTTTCCCTCAACGGGCTGGCCCTCGGCGCGATGGCCATGCAGGGGGGCGGCATCATCGGTTCCCTCGCTTCCGGTGCGTTGATTGAGGTAGCGGGGGCTGGCTGGCAATTCGTTGCCGCAGGGGCGTGTTACCTTTGTGCCGCTCTGGCTACTTTGGCCCTCCACAATCCCGGGCGTTCCGTCCGCGCGACCGCAACATCGGTGTGGGAAAACCTGGCGGGATACGTTAGCCTGGTCCGCAGTCGCCGCTTCCTGTTGGCTCTCATGCTATTGACGGCGGTCACCGAGGTCCTGGGCTTTACCCACATGACCCTGCTGCCCGTGTTCGCCAAGGATGTGCTTCACGTCGGACCAACGGGACTGGGCATTATGACCGCGTTTCGTCAAATGGGTGGCCTGCTGGGACTGTGGCTGCTGGCCGGCTTGGGAACTTCAAGGAAAAAGGGACTGATGATGTTTGTAACGGCCATTGGTTTTGGCGGAGGGTTGATGGCCTTTTCCCTGTCATCTAACATTCTCGTATTCTTGGTCGTGCTGCTGTTCGTCAACGCCTGTGCCATGGCCGTCGATACCCTCTACAAGACACTGATGCAGGGGCTGGTGTCCGACGAGGAACGGGGACGCGCCATGGGTTCCTGGGTGCTGAGCATCGGCTTTGCCCCGGTGGGGCACGTGGGAGTAGGAGGCCTGGCAAGTGCGGTGGGAGCCCAGGGGGCTCTTCTCATTAACGGTGTGATCCTGAGTGTAGTAAGTCTCATCACCATGATTGCAATGCCCAACATCCGGCGGCTGGATTAGGCTGCGCTTGCGATTCAGGCGATACGGTTGACGTGCTTCTCCCTTGGCCTGCATACTCCAACTTGCAACCTGGATTGAAATCCGCTACTTCAATGGCAACCCCCGTTACCCTGCATGCTTGCACCAGGCAATTACAAGGGGATGTCTGAAGAATCATCGGGACATGAACCCACTCAACTGAGGGGAGGTGAACTTTGCCTGGACCATGTACAGGTCTCACCGTCCTGGACTTCTCACTGGGAATGCCGGGTGCTATCTGCACCTTGGTAATGGCCGACTATGGAGCCGAAGTAATCAAGGTCGAACCCCCCGGCGGTGACCCTTTCCGCTTTCAGCCGGCATGGATATCCTGGAATCGTGGGAAGAAGGGTATTGTCCTGGATACTGGAACGGCAGAGGGCCGCGAGCAGGCACTCCGGCTTATCGCCGTAGCCGACGTCCTGGTAGAGTCCTTCCGTCCCGGTGACATGGCAGACTGGGGCCTGTCCTACGACCAATTGTCTCAGCTATATCCCCGGCTCATATACTGCTCAATCACGGGATTCGGGCAGGAAGGTCCCCTCCGCCGGGTAAAGGGCTACGAAGGGGTGGTTGCGGCCAAGGCGGGTCGCATGCTCAACCTGCAAGGTCAGCCCAACCGGGATGGCCCGGTGTATTCCGCGGTGCCAACCGGCAGCTGGCATGCCAGCCAGGCGGCTCTGCGCGGCATCATTGCCGCCCTCCGCGTGCGGGACCTGTGCGGCCAGGGACAGTGGGTCCAGACCAGCATTGTCCAGGCCCTGGCGTCACCCCATGACAACAATGCCGGCGCGGGTGGGCTGGTGAACTTGCAGCTTGCGAGGAAGGACCCGGAGCGGTATCCAGTCAGGCCTCCCAGCACGGGACTTTCCACCATCGGGTACATTCCGGTACGCACCGGCGACGGGGCCTGGCTCCAGCACGCCAACCAGCGGGTCCCACACATTCAGGGCCATCTCAAGGCCATCGGGCTGGGCCATTTGCTGGAGGACGAAAGGTTCGAGAGAGTGCCTGCCATCAGCACGGAGAACCGGGAACTTCTGCGCCGGGAAATCCTGGACAAGCAGCTGGAGAAAACCTCTGAAGAATGGATGGATATATACCTCGAGGACGGCGACATCGCCGCCGAACCCTACCGCAACAGCATCGGTGCAATGGATCACTCGGCGGTGGTAGCCAACGGCACGGTGGTAACCATCAACGATCCTCGTGTTGGTTCTTTGCGTACGCTTGCTCCACTGTTCGATTTCAAGGAGACCCCGGGGGAGCCCAGTGGGCCTTCGCCCGGTATTGGCCAGCACAACAACGAAGTGATTGGACACTTGTCACGGAAGGCCGGCCCCGGCAGCATGCCGTCAACAGAAGCTGACTACTCTGCACCGCCGGCGCATCCCCTTTCGGGCGTCACCATACTGGATCTGGCAACCATCCAGGCCGGGCCCTACGGAGCCTCTCTGTTGGCAGACTTGGGCGCGCGGGTAATCAAGGTTGACGCCACTGACAGGCGACTGGACGAGGGACGACGTTCCACCGCTCAGTCAATAGCGGAACCCCGCACCTACGCGGGAAAGGAAGGGATTCAGATAGACCTTCAAACCCCCGAAGGCAAGGAGATCATCCACAAGTTGATAGCCGAGGCCGACGTTCTCTCTCACAACTTCCGCCTCGGGGTTCCCGAGCGTCTCCAGATAGATTGGGAGACCTGCCGGCAAATTAATCCCCGCCTGGTGCACGTCTGGATGGGCACCTATGGCGAACATGGAGAACACGCCCGCCGACCGGGCGCCCATCCCATTCCGGGGGCAATTATGGGCGGGGCCATGCGCCAGATGGGCCGGGGCATGCCTCCACCACCCGAGAAGGAGATGGACGTTGAGGAGGTTGTAGAGGCAACCCGCTGGATGATGAAATCCAACTGGGGCCCGGACCAGAACACCTCCCCGATCGTAGCCAATGCTATCATCATGGGCCTCCGGGCTCGTGACCTCACTGGAAAGGGACAGCCCGTTCACGTCAACATGCTAAACGCCAACGCGTGGACCAATGCCGATGAGTATTTTGACTTCGAAAACCGCCCGCCCATCGCCTTGCCCGATGAGGAAATCCACGGTCTTCATGCGCTGTACCGCCTCTACCGCTGCCGCGAAGGGTGGGTGTTTCTGGGCTGCCTGTTCCAGGAGGAATGGGAGGCCTTCTGCCATGCCGTCCAACGTGAAGACCTGCTGGCCGACTCCCGTTACTCAAACCGGGAGGCGCGGCTGGAAAATGATGACGCCCTTATTGCCGAGGTCTCGTCGATTTTCGCCCAGCGCGCCGCCGCCGAGTGGGAAGAGCTGCTGACTGCGGCGGATGTGGGCTGTGTCCAGGCCGACGAGGCTCTGGAGGGAGACTTTTACGCCGACCACCCCCACGCGAAGGCAAACGCCCTGAGTGTTGAGGTGGAACACCCGTACATTGGAAAATATCTCCGGTACGGCGGCCTGGTCGAACTTTCATTGACACCTGGCCTCTACCGGACTTCCATCCAGGTTGGCCAGCACACCAGGCCCATTCTCCGGGAGATCGGATTTAGCGACGAGGAAATCGACAACCTGGGAGGCAAGGGAGTGGTTCAGTGGGCGGACCCTTCCGTTGGTGGTGCGCCTTAAGATGGCACTTCCGTCGCCGGGAAGCCAGGGCCGCATCTTGTTGCGCCAGGGAAGCTAAACTTGTCAGTATTAGTCAGTTTCGACATTGATGGCACGTTGGAAGCCGGAGACCCGCCCGGACCAATAACCATGGAGATGGTCAGAAAGGCCAGGGCCCAGGGGTGCATAATCGGCAGTTCGTCTGACCGGCCGCTTCCGGTCCAGCAGGCCATTTGGGACAAGCACGGGATCGAAGTGAGCTTTATTTCGGCGAAGCAGAATCTGCCCGAAGTAAAGTCCCGTTTTCCGGCTGACGTGTACTACCATATTGGCGATACGGAACTGGACCGCCAGTTTGCCCTGGCAGCCGGGTTTCAATTCGTCTGGATGTATGACGGCAATACTGAGCCGTGGATAAACGGAGAAACGATTCAGGATTAGACGGCAGCCTGCCTTGCCCAAGATTCCACCGTGCTTATCAGTTCGTTTGCAGTCCGCCGCGGCGGGCAATTCCCGTATTGCGATCGCTGCAATCACCTCTCCAAAACAATAGGAGGGTAAACCAATGTCAACAATTCCAGGACTGGAAAGACCTGCTCCCGTGCCCAATGAATTGACTAAACCCTTTTGGGACGCCTGCAATGAACGCCGCCTCGTCCTGCAGAACTGTACTGCCTGTGCTCGGTTGCATTATCCTCCCGCGCCAAGGTGCAGCCAATGCGGCTCGCCCGACAACTTCGAGTGGAAAGAGGTGGAAGGCAAAGGCCACATCGACGTGTTTATGGTGATCCGCGATTCGCGCATTCGGGGATTCCGCTCGGCGCAGCCCATCAACTTCGCTGTGATAACGCTGGACGAAGACCCGGGCATCAACTTCCTTTCCAATCTTCCGGGTACTCCTCCAGGCGAAGTGCCCATGGGCGCTCCCGTAGAACTGATATTTGAAGAGACCAGCACCGGCCAACTGGTGCATGAGTGGCAAGTCGTTTCCTAGCCGGCTTGGCCACCGCGAAAAGCACACCTGACACCCTGGTTATCCGTTGGTTTGCAGTCCGCCGCGGCGGACAATCACCTCTCCAAAACAATCGGAAAAGGGGAACTGAAATGGTTAGCGACACAAGCTGGATGAGAAATCGAGAAGGGATGGGACTCTGGGAGCACCGTGGCAAGGTTGCCGTGGTAGGTTGGGGGCAGTCCCACATGGACCGGCGGTGGGATGGCGTAACCATGGACCGCAGCTGCGGCGGCTTGACCAAAGAGGCGTGTCTCAAGGCCATCGCCGACGCCGGGCTGTCGCTGGACGACATCGACGGCCTTATCACCAGTCGGGAGACCCGGGCCGAGCAAACCTGGGCTCCCCGCCCTTACTTTGACCCGCCCTACGACACCGAAGACGGACTGACCTACGCCTCCGCCGACTGGATTCAGCGGGAGTTGGGTCTGAAGAACGTGAAGTACCTCAAGTCCGACGCCCCTTATATTGGTCCGATGATGGGCCTGGCTGCCCAGGCCGTGGGTGATGGCCTGTGTCAAACCGCCCTGGTCTGGTACCCCATGGTGAACCTGGAAGGCAGGTACGGCCATAACAATCCGCAAAATCTGAACCAGGAAGCCCCAGGAGCCACGGCCTTCAGCCTGCCTTGGGGCTACCAGAACGGCGCCATGTTCAATAACCTGGTCGTTTTCCTCCAATATTGCAAGAAGTACGGCAAGTCCCATGACGGGTTGGCGCCCCTCTGTCTGAACCTTCGCCGCAACGGATTGATGACCGACTGGGGATACTACTCCCTGCACGAACCCTACCAACTGACACGGGAGGACTACCTGAACGGGCGGGTCATCGAGGAACCCCTGGTCATTTACGACTGCGACCGGCCGGTCAACACCTGCGCTGCCTTCATTTTCACTACCGCCGAGCGTGCCAGGGATCTGAGGCAGAAGCCCGTCTATGTGCTCAACCACGCCCAGAACAACGGCCGGGGCCGGAGCACTATGGCAACCCTGGAGGAACACCAGGAAGCGGTGGCCAGCCTGGCGCGAAAAATGTGGGAGGGATCGGGTCTGGGCGCCAGCGACGTTGATATCTTTAATCCCTACGACGGGTATCTGACCTTTACCCAGCAGTTCCTTGAAGGATTCCAGTGGCACGGCGTCAAGTGGGGTGAGGCTCACGATTTCTATGCCGACGACACTCGGGTTGAAGGTCCGCACCCCTTCCTCTCCAGCGGCGGAAACAACGGGACGGGACGGAATCGCGCTGTCCTCTTTTCCGACAGCATTCAGCAGCTTCGCGGGACCGCTGGTCCTCGGCAGGTGACCGTCAAAGCTGACACTGCGCTGGCCGGCTGCAATACCCCGGACAGTTGCGGCTTTATGATGTTCAGTAAACATCCCAGCTAGAGCTTCACCTGGCGAATCAGGTTCATTGCTCCTTGCCTTCAAACCCCAGGAGAGTAGAGCCCAGGCCAACCCCTTTGGCCTGGGCTAGAACCTTGAAGTCTCCGTATTCCTCCGGTTCAACCAGGGTCATCAGGGCCATGCTCTCAAATTCGGCGCGGGCGGCAGAAATAGATTGCCCTCGCAGACCTTCAAGAAGAGCTGAGAAGCCCAGGTTCTGCAAGAATCCGCTCTGCCGGGTAAGACCCACCGTGGACAGACCGTACTGTTCTCCCAACTGGATGAGGGACGTAAAGTCCACATGGCAGGTAATGTCCTGGAGCCCGAAGTGCCGGTAAGGGTCGTTGGTAGCCTTGTGTTGCCGGTAGCAGACCATCGTGCCCTGAGCATTCCCGGGTGAGTAGAGGTCTTCGGCAAGTTCCCCATAGTCAATGGTGAGGACAAAACCCCTTTCCAGGGCACGGGAAAGCTGTGCGGCCCAGTCATCCAGGGCAATGCACACCTCGCCACGGTAACCCTCTGTCAAAGACACTCTCAAGCCTTTGAGCCTCTCCTCGATCGCAGGCGAGGACGGGTCGTCAAATACTTCGACCAGGTTGTCACCCGATAGCATGAGGAAAACTTCCTTTATATTGCCCTCCTGGATGACGAACCGGTGGAAGGGGAAATTGTCGAGCAATTCGTTGCACAGAATGCAACCAGCCACATTGCGAAAGGAACTGAGGCCGTCAGCCCGTACCCAATGGACTTCCGTGCTCGTTGCCTGGACGTTCGAGGGGAATGCACCATCATTTTCGTCCGTCCGGTTAAGAGCGTGGCCAGGTGACTGGTAGATAGGGGGCTGGTAGTCGACAGCGACATAATAGAGCGACCGTGCAAACTGGGGGAAACTGAGCCGGCACGCATTCACGATAGCTTGAGCCAGGCCGCCGTCTCCAGATCCCACTTCGACCAAATGAAACACGGTGGGTTCTCCTAGGAGACGCCACATCTGCTCCAATTGCCGCGCGATCAAGGCTCCGAAGGCCGGATGACTCGCAGGAGAAGTGCCAAAATGCTCATTGATTCTGTTGGACCGGTCGGAATAAAATCCGCCCTTGGGCGAATACAGGCAGGCCTGCATGAACTCGGCAAAGGTAATTTGTCCCCTCTTCCGGATCAGGTCCCTTATTTCATGCTCAACCGCATTACGCAACGTCAGCACCTGAAAATGGACAATATCGCGCCGATGAGTTGAGGAGCCAGTGTTGATCGCGTCTTCGGGTGGGTCTGTGGGGCCCGCGCTGGGAAGAGTGGTCTGGAGGGATTCGGGGTTCGTCTCACGAGCTAGATGATACCCAGTTCGCCAAGGTATTGCCTGAGTGAATGCGCGCACTCGGCTGGCTTTTCCAGCTGCAGAAAATGGGTGGCTTCCGGGAGAAAGTCGTAGTCCACACTCAAAATGTCGCTGAGGTCCAGGGTGGGCAAATAGGAAAAGGGAAGAGTGGGGTCGGCCCCGATGACCTTTACCGGGCACTCCAGGGAATCGAAGTCTACGGCCACGCCGTAGACGCTGGCGTAGTCCACGATTTGGGCTTCATACTCCTTGGGACAGCGGAGTTCATACCCCTCGTCGTTCCTGGCGCGGAGGGTTGTTATCGCCATCAGGTCAAAGGCGCCAGGGACCAGCTTCCTGAAGACTGGCAGAAGGGGGAGGACTTCGGAAAATTCCTCTCTTCGCCTAAAGCTCTCTGTGCGGCGACGGGCAAAACCTGCGGCCTGGACTGCGGCCTCTTCAAATTCCCGGTGGCTGCGCCCGGGCTTGCAAAGCGGGGGATCGTAAAGGACGAGCGCCGAATAGTGTCTACCGCGGTTGGGAGAAAGCAGGGTAATCAGGGCCGAAACCGAATGGAACACCCCGGCCTGGGGTTTCTCACCCCATTCACGGCCAATTTCCTCCAGAATGATGTCGTGGTCCGAAACAAGGGTTGGAACATTATGCCGCGCCAGGGAACTGACCCGGTTCCACCCGTGATTTCGCAAGTCGTACATTACCAGGTCAAAGTCGTCGACAAGCAGGGACCAGAAGGGATAATAGAGGTCTATGGCCATGCCGTTGCCGTGGCTAAGCACCAGCCGGGGACCATCGGGATTGCCATGGCGACGCACCAGGATTGTGGTGTCGGCATCCACCGCGACTTTGTGAACCGACAGGGGTTCCGGGACACGCCAATCGAACTCCGGGTGCTCTACCAACCTTTACACCTTCTCGGGGGATTTCCCAGGGTTTAGTCAGCTGAATCTGTGGGATCTGAATCTGTAGGGGGCAGTTCCCAGGCCAGGGCGGCGGCAAATCCCGCTGCTTCAAAGGCCTCCAGACGCCAGGTGAGGTCCGGCAAGTGGGGAAAGCGAAATACCCCCGAAGCTCCGCCCTGGCGAACACTTTCCGGCACCTGGAAACTGGACACATCGGTGGAGAAACCCGTACCAAACGCTTTCACCAAGGCTTCCTTGCAGGTCCACAAGCGGAAAAACTGGCGTAGCTTGTCCTCCTCCATCATTTCGCCCAGTTCCCTCCGCTCGTCAGGCCCCATGACCGCTTCAATCAGGGTGTTCAAGTGGCGCTTAGCTACTGCCTGCTCCAAGTCTACGCCCAGTCTGCCGGACCGGGCGAGGGCAATCAGCCCATATCGCCCGCTGTGGCTCACACTGAAGCTTACCGAAGCCGCCTGACCGGCCACCAGGGCAAAGGGCTTGCCGTATTCTCCTTCGCCGAAGGACAGGTCTCCATTGTGGCAGCCCAGTTCCTGACACAGTATAGCGCGAAGAGCGGCACGGCAGAGGACAAAGTGTCGACGGGGTTCGGGCAAGTAACCTTTGATGCGGGAACGTTCAGACTCCTCTAGCCAGCCGGCGGCGACTTTTTCTCGGGCCGCATTGGCCGACAGGTCCACCTTCGCCACCGTGATTTTACCGAAAACAAGGAAAGGACTCCACCAATGGAGGCGGGACGTTGAATCTTTGCAAACGGAGTTGCTTGATACCGTCTTCAACGCCACTCCTCTTGGGGAGCCCCGTTTTGAGTTCACTCTGTCAGGAGGATCGGCGCTTTAACTCTCCAGGCGCGTAATAAGCTCTCCGACAGTATTGTACTTGGCGCAGTCTTCCGGGTTAAACGTTACGCCGAACTCGTCGGCAACAATCTTCGCGAAGGCCACAAAATCGACGGAAGACACACCCGACTCCCGCAAGCTGTAGTCCATGTGGAGCGGTTCACCTGCTGCCCGACCTTCAATATCCAGGTTGTCGTCCACCAGTTTCCTGAGCCGTTCTTCGGTTGTAGCCATTTAAAAGTCCTCCCAAGGTTTTGATGATCCAAAAGCACTGTTTAAGCCTAGCAAGACAGGGCACTTCGGTCAACCAATAGTGAAGACAGTTTCCTTCTTCAGGATGCATTGGCCGGATAAAGGTTTTACGGGTTGCACCGGAAGGCGTTCAATAATCCTCTGATTCCTACCGACCACAGGGATTAAGATTCCGCCCTTAACCCCTTACGGCGTTGCCCGTCCCTCTCTACCCGGAAAATTCGGCGCTGGACAGTCTTGCTTGACAGCCGTGTCTCACACCCCACTTAAGGATGTCGTGGCGTTGAGGTTGAGAATGGGCGACGGGAACATCAGGCGATGACAGACTACCGGGAGCCCCTTACCTGTACCGTAACAATGTCCAGGCCGTAGTATTTCTGATGTCGGACCGTTGTTGCGTAATGGCGCAGCAGGCGTAGGGATATCTCTCCATCCTCCCTGCCTTCGGCTTCTTCCGCCAGGTTGGCCAGGCGGTCTTCCAGGTTGGTCTCGTCAAATACGGCCATGAACTCCAGTTCCACCATTTCCGGCGCAGGCCGCGCCACCACCACCAAACGTGGTATGTCTCCAGACTCTCGATCTTCCGAATCTTGTGCCAGGCTTAACAGGGCTTCTTCGGTGGCTGCCAGCAGGCGCTCCGTGGAAGCTTCGTTCCAGCCCAGCCTGGCTGCCTGGCCGCGCGAGAACTCCTGGATTTCCGGCAGGGCGGAGAGGTCCAGGCTGGTCTGGATGCGGCTGCTCCTCCTCGGGTTGGTTAGGTCCAGGAAAAGGGTCATCAGTATCGCCGACAGCGCACCAGCCAGCATTCCATTATCCAGCAGGCCGCCCCAGGGGCCGCCCAGCAGGTCCGCGAATATCGTTTGCTGCTCTATCCCGGCGCCCAGGGAGAAGGATATGCCGACCACAATTATCTTGTGGTAGTCGAGGCCGGCCTGGACCAGGGTCCTCACCCCTTCCATGAACAGCAGGCCAATGGCCAGCATCAGGTAGGCGCCCATGACCGGGGAGGGAATAGTGAGCAATACCGCCGGCAGTTTGGGGAACAGCCCAAAACGATCAGACATGCCCCTATAACGTAGCCCACCCGGCGCGAAGCTACCCCGGTAAGGTTGACCAGGGATACGGAGGTGGAAGAGTAAACGGTCGTGGGCGGCGTGCCGGCTATGCCTGATGAGAGAATACCCAGCCAGTTGGTGTTCAGGGAACTCTGGACCCGTCGGTAATCGGTTACCTGCGGACTGCGTTGGGAGGCCTGTTGGATGGCCACATTGTCCCCGATATTCTTGATGCCACCCACCAGGGCTACAACCACGAAGACCGGCAGGAGGGCCCAGAATCCGGGACTGAAGGTCAAGTCGAACTGGGGAGTATAACCTGTGGCCAACCCCACCCAGGGAGCCGCAATTACCCGCTGAAAGTCGTAGATTCCGAACAGTATGGCTACTCCGCACCCGGCGCCAATCCCAATGAGAGGAGACCAGAGGCGCCAGGCGCCGGCAGTCCTTAGCGCCAGGCACACGACGACCGCAAGTGTTATGAATGCGACGGTGGGGCCCGCGGCGATCGAGGCTCCCTGTGGTACTTCCTGCACCCGGTCCAGGGCGATGGGCAGTACGGCCACCGCAATCAGCATCAGCACCGTCGAGGACACCACAGGCGTGATGATACGGCGTAGCAGAGGCAACCAGATGGCCAGCGCCAGATAAGACAAGGAACCGACCACGACGAGGCTTGCCAGCAACGGCGGTCCGCCTGCCGCCAATGCCAGCACGGAGACTGCCACGAAATTTGGGGTGGTACCCATTATGAGAAGGTTGCCTGCCCCGAACCTCCAGAAGCGGCTTCCTTGCAGGGCCGTGAGGCAACCGGAGATGACCAGTGAGGCGAATACCGCCCAGGAAAGGTAGCCCTCGTCCTGTCCGCCGGCCCGGGCCGTGATCGCTACCACCAGGACCAGCGGCGCCAGCGCAAACACCGTGCCCTGCAGCCCAACACTGAGGGACATCCAGAGGGGACACTGTTCGTCCGCTTCGTAGCGAATCGCCGGGTTCGTGCTGCCGTTGGAAGACCGCAAAACACCTCAAATTCGGGAATCAAGTCCAGATATTCTACACCGTCAGCAGAGCCTTAGAGTTCGCGATTGGTAATCTCCCGGCATTCACTTACTGACATATATCTTTCCCCTTCTCAGTCCCGCCGCCCGGGGCGCATAGCGGGTGGAACCCTTTTCATTGGCGTAGGCAGAAGCCAAGAGGGAATATTTCATTGCGAAATGAGGTGGTGGCGCATGAAAGTCGCCCAATAATATCTGATTCTCAAGAAAATGCCGGCTTTGCGGCAAAATCAGAATGGCCGTTAAGCAAGAGGATGTTGGGTCGGCCTGGAAATTTTCGGAAGGTAATTTTGCTCTAAGCGGGTTTTCAAAACTAATGGCAAGAACTCACACGTTTCCTATAACGTGTTATGCGTTTTATTCTTTCTTACTCAGAGGGTGTGACATGACTGAGACCTACGACATAGTGTTGGCTACTCCCTTCCCAAATTACAACTTCTTTGCCCACAAATTGCGGGAGCTGTGCGGTCAGAACAATCTGACCTTTTTCTTGTGCAACGACAGTTGGGTGAATGAGTTCTTGAAGAAGCTGGAGGCAAGGCAGATAGCCGCAAGGGTGGTGCTGGACCTGACCGCCAACCAGACCCTGGACGACGACCCCTACGTGGTCCTGGCCAGGGAGGTTAAGCGTCAGGGCGGGTACGTCATCGACGATCCGGACCTGACCAGGGAAGCCGCCCATAAGGGGATACTGCACCGGAGGCTGGTAGAGAACGGCATCCCGGTTCCTGAGACTGTGGTTGTCCCGCGAAGCGAAATAGAGGGCTTCAAGCTTGACGACGAGACCAAGGCACGGATCGGCTTGCCCTACGTGGTGAAGCCGTCCTGGGGAGATTCGGGAGTAGGTGTGGAAGTTAATGCCATGTCCGAAGATGCCCTGCTGTGGTCGGCGAGTCAGGCCCCCAACGCCGACTCCTTTCTGATTCAGCAAAAGCTGGAGCCCCGGGAACTGGGGGACCACGTTGGGTGGTTTCGGTTGTTCCACATATGCCGCGAAGTAATTCCTTGTTGGTGGAATCCCTACAACCACGAGTACCAGATGGTGACGCCCGGCGAAATAAAGCAGTACCACCTGGGGCCCCTGCGCCGCATAATGCGTGGCCTGGCGCGCATTTCCCAAATGAAGAAATTCACTTCCGAGATTTGCCTGCATCGGGACGGGAAGTTCTACGCCGTGGACTACGTGAACGCCGATCCGGACATGAACCCCCGCTCCTTCTATGCCAACGGGGTGCCCGACGAGATTGTGCGGCACATAGTTTGGCTGCTGTTCTATGAGGCGATGCACATCGTCAAGCGAGGCCACGGCTACTTCGACGACGAGTTGAGGGAGTCAGAGGCAGACCGGAACTGGCTCGTACGCCGGCAGCGGGAGCAGGCGGCAATGGAAATAAGATAGAGATTCCACCGTCGGTTAGAAGAAAAAATCTGGGAAAAATCCCAATGCCTATGTTCAAGACAGTTCGTGGCCGGCCTGGTCTGTAGACCAGGCTTGGAAGTCTGCCGCTTCCACAAAAAAGGAGTTTGCTGCAATTGGTGGTTTTTGACGCCCGGAGTACATTCCATCCACCGTTTTCCGGGTCCGCGCCCACGACCCACAGGGACTTAGTGGGGCCCCATTTGAAGGCGAAGTCTGACCATACGCTTGTGACGTCCTGGAGATAGTGGGACATCGCTGGTGAACGGCTACAGGTGCGTTGGAGGTGCGGAATTAAGCAGCGCCTCTCTTTTCGCAGGGCAACTGTCGTAGACCTGCAGATCATTCAACATCCCAACGGTGGGTGCGCAAAGGATTAGAGCCATACCCTCGCATGTTGGCCAACTACCACAATGGCAGCGGGGGCGAACACGCCAGGGTTACGTTCCTGAAGGCATGCTGACCTGCCCCTATCCAGCCGCCGATGAAGGAAAGGAGCCTGGGTTGGGAACGCGGTTTCCTTCCACCCTCTCATACCAAGAATTCCCACGTGCCCAGCAGAGTCAGTAACGCGCGCCTGATGGCAGAATAGACCGCAATACGGTGAGGAGCAGGTGATCTTGGGCTCAATTCAAAGCGTATCTATTCTAGCCCTTCGCAGTAGGCTAATACCTCGGCCAGGTCTGGTGATGCGGCCACGCGTTCACCGTTGGCATAAGCCACCCACTCGCCTTCGTTCCCGCGCCAAACTTCCGATTCTCTCGTCGGCATTCGCTTAACGTTGAAAGGCCCTCTCACGTAGCCTTCGTCCGCATTTCCGTGCCAGGCTCCTGCGCCATGTTCGGCCACAGGCACGAGCATTGGCTGGGGAGCGGGTTCGTCCTGGGCACTGGCCTGCATCACCTGCCACAAGCGGTACGGCAGGGCGGCACTCAGCAGGGCCACGGCTAAAGCAACTGCGGCAAAGACGAGAGCGACAACCGGAACTCTCAAGCTGTCAATGTCCACTACCTCTAGCTCCAAATCCATACGGCGACCCAGGGGCCGCCGCATTTTACTGCCGTTTTCACGATGGGGGCAAAGAAAAGCTCCTCGTCAAGGAATCCACACGGAATCTTGACCGTGATCAGTCCGGAACTCCACCAAATGGATATGAAAAGGGAAACCACAACAGCGGCCATTACCCCCTGTCAGGCGGGAGATGCCCATCCTTGCACTCTCGATCTTGCGGCCCCAGAAGCCGCCATCGCGGGTCGTGAGTGACAAGAGCAAGGCCAAGTACAGGAACGTGCCAATGGCGAATTGTCGAGGAGTGAAAGCAGCGCCGCTCACAAAGATATCTCCTCTGTTGGGTTCGTATTTCGGAAAATGCCCTTTGGCTGGA
>JAPPLU010000089.1 GCA_028874075.1 Chloroflexota bacterium
GATTCACGAAGGCGTCAAACACTTGTGCCACAGGTCGACGAATGAGCAACTCGATCTTCGCAACAATTTGGTCGTCGAGAGACATTAGCTTATGGGTCCTTCGTTCGGCATCCGGTGATCTGACGCATGCTCATGTCTGAGTACTTTAGATACCTGGCCGGCACTTTCTGTCGATAACTTGGTGGGCCTAAGCGTACCGAACTGCGAACTTTCCGGTTGGAGGTAATCCTGTAGCAAGGATAAACCGTACTATGGCTGGCGACAAGATGGGCACGACCGATTATCGCCGTGCCCGCTTCATGCCATTGGCCGTGCCCTCCGGTCAGGCGGCGCTTCGGGGCAACCAGCGCGCGGGGATTGGTCCCGGGCCACAACGACCTTTGTAGATGGCGATTGCAATTTCCGCTCTGACGAGCAACCGGAACGTCGCCATTAGCTCCAGTTGCTGGACGCCGGCTTACGCAGGCAAGGCGAATGCACTTGGGCAGGGTCCGGCAAGGTTGATCGGGCTTCCGGTGTTGACGGCACGCGTGCCGGCGGTGTAGAATGTTAGATAAGATACCCAGTATCAATAACGTATCAAGAGACGCAGCCTTACCATCGCCAGACTGGAATCCTTCAAGAAGTGTAGCGACAGTGGACGAACTCACCACGTCCCTACCGGTTGTCTCGATACTGGCTACCCCCAACCGAACGATAACGATTGATGAGCAACCGCCGGTTACGCTGTGCAATTGAGATGATACTGAACGCAGCAATAGCCACTTTAGCCGGAGGTCAGGACCGGGATTTGCCCGGCCTTGGCGCATTTGACGGTTTGGGCTTGAATATAGCAATACATACCCCTTTCAGCCCCCCCGAGTTTCCCGAGGGCAGACCCGCTTGTAGGCAGTCCAGCCCCTCACATCCGACCGACCTACGCTTTGGCGGTGGGATCCCGACAGCATTGACTGTCGCGGGTCTGGCCGCTTTTTGCGTGTGGGGCTGGCAGTCCCTGACTGCCGAGGTGCCGATGCCGGTCCCAAGGTTTTGCTTGATGCCGCCGGACTCCCCTCCATACCCAGCCGTCCGGCACGGAGATGAACCAGTGTAGAAACACCACGCGGCGGATGCCGTCATATCACCCAATGACAAACGACCAAACCAAAACAAATTTGAGGAACAACAAAAGCAAATATGAACGTTGTAACCAACGCATCCATTCCTTTGAGACTCTTTGGCGCCGTCCTGGCGCTGACCCTCATCGCCGCCATCGCAGTGGCGGTTACCCTGACCGCCGGGCCCACCCAGGCCCAGAACGCCGACAACACATACACCAACCCCCAACCCTGCGGCCCCGCCGCAGAAACCGCTTTCCAACCCGAACCCCACGAGATTACCACCGGCCACTTTGCCCTCTTCGATGCCTACTGGGAGTGGCTGCCCCCGGAACCTGCGCAGCTTCCCGGTCAGGATCCTCAAGACCCTGTGAACGTCGGCCTCCTCCACACCAACACCTGCCCGCCGAAAGTGACGGAAACCACGGAGACCGATCGCGACGGGAATACAACGACGACTACCTCCCTCGTCGCCTCAGGTATCGACATCGACGAGGCCATCTTCCACGTGGAGAACGACCGCAAGGTGACTGTGGCGGAGGGTGATCCTGACGACACTAACGCATCCCATTTGAGTTTATTCCAATACCCCGAGGTTGATGACTACGCAAATGTCGGCGACCAGGTTTGGTGGCTGCGGCTGGATGACCCTGACCTCGACGGGAACCAGAAATCAGACCTCACCCTCGGCTTCTCGACGGAACGCTTCGACGAGAAATACTGGACCGGGGTCCGCTACGAGTTCAGGCTCGAGCGCAATCCGGGCATCGATCCGGCCGACCATCCCCACCTCCTGGCCTATCGCGCGCGCCTGTTGAACCTGCCCGGATCGGACTTGATCTGGGACAGCAATGAGCCGCACGTGAAAGCGCTGGAGATGCAGCCCGGCCAGCTTGAAGACCTGCAGTGGATCTTCACCAAGCCCGGCACCTACGAGATTTGGGTTCGCCTGCTTGGATACGTGCGCCAGACTAAGCCCCAAGGCGGAGGCGATGACTGGGAGCCAATCAGCGGAAACCTCACCGAGACCAGCGAGGTCAAGCGCTACGTGATCCACGTGGGCGACGAGCTTACGGTGAACAGTCCGCCCGCCTTCCTGATGGAACGGTCCGTGGTCGAAAACACCGCCGGCGCCGCCGCGGGCGCAGCCATTCCCGTGCATGACCCCGACGGCGATCCCCTTTCCTACCGTCTCTCCGGCGCCGACAGCGAGCTCTTCGCCCTGTCCGGCAGCAAGGACAGCAAGGGCCGCTTTACTGAACCTCCCACCATCGTCGCCGCCGCCGACGCGCTGGACTATGAAGCCCGACCCCTTCACTACGTGACCCTCCACGTCAGCGACGGCAAGGGCATCACGAACTACGACGACACGGAGATTGACAACGCGGTCCGGGTCAAGATCAACGTGACCGACAAGGATGAGACTGACGTGGGAACCAACAATGACGGGCTGAGACTGGTCTCCAGCGCCACCAGGCTGAAGGTGGGTGAAGCGGTCAACATCCGCGCCGCTATCGGCGACCTGCCCGGGGGCGCAACCAACCTTTCCGTGCGCTGGAACGTGGAGGACCCGCCCGGCGCTGATCCCGTCCGTTCCCCAATCAGTCAGGATTTCACCCGCGCCTTCACCTACGACACGCCGGGAACCCGCTCCTTCCAGGTCGGCCTGTTCTACACCGCCGAACGCGGCCGTGCCCTAGGCCATCGCTCGGATAAAATAACCGTCACCTGGGTAGCAGACGGGAACTGACCAACAACCAATCCGCTCTAACGCCGGGCGCGCATCCATACCCAGCCGCCCGGCACGGAGATGAACCAGTGTAGAAAACCCCAGGCGGCTGATGCCTCCCTATCACCCGATGACAACCGACCAAGACTGAATTTGGGGAACAACAAAAAGTGAGCACTATAGCCAACGCAGCAATGCCCCTGAAACTCGCCGGCTCCGTCCTGACGCTGGCCATCATCGCCGCCGTCGCGGTGACCATTACCCTGACCGCCGAGCCGACCCAGGCCCAGACCCCCGACAACACCTACACCAACCCGCAACCCTGCGGCCCCGGGGCCGGCACCGCCTTCCAACCCGAACCCCACGAAATAACCGAGGGGCACTACGCCCTCTTCGACGCTTATTGGGAATGGCGGCGCCAGCACACGGAGGAGAATCCCGGCAACGAAGGCGTCCTCCACACCAACACCTGCCCGCCAAAGTTGGTCAAGACTACGGAAACGGATGATTTCGGGCAGTCGACAACTGTCACCGAACTGGAAGATTCCAACATCGACATCGACGAGGCCATCTTCCACGTGCTGGACGACCACAAGGCCACCGTGGTTGCCAGCGCATCGCAAAACCCCAGCGGCGTCGAGATTGCCATGGATGACTACCCAATACTCGATTCATACGCAGACGCTGGCGATCAAGTATGGTGGCTGCGCCTGGACGACCCGGCCACGACCACGGTTGACGAGACTTCGGACCTGGCCCTGGGCTTTTCGACGAAGCGCTTTGACGACCGGTACTGGGCCGGGGCACCGGACGGTGGGCCGCCCCTCCGTTACAAGTTCGAACTCTACCGCAACCCGGGCATCGACCCGGCGAAACATCCCCACTTCCTGGCCTACCGGGCTCCCGGTGTATGGGAAGGCGGGCAAGAAGCAAACGGCGTGGAACTGGTCTGGGACAGCGCCGACCCCGATGACGACGAACACGACGTGTTCATGTCGCCCGGCCAGCTTGAGGACCTCCAGTGGGTCTTCACCAAGCCCGGCACCTACGTGCTCTCGGTTCACCTCTTGGGCTATGTGCGCCAAGAAGAAAACCCGCCGCCAAACGCCGAACAAGATTGGAAGCCCATTAACGGAGACGGCGTCGTAGCTGAAACCAGCGAGGTCAAGCAGTACGTCATACAGGTAGGCACCAAGTTCATCGAGGTGGAGCCGCCGAAGTTCGGCGTCAGCCGCAGCGTGCCGGAAAACTCTCCCGCTGGAACCAATGTCGGCGAACCGATCCAGGTTTTCGGGGCCGAAGTGGACGACCTGTCCTACAGCCTCTCCGGCAAGAGAGCGGAAGACTTCGCCTTGGACTCCACGTCTGATCCCGATACCGTCCAGATTAAGGTGGCCGACGGCGCCCACCTGGACTACGAAACTCACTCTACCTACGACCTCATCTTGGGCGTGAGTGATAACGTGGACCATGAGAACAACCCGGACCCCACCATTGACCACACCCTGGCGGTACAGATTGCCTTGGACGACGTACCCAGCGTGGTTCTCCACCTGGATAACCCTAACCCAACGGTGGGAGACACTGTCACCTTCACGGGGCATCTGCTCGACGTGGGCGAGGTCGGGTCGGCCATCTACACGTTCACCGCTTCCGACGGTATACACGTCAGCCACCAGGCCGCCCACCAGATACGGCATACGGGCCCAGCCACGGAGACCGTCCATCTGGATGTGGCTTACGTCCGTCCAGGGGTAACCGATTTCCACAATAGCGCCACCGTCTCCGCAGAACCCGTCACCGTGACGTGGCGGAGCCCGTAGGTGGGGCAAGGCGAGAGGACTGGGTTGCGCCGCTGTATGGCCATGCGTGTCAAGCTACTGATCGCTCTATGTCTGATGGTCGTCGTAGCCGCCCTGGCGGCGGCCACGACGGCCAACGTTCCGTTGGTTGAGGCTGCTCCCATCTCGCCAAACATAGACCTGTCCCTGGAATCTCAGTATCTACCCAAATGGGAATTTCCCATTTGGGTATTCACTGTCAGCAACAACGTCAACGAAGGCCAAGACTTGAGGGTGGTTGAGAACGTCAAAGTTCAGTTCGATCCACTGCCGTTACCAGGAGAGACGATAGGGGTATCCCCAGAGGATACGTTTGACCACGACACGGGTGTATGGACGATCAAGGAGCTACTTCCCGGCCACAGCGTAGAAATAGAAATACGGCCTCAACAGTTCTTTCCGTTAATTCGAGAATCCAGAGACGCACCAATCCCGCACCAGCTACATGCCGAGATCATATCCTCCAGCCCCGCAGAACCGCCAGGCAACAGGGACAACAACGAAGCCGAGGGTTGGGTCATGGGCGGACGCCAGGGAACTGTGAGATTCACGCTTGGAGATGCTGGTGTGGGGGGCGGCGTTGTTGGCAGCCGACACCCGGACCCAGGAGAGCAGACAACATTCAGGATAAGAGCTCACAATGACGGCGCGGGCAATAAAGTTGAGGGAAACCCGGAAGGTTTTTATAACGTCAACGATCAGCTTGATGTGGAAGTCAGGATCGAACTGTCACCGGGCCTCTCCTATGGCCCAATGCAGCAGGAGACCTTTGACACAGGCTTGGGAATCTGGTCAGTTGGAGACCTATCCGACTTCACGATTTGCGAGACATCGTCGTGTAATCTCCAAAACTACCCCGGCTATCAGGATTTAGATGTCCCGGTTATTGTGGACTCGACCGGTATTCCCCCGGAGCAGCTATGCCTGACAGCAACTGTGGTGAGAACCCGGCCCTTGTTCAGGCTGGACCCGCAGAAACGGGAGAACGACGTCGCTAGGGTCTGCCTGGGCCAGGACCCCCCGGTGTTGGTGAACGAGGGCGAGATTGTGCTGTGGTGGCTCCATGATTGCGTTGGGGTCACTGAGGCTCCCTGCGGAACCAAAGACGAACTCAAGCTGTTCGCCCGGGCGCGCCGCAACGATATCTCGCTCCCAACCGTCCAGCGAATCGATGAGTTTAGGGTTGCTCAAAACCTTGCAGTGACCTATCTCGATCCAGGATTGGTGATCGTCCAGGTGCACGCTCTCGGCGAGCGTCGTTGTTCGGGGACACCTGAGGTGTGCTTTTGGGTATCCGGTGAGGCGACCGGGCACGACTCGACGCTTGAATATGGAACTGCGCCGGGCATTAGCGTAAAGTATCCTCCGCAAAGTGGTGGCTACACGGGCCATACCTTTCGGATTAGCGACGTGTCGCCGAAGCAAAGACCCGGCACGTTGTCGATCAACCGAAATGACGCTGGAAGTTTCGAGCTGTTAAACGTTGACGCGAAGCCGACGTTCGGACCGGTTAACCTCACCGCCGTAACGGAAAGTCCGGATCCGCTTCTGATCAAGTTCGGCGCCCTTGGCACCTACAAAGTCGAACTGACCTTTGCTGCCACCAAGTCTTCAACGCAATATACTGCAAGTGGGGAATACACCTTCCACGTGGGGCCAATCTCCGAGCTGGCGGTGATGGACAGTGGCGAGGACAGTCCCTTGGCCGCGGCGGGACAGACGGCCTACACCATCCACGCCGCCAACCACGGGCCGGAAACAGCCCCGGCGGTGCTGGTAACCCTCACCGGCGTACCGCAAGGCGCCGAAGTCATCGCCACCGATGGGACGTACCGGGAAACGTCCTGCGCCGGTGGACTCTGCCAGGCGGAATGGGTACTGGGCGAACTGCCCGTATCCGATGGCAGACCCGCCAGGGGCCAGACGGAGTACCCGACGCTGACCCTCATCGCCCCGGCCGGCGTCCCCACGCCGGACATCCAGGCCAGCATCGCCAACACCCAGGACTACTCCGTCGTCATTGACGGCGCCACTCACTCCACCCACTACTTCGACTACATCGAGGAGAACAACGCGGCAACAATCATGGCGCAGCCGGGAGCTGGCGGGGGAGCGCCGGGAATGCCGCAGGACCTGCAAGGGTCGTTTTTCCCCACACCGCCCACGGCGGTGGTGCAGTGGGCCGAGGTGGACTTGCTGAACGGCTGGCCGGTATCCCACTACCAGGTGTGGAAGTTCGAGGACGAACCCGGGAGGGCGTGCCAAGCCCCGAGGTTCGACCAAGCCGGAGCTAAGATAGAGGGAACGCTGTACCTGGACTCCCTTTATGTCGAGGGTTCCCGGACGTGTTACTACGTGCGGGCGGTGAACACGTGGGGCGTTCCCGGCTACTGGTCGGAGGCGGTTACGGCGACCAGCGAGGGGCTGGACCAGCCCCGGCTGTCGCTGGAGGCCGGCCCCGACGTAAGCGAGGGAGAGGACGCCACCTTCACGGTGCGCGCTTCCCCGGCCCCGGTGGCCGGCGACACCCTGGTGGTCTACTACACGGTGGCGGACAAGCGGGTGGACATCGAAACCGGCGGCTACGTGGACGCCGCGGATGAAGGCCGGCAGGATATAACCATCGACAACCGGGGTAGGGCGACCATCACCGTGCCCACCCAGTCCGACGATATGGACCGGCCCGACGGGGAGGTGACCGTCACCCTGGAGAGCGGCTTGGGCTACACGCGGGGGACCCCTAGTACGGCCAGCGTGGCGGTGCTGGACGACGACAATCCCACGGTGTCCTTCGCCGCCTCCCCGACGGAACCCCTGAGCGAGGGGTTGCAACCGAACACGCACAACGTGACCGTCAACCTGGACCCGCCGTCCCACGCTCCCCTGGACATCCACTACACCCTGGGCGGCGACGTGGGTGACGAGGACGTGCGATTCAGCATCCCCGGCTCCGGGCGGGAGAGGTCGGTCAGGGTCCCAAGCGGGGTAACCAGCGTGGACATACCGGTGCGGCTGATCGACGACACCGATACCCGGGACGACACGGTGCTGAACCTGTTCCTGTCGCCGCGCCACTACTACGACCTGGGCAGTCCGGCCAGCTACACGCTGACCATCATCGAGGACGACGGCCCCCGGGCGGAGTTCGACCTGGCGGAAAGCGGGGTTGACGAGGACGTCACCGGCTCGGACAACCCGCACAACGTGGTGGTCAACCTGAACCCGGCGCCCACGGGACCCGTGACCATCAACTACAGCATAAGCGGCACGGCCAGGAGGGACGAGCACTACAGCATAACCGGCGTAACGGGCTCCACCGGGTCGGTGTCGGCGGGGGCCGGGGCCACCAGCGTAACCATCCCGGTAACCATCATCAACAACGGCGCCGTCGAGGGCGACAAGACGGTGGTCCTAACGCTGCTGAACAGCCCGGGGAACTACACCCTGGGTAAAGACCGGAGGCACACGGTGACCATCCGGGACGACGACCTGCCCCGGGCCAGCTTCGCCGCCGCCACGTCCAACCCCGGCGAGGGGAAGGGCACTCACAACGTGCGGGTGAACCTGAACCCGCCGGCGCCGCCGGACGGGCTGATCCTGAGCTACGGCGTGGGGGGCACGGCCATCCGCAACCGGGACTACCGGGTTGACAACACGGTGGAGGTGTCCGGAGGGGCCAGCCAGGTCAACATCCGGGTGGAGATCACCGACGACGGGGACAGCGAACCGGACGAGACGGTGGTGCTGACGCTGCGGGCCGGCTCGGACTACGCCGTGGACGACCCCGGCGAGCACACGCTGACCATCGCGGACGACGACCTGCCGCTGGTGGCCTTCGCGGCGGAGGATGCCAGCGCGAGCGAGCGGGGCGGCACCCACCGGGCGACCATCCTGGTGGTGCCGGCGCCCCACACTGACATCACCGTCAAGTACACCGTTGGTGGCACGGCGGCGCGAGGCGCCGAGGACGACTTCACCGTCAGCGGCTGCGACAGCGACCCCTGCACGGTGACGGTCCGGCGGGGACAGGGCCGGGTGGACGTGCCGGTGCGCATCCTCAACGACGACGACAACGAGGGCGACGAGACGGTGGTGCTGACCCTGACCGGGGGCGACGGCTACGACCTGGCCCTGCCGGTGCGCCACGAGCTGACCATCCGGGACGACGACGCGCCGGTGGTATCCTTCGCCGAAGCCGCGGTCACCGTGTACGAGGACAACATCGGCACGCACACCGTCCGGGTCAACCTGGACCGGCCGGCGGAAAGGGCCTTTACCCTGGTCTTCAACGTCGGCAACACCCCCTCGGGAGACTTGGGGGCCGACGGCGCAACGGACTACAGCGTCCCCGATCCCATGGAGGCGCAGGTGATCGTCGGGCGGGACTACGTTGACATCCCGGTGGAGGTCACCCCCGACACCGACAACGAGGCCGACGAGATTGTGGTGCTGACGCTGAAGCCGGGCCGGGGCTACTCGGTGGGTTCGGCCGATGAGTACACGCTGACCATCCTGGACGACGACAACGCCGGCTATCCGCTGGTGGAAAAGTCGCGAGGTACCAACCCATTTTCTTGGAACGAGGGTAGCGGTTCGTTTAATCCGACGTGGCTTGTCCGCGAAAATGTCCCCGATGATGACCCCTCGAATAACTTCACGGGAAGGGTGTACTTCCAGTACGTCGGCGGAACGGCGACCCCGGGCGAGGACTTCTACCTGTCCAGGATAGGCGGTCAAACCGTCGAGGAGGCGGGCGACACCTTCTGGGTCGAGTCCTTCTGGCCCGAACACACATACCAGCCCGATCCGGACATCAATTGGGCCAGGTTTACCTTTAGTATCCGCCGCGACAACCGGTCGGAGGGCAGCGAGACGGCCATCTTCCGGCTGCTGAACGGCCCGGGCTACCGGGTGAAGGGCGACCGCCAGGACTACACCGTCATCATCCAGGACTAGCGCCGAGGGGCGGCCCCACCGGGGCCAAGGGTTGGACGCATCAGGAGCCCTGGCCGTACTGGCCGGGGCCCTTCGTCGTTGCGGTGGCGGCAAAGGCGCAAAGCGCCCTGCGCGCCGGCGTTCCCGCCGCTGGAGGGTCCGGCGCGGGTATGATGCCCGCAACAGGCTCAGCCACCGCCAATCGCAATCCCACGCCAGACCCACGTGGGCCAGGGCGCCGTGGCAAGCTAACCGTTGGTAGGTGGTGAATTTTCACCCAGGATGTCCGGTAAGAGGGGGAACCTGACGGGCTTGTAGGAAAAGGGTCCCGCCGCAGGTCCGCAACTCCACTCCAAGCCGGTTGCGCCGGCAGCCGCGCTTGGGTAAGGTATCCGTAATATGCCTTCATACCCCCACATAGCGGACTACTACGCCAGGCGGCGGGAACTGGTCGAGTTTGGCGGCTCGGACAACGAGCTGAACATCCGCCCGGCCTTCCAGAACTGCCTGGACGCCTACTGCCGCGAGCACCGGGAACGGCTGGTCCTCATTCCCGAGCTGAAGACCGCCGGCAACGTGATCCCCGACGGCACGGTGAAGGACACGCTGCGCATGGCCCGGGGCTACTGGGAGGCCAAGGACACCCACGACGACCTGGACGCGGAGATTCAGGCCAAGTTCAACCGGGGCTACCCCCGGGACAACATCGTCTTCGAGGACTCGGAGACGGCGGTGCTGGTGCAGAACGGCGACGTGGCCCTCAGGGTGGACATGTCCCGACCCGGGGAGTTGCACCGGCTGATACGGCGGTTCCTGGACTACGAACTGCCCAGCATCGAGGAGTTCCGCCAGGCCCAGGCGCAGTTCAAGACCGACCTGCCGGCGGTGCTGGAGAACCTGCGGCAATCGGTGGCGGCGGCGGAGGAGGGCAACGCCGACTACCGGGCCAATGCAGCGGAGTTTCTGGCCCTGTGCCGCCGGAGCATCGGCCCCGACGTGTCCGCGGCCGACGTGCGGGAGATGCTGCTCCAGCACATCCTCACCAAGGACATATTCCACCGGGTGTTTGACGAGGACCAGTTCCACCGGGAAAACAACGTGGCCGGCCAGTTGGACGAGCTGGAGGGGACCTTCTTCACCGGCAACGTGCGGCGGGAGGCCATTGACCGGCTGCGGGCCTACTACGGGGCCATCGGGCGGGCGGCGGACGAAATCGCCGACTACGCCGAGAAGCAGCAGTTCCTCAAGGCCGTCTACGAGGATTTCTATAAAGCCTACAATCCCGCCGCCGCCGACCGCCTGGGCGTGGTCTATACCCCCAACGAGGTGGTGGACTTCATCATCCTGGGCACGGATTACCTGCTGCAAAAGCACTTCGGCAAGACCCTGGCCGACGACAACGTGCAGATCCTGGACCCGGCCACGGGGACGGGAACCTTCATCACCAACCTGATCAACCATCTGCCCCTGGAGCGGCTGGAGCGCAAGTATCTTCACGAAATCCACGCCAACGAGGTGGCGATACTCCCCTACTACATCGCCAACTTGAACATCGAGTACACCTACCGGGAGCGGACGGGGGAGTACCTGGAGTTTCCCAACCTGTGCTTCGTGGACACCCTGGACAACATGGACTGGCAGGGCGCGGGGTCAATCGGCGGCGCGGTGCAGCGGCAGGGGGCCTTCAACCTGGGCGCGCTGTCGGAAGAGAACTGGATACGGGTGCAGGAGCAGAACGAGAAGCCCATCAGCGTGATAATCGGCAACCCGCCGTACAACGCCAACCAGCAGAACGAAAACGACAACAACAAGAACCGGGAGTACCCGGAGATAGACCGCCGGATAAGCGAGACCTACGTAGCGGCCAGCACGGCCCAGAAGACCAAGCAATACGACATGTACAAGCGTTTCATCCGCTGGGCGTCCGATAGGCTGGCGGACGACGGCATCATCGGGTTCATCACCAACCGCGCTTATCTGGACACCCGGCAGGACGATGGTTTTCGCAAGTTGGCAGCCGAAGAGTTCACCGACATTTACGTACTGGACCTCGGCTCAGACGTGCGGCGCAACCCGAAAATCTCAGGCACCAGCCACAACGTCTTCGGCATCCAGACCGGCGTTGCCATCGGCTTTTTCGTGAGGGAGAAGGCCAGGCTGGGGCAGTGCGGCATTCACTACTCCCGGCGAGAGGACGCGGAACTGGCAAAGGACAAGCTCGCCTACCTGCGGGAAGCGGAAATGGACGGAATAGACTTTGCCACCATAACACCCGATAAACGAAGCGACTGGCTCAACCAGTCCAACAGCGACTTTGAGAAACTGCTGCCGTTGGCGAACCGCGAGACCAAGCTGGCGAAGCGGGTTGAGGATGAAGGGGCGGTGTTCGGCATATATTCGCTCGGAATCGCCACGAACAGGGATGAATGGACGTTCGATTTTGACGAAGACCTCGTTGCTGACAAAGTAAGCTTGTTTTGCAGAGTGTACCGCGACGAAATTAGACGGTACCTTGCCGAGAACCCCGATATTGGTTCGATTAGCGATTGGGTTGACCGGTCCATAAAGTGGACTGCCGAATTAGAACGGCATCTGATTAAGGGTGACCCGATTGTATTCACAACGGCCAATATCGTGCCAGCATTGTACAGGCCATACACCCTTAAGCATTGTTACTACGCACCAATTATCACTCATCGTAGGTATCAACAACCAACGATCTTCCCCCACGGTGCCGACGCGCAAAACCAGGTAATTTGCTTTTCTGGTGTAGGATCCAGCAAGGCGTTCTCGGTGCTGGCAACGGACAAACTATATTCGCTTGACCTGCTTGAAAAGACCCAATGCCTGCCCCTCTACCGTTACACCGACGACGGGGAGCGGGTCTGCAACATCACCGAGTGGGGCATCAAGCAGTTCAACGACCACTACCGGCAGGAGTGGGGCGATGCTTTCGACGAACTGGCCGGGCCGGAGGGCATTGCCGCCGAGGACATCTTCGCCTATACCTACGCCGTGCTCCACGACCCGGTGTACCGCCACGACTACCGGGTGGACCTGCTGCGGGAGTTTCCCCGACTGCCCTTCTACCACGATTTCCACGTCTGGCGGGACATGGGCCGGGAACTGCTTGACCTGCACATCGGGTTCGAGCAGGCGGAACCATATCCCCTGGAACGGGTTGACCTGGAGGGCGAGCCCAGGCGGGTAATCCTGCGGGCCGATAGAGAGCAGGGCGCCATCGCGCTGGACGACAAGACCACGCTGAGGGGAGTACCGCCGGAGGCGTGGGAGTACCAACTGGGCAGCCGCTCGGCCCTGGAGTGGGTGCTGGACCAGTACAAGGAACGCAGGCCCCGGGACCCGACTATTGCCCGGCGGTTCAACACCTACCGCTTCGCCGACCACAAGGAACGGGTGATAGACCTGCTGCGTCGGGTGTGCGCGGTGAGCGTGAAGACGGTGGAGATCGTGGGGCGGATGGCGTACTGGGACGGGAAGTACCTGGTGGTGTCAGGCGACCGGGATAAGCGGGAGTGGACGAACATGGCCCTGGCCTCCATGTTCAGCCGCTATGACGAATCCGATGACGACCCGGAGTACCAGGGGTGGTTGGCATCCTTGCCGGACATACGGGAAGGCGACAATTAGCCGATGGTGGGCGATATTGCGCTGGCGCTCTTTCCGTTCACCAACTTGCAGGATGCCAAGATCAGGCCTGTGTTGGTGGTGGCAGACGTGAGGTATCCCAGCGAACAGGACTGGATGGTTTGCGAGGTCACCAGCCAGCCCCGTGCCGATGTGCTGCAACTGCCGATTGCCGACGGCGATTTAGCCTCTGGCCGCCTGCTGCGTTCCAGCTGGGTTCGCCCCGACCGTGTGATGACTTTGAACGAAGAGGTATTCCGGAGAACCATAGCCCGGCTGACCGACTCCAAAACCGTGGAGATTCTGGCATCGGTCAGGTCCTTGTTCTAGCCGGTTATTCCTCACGACGTTCACCGGAGACCAATCCAGGTCCTTACTTGGTCGCCTCCACCTTCTTCAACATAGCAGAGCAGCCCCGCTCGTCCACGACGTGGTTGACGGACACCCGCCCGTGGCGGTCGTAGCCGGTAGTGTAGGCGAACTCGACCTCGGCGCCCCAGGGAACCCGGCCGCCGACGCGGATGGTCCCGTCGCCGGGCTTGCCGCTGCTCCGTGGCCCGCCGGCGCCCTTGATCACCATCCCGTTGCGCCCGCCCTTCTTCCAGGCCATGACCTTCAACTCCACCGGCACCACCAGTTCCGCCGCCGACGGCGCGAACAGCACTTCGTGCAGCCGCCTTAGCACGTCCCCGGAGGGCTTGCGATGGCCGTTCATCACCTGGGAGAGCATCCCGGTGCTGATGCCGGCCCGCCGCGCCGTTTCGTTCTGGGACCAGCCGTGAGCGTCCATGCGCTCCCACAGGGCCGGCGGGTTGATGTCGGCAGGCTGGGCGGTCTCCACCTTCACCGGAGCCTCCAGCACCGTCTCCATCCGGGCCTGGGCGGCGGGACTCAGATTGCGCTGGCCCCGGCTGACCTGCACCACGTACCCATAGGTCAGTCCGGCCCGGTCCGCCACCTGCCGCAGGGTCATCCCACGTTCCCGGGCTTTTTCCCGGAGGTAGGTGCTCTCTCCGCCCTTGACCACGCCGCCCTGGCGGTGGACGACGCCCTGGGGAGGGACTTCACCCAGGACTGCCTCAATCTTGCCGCGCATGTAGGGTGTCAGGGTCTTCCTGCCCCGGGCGACCTGGGACAGGTGGGAGGGACCGACGCCCATCAGGGCGGCCAGTTCCTTGATGTTGAGGCCGCGCTCCCTGGCGGCCACGGACAGGTGAGACTCGGCCCGGCCGGTGGCGGGGCTGGGTTCGACGGCTGGGACGGCGGCTTCGCCGGTGAGGTTGACGCGGATGGCGTTGTCGTTGTTCTTGCCGCTGACATTGACGCTGGGTTCGATGTTGTAGTTGACGGTGTTCGTGGTGTTGGCCTTCATGTCGTTTCCTCCGAAAGGCGGAAAGCGAGGCCGGCCCGAATGGACCGACCCCGCTCTCCGGTTCAAGATGCAGGTCGTTGGGTGCGGTCCATTCCGCCCCTTTGGTGTTCGCCGGTGGCGAAACACGAAGAGCGGGGAAGCCTCCCCGGTGGGAGAGACGACCCCGCTCGTAGGCGCCCATTCAATTGTCAGGGGCGGCTCCGTGGGCCGCCCTGGGTTATTGCCGGTTCAGCGATTGCTACAACCGGCCGGTTATGACCGGGAATCCAGGATGTTCGTTGTTGTTGATCACCTCCTCGATGTGGTTGTCGTGGCTGTGGTTGTCGCTGACGCGCTGCTGGTTGCCCACGGCGGCAACTGTGCTGGTGATTGACGTGAAAGCGTGGCGCTTAATCCCGACTCCTGCCGCCCGCTGCGCCCCATTGGAGACGACGCCATTGCCCGTCCAGAACATCCCGTCCAAGGCGCACCACGTCCAGGGTCAGGCAGCGCAACGGGAAGTGCCGGTTGGGGGTTGGCGCAAGGCGCAGTTGGCCCAGGGATATGGCGCCCGGCAAGCCGGATGGTGAGGGAAAGAGCAAGGCGGGGAACGCAGCCGGGCCAGCGGTTACGCCGTCAGCCAGCGCGCCGTTGGAAACCGCGTCGCCAGGGAGAGGTCCGGCCTGCCGTAGTCGCTGGCGAACGGAACGGGAGCTTGAGGAGTCTGCGGCCTGATTGCTGTGTGAGTGCCAAGCCGCAGACGTGAGAAAGCGGCCAGAGGCGAAGCCCGTTCCAGCCGCAGGTTGAGTGGTGAGCGCTGTGTCCTGTGCGCTCGGGGAGTTGGACCGTAAGGTTCAGGTTCTGGGGTGCCGTGTCGGTTCCGGTTTTCACTTCCTGGACGATGTTGGCGATGCTGACGACCGGCGCCAGCTTGGTATGGTGCACCGCATCGAATCGGACGCCGGAGGAGCAGGGCTCGACCCCGGGTGCCGCATCACGCAGCGGGCAGGCGCTTGTCCTCGTTGAGGCCGTCGCGGGGAGAGCGAGGCTCAATCCCTGGCGAACGGTCCGGGTCGGGGACGGACCCTCCAGCTTTCAAGCGGGAAAGGCTGGAAAACCGTAAACTGCATTGATTATCGCCCGCGCTCCCATCACAGGGAACGGATTTTGCAAGCACCTGGCCCGCCCCGCCGGTGATCGCTTGCTTAGCGCTTGCCGGAAGTTCGCTGACAGGCCCCCGGCGCCGCGCCACGCCGTACGGCCCGGGGATGACGGCTGCCGTCCCGCCTAATCCCACCACGCTCCCAGGGTGAGCAACCGGCGCAGCCAGCGCAGCAGCTTGCGCTTCCGGATGGACACCTGGGTCCTGTCGAGCGCCTTCCAGCGCCAGCGGGTGTGGTCCCGCCGGCTCAGGCTGTCCCGCACCGGCTGCTTCTGCGGCGGCAGGGTCAGCCCGTGCTCCTCCAGCATGGCCAGCTCCAGCGTCAGGAGCCGCTCGTAGCCGGTCAGCCAGGACAGGCTCCGGCCCCGGACCGGGAGCCTGTCCTTGAGTTCCCGCCACTCTTTCACCAGCGGCCAGGCGTCGCCGTACACTTCCGCGTCATCCCCAGCGGGTTCCCGGGTCACCAACTCCGGGTCCACGCGGCGCAGCCTGACGGGCCTGGGCTTGTTCAGTCCGGCCACCGGCGGCGCGGGCGGCGATTGCGTCGGTGCGCTCCTCTTCCCTTCCTTTGCCTTGGCTGCCAGTTTCTCCGGCGCCATCGACGGGTCCTCCTTGGCGGTGCCCCCAACGGCCCCCCGGACCGCTTCCAGCCCGCTGCGCAACTCTCGGGCCAACTCCTCCAGCCCCGCCTCCAACGCCTCCACCCGCCGCGCCAGATCGCCGCCGGGTTCCGGTTCCCCGTCCCCGTCCCCGTCACCATCGCCGTCCTCGGCCCCGCCGTCCCAGGTCAGCAGCAGCCGTTCCAGCGCGTCGCTCATGCGCCCCGTCATCTCGCCCGACTCCTCGGCCTTGACCAGGGTGCGGTAGTTCACCCCCAGCAGCACCGCCGCCTCCATGCGTCCCTCCCGTTTCACCAACTCGCACAGGAACTCGTGCAGCCGCTCCCGCCGCTCCGCATCCGAGTCCTGGCCACCGGCGCCCCGGCCCCCGTTCTGCGCCATGCTCCACCTCCTTGCTCCTACTCCGGGCGACAGGTCCAATAGGGGGTTCCTGTAAGGGGGTCCCTTCCCCCCGCAACGACCCCCGGCCCGAATTGCTTGCTGCGACGGCGCCGGATTCGGGCCGCCGCCGACTTGCACTAATACAAGTGAGGCCGGAACCGGCCCTTACCGCCAGGTGCTTGCCAACATGGCCCCGCTACCCCCGATTCCGGCCCGTTTCACGTTCAGGACGGGCCGGACTTGTATTTCTACAAGTGACCCGAATCCCTGTACACGGGTATCACATCACATCCGGGCCCACCTATCCAATTCCCTATATGGGCGGACGCCGGCGTCCTGCCCTACAGGGAATTGGATTTTCGCTTTTCCCCTCCCACACTCGATTGGGGGCGAATGCCCCTGGACCGCCGGTAGGCGGTTCCCCGAGGCGACCATCTTGACGAGAAGGAGGCATATATCATGAGTATCAACATCAAGCGCATATTGATTGGCGGTCAGCGGAAGAAGGAGCCGGTGCTGCTGGCCATCACGCCGCCCCGCAGCGGCGAGCGC
>JAPPLU010000081.1 GCA_028874075.1 Chloroflexota bacterium
ACGGGCGCGATGCCCGTCCCAACTCCGGGAATAATTCCAGCCCTCAAAACGGGAATAATTGACGTTTCCCCGTACGGGGCAATTAAGTCCTAAGACCTCTAGTATCCCATCGGTTGCGACGGCCCAAGTCGCCAATGTGCGAAAAAACGCCATTTCGATGTCTTGTTTCTGAAACACGACAAAACTGTTTCGTTTTTCGTTGCAAGGGTATTGACACGAATTGGTCTGACTGCTAGTATTCCACTCGGTTAAATGTACCGCTGTGATAGGGAGTATTAAGAGTACTCTGTCACCAGAGAGCCGGCGAATGGTGAAAGTCCGGCGACAGTAAGGCTCCCAACTCGCCCTGGAGCGGCCCGCCTGAATGGAGTAGGGCGCGGCGGCTGACCCCGTTAAAGGTTGAAAAGAGCTGTTTCGGTCCAGGTTGCGATGCTTGCATTGCCAGTGGCCGGAAAAGAAGGGTGGTACCGCGGGTTAATGCGACGTTAAACCCGTCCCTTCGGGGACGGGTCTTTTTTTATTTACGGGAGTTTGAGGCAGAAATGGAATACACCGGCGCAGAAATTGTTTGCGAAAGCCTCCTAAAGGAGGGGGTTGAGGTTATCTTTGGGCTGCCCGGCGGTGCGGTCCTGCCATTCTATGGGGCACTGAGCGGTTATCCCCAGCTGCGCCATGTCCTGGTGCGGCACGAGCAGGCAGCCGCCATGGCGGCGGACGGCTACGCCAGGGCCACGGGAAAGGTGGGGGTTTGTACCGCTACTTCCGGCCCCGGGGCCACCAACCTGGTCACCGGCATCGCCGGTGCGATGATGGACTCCATACCCATGGTGGCCATTACCGGCCAGGTACCCCGGCCGGCCATCGGCAGGGACGCTTTCCAGGAGACCGATATCACTGGCATTACCTTGCCCATAACCAAGCACAATATGCTGGTTATGGAGGTGGACGACATCGCCCCGGCGATCAAGGAAGCCTTTTACATTGCCCAGTCGGGCCGCCCCGGCCCGGTGCTGCTCGATATTCCCAAGGACGTGCTGGCCGGCGACCGGCGACCCTTCGTATGGCCGGAGTCCGTCAATCTTCAGGGCTATGAACCGCCCGGCGAGGCCGACGAAATCCAACTGCACCAGGCGGTGGAAGTGATAAACCAGGCCGAGCGTCCCGTGATAATGGCGGGGCACGGCATTCTTATCTCTCATGCTTTCGCTGAACTGCGGGAACTGGCTGAAAAGGCCCAAATCCCTGTCATTACTACGCTGCTGGGTATCAGTTCCTTCCCCACGGACCACTTCCTGCACACAGGGATGCCAGGTATGCACGGCATGGCCTACGCCAGCCTGACCATCGATAAGGCCGACCTGCTGATTTCCCTGGGCATGAGGTTCGACGACCGGGTGACCGGCCGTCTTTCCGACTTTGCTCCCAACGCCAAGGTAGTGCACGTGGACGTTGACCCTTCGGAATTCCACAAGAACGTCAAGGCGACGGTGCCCGTGCTGGGCAACCTGAAACAGGTGCTGAAGCAAATGCTGCCCCTGGTGGACCGGAAGACCCACGTAGAATGGCTGCAGTACATCGACACCCTGCGGGCCGAGCACCCGTCTCTGTACATCCGGCAGACCGACGAACTGCTGCCGCAGTACGTAATGAAGCAGCTTTCGGATATCACCGAGGGAAATTCCATCATCGTCACCGGGGTGGGACAGCACCAGATGTGGGCAGCGCAGCATTACGCCTACAAGGAACCCAACTCACTGCTCACGTCAGGCGGGTTGGGAGCCATGGGGTTCGAGGTCCCCGCTGCCCTGGGCGCCAAGGTGGGCCGACCGGACAAAACCGTCTGGTCCATTGCCGGCGACGGCGGCTTCCAGATGACGCTCTGCGATCTGGCCACGGCGGTGGAAAACAACATCGATGTAAAGTTCGCTATCCTCAACAACGGGACGCTGGGGATGGTGCACCAGTGGCAGGAGTTTTTCTACGACAAGGACTTCTTTGCCACGGTGTATTCCGGGAACCCGGATTTTGTGAAGCTGGCCGAGGCCTATGGCATTACCGGAATCAGAGTGACCGACAAGGCCCAGGTGGACGCAGCCATAAGGCAGGCCATGGAGACCCCCGGCCCGGTGGTGATTGACTTCATCGTCAAGCAGGACGAGCAGGTGTACCCGATGATTCCGGCCGGGGAGTCTGTAAATGAAATTATGGAAGAACCCATACCCGAGAGGATTTTCTAAATGAACGGTAATGGCCGTCACCACACGATAATTGCCCTGGTACAGGACCGGCCCGGTGTCCTCACCCGGGTGGCAGGACTGTTCCGTCGCCGGGGCTTTAATATCTCCAGCCTGGCGGTGGGCAACAGCGAACAGAAGGGCCTTTCCCGCATGACCTTCGTCGTCGACGGAGACCAGTACACTGTTGACCAGGCAACCAGGCAACTGGACAAGCTGATTGAGGTTGTGAAGGTAGCCAACATTTCCGAGGAAGAAATCGTCTCCCGGGAGTTGGCCCTGATCAAGGTGAAGGTTACTCCCGAAACCCGGGGAGAAATCCTGGAGATGGTGAACCCCTTCCGGGCGGAAATCGTTGACGTGGGCGCCCAGTCCATGGTTATTGAGGTGACCGGCAGCGGGGACAAGATCCAGGCGCTTTACGGCCTGCTGGAACCCTTCGGAGTACTGGAGTTGATGCGCACCGGGCGGGTGGCCATGGTGCGCGGCCAGTCCGAGGGACGGGTCAGCGATGACCTGGTACTGGACTACCACGGGGACCATCTCAAGGTGAACGAAGTCTACGAAGTGGGTTCGTATTAACCGACAAGGCGAAATGAGCCGGCAGCGACCGGAATACAGATAGAACAAGGAAGGAACAATACGGCAATGGTAAACGTTTACTACGACCAGGACGCAGATCTGGGAGCGCTGGCAGGCAAGACTATCGGCATCATTGGGTACGGCAGCCAGGGCCACGCCCACGCCCTCAACCTGCGGGACAATGGACAGAAGGTAATGGTGGGACTCTACGCTGGCAGCCGCAGCCGCGAAACTGCTGCGGCCGAAGGGCTGGCAGTGGCGGACGTTTCCGAGGTTACTGCCGCTTCCGACGTGGTTATGGTCCTGATTCCAGACCACGTTCAGGGCGAGACCTATCGCAACGAGATTGCCCCCAACCTGAAGCCGGGCAACGCCCTGATGGTAGCCCACGGCTTCAGCATTCACTACCGGGAAATGGTTCCCCCCGATAACGTAGACGTGATGATGGTGGCCCCCAAGGCTCCCGGCCACCGCATGCGTGAACTGTTCACCGAGGGAGTTGGAGTTCCCGGCTTGCTGGCGGTGCACCAGGATGCCACAGGCAATGCCAAGCAGATCGGCCTGGCCTACGCCAAGGGCGTGGGCTGCACCAGCGCCGGCGTGCTGGAAACCACCATCAAGGACGAAACGGAGAGCGACCTGTTTGGCGAGCAGAGCATTCTTTGCGGCGGCGTGACGGCGCTGGTCAATGCGGCCTTTGAGACGTTGGTGGAGGCGGGCTATCCCCAGGAAATCGCCTATTTCGAGTGCCTGCACGAACTGAAAATGATTGTGGACCTGATGTACCAGGGCGGCCACAACTACATGCACTTCTCCGTCAGCGACACGGCGGAATACGGTTCATTGAGCCGCCGGGAGCGAATCATTGACGAGCACGTTCGCGAGAATATGCGTGCCGTGCTGCGGGAAATCCAGGACGGCACCTTTGCCCGGGAATGGATTACCGAGAACCACGAAGGAAGGCCCCGGTTCGGCCCGATGCGGGAGGCCGCTCAGAACGCGCCCATCGAAAGCATCGGCAAGGAACTGAGGGGAATGATGCCCTGGATGGACCCGAAGTAGGCGTCCCGAAAGTTTTTTCCATCAGGTTCCCCAACGGGTAGGGGAGGTCCGGAAGCATCGGTTTCGTTAGTGAACACCGGCCCCCCGGCAGGAGGTAAAAATGAATGCGGAGGTAACTTGCACAGCAGTTCACCATCGCACGCTGGTCTTGGCTGGGCTGGCTGCGGTGGACTGCGGGGCCCTGGCCTCCCTTTCCGGTGGAACTCAATGACCCCAATTGCTAACTAATCGATTAAGAGGAAGGGTAAGGTTATGGCTAACGAAGTAGTAAGGTTCCTGGACACTACCCTCCGGGATGGAGAGCAGTCCGCCGGCATTGGAATGACGGTGGACGAGAAGATTGAAATTGCCCGTCAACTGGGCAGGCTCAATGTTGACATTATTGAGGCCGGTTTTGCCGCCAGCTCTCCCGGCGACTTCCAGGCGGTAAGCACCATTGCCAAAGAGGTGAAGGGACCGGTTATCTGCTCCCTGGCCCGCGCCCACCCCAATGATGTGGACCAGGCCTGGGGCGCCATTCAGCACGCCGAGTCGCCCCGCATTCACGTTTTCCTGTCCTCGTCGGACATTCACGTGCTGCACCAGCTTCGCAAGAACCGGGAAGAGGTTATCGAAATGGCCGTCTCCATGGTTGAGCGGGCCAAGGGCTATTGCAGCGACGTGGAATTTTCGCCCATGGACGCCACGCGCACCAACCCGGAGTACCTTTTCCAGATGCTGGAAGCGGTGATCCGGGCCGGCGCTACCACCATTAACGTTGCCGACACCGTGGGCTACGCGATCCCCTCGGACTTCGCGCGGCTGCTGAAGGAAGTCCAGGAAAAGGTAGAGGGCATGGACAAGGTTACTCTAAGCGTCCACTGCCACAACGACCTGGGGCTGGCCGTGTCCAACAGCCTGGCCGCCGTGGAAGCCGGCGCTCGCCAGGTGGAAGGCTGCATCAACGGTATCGGCGAGCGGGCCGGGAACGCCTCACTGGAAGAAATCATCATGGGGCTGGACACCCGAAAGGACCTGTTCGGGGTGGACATTAACGTTGATACCACCCAGCTTTATCCCACCAGCCGCATGGTCAGCCGCATCACCGGCATGTCCGTCCAGGCCAACAAGGCCGTGGTTGGAGAGAACGCGTTCCGCCACGCCTCGGGCATTCACCAGGATGGTGTGCTGAAGGACCGGTCCACCTACGAGGTCATGCAGCCCGAGCGTGTAGGGGTACCCGGGAACAGCCTTGTACTGGGCAAGCTCAGCGGCCGGGCCGGCCTGCAGGCCCGCCTGGAAGCCCTGGGTTACAGCCTGTCCCGTGAGGAGGTCTCCACCGTCTTTGAGTCCTTCAAGGAACTGGCCGACAAGAAGCGCGAGGTTACCGACCGGGACCTGGAAATCCTGATGGACGAGGAAAAACGGGTTTCCACCGAAGCCATCAGCTACGAACTGGAGCACGTCCAGTTCTCCAGCGGCGACCACGACATACCGACCGCGACGGTGCGATTGGTTGACGCCAACGGCGACCTGATTTCCGACGCCTCCACCGGCAACGGTCCGGTAGACGCGGTGTGCAAAGCCATAGACCGGGTCATTGGCTGCAATACCAAGCTGGTGGATTTCAACGTCCAGTCCATCAGCGAAGGGCTGGATGCCATCGGTACGGTGACGATACGGATTGAGAGCAGCGGCCGCACCTTCTTCGGCCGGGGCGCTTCCACCGATATCATCGTAGCCAGCGCCAAGGCATACCTGAGCGCGGTCAACCGCATGCTTGCCGCGGATGAAGAGGCCGCCCTGCCGGCCGTGGGTACCACGCCGGACTAAGACTGGAACCTAACCGATGGAAAAGCAAAGGGGCGGGTGATTGGCACCCGCCCCTATTCTTTTTCCCTTGCCAGTCTGGCCGGCGGCCCGTGCCACGCCAGGTCACACCAGCTTCATCTGAAAACCGGCATTGTCCCCTTTCCCATTCTTGCGATCCAGATGTACGGCCGGATAACCCAACCCTCTTAAGTGGGCAGCCAGGTCCGGGAAGCCGTTGACGGTGTAGACCCGTTGGGGGGTCACCTGCTGAACATAATTGACCAAGTCGTTGAAGTCGGCGTGGTCGCTGTAGGCCAGGCTGGCATCGCCCCGCCGTCCCCAGCGCCGGCCACCCTTGCCGGAGGCCCAGCCGGTCAACTCCATATAGCGCTTGCCGAGAGCCAGGTTCATTTCGGAAGACTTGCGGAAGCCGGGAGGGCATACCAGCACCTGGCCCTCAGCCCAGTGGCCGTTAAGGCAGGAAAACCGGCCGGGGAATTCAACCCCCGCTTCCTGGTAAGCCTCCGCTACTTGGAAGATACCCTCTTCAACCACCAACTCGAACCCTTGGGCCAGAAGGTAATGCATAATTTCCTGGGCCTTGCCCAGCCGCCAGCCCTGCACCACGGGACGTTCGCCTCTGGACAACCACATGCGAAGGGTCTGGTAGGCAGTTTCCAGCACAGTCTCCTCGGAGGGGAAAACGTACTCGGGCTTCCCGTAGGTTGACTCAATAACCAGGGTGTCGCACTCCACAGGCTCCAGAGGTTCGTTGATGGGGCTGGGGCGAGCCTTGAAGTCTCCCGTGTAGAGCAGCCGCTCACCCGTGGCTCTGCTGGTGATCAAAGCCTGCGCCGAACCCAGGCAGTGACCCGCCGGATACAGAGTCAGGGTGTAGTCTCCCCGGTCCAGCGGCTCCCCATATTCCAGGGTGATGGGGCTTGAGCGCTTCAGGTAATCGGACAGCAGCAGTCGTGTGTTAGGAGTCAGCACCGGCTCTATGTGGCGGGCGGTATGGTCGGAGTGGGCGTGGGAAATAAGTCCGAATTCCCTCTTGCGGAGGGAATCCAGCCACAGGTCAAGTTCGGGGAGATAAACTCCCCGGTCGAAGATTACGTCCATCGCAATAATTTACCACAGCCGGATGGACTATTGGCCGACATAAGAGTCAATTTGAGCGCGGCTAGTCCCCGGTGTCCGTTTGACACCTCCCGGCCCAGTGCCTAGACTAGGGCCAGCCAACCCATTTCAGCTATGCCCAGCTTTCTTTCAGCCCATTCAGGCAGAGGAGGTTTTGTATGACGACCACCGCCGGAGAAAGATATAACGTGGTGGGCACCCGCCCCGCACGCCACGATGGTTTTGACAAGGTAACCGGCGCCGCCCGGTTTGGCGCCGATCTGAACCTGCCCAACATGCTTCACGGCAAGGTTCTGCGGAGTCCCCACGCCCACGCACGTATTCTCAGTATCGACACCAGCAAGGCCGAAGCGCTGCCGGGGGTCATGGCTGTGGCCACCGCCAAGGACTTTCCCATAGTCCAGCAGCGGCCCAACATAGACTACGAAAATGCCAATCAGAACCCGCGCATTATCGCTGAGAACATCCTGGCAGACCGCAAGGCGCTCTACCGGGGTCATGCCGTGGCCGCCGTGGCCGCCACCAATCCCCACGTGGCCGAACAGGCCCTGGACTTGATAGATGTGGAATACGAGGTGCTGCCGGTAGTGCTGGACCTGCACGACGCGCTGAAAGACGATGCGCCTTTGCTCCACGACGACATGACCACCCGCTTTCGGGTTGAACGTTTCGGCCCCGGCGACGATACCGGCGAGCGCAGCAACATTGCCGGGCACCTGCAGCACAAGCTTGGCGACGTGGAAGTGGGGTTTGCCGAAGCTGACGTAATAATAGAGCGGGAGTACGAAACCCAGACGGTGCACCAGGGTTACATTGAACCTCACGTCGCAACGTCCCAGTGGTCCACCGACGGCCGCCTGACCGTGTGGACCAGCACCCAGGGGGCCTTTGCCGTTCGCAACACGACTGCAGCCATACTGGGCATGCCTGAATCAATGGTAAAGGTCATACCCATGGAAATCGGCGGCGGATTCGGCGCCAAGGGTGTTACCTACCTGGCTCCGGTCACGGCAGTTCTGGCCAAAAAGACCGGCAGGCCCGTCAAGATAGCCATGAGCCGTACCGAGGTTTTCGTGGGCAGCGGCCCGGCTTCGGCGACCTTCATGCGAGTCAAGATCGGGGCCAAGCGGGACGGCAAAATCACCGCCGGCCAGGTCTACATGGTGTACGAAGCTGGCGCCTTCCCGGGTTCCCCGGTGGGGGGCGGCGCCATCACCAGCTTCGGCTCCTACAACATCGAACACGTGCTGGTGGACGGGTACGACGTGGTCTGCAACAAGCAGAAGGCCCAGTCATATCGGGCCCCCGGGCAACCCCAAGCCGCCTTCAGTGTTGAATGTGCTATCGACGAACTGGCCGATGAATTGGGCATGGATCCCATGGATCTGCGCCTGAAGAACGCCGTCAAGGAAGGCGACCGGATGCCTAACGGTGTGCCCCATTCGGTGTTTGGCTGCATTGAACTGGAAGAGGCCATGAGGAACCATCCGCACTACAACGCCCCCCTGGGCGGGCCCAACAGGGGACGGGGCGTGGCGGTGGCCTTCCGGGCGCAGGGCGGCCAGACCTCCTCGGCGACCATCAACGTCAACAACAACGGCACCATCAACCTGATAACGGGTTCGGTGGACATTGGCGGAACCCGCACCGCCATTGCCATGCAGGCCGCCGAGGTACTGGGCATTTCCTCAGAGGACGTAAACCCTTCGGTGGGCGACACCGACAGCGTGGGCTACACCGCCAATACCGGCGGCAGCCGCACTGCTTTCGATACGGGTCTGGCAGCCATCGCCGCCGCGGAAGAAGTCAAGGATAAGATGAAGCATCGGGCGGCTCTGCTGTGGGAAGTCGAGGACGAGGACGTGGAGTTCCATGACGGCGCCTTTGTCTGCACCAAGACGGAAGACCGGCTAACCTTCAAGGAACTGGCCGGCCGGTTGATGCGGACCGGCGGTCCGGTAACGGCGTCCTCCTCAGCTGCCTCTACCGGCGTGGGCCCCATATTCGCCGGAAACATCGTCGATGTGGAGGTAGACCCCGACACGGGCAAGGTGGACATACTTCGCTTCACCGCCTTCCTGGATGCCGGCCAGGCGGTTCACCCCAGCTTCGTGGAAGGACAAATCCAGGGCGCCACGGTGCAGGGCATCGGCTGGGCCCTTAACGAGGAGTATTTCTATACTCCCGAGGGCGCCATGGCCAACTCCAGCTTCCTGGACTATCGGATGCCCACCACCCTGGACTTGCCCATGATCGATGCGGTAATCATCGAGGTGCCCAATCCCCGCCATCCCTTCGGACTGCGGGGCGTGGGCGAGGGCCCCATCATACCGCCGCTGGCCGCCGTGGCCAACGCGGTCTATCACGCCACCGGCGCCCGGGTCCGCAAGCTGCCCATCAGCCCGGGGGCGGTGCTGGAGGCCATGGGGGAGAGGGACGGAGAGTAGGGCCACGGCATACGGATTCCGGTAAACGAGCAGGGCGGGTCAAAGACTCGCCCTGCTTTTTTGGATGGTTATCTGAACCGAGAGGGTAGCCTTTTAGCTCACCGCCGCCGGCTCCATGGCTTCCACCCTGGCGATAAACTCCAGCAGTTGGGCGGCGTAGAAGGTGGCCTTCATGTGGTAGCGGTTGGTGGCGGCGATGCCGGGGAAGGTGTGGTCGTGCTGGCCTACGATGTCCCATTCCTCGTGGGTCCAGGCCGAGGGGCGCAGTTCCGAGTTGGGAATCAGCCGGTGGGCGGCCTGCGCCGCAGACACGTGATGTACCTCGTCCGGTGTATTGCCTTCAAACATTACCACGGGACATTGGATGGACTTTAGCTGATCCTCAGTAAGGTCGCTGACCGGGTTGGGCCTGGAGTATATATCCTGCCAGCGACTCATCACTGAAATGAACTCCGCCGGATCCATGGACATCAGCACATCCCGGTTTGCCGGGTTGTCCACGATTCGCTGAGCGAAGTACTCGGTGTCCGCCACGGCCTGCATTCCACCCTGCCGCGCTGCGTCGATGAACTGGCCATAGTAGTTGGGAGCGGTAGCCGCCGCACTGTTTGGACCGCCGCTGACCTCCCAAATAAATACGCCCTTTACTACCTCGGGCCGGCGCGTCGCCAGGGTGAGGCTGGTCCGGGAGCCCGCGGAACCGCCGGCGGCATAGGCGGGAGCGGCGCCGAGTTGCAGCAGCAGTTCGGCCATCTCCTCGCCCCAGTGGTGCTGTTCGGAAAGTTCTCCGGCAATCAGGATGTCCGACTTTCCGCAGTTACGACGGTCATGAAGAATTACCCGGCAATGCGCTGACAGCAGGGCGGCAATGGGTCGCAAACCATTGGTGTCGTTGCGGCCGCCGGGTGTGAGGATTACCGTTGGGCCGGTCCTGGGCCCGTGGTCTTCGTAATAGAGGTTGACTCCGTTAACGTTTGCGTAAGACATTTACATTTTCCTTTGAGCCGATTGGCATTAATTTCCGGGGGTTCTTCGACGAGAGACTCACCCCTGTTCTAATTTGCCCCAGTAAGGAAGGTTGGGAATTCTACAGAAGCTTCTAAGTGGTTACGTATGGATTGCCGAACCGCTCCCGGTGAGCCATTTCCTCCAAGGGCTTGCGGGGCACGCTGGGCCTGCCTGATGGGAGTCCAGTACGGTAGCCGTACGGCATCAGGGTTATAAGGTGATAGTCTTCAGGGATGCCCAGGATTTCCTTGACTCCCACCTGCTGTTCTTCGGAGCGAACGCCCACGAAGCAGGTGCCCAGGCCCTCTTCCCACGCCACTAATTCCATCTGTTGCAGCGCGCGGCCGGCGTCAAGCTGAGGACGCGGCGCATCGGGCGCCATGACTATGGCGAATACCAGTGGCGCATCGGCAATGAAGGGTCCCTGGGTTGCAACTTCCGCCAGCCGGGAGATGGTGGCGGGTTCGGTAATCACAACGAAGTTCCAGGGCTGGGAGTTGCTCGAGCTGGGGGCCCAACGCCCGGCCCGCAGGATCTTCCTGATGACCCGTTCCGGCACCGGATCCGGCTTGTATTGGCGCACCGTCCGGCGGGAGCGGATGCACTCATAAACGTCCATACATTCCTCCTCGAACTATAGCTACTGTTGCTGGCCTGCATTATGGCACGGGGCTGCTCCTTTGGATAGCTGCTCGATCTTCAGCCCGATTTAGGCAATCAAAGCTATTAGAATACGGGCTCTCGATAGGGTATAATCGGCTTGGTCTTCCCTGCGGGAAAACCACGGAAATCAACGAAACCGAGGTGAGGTATGCCAGCAGAAATTGGCGATGTAGCGCCGGACTTCAAGCTGCCCTCAGTCAGTGAGGGCGACTTTACCCTCAACCAGTTCAAGGGCGAGAAGAGCGTAATACTGTCCTTCCACGTCTTTGACTTTACATCTGGTTGAACGACGCAAGCCACCTCCTTCCGGTCATTTAACGACCGATTCCAGGAGGCGAATGCCCAGGTTCTGGGTATCAGTTGCGATCACGTTGCCGCCCACCGGGCCTGGAGCACGGCCATGGGCGGGTTGCCCTATCCCGAATTGTCGGACTTTCATCCCAAGGGTGAAGTAACCACCGCCTACGGGCTTTGGAATGAGGAACGGGGCGCCGGAACGCGAGCCGTAATCATCGTGGACAAGGAAGGAATAGTTCGCTTCCGCCAGACCTATGCCCCCGGCACGCTGCCAGAGCCCGACAGGATTCTCGAAGAGTTGAAGAATCTCGGGTAGGTTCGCTTGCCTCATCATTGGGGAAGCGAACTCAAAGCGCAAACAAAGGGGGTGAGCTTAAGCTCACCCCTGATTTTTGACTTGTTTGGCCCGATCTTGCCGCCTGACGAAAGGACGTCGGCTTTAAGAAGCAGAATCAGGCTCCAATCTTTTCGATAAGGAAGCTCATAATTCCCCTTGGGACGGTAATTTCCACTGTATCTCCTACCGTCTTGTCGAGCAGGGCCTGGCCGACCGGCGAAACGGTGGAAATCTTGCCGGACTTAACATCGGCTTCCCGCTTGTCCACAAGGGTGTAGTTGATTACCTTCCCCGAGCCCACGTCCTTTATGGTTATACTGCTGCCCACAACCACGCGTTTGCCTGAATTGGTATCGACGTCTCCGGAAAGAATCTGGGCACTGGCCACCTCGGATTCCAGTTCCCGAATCTTGGCGGCAACGAAACCCTGGCGCTCTTTGGCGGCGTCCAGAGGTGCGTTCTCGCGGAAGTCCTTGCCGGCCATGGCTTCCCGGACTTCTTCGTCTGCCTTTACCTTCTCTACCTTGTATTTTTCCAGTTCATCAACCAGGCGTTCGTACCCTTCCTGGCTCAACCGGGGGCCACTGGACTGACTGTCGGCTGCAGTGGTCTGGCGCCCCGTCCCAGTTCGGCGCGACCGGCTGGCCCGGAGATGGACTGACAAGTTTATTTCGATCCAGTCCTTCTTCCTCAAGAAAACGAAGAACTCCTTGACGGGAACCAGTCGTTTCTGGGCGTCTGCTCCTCTCTGAGAAAACTCACGAGCGTATTCTTCCACCAGGCTGGGCGAAAGATCGTGAATCTTCCGGTCCCGGCCGTACCAGTCTATGAATCGGAGGATTTCCTGGTGCCCATCCATCGATTTCTTGGAGTTCTTGAGATTCTTCTTCTCAATTACGAACAACCCAAGAGCATCGTGCAGGTTGTCGGGCGTCGCCCGTTCTGAAGGTGGCGTCGAAACAACGGCAGTATCAGTGGCAGAATCATTGGGCGTAACCAAGGCGAATACCTCCTGCGTACTTTTGCTTGGACGGCCCGGTATGGCAGTGAGTGAAGGAATACTGCGTTTGGCCGCCAGAGACTTGAAGACCAGGTCTGAGCAGTTGTGGTAGTCGGGTACTCCCGTCCAGGAGCTTCCCCGGGCACAGAGCCATTGTGACTGGATGGTTAAGGTCTGGGGACTTGCCTGGGGCAACGGTTGAGAGAGGATCGCCAAATGTGGAGAGAGTGAAAACTCCTAGCTGCAAAGGCTTCAGCCTATGCAATCGGAGCCAGGACTTCGGCAGGCATCTTCTCACAACTTTGAGATCCTTTACCCAGAACATTGTGCGCCTAAACGGGGATAGTTCAAGCTCACTGCCGATATGGTAACAGTATTCGTGAGCACTGGCAACGTGGATTTTGCCTCCAGCAGCGGGACCCGGGCAGGACGGCTCGCGTGGTGACCTGACCTGTATTTCTTCTGGATTGAAGCGGCGTTGACCTGGCTAGATATGGGAATATTAGGAACGTCTGACGTAGCTTTAGTCTTCGGACCGGACCGTCCCTTGGTATCCCTGATGTTATACTAGGCCTGCGTCACCCAGATGGCGCGTTTACATGCATGGTAACGAGGAGAAAGCATGAGAGCGGTTCAGATTGACGAATTTGGCGGCCCGGAGGTAATGCAATACCGGGAGGTAACTGACCTGGCTCCCGGCGACGCAGAGGCTCTAATAGAAATACAGGCTGTGGGAGTCAACTTCACCGACATTTACAGCCGCGCGGGCATCAATCCGGGGCCTCCCCTACCGAGGACCATCGGCGTAGAAGGCGCGGGTGTCGTCCGGTCCGTGGGTTCGGCGGTCAGCGACCTGAAGGAAGGCGACGTGGTGGCCTACAGCAGCAGCCAGGGTTCCTATGCCGAACAGGCGGTAGTGGCCGCTTCCCGGCTGGTGAAGATGCCCGAGGGCCTGGGAGCCCGCGAAGGCGCCGCAGCCATGCTCCAGGGCATGACGGCTCACTACCTGTGCCATTCCACCTACCCGGTCCAACCGGGCGACAAGGTGCTGGTCCACGCCGGAGCCGGAGGCGTAGGCCTGCTGTTGATCCAGATGATTAAGCGGCTGGGCGGGTACGTCTTCTCCACCGTGTCAACCGAGGAAAAGGCCGAACTGGCCAGTGACGCGGGAGCAGACCACGTCATACTTTATACCCAGGAAGACTTCGCCGATGTCATCAAGGAATCCACCAACGGGGAAGGTCTGAAGGCGGTGTATGACGCAGTCGGCCTGACCACCTTCGACAAGAGCGTCAGCTGCCTGGGAAGGCGGGGTTACATGGTCCTGTACGGCCAGGCCAGCGGCGTTGTGCCCCCTATGGACCCGAGAATCCTGGGCAATGGCTCCTTATACCTGACCCGTCCTGGTCTGGGAGATTACACCGCAACCACCGAGGAGCTGCGCCAGAGGGCAGGAGACGTCCTGGGGTGGGTGCAATCCGGCGAACTGAAATTGAGGGTAGAGCACGTCTTTCCCCTGTCTGAGGCGGCCGAAGCGCACCGGCAACTGGCGGGAAGGGCCACCACTGGCAAGCTGCTGCTGATACCGTAAGGTCTGATTTCAAGCTGTTTAGGGGTAACCGCAATGGGCCCTGGCGAATGAGTATGGAGTTCCCTGGCGCCCTGCTTCTGGCACCGCACCAGGGTAGAGCCAGCATTGGACAGACTCAGCGCCGGTAGGGTTCTAATCTAGGGTAGTGGGCCGGACTGGACGAAATCAAGAACCGAGGCCGATTCCGAGGTCACCCCGTCCTGGGGCATGGGGATAGTATACGTCAGGACCGCCTCGTCCTCCACGATCTCGATGCCCTGCACGAAGTTGCGGATCAGGGCCTTCCGCTCCGGGAAAGTGCCGTCCTGGAAGAGTGCGCGGAAGTCCGCCACGTACCCCTTGATCTCCTTTGACGTGGGCAACTCCGCCCGCCGCTGCTCCAACTGGAACTCGGCCTCCTCCCGCGCCGCCGTAAGCTGGTCCTGGCGGCTCTTCAGGGACAGGATGCGGGGCGACAGGACCTCGATGGGCAACTGCTGGGTCTCCAGGGCCTGGTAGAGGTTCTCCAACCGGGTGTCCACGTCGGACAGCTCGCTGTTGAAGGCCTCTAGCCGTCCGTTGACCTCCCCGGCCAGGTTGTCGATTTCCTCGGCCACCAGGGTGACCAGTTCGGTGATGGTCTCCTCGGTGAGAATCCGCTCCCTGACCTTCTCGATCACCAGGTCCTCCACCTTGGTTGCGTTCAGGTAGCGGGCGGTGCAGGCCCCGGCTCCCTCACGAAACAGGCTGGAGCAGACGTAGTAGGCGAACTGCCCGCTCTTGGCTCCCTGGGCCGAGTAGGACTTGCCGCACACCCCGCAGCGCAGGAGGCCGCTCAGCAGGTACTGGCTGCCCACCGTCCCGGGCCGTTGGACGCTAGGCGCCCGTTCATGCAACCCCTGCCGCACCGCTTCGAACAGCTCCCGTGATACTAACGCGGGCCAGGCGTTCTCCACCCGCACCGGCTCTCCCACCTTCTCGTTCTTGCTCTTCACTCCCCACACCGCCGTTCCGGTATAGGCCTCGTTGGTCAGCAGGTAGTGGACCACGTTCTTCTGCCAGCGTTTGCCCTTGTTGGTGATGCCCCGCCCGTTCAGCTCCTTGCAGATTTCCGCCAGCCCGTTGCCCCGGCGGGAACTCTCGAATATCTCCCTGACGATGGGGGCGGCCACCGGGTCCACCTCCAGGGTGGGACGCTCCTTCACCCCGTCGCTGACCTTGACCCGGGTGTAGCCGAAGGGGGCCTTGGAACCCAGGAAGAAACCACGGGAGGCAGCCTCCCGCATTCCCCGCACAACCTCTTGCGCCAAATTCTCCGAGTAATATTCGTCCACCGACTCGATGATGCCCTCAAGCAGCCTGCCGGTGGCATTGTCCTCGGCCTGCTCGGTGATGGACACCACGCGGATGCCCTTGCGCCGCAACTGGGCCTTGAAGGCCACGGCGTGCTCCCGCTTGCGGGTGAATCTCGAAAACTTCCAGACCAATATGACCTGGAAAGGGGCCTTGGGCCTGCTTCCCTCGTCGATCATCTCCCGGAACTGGGGCCTATCGGCGATCCTGCCGCTCTCGGCCTCGTCCACGTACTCCCTGGCCACGGAGTAGCCGTTGTTCTTGGCGTAGTCCCTGAGCGCCCTAAGCTGGGCGGCCACGGAGAGGTCCACGTCCTGCCGGTCGCTGGAGACCCGGGCGTAGAGCGCCGCTGGGGTCAGGGCTTGAAACTGCTGCCTTTTCGTCATATGTGCATCCCCTTTTTGCTGTTGCGTCTAATTACCCAGTCTTACCCAGTATCATGAAACACCCCATTGGCTTCTGTCAAGGACCGACTGTCAGCAACCGAGGCAGCCCGTTTATCGCCTACCGGACTTCCGCCAGCAGGGACAGGAATCGCGGCGCGTTGACGATTGTCATGCCCCGGTGTTCTCCGATGGGCAGCAGATGCCGACGGTCGCCGGTCGCCAAGTAGTCGGCATTGGCGGCCACCGCGCACTCCAGCACCCGTTTGTCCGCGTGGCCGCCCTCAATCACTTCCTCCAATCTCGGCGGCTCAATCACGACGGCGGCGTTCTCCAGGGTCAGTATCGCCTGGTTCGTGCGCTCCTCATCCCAGCCGAACTTGCGCGTCAGCACTCCGGCCACCTCTTCAAGGATGAACAGCGACAGGATGAACTCGAACCTGCCCCGCAGGGCCAACCCCAACAACATCCGCTCGTTGCCGGGGAAGTTCAGGGCCGAGATGATCACGTTGGTGTCCAGCACTACCCTCATGCTGGGGACTGATCCTCCTCGGCCCGGTACTCTTCCACCAGCCCGGCCACGTCCTCCGGGCCGACGCCCCGTTCCCGGGCCCGCTCCTCACCGTACCGGAGCAGTTCCCGCCACTCGCACTCCTCGATGTAACGGAGCACCGCCTCCCGCAGAAACTCGCTGCGGGACCTCCCCCGCTGCTGCATCGCTTCGTCGAGCCGCTCCGCCATCTCGGGCGGCAACGAGAAGGTGATGGTCTTCGTCGTTCTCGGCATGATCACCCCTTGTTATCCGGTCTTACTCTGATACTGGGCCACCGGAGCAACCTTGTCAACCGATTCCCGGCGGGGAATTGGCTATGCACTACTAATACTACAACGACGAGTTATGCTGGTAAGGTGAGGGAATGAAGTAAGGAGTTCGGG
>JAPPLU010000085.1 GCA_028874075.1 Chloroflexota bacterium
TCCCCAGGTTTTCCCTATTCTAGCTCTCCACCTCTATTCATGCGATAGCCCTAGCCTATACTTACAGGATACGAAACTGCCCCCTGATTGGCAAAAGGAGCTCCCATTATGACCACCGCCCAGAAGCCCAAGGTGTATCTCATCGGCACCGGCGGGTCCATATCCTTTGTTGGCGACTTCCGCACCGACTACATCAACTACAGCTACCGCAACCGTCACCTGACTATCGAGCAGATGCTGGACAACATTCCGGAGGCGCTGGAGTTTGCCGACGTTGTGCCCGAGCAGTTGGTCAACGTGGGCAGCGCCAACATCCTGCCCAGCCACTGGCTGCAGTTGGCCCGCCGCATTAACGACATCTTCGCCCTGGACGCCCAGGCCGCCGGCGTGGCCGTCACCCACGGCACCGCCACCCTGGAAGAGACTGCCTACTTCCTTAACCTGACGGTGAAGGACCCGCGGCCGGTGGTGGTTACCGGCGCCATGCGTCCCCCCACGGGCATGGGCACCGACGCCGACATCAACCTGCTGGACTGCATCCGGGTGGCCGCCGCGCCCCATTCCGCTGGCCGGGGGGTGCTGACGGTGCTGAACAACGAAATCCAGGCGGCCCGGGACGTGACCAAGAGCAACAGCTACCGCCTGGAAACCTTCCGCTCCGGTGAGCTGGGCTGCCTGGGCTATGCCGACTCCGACGAACAGGTGGTCTTCTACCGGAACCCGGCCAGGACTCACACGGCAGACTCCGAATTTGACGTAGCAGGCCTGGAGGAACTGCCCCGAGTGGACATCGCCTATGCCTATGCCGGGGCCGATGGCCTGGTCGTCAATGCCCTGGCCGATGCCGGAGTGGGCGGCATCGTGGCGGCCGGCCTGGGCGGGGGCAGCTCATCCCCCGAGTTCATGGCAGCCCTGAAGGGAGCGAGAGAGAGGGGCATTCCAGTAGTCATCGCCACTCACACCGGCAACGGAAGAGTCATGCGCACCCGCCGCTTCGTTGAGGACGGCTACATCGCCGCCGACAACCTGGCCCCCAAGAAGGCCAGGATATTGTTGATGCTGGCCTTGACGAAGACGGAGGACCCGGGGGAGATACAGCGTATGATGCTGGAGTATTGAGGAGCCACGAATAGGCGCCAATGTTCACGAATGGGAGAAAGGGCCGATTTCAGGGAAGGCAATGAGGCTACCGTTCAAGTGAAAAGAGCCTCATCACAAGGCTCTTTGTGCTCAACTCTAGTTATCCCGTAATGCTAGGATTTTGCCAGGCTCTTTTCCGTCTTTTCAGATTCGGCAACAATACTATCGCGCATCTCTGCCTTGATTTTTTCAACTTTGCGCCAATCTTCCGGGGTAAACTTCTTGGTCAGTTCGCTGAACTTACGGTGACCACTCATCAGAGCAATCCCTCCAACCGCAATTCGTCTATGTGCTCATCATACAGGTCATCAGCCCTGTTTACAAGCGTTGTATAGAATCGATTGTCTCCGGTCTTATCTCCGCCTATTAGCAAAATCGCGGTACGTCTTGGATCAAATGCGTAGAAAACTCGGAGAGGGCGGCCCCTACTTTGTATCCGCAATTCACGCATATTTCCGTGCCGCGAACTGTTGATTGCTGATGTATATGGGTAATCCAAAGTTGGTCCCTGCTCTTCCAGCAATCCAACCCCGGCTGTGATGGATCTCTGTTGAGACTCGCTTAAGTCTTCCCACCACGTCTTAAACTCGTTGGTAAACTCTACTTCCCAAGCCATCAAAGCCAAGCGCCCCAGCCCCCAACACCAGAGGGCCTCGATATGTCGAGGCCCTCTACTTCATGCTTCTTCGCGTCCTCCATGGACACTTCACAAATGACTACCCCGGTACCTCGTCGTAGTGGTCGAACTCGGCTATTACGTTGCCTTCCTTGAGCTCAGCGATTTCCTCTTCCGAATAGCCCAGGAGGCCGCTGAGGACCTCTTCGTTGTGCTCGCCCACCTTGGGGGTGCTGCCGACCACCGCCGGCGTCCGGCTGAAGTGCCAGAAGTCGCCCGACACGGCAATGGTGCCGGCCAGGAAGTCGGGTACCTCCTGCAGCGCGCCCCGCTCCCAGGGGTGGGGGTCCTGCGCCGCCTGGGCGATGGTATTCACCGGCGCCGCGACCACGTCGTGGTTGGTGAAGTGGGCGATGACTTCCTTCATCGTCATGTTTTCCATCAGCTCCCGCATGGCGTCGTTGATCACCGAGCCATTGCGACCCCGCTCGGGGCGGGTGGTGAAGCGCGGGTCCTCCAGCCACTCGGGCTTGCCCAGGGCGTTGCAGACCCGGTGCCAGTGGTGCTGGTCGCCTGCGGAAATCAGTACCCAGCCGTCCTTGCAGGGGTAGGTGCCGCTGGGCGGCGCCGCCGACTCGCCCCGGCGGGGTTCCACGCCGGCGCCGTGGTAGGCGGTTACGGGAATCTCGGTGTAGCTGTAGCCCGTGTCCGCCAGGCAGACATCGATGCACTGGCCCTCGCCGGAACGCTCCCGTTCCTGCAGGGCGGCCAGCGTGCCGATGGCGGCGTGCAGGGCGGTGGTGCGGTCAATGATGGGTACGCCGGCCCGGATGGGGGGCATCCCCTCCTCGCCGGTGACCATGGCAATTCCCGACATGGTCTGGCCGATGGGGTCGTACCCGATTTGCTCACGGTAGGGGCCAAACTGGCCGTAGGCGGAGACGTTGACCATGATGATGCGGGGGTTCAGTTCCTTGAGCACATCGTAGCCGAATCCCATATTCTCGATCGTTCCCGGGCGGAAGTTCTGGAGGATGACGTCGGAAATCTTGACCAGCTTGCGCAGGGCCTCCTTGCCCTCCTCCTTGCGCAGGTCCATGCTCAAGGACTTCTTGCCGCTGTTGTACTGCACCCAGTAGGCGCTCTGCTTGCGGACCCAGGGGCCGTGGTAGCGGGTCTCCTCGCCGCCCAGCCGTTCCACCTTGATCACTTCCGCGCCGAGGCGGGCCAGTACCTGGGCGCAACGGGGACCGGCCTGGTGGCGCCCCAGGTCAATTACTCGAATACCGCTCAAGGGACTATTGCCGTCTGCCATCTGAAACACCCCTCGTTCCTATTATTTTTCCTTCGGGCTGCCGGTTTCGGCCTAATTTACCACCGCAGGCGGGAAAGGGCAAGGCGGGGCATTTGTCCACGAATGGGTACGAATGACCACCTAATATATGGCTCTGCTGATGCGAAGGACGAGGCCGACGGCTTTTCAGATGCTCGGCGCAATCCGGTCCAGGCAAATATGGCGCCAGTGTTCTTGTTTTAGTGATTATTCGTGGGAATTCGTGGATAATGAGCTCTATGGCTCTGCTGCTGGAAAGACCGGAAGAGTACGACTCCGGAGGGGAGTGGCCCATACCGGAAAAGACCCTGGCCCGCCTGTGGCAGAAACGGGCAGCCCGCCAGCGGGAGTTCCGCACCTCATCGGGACGGCGGGTACGGGTCCTCTACGCTGGCCGTCCAGGGACCGCCGCCGGCCCGGACTTCCGCGACGCCCTGCTGGAGGTGGAGGGTCTTGGCCTGGTGCAGGGGGACGTGGAACTGCACCTGCGCCAGCAGGACTGGTACCACCACGGCCATGCCGACGACCCCAACTACAATGGGGTAGTGCTCCACGGCGCCCTGGAAACGGACAACACTGCCGGGGCCAGGCCCACCAACCTGCGCAGTGGCCACCAGGCCCCGGTAATTTCCCTGGCCAGCCTGCTGGTAGAGGAAATCCCGGCCCAAGACCGGGGTGTTGAGGATGGAGAGCAAGCTGCTGGCGAGGGCCTGTGGGCGTTGCTGGCGGCCAGGGGCTGGCCCCGTCCCGGCGATGTCGACGGCATGGGGCAGCTCTTGGACGCTGCCGGAGACGCCCGTTTCCAGGCCAAGGCCGCGGTATTCGCAGCGCTGAACTCGGAGCAGCCCCCGTCCCAGACCCTGTACGAGGGCCTGATGGAGGGCCTGGGCTACCGGGCCAATCGCCAGCCATTCCTGAAGCTCGCCCAGGTTGCCCCCTGGCGCCCGCTGGCCGTCGAGGCGCTGGCCTGCCCTGTGGCAACGCGGGTAGATGTTATCGATAGTCGCCTGCTGCTACTAGCGGGGTTGGCAGAGCAGGGCGAAGGGTCAAGCTCCGGCCCGCGCCGCCCTTCCGGCTACGGGCGGCCCATGCTGGCAGAGGAATGGCACACCTTCCGGGTGCGCCCGACCAACCACCCCCGCCGCCGCATCGCCGGCGCGGCCAGGCTGCTGGCCTGCTGTCTGGAAATGGACAGCGGGGACGGGGAACCGCCGGAAACGCGCCTGGTTCGAGTGCTGGCTGAAGTGGTGGCCCGAGGGACTCCCGCCAGGCTGACCGCTGCTCTGACCGTCAAGCCGGAGGAAGGAAAGGGCGCTGCCCTGGTGGGCGTCGACCGGGCCAGGGACCTGGCCGTAAACGTGGTCCTGCCCTTCTGCCATGCCTGGTCCGGCGCCGGAGATTCCACCACCGATGCCCTGGCCCTTTTCACCAGATTCCCCAGGCTCCAGGCCAACGAAATCACCCGGGAAATGGCGGACCAGTTGCTTTCAACCGAGTGGGCCGGGGTGGTCAACTCCGCCCGCCGCCAGCAGGGTCTTATCCACCTTCACCGCCAGCTATCCGGCTAATTCAAACATGGATTAACGGGATGGACAGGATAGGTTTGAGGGCAGGATAAACCCTGTCCATCCCGTGCATCCCTGTTTGATTCCTATACCTCCACAATCAGCACCCACATGGGGCCCTGCCCCACCTCGTAGGTGCTGATGCGCTCCAGGGCCCCGCTGCCGTCGTCAATATGGAAGGCGGCCAGCTTGCCCGATTCCAAACCCGCCGAGTAGAGGTAGCTGCCTGTCGGATCTATGCCAAAGGCCCGGGGCACCGCCTCCGACGGTGTCTGGCCCAGGGCTGCCAGCCTGCCGTTGTCCCCCACCGCGAAGCCGGCAATGCTGTCGTGGCCCCGGTTGGGGGCATAGACGTACTTGCCGTTGGGAGTTATCTGTATCTGGGAGCAGCTGTTCCTTTCGCCGAACCCCTCGGGCAGCGTGGAAAGGGTCTGAAAGGGGCTGAGGCCACCTGTGGCCGGGTCCAGATTGTAACCCGTTACACTGCAGCCCTGCTCGTTGGATACGTAGATGATGTCCCGGCTGGGGTGGAAACAGAAATGGCGGGGGCCGTCCGGGTTTTCGGGACTGACCCGGGGCGGATCGTTGGGCATGATGTGGCCCGTCTCCGCGTCGAAGCGGAACTGGAAAATGGCGTTGGGGCCCGGGCCGGCGGCGATGTGGGGCACGTAGCCGTAGCGGTTGGTGGGGTCCGTCTGGAAGCAGTGGGCGCCGGTGCCCGTGGCCACCCACTCCACCGGCGGCCCGGCCACCGCGCCGTCGTCGCCAATGGAATGGACGGCGGCGTGACCGGCGTTGTAGTAGGCCGTCAGCAGGTAGTTGCCCGCCCGGTCGGTGGACATGTAGCAGGGGTCCGATTCCAGCCCTGCCGTGCAGATGAGTTCCAGGTCGCCGTTGCCCGAGTCCAGCGCATAACTGGATACCTCCAGGTCGTCCCGCCGCCCCACGTACACGAACCGCCGGTCGGGGCTGGCGGTCATGGGCGCCGGCCGACCCGGGGCTTCGGTTTCGCCCAGCGGTTCCAGGCTGCCGTCGGAGGGGTCCATGGCGAACCGCAGCAGCTTGCCTTCGCCGGAAATGGAAACGTACATGTAGAAAGCCATTGCTGTACCTCGTTCTTGTGGGGTGTAGATGTCAGGTTGGGAGTTCGGCGTGATTCTACCACAGGGGCATGGTGAGAAGACCTGCGCCCCTGTGCTACCATTTCCCCTTACGTTGATTGCCTAAAGGAGAAACGGGACATGGTTACCACAGCCCCCTACGGTTCCTGGAAGTCTCCCATCACCTCGAAATCCATCGTGGCCGAGGCCGTGGGGTTCGGCGGCATCGCCCTGGACGGCGACGACATCTACTGGCTGGAGTCCCGTCCTTCCGAGGGCGGCCGCCGGGTCATTGTGCGCCGCACTCCGGACGGGCATACTGCCGATGTAACCCCCCGGCCCTTCAATGTGCGAACCCGGGTCCACGAGTACGGCGAGGGGGACTTTACCGTGGACGACGGCGTCATCTACTTCACCAACTTCGACGACCAGCGCCTCTACCGCCAGGAAGTAGGCGGCGAGCCGGAACCCCTTACACCCGAGGCCGATCCGGCGGGGGGCCTGCGCTACGCGGACTTCATTGTGGACTCGGCCCGCAGCCGCCTCATCTGCGTCCACGAGGACCATACTGCCGGGGGACACGAACCGGTCAATACCCTGGCGGCAGTCTCCCTGGCCAACGGCGCTCTCATCTCTCTGGTCTCGGGCAGCGACTTCTATGCCGCGCCCCGGCTCAGCCCCGACGGCTCCCAGCTGGCCTGGCTCTCCTGGAATCACCCCAACATGCCCTGGGACGGCGTGGAACTGTGGGTTGCGCCGGTATCCGCCGACGGCTCCCTGGGCACAGCCGCGCTGGTGGCCGGCGGCCAGGACGAGTCCATCCTGCAGCCCGAATGGTCCCCCGACGGCCGGCTCTACTTCGTTTCCGACCGGACCAACTGGTGGAACCTGTACCGGCGCAACGGCGACGGCCGGGTCGAACCGGTCACCACGCCCCTGGACCGCGAGTTCGGCAAACCTCACTGGGTCTTCGGCATGGCCACCTACGGCTTCACTTCCGCAGGCCGGATAATCTGCGGCGTCAACAACCGGGGCAGTTGGAGCATCTGCTCGCTGGATACCGGGACGGGGCAACTGGATGACCTGGGCCTGTCCCAGGCCGAATTGGGCCGTACCGACCTGAAGGTGGATGCCGGGCAGGCAGTCTTTGCCGCCGGCTCGCCCTCGGCGCCCGTGTCCATCCAGCGCCTGGACCTGGCCGACAACGTTACCGACTACCGGGTGGAGGGCCTGCGCCGGGCCTCGTCAACCACGGTTGACCCCGGTTACCTTTCCGCGCCCAGGGCCATCGAGTTTCCCACTGAGAACGGCCTGACCGCCCACGCCTTCTATTACCCGCCCCGCAACCGGGACTTCGCGGCCCCGGATGGGGAAAAACCGCCCCTGCTCGTCAAGAGCCACGGAGGCCCCACCTCCGCCGCCTCGGTATCCCTGAGCCTCTCCATCCAGTACTGGACCAGCCGGGGCATCGGCGTGCTGGACGTAAACTACGGGGGCAGCACCGGCTTCGGGCGGGAATACCGGGACCGCCTCAAGGGACGCTGGGGCATCGTGGACGTGGAAGACTGCGTCAATGGCGCCCTCTACCTGGTGGCCCAGGGCGAGGTGGATGGCGACCGCCTGGCCATTGACGGGGGCAGTGCTGGCGGCTACACCACCCTGGCAGCCCTGGCCTTCCGCCATGTCTTCGCCGCCGGCGCCAGCCACTACGGCGTCAGCGACCTGGCAGCCCTGGCCCAGGACACCCACAAGTTCGAGTCCCGCTACCTGGACAGCCTGGTCGGCCCCTACCCGGAAAGGAACGACCTCTACATGGAGCGGTCGCCCATCCACCATACCGACGGCCTGTCCTGCCCCCTGATCCTCTTCCAGGGCCTGGAGGACCGCATCGTACCGCCCAGCCAGGCGGAGCTGATGTTCGAGGCGGTGCGGGCCAAGGGACTGCCCTGCGCCTACATCCCCTTCGAGGGGGAGCAGCACGGCTTCCGGCGCTCCGAGAACATCCGCCGCGCCCTGGACGGAGAGCTGTACTTCTACTCCCGCGTCTTCGGCTTCGACCTGGCAGACGAGGTCGAGCCCGTACAAATCGAGAATCTCTAGCCGTCAATCCACGAATGGACGCGGGTGATAACCGATATTGGGCGATTAGACAGGGCAATCGCGCTTTAATTGAATGTCATGCTGAGCCCTTCGGCTAGCTCAGGATAGACTTCGCCGAAGCATCTAAAATCTATCCCTGGAACCAACTTCACTACCCGCAGCCGCGCTGAAGAGAAGGACTTCAGGCCCTTCGGCAGGCTCAGGGCGACATGACTTTTGCCTACCGAATTTGTGCCCCCTATAGCCAGAATCTATTACGCGATTGCCCTGCCCGGTTAGAATATTTGCGCCCGTTCGTGTATATTCGTGGCTGAATCTTCCCACCGGGAGGCCCTGTACATGGACTTCTATCAGCACATTTTTGCCGGTAACCCCCTGGATCGGGGCGAGGTGGAGCGCCGGGACGAGAACTGGATTGCCCAACAGGCCACCGACCCGGGAAGCCGCTTCCTGCCCATGCGCGGCCCCCACGTCCTGGTGAATGCCGCCGCCACGGGCAACGGCGAACCGGCCCTGGGCTGGTTGTCCTGGCCCGACCTGGAACCCCACGTAACCGGGGCCATGCCCCTGCTGTTGGGAATGCTGGACGGCGCCACCTACTTCGCCATCGATTTGACCAGGGACGAGCAGGCCGCCGTCGCTGTGGAGGCCATGGGCGGCTACCGGTTCGAGGAAGCCCGGGCCGCCGCGGAAACCCTGCTCAGCGGCCCCGAGGCAGGCATCATGGCCCAGGGCCGGGCCCAGGTGAACTGGCACAACCGCCACGGCTTCTGCTCCGTCTGCGGCCAGCCCACCGAGGTGCGTCGGGGCGGCCAGAAGCGGGAATGCCCCGCCTGCAAGTCCGAGCATTTCCCCCGCACCGACCCGGTGATCATCATGCTGGTCCACGACGGCGAGCGCTGCCTTTTGGGCCAGTCCCGGGGCCGCCTGCAGGCCATGAACCGCTACTCGGCCCTGGCCGGCTTCATGGACCAGGGCGAGGCCATCGAGGAGGCGGTAGCCCGGGAGGTTATGGAGGAGGCCGGCATCCGCGTCAGGAGGGTCCGCTACCACTCCTCCCAGCCCTGGCCCTTCCCGTCGTCCCTGATGATTGGCTGCCACGCCGAGGCCGACAGCACCAGCATCAACATGGACGACGAGGAGATGACCGACGTGCAGTGGTTCGACCGCTCTGAGGTGCTGCTGGCCCTGGAAGAAAAGAGTGAGAAGCTGCGCCTGCCCGGCCCCATCGCCATCGCCCACCACCTGATCAAGGCCTGGGCCTACCGGGAAATCTGAACGGATTCAAGTATGGACCGACGGGATACGCCGCATAGCAGTTTGCGGCTCATTGGCTTTGTAACCCTCCTGCTCTTCTCCCTGCTAGTGGTCACAGCCTTCCAGGCCTGCGGCGGTCTGGCTGACGGTGAGGAGAACAGGCGGGAGGCCGTTGAAGCCGCCCTGGATGCCCTGGCTGCGGAATTGGCGGAGGACCGGCCGGTTAGCGCCGGCGGCTACGAGAAACGCTTGCGGGCCTACCTGGAGGACCACCCCGCTTTTTTCGGAGCGGCGGCGGCCCTGGTGGATTCTTCGGGCAGGGTCCCTGCCAGCCCCTATGTTTATCGCAGCGGCGACAAATACACAGCCAAGGACCTGGCCACACCCGCCTACCGCATTGAGGAGCAAGAATGGTTCACCCTCCCCCTCTCTACCCAGGGAAGTTTATGGACCAGTCCCTACTTTGATGCGGGCGGCGGTGAAGTCTGGATGATCACTCGCTCGACACCCGTGCGCGATGCCCAGGGCGTATTCGCCGTTGTGACCACTGACCTGGTGGTGGACGACCCCAATCAATAGAATCACTCACCATGAAGTAGCCTAAGGGCAGCTGCTATGTATTCGGCACATCCAGGTAGTTGAACAGGAGAGTTAGGCATGACCAGCACCGATTATTCCGCCCTTGACCGGCCCGAGATTTCCATGAACTCCTTCTACCCCCGGCGCAACTGGACGCCTACGCCCTCCGGCGCCCAGGACTTTGCCATACCGGTTGCCGACGACATCAGCCTGTCCTGCCGCTTCTTTCTCGTGGCCCAGGGCCAGCCTACCATCCTGTTCTTCTACGGCAACGGGGAGACGGCCGCCGACTACGACAACATCGCCCCCATCTACAACCAGGTGGGAGTCAACTTCTTCGTGGCCGACTACCGGGGCTACGGCAACAGCGGAGGACTGCCATACTTCAGCCTGATGCTGTCCGATGCTCACCTGGTAAGGGACGAGGTGGCCCGCATCCTGGAGGCCGGGGGGTTCACCGGCGGCCTGTACGTCATGGGCCGTTCCATGGGCCGCCACGCCGCCTTCGAACTGGCGGCCAACAGCCCGGAAGGGGCGCTGCAAGGGGTTATCATCGAAAGCGGCCGCCCTATCCTGGGCAACTTCTGCCACGGGGTGGATCCCGCTACTGCAGAGACCCTGGAAGCCGGCTACCGGGCCAAGGTGGCATCCATCAGCATGCCGGCCCTGGTAATCCACGGAGAAATGGACACCCTGGCCCCCGTGGAGCAGGCCCGGGAGATGCACGAATGTTTCGCCTCCGAGCAGAAGCGCATCCTCACCATCCCCGGGGCGGGCCACAACGACCTGCTGTACCGGGGCATCAACGAGTACTTCATGGCAATACGGGAGTTTGTGGGGGCCTGACCCGCAGGAATGGTGGGCCAATGCCTGCCAATCTACGAACCCTTCGCTGGGATGTTCCGATATGAGGAAGGCGCCTATCAGCCCCGGATAGACCCTCACAAGCCTCCGCCCACTAGATTTGAGGCTCTTCAAATTCCAACTCCGTTGGCTCCAGGTCTTCACCCAATCCCGCAAATGGCTGGGGATGTGGTCCCTGCCAGCCTGGAAAGGGTAGCGTTCCAATCTGGATCGTATGGTCTCTTAGGGGCGGGTTTCAAACCCGCCCTGGCAGCCCGTTGAAATCCCTCAACAATGAGAAACCACCTGAAGGAACCACCTGAATCGGAACGCTGCCCCTGAGAAATCGTGTCTTGACACGCAACCCTGTGATTGCGTATTGTTTGCGAATGCAGAAAGACCTGGTCTTCAAGGCGCTGTCGGACCAAACACGGAGGTTGATGCTGGACGAACTCTCTGAGCGCAAGGAGCAGACGCTTTACGAGCTCACGGCGCGCTTGATCATGCGGCATGGAGTCGCGATCTCCCGACAGGCCCTGGCCAAGCACATTGATCTCTTGGAACAAGCGGGGCTCGTAAGCTCAGAGAAGCGGGGCAAGTATCGGATGCTCGTCTTCAACGACGAACCCCTCAGAGCTGCAATGGATCGATGGCTCAAGTAACGCTATGAGAATAAAAGGAGGCCGATATGCGCATCACACTCACCGGCGTCTTCGTAAGTGACCAGGACCAGGCTCTGAGGTTCTACACGGAGACTCTCGGCTTTGTGAAGAAGCATGACGTCCCTGTCGGGGAGTTCAAGTGGCTTACCGTCGTCTCGCCCGATGACCCGGATGGAACCGAGCTTCTGCTTGAACCTAATGAAAACCCGGTAGCACAGGAATATCAGAAAGGGATATTTGACCAGGGCATCCCGGCGGCGTCCTTTAGCGTTTTGGACATCCGTGCGGAGTATGAGAAACTGAAGTCACTGGGTGTAGCTTTTACGATGGAGCCAACGGAATTGGCCAATGTCACTATTGCCGTCTTTGACGACACCTGCGGCAACCTGATCCAGATAATGCAGACGTAACCGCTATCGACCAGACCATCCCGCTTGGGAATCGGACCCGACCTGGCCTATCCAGGCAAAGGTGGGCCGAAGGGGACGGTAGATGGCACCCTCTTCGAGATGTGGCTGGGAGCGCCGGCAGGTTCCTAATGACTCAGTCCGGTTCTTCTTAAGTGGGCCTAAGGGCACGGTAGGTGGAACAGTCTTCGAGATGTGGCTGGGAGCACCGTGAGTCCTTGGAACCGCCGAACCAAACTGGCAGTTCAAGACTCCTCGGGTTGGGCCGGACCACACTGAACCGCGAACTCTCCGTCGGGAGCTTCCGGCCATGGCAAGCCGACTCTCACCGGCTACGTCTTGGCCTGTATAGCGACGCGGCCCCGCTCTCGACTTCGATGTTTCTCGATTGGCCGTCCCAGAGCACCGTTACGTAGTGAACGTCGAACTCCACTTCGGCGTCGTTGGCCAAGAACGCCTGGCCTATGTAGTCGAAGGGTAGCCCCAACTCACCGACCAACCGGGGCGGCAGGGTCAGGAAGCCGCTGTAGCCGGTGTCCACTACCGCCTCAATTTCCCGTGTCAGACCCTCCGGCCCCTGAAAGGGAAGGGTCAAGACGGTCTCATGGGCTGCGTTCGCCACCTCTTGGATCACCCGGTCCCTCACAAAGAGCTAGCCCCGAAACTGCGGAGCACCCGGTAACCGTCCATCTCACACAGGATGTCCACCGCACTTGAGCGTTGTTCCCGCAGGCGCTCCACAGCAACCCGGGTGGTGTTGGCGACGGCCCAGTCCCCCGTTTCAACGTCGATGGCGACGTACTCGCCGAAGTGGTCGGCTTCAATCTACGGCAGGACGTGCCGCTGGTAAATGTCCTTGCCCAGGCGAACCACCTCCTTGCGGGGTCTGCGCTTCCGGGACGGTGTTTCTGTATCTCTCATTTCTTCCCCGCTTTCTAGCGTGCTTCTACAAGTGCCATTTTACCGCTTCTCGGCGCAGGGCAAACGCATTCTAAATTGGGATGCTATTCCAGACCATTCAACCAAGGGGTGAACTGGGCAAATCACCATCGAAAGAGCCTTTAATCCAGCCGAAAACCACTTAAAGGGAGCTGGGAATGCCCTTATTACCGGTCAAATTCTGTCGGCAAAACTAGAATGCGTTTGCCCTGCTTCTCGGCGGTTACCATCAATAAAGCGCCCATCGCCGCATCGAAAGGGCGCAAGGTGTAGCATTAAGAATCTATTTCAATACGGAGAATCTACGGCAGCGGAACAAGCGTCAGGCCGACCGGACGCCGAAATTATGCTCCAGTAATGCCAAGTAACCAGCTCTGTCTTGGATATCGTCTATAGCCGAGACACATTGGTGAGCCAAAGTAAGGGGTCCAGCTCTCAAATTCTGGACGGCTCTTTATTACTACAAGGAAGGATTGTCTCGCCATAGGATTCCGGTGGCAAATTGGAATCTGCGGAGGGAGCCTTACGGGGATCTATCCCCAGTAAAATCCAAGCTGATCAGGAATGGTAAGCCTACGTTCTGAGAAAAGTGTCGTTGTATTGTTAGCAACTGTATATTTGAAGGTAAGAGGAGCATCGCCGAAAAAGTATCCTACTGAAAATCTCCAGTTTGCGCCCAGGCCCGTCCGAAATCGTAAGTCCACTCAGGGAAAGGTAATCGCCTCGACTTGTCAGCCCCTCTCAAGCCAGCCATCAACATCCACCCCGGTGTGCAGACAAGCGAGCAACACGATCTCACTGGCTGCCCGGGCGTCCTCCACTGCATCGTGGTGCCGGAATACAATACCCAACTCCGCCGCCACGACCGCAAGGCTCCACCGGCGCCCGAATTTGCCTGGCCAAGCTCGGCGGGCAATCACAGAACTGTCCAACCAGTGAGCACGAATCGGCCTGAGCCCGTAACGCTCCGCCGCTCCATTCAGTGCCCCCTGGTCAAAGGCCGTATGACTCACCAACGGCTCCTCTGCCAAAATTGGACGCATTCCCCCATATATCTCCGGCAGCGTGAGACTGCCCCTAACCGCCTCCGAGTCAATCCCGTGCAACTGGACGTTGAAATCGTTGAACGGCGCTTCGGGGTCGACTAGTACTACAACGACGAGTTATGCTGGTAAGGTGAGGGAATGAAGTAAGGAGTT
>JAPPLU010000055.1 GCA_028874075.1 Chloroflexota bacterium
CCACCGTTCCAACACATCGGTCACGTCCGAGGTCACCACGGGAAGTCCGTTCATCGCAGGGTTCCCTCCCGGCGAGCTGCCCACTGTTGGTTTCCCCCCACGGTGGTGTAAATCGGCCGGTGTCCCGGTTCGGGTCTCACAGAGATGCAACTGCGCATACCCAAGAGCCCAGCAGGTTGTAGCTGAAACACGAAAAACAGTTTGCATGCGTGAGAGTCATAACCCCTGATCCACCGCCACAAACTGTCCATTAAGTTCGTACACTACCGAGAGGGTGTGACGTCTGCCGTGTGCACTGTGACTACTCTCTTAGCCGATGCGTGTCTCCCGAAAACACCCGGTCACATACCTCGTTCGAGGGGGCGCTTTCCCCCTAGGGCCGTACCGGCGGGGAACACCTGCGGAAGTGTTTTTGGCGGCTGGCCTCGCGCGCCGACTGAGAACCGGAATCGAGAAGGAATCCATCAGGTATTACGCCTACAAGGCCAGGCTCAGTCCCCAAACAATTGTCAACATTCTCAACGGAAACACCTGGCCGGACCTCCTAACAATCGCCCGGCTCGAATACGCGCTCGAAACCAGACTGTGGGGATACGAACACCGGAAAAACCCTATCGTGCTGCCCGGCCGCGTCTACATCCCGGCCGGTTTCGAACCACCACTGGAAGAAACTCCGCCGAACTGACAGCCTCCAACCGCACAGTTGGCGGAACTACAGGCCGTCGGCCTTGCCCGCAAGGGGAGCGAACAACAACAACGGGTAGCACACCACAAGACCCGCCAACCGGCTGCTAGGTTGCCCCCAGGTCATCCCAAAAGGGACTGGAACGAGTCAGGGGATCCGGTGCAAAATCGTCAAGAGGGTGTCATGGCAGACCTAAATGTCTCGCCTTGCTACACACCGCCCGTCCTCACGGGCTACGACATGGCATGGTGCGGATGCCCCACCCGCCGGAGAACGCGCCGTTTTCTGGTCTCCCCAAGGAACCTTAGGTCACACCCACGGGCACACCAGCCCAGGAACACTCGTCTCCATGCGGGGTTGAGACCCGGAGCACACCCTAATCCCTAGGGACCAGCCCCACATGCTGTTTCAATCCTCACCTGTCCCGTAGGACGGGTGCTGCCTGGGTGGGATAATAGGTAACCACATCTTGTCCTCGCTTTTGTTGCGTGTTGGTGGGGGCGGCGTTTTGCGTAAGCCGCGACTGTCGAAGGCCCCCTTTTTTTCTGTGTGTGTAGCCCCTGCTTTAACGGAACTGCCACAGGGTTCGCACGGTCCTGTAGATTCGCGTGCGGGTGGAAACCCCGGGGGGTTGGACGGTCGAGGGGGTGGGTATAAGTGGGTGATCGTGCCGGACCGGCCGCAACAGGGGACCTACCACCACACCAGCCCAGTTGCGTCTCCGACCCGTATCTGAGGTCTGGAGTACATCCCATCCCTTGCGGGGCGGGTGAGGATTGAAACACGGGAAAGGGAGAGCATTGAAACGCAATCTGTGTCATTTGGGTGTTGGCCCATTCTCTCCGGTGGTGGGGCACAAGTGGTGGTTGCGGCTACTCCTCGATCTGTGTTTTTCGCCGGCAACACGCGCTGCCTACCATCGGGAACGCATTCCCCTGATGGCTATTGAGGGTGCCCGGCCCCCGGGTTTTGACGTATTTCCCGGGGGTCGGTATTGACTTCGTGTGTGAACGACCGACAATCCCACGGCAATCGGATCCAAACTCTCTATGTCTCCTTGTTTCATACGCGGCGTATGAACGGGTTTCGCCGCCGGGATCCAACCAGAAAAGGGCGATCCGTGAGAGGTTCACAGTAGGGTGTGGAGGTGGGGAACCCGGTTTTCCCGACGCCCCGAACCCACACCCCCATTCCCTTAGGGGCGGGTGAGGATTGAGATTCGAAAGATCCAGGCCGTGGAACGGATGCCATGGCGGTGCGTAACCTGTCCGGTATGCCTAGAGACCTGAAACCGTGCGGGACGGTCGCCGCGTACCAGCGGCATGTTAACCACGGCGAAAAGCCGTGCCGGGAGTGCAGGGACGCCGAGAACGCTTATCACAGGGAACGTAGACGCGCCCGGGGTGTCCAACCGCGGCCGCAGCCGTTGCCGTGCGGCACGCATGCCGCGTACCGGCGGCATCTTCGCGGCGAAAAACCGTGCCAGCCGTGCAGAGACGCCCAGAACGCTTACCACAGGGAACTCAGCCGCGCCCGGGGTGTCCAGCCGCGCCGGCCGCTGCTGCCGTGCGGGACGGTCGCCGCGTACCAGCGGCATTACCTCAACGGCGAAAAACCGTGCCAGCCGTGCAAGGACGCCCGGACCGTTTACGACAGGGAACTCAGCCGCGCCCGGGGTGTCCAGCCGCGCCGGCCGCTGCTGCCGTGCGGGACGGTCGCCGCGTACCAGCGGCATGTTTACCACGGCGAAGAGCCGTGCCGGGAGTGCAGGGACGCCCGGACCGTTTACGACAGGGAACGTAGCCGCGCCCGCCGCTGTTGCCGTGCGGCACGGTCGCCGCGTACCGGCGGCATGTTTACCGCGGCGAAAAGCCGTGCCAGCCGTGCAAAGACGCCGAGAACACTTACCAGAGGGAACTCAGCCGCGTCCGGGGTGTCCAGCCGCGCCGGCCGCTGTTGCCGTGCGGCACGCATGCCGCTTATGTACGGCATTACCGCCACGGCGAAAAACCGTGCCAGGCGTGCAAGGACGCCCACGTCGCCTACGCCGGCGCAGTCGTACAGGCCGCCAACGACCGGAAAGGCGAAAGAACCTGAAACGGTGCGGCACGCACGCCGACCGGCTACTCCAAAACCTGTGTTATTCGGCTTGTTTGCGCGGGCCTATCCTCGAGCAGGCGATCCGTCGATGCTCCTACGAAGGTCCGACCCCCCGGTTTTCGACGTTGATGGCAGCGGCCCCGCACACACTCACCCTCCAAGGGCGGGTGAGGATTGAAACATACGCGCGTGTATGAACCGGGTCGCCAGCCCGGAATTGTCATACGCGCGTGTATGAACCGGATTCGCGGGCCAACGGCTCCAAATTCGCGTGCTGGCGGGTGTGGATTCGCGTCTCAGCGGTCCGAAATTCGCGTCTAAACGGAATTTTTGTACACAAAACCCTGTTTTTGGGGGGTTTCGGGCGGAAACACGGGGGTTGGACGGCCTAGGGGGGTTCTGCCCGAGGGTCCGGCGGATCGGTCGATGAATCGTTTCGGTCTCCCTTCTGAAGGGAAGCGAGGGGTTGCTGCCCGTGTTTGCCCCTTTGACAGGCTACGCGGGTGAGGCGGTGAGGACAGTGCATACCTGACTGTCCTGTGACACACAGCCGTCGCCGCCGGTATCCAACCAGAAAAGGGCGATCCGTGAGAGGTTCAAAGTAGGGTGTGGTGGGGAAGACCGGGGGCGGCAGGCTTAGGGGTCGAACGGACAAGGATTGATGTCATATTCGACGTCTCTCCGCCCGCTGGTCTGTCCATCTTCTGAGGGTGGTGGGCGGCGTCCGGGTGGCTTCGTGTAGGGCTCGTCATGCTGTGACGGCTGGGCGTTGGAAAACTCCATCCCGAACCGGCTCCTTGATCCTCCGCCGCGATTCTGCTCGCGCCAGGCGAAGGTGTCGGACAGGACCTTCGGGATGCCACTGTCAGGTTTATAGATGGTTGCTGACTATCTGCATGGCGAATCCTGTGACAAGGAGAACTAACGCTATCCGGGATCGGAACACGTAAACCCTTCCCTTCTCGCGTTCGTTCTTGTCGTATCCCCAGGTGAAGTGTTGCGCGCCGGTCCGGCTTACGTCTGCTGGAGGCAACCCGTAGCGGAACAGCAGGATCACACCAACGATGTCGAGAATCAGTCCAAGGGAGTTGACAGTGTCTGCTACGGAGTGCAAGACCGATGGTCGCCTTTCGAGCCTATGTCCGACGGAGACTACTTGCAAGCTCTTTGGGGGGCGGTAGACATGATGCCTTCGGCGACCTGAGTCGGCGTCAAGTCATGCGCGGCGAGATCACCGATGAAGGTACCGAAAGAACAGCCTCAAGCTTTCTCGTTCCTCCGTTTCTGCGCCGGCATTCTTTCAGAAGCCGTTTCAGCGGGGGCTTCCCGATCAGTCCGGTTTTGATCTCGCCAGCAGGTACGAGGTTGTTGATCGGCGAAGTTAGCACCCCCGACTTTCGGAACATCGTGGGAGCGGTTCCTTTTTAGCGAGAGGGATCGACTATACGGCCCGCCCGGTCTGCGGGGGGAACCGCATTCTTGTACTCCCGAAGTTCCTGCGACGACCCCTTTTACGATTACAGTCCAGTGGGCAAATCGTGGAGACTTATCGTGGCTGCTGACGGTTCTGGTGAGCCTGGTGGCGGACCCGGTGGGTGGGGGTGGGCCACCGAGGACGGCCGTTACAAATGGGGCGGCGTCCCCGACACAACCCACCAGGCGATGGAACTGACCGCTGTCCTGGAGATTCTGCGCTCGATCCCGCGGTCGCGGCCGCTGTTGATCCAAGCGGACAGCAGATATGTTGTCAAAACGTTCACGAAATGGCTTCCCCGTTGGCGGGAACGCAACATGCGGACAGCTCGGGGTAAACCAGTGGCCCACAAAGAGTTGATCGAAACCATTGACAGGCTGCTCGAAGGACGGCACATCTGCTGGGAGAAGGTGAAGAGCCATTCCGGACACGCCCTGAACGACATGGCCGACTGCCTAGCACGTCTCGGCAGGATCACGGCCAAACGACTGGACCAAACCTGTTCCTTTGGTCCAGTCTCACTAGCCGACCAACCCCCTGGAAGCCAAACGGGGAAGTAGTTAGCAGAGCGTAAGGCATCACTGCTGCGCCTCGGGGGAGTACAAAAGAGGGGGCAGGCCGGAGCGGGACACAGCCGCCGGATACACCCGCCCCGAAGGGCGGGTGCTGCTATTCCGGGTGGCACTGTTTGGTCGTTTCAATCCTCACCCGTCCCGAAGGACGGGTGTTGCACGAATGCCCTCACACGGGTCGGGGAAGGCTTTCCTATGTTTCAATCCTCACCCGTCCCGAAGGACGGGTGTTGCTCTATCATCGAGCAGGCGACCCGCCGATGCTGTTTCAATCCTCACCCGCCCTTGGAGGGTGGGTGTGTTGCTCGATGATAGGCCCTACATAAAAGGCCGAAAAACACAGGTTTTGGAGGAGCCGATTGTTGTAGGAGTCAGGAGCTTGGACGGCCCATTCGTCGGTTCTGCCCTGCCCAGGCCAACACGGAAACAAGGCCCGTTGGTCGCCTCGCCGCCGGCGGGCTGTCCGGGTGCGGCGTCGGAGGAGGAATTTTCACTGTTTGTCGGTCCGGCGGGCCGGTAAGCCGAGGTTGTCGGGTTGTTGAGAACGGATGTGGAGTTCATATATGAACAAACCGGGCCGCTTAGAACCCCATTCGTGTACTTAAGAGCAAAGTCTCGATGTGCGCTTTGTGCAGATGCCAAACTAACGGAATACAGTGAACTCAGTACTTTTGATCCTGACTGTTAGGGTTCTGACACTCCACGGGCAGGGGACACGGCCTATCCCATATCTCACCAGGTAGAGGACCTGGGCGGCTTCGCAGGGTGCCTTGGCGAAGCGAAGGGGCGGCGATAGTTACAGTGCGGCTTATGCCGTTATCAACCATTTAAAAATTCTCCATTTAATGGCGTTGTTAGATGTCGATGCCATGTATTATTCCCGGAAACAGCTACACCAGGAAAGGCCCCAAATAATGAAGCGTTTCAGAGCCCTCGCTTTCGCAGCCGCCCTCGCGGTGCTGGCGGTCGCCTGCGCGGGCGGAACCGACGAACCGATAGACCTTCCCGAGATCACCGCACCTGAAACCACCACCTCTTCAATCGTTTGGGAAACACCCGCGGAGACCACGGCTGCGGAAACCTCACCCGACACGACGGTTGGAGAGACCGAACCCGTGCCAGCAGAACGCACCGCCGAGACGGCCGAACCCACCGACCCGGATGGTCAGGAAGAATGCGAAACCGCGGGCGGTGTTTGGAACAGCGACACGTTGAACTGCGACCAGACCGGGACAGCCGTCGGGACTGTCGAGAGCGACCCGGTTGGAGGCGACACTAACGACTTCGAACCCGTCGAAGATCGGCCAGCTGACACTACCACTACTACTGGGGTTCCGGAGGGCCGCAAAGTTGTCTACGAGGGTGTCATGTCGGAAGAACGTTGTTTGGTGGCGGGTGCCGTTTGGGGCGGCGGACAATGCGTCGCCACCCTGCTGGACAGCACCGAAGGCGTGACCTATTGGCATCCGACCCTTTTGGAAGATGCCTACCAGGCGGTCGATCCCGAAACGGTGGAGGCCGACCACTGGGACACCCACGCCATAGGCGTCCCCTGGGGCCATTACAACTATCACGTTTTCTACCACTACAACGATGTCGAGGACCCCCGGGTTCAGTATGAGGTCATGCGAGAAGTAGCCGCTCACGCGGTGCTTGCGGTGTTCATGTATGCCACCGATTGGGTGTGGTTCCCTCACCGCTATGACACTTCATGGACCGACGATGCCAACGTTGTGGCCGTCACGGGTGTCTACCCGTTGGGAGAGCAGCGCACGCTGTTGGTCAACACCGACCCAGACAAGCGCGGCCGACCGAATGTAGACCTGCCGCTGCCGTTGCCTCCGCCGATCCGCCCCACCACCCCTTTCACGGAACCCGAGTTGTGGGACTTCGCCGCCGATCTTGGAAGGAACTGCCCGCCGGTGGAAGAAATATGGGACGGGTTCGGCGCAGAAGTCACCGACCCCTGCACCCTCCAGGCCGTGCAGACCGCGGTGGACTACATGTGGGTCGGAGATGCCGTTTGGCGGCAGGTAGCCATCCGCGACGGGCACGGCATGGCGGACTTCCTCCACCAGATCGACAACATCGAAAACCCCTACCTCAACGCAATCCTGGGATACGACTCCAGGGTCAACGGGGGACATACATTCGTGACGTTTACTGGGCGGGCCACTTCCCCGGTGCCTCCATGATCCACGTCGAGTGGAACATCAGTTATCCCCAGAGGAAGTTCACTCCCGAGGAACAGCAAGCCAAGGTCCGCTATTTCAGAGACTTGAAGGGCAGAGGCTACGACGTTCGAGACGAGGAATTGGGAGATGGGCAGCTCCTGTCCGACATCGGCTGGTACTGGCACAAGGCGCTGATCGTGAGGACCGCCGACGGCACCTGGCGGGTGTCCTACCGAGCGGTGTGTTACTGGTACCAATCCGTAGCTCTCGAACCGCGGCTGCTGTGCTCTGACGACCCGAACCCGCACTTTCCCGACTCGGCGTTTTTCGATGCCGCCCTCCACCCGCCCAGCCACAAGAACCACTACCAGGACGGCCGCAACACCTTCTCGAATAACAGGATCCACCAGGACAAGGTGTCGCACCGCCGCAGCGGCGAATACCACGGGGTGCCTCCTTCGTGACCGAAAAGCAGATCCGCCAACGCCGAACCGCTCTCACCATCCTATGGACGGGCCTTGCGGTGCTGGCGATATCTGCTCTGATCCTGGTCCTGGACGAAGGACAAGCCGCGGCGCACCCGCCCGGCGGCGACCGGTACTGCGCAGAATACGATCACTACGGCCAATGTGCGAGATATGTGCACCCCGCCCACCCGCCGCCGCCTCCCCCGCCGACGACCCAACCCAACTCGGGGAACGATCCGATCTACGGCCCCGGGGAATGCTACGGCGGCGACTGCGAAGGGGATCCACAATTGCCCTGCTGCACAGGTCACTACGGCCTGCACTGCCGACAATGCGGAAGTCCCCCACCCCCTCCGCCGACCACAGCGCCTCCGACCACGACGACGACTCAGGCGACAACCACCACGACTCGGCCCACGACGACTACGACTCGGGCTGGGCCTAATTGTGCTCCAGGTTGGTACGGAGACCTCTGCCAGTATTACAGCCCCCCGCAGACCACTCGGCCCACGACTACGACGACTCGGCCGAGCAACAACAATGACAACAATCAGGGTACGCCTACCTGCCCGACGGACGAGCACTATCACACGGGTACAGGCTGCCACCCTGATCATCCCAACCCGCCGCCTCCCACGACTACGACTACTACTACGACTAGGGCGACGACGACCACGACGCAGGATTCGCGTTGCCCATCGGGTGAGCATTACAACGACTATTCCGGCCGCTGCCACTACAACCACGACCCGCCGACATGCTCCAACAGCTACGTCAACACTTACGAAACCCACGACCCGAACCACAGAAACGGGCACGTCACAGCGGCTGTTACAGAATGCAGGACTAACACGCCGAATCCGCCGAATCCGCCGACGTGTCCCGCCGGTCAGCACTACCATGACTATCCCGACGCGTGCCACGCCGACCATGTGGTGCCGGTGTGCCATCCCACCCAGTACCGGTCGTACCTGAGACACCTCAACCACCGCAACGACCATTTCTGGACCGGCAAACCGCCCTGCCCCACCACCACAACCACGACCACCACGACTACGACGACGCAGCCGACAACGACGACGACTACTCAGCAGCAGCAAACGTGCGGGACAATTCCCCAGTCAGAAATAGACCTGATCAAAGGCGACTACGGGTGGGACTCGACGTTTTCGGGTACCAGCACGGTGTGGGCCGGTGATGCTCTGCCCGAAGGGGCTAGCCCGGGAGGCCTGTTCATCACGTCGGACAAGCTCGGATCGGCAGCAGCAGCAGAACCGCCGATATGGCCCGTCTACCCCGCAGCGTCGACGGTCACCGACGACCAGGGATGCGTGTGGGACGCCATAACGGTGCGGTCCGGGTGGAGAGAACTGCACCTGTGGAGCAACAGCGACCTTGCAGCCATCGCCACGATAGCCCAATCTTTGGTTGATAGATGGAACAACATGACCACCCATGTGCGGGACACTATTCGAACGTCCCACTCGCACATCAGCAGCGCCTTCCCCGACTGTCCCCTCACCACTGCCAACCCCGAAGACGACTGCGACTTTTACCTGCCCCACCCGGCCGTGTACTCATGGGCGTTGCAAGTCCAGTTCGAAACCTGGGACGGCGGCACCCAAGAAACCACATGGGAAACCCTCTGGTCTGGAGCGTCGTATCTGGTGCGCCTCATCGACTATGTCGACCGACAAACCACCAACACCAACTAACCGATGTGTGTGCGAAACATCTGGTGGGTTGAGATGCGCCGAACTGTCCGATTAGCAACGCACCGCACGGGCGGGCACCCGGGCCAGGCGAGGATCCTGAGAGACAACGAACTATTGACGGAAACGAAACACGGCGTCGGGTGGCTGGCCCGGCTGGTGTGGCCCTGGCGGCACTTCCGGCCATGAGTACCCGGGCATGACCGTCGTAGATATCCAACCCCCGGCAGGCCCGGTGGAGCGGTTGCGGAAACGGGCGGAAACGCTGCATGCGACGGCTACCGCTGCCAAGGCGTGGCGGGACGCCAAGACCGAAATGGTAAAGCATGCAGCCGCGGCCCGGGCGGCAGGTGTCACGTGGAGAGACCTGGCAGCAGCCACCGGGGTGTCCATCACCACCCTTGCTGACTGGATAGAAAAGGCAGCAATCCCTTCCCTTCCGCAACTGGGTGGACGAAACGAAGGGAAGGGCGGTAGGCATGCTTGAAAACCGGAACGTGGGGGCCGACAGCAAAAGCACTGGCCCGGAACGTCCTGGGGGGCGAACAATCCTGGGGCGGGAGGGTAACCCGCTGGCTGATCACATGGGCGGAAGGAGCGTAATGCGCCGGAACGGATGGGGAACCACCCTCGCGGGAGTTGTCCTGTCGTTGGTGGGAACATGGTGCCTCTCGCCCCTTTCGCCCCTGGCTTTGTATCTGGTCATTTTTGGAACGGACCTGAGCTTCGCCCCTATACCGAATTGGGGTATTTGGATGATGGCCGCTGTCGGTACCGTCATCCTGACCACCGGCATATGGGTCATACGGGGGCCAACCACCCGTCACCAAATTCGTTAACTCACGTCTGTGGGAAGGGCACCTAGGACCTCGGCGATGTTGAGTGTGGAAACGCCCGTTTCCCGGGCGGCGACTATCTGTTGCAGGTGATTGGTCCAGGCTTTCCGGGTTCGGGAAGGGCTTTTGGTATGGGCCGGTTAGCCAGCAGTCCCGGCGCATGGTCGGGGTCCCGGCGATAGCTCGTAGAGGACAGAACTACTCGGTAGGCTCGTTGCCTGTATGTCTCTACCCCTGTGTCCTGTGTGCCAGAGTCCCACCAAAGTCGGCACAGCCAAGCGGGGACCATACGCGGGCAATCAGTTCCTGGGTTGCTCAAAGTACCCGAGATGCAGATACATCTGGTCTTTTGTCGGAGGCAGCAAGGATGCCAATGGGAACAGGGAAGCTTTTACTGTGCTGTCCCCGGAGGATCTTCAGGCCAAACATCCGCGACCAGGGCAGCAAGGGAGAGTTTCAGGGGTGACTGGGAGTGTGATTGGTTGGTTGCATCGTGTTCATCGTGGCTGGTTGGAGTCGGATGAACCCGATGGCACGGGAAAGTGGGAACCTCAGCATCGACGCGCGGTGCTTCGATATGTTCATGACCGTGACGGGGGCAGGTGTGGGCTTTGCGGAGAGAAGACCAAGCTGAAGGGAGCTCAGGTTGAACACGTCGTTCCCAAGGTTTTCACCACTTTCGACATCAAGGGCGGGAGGGTGGTCCGTGGTAGCGGGTTCAGGAGTTTGCTCCACAGGCTTGACAATCTCCAAGCGGCGCATTCGTATTGCAACAAGGGCAAGAGCAACTCGCCGGACGTGCAGCAGTGGCGGCATTCGGAAATGCCCCCCTTGGGGATAGCTACCACGCTGACCGGCTCAAGGTTGATGCTCCCAGCAGTGCACGAAGGGAGTGTCTTCGCTGATCGGCTTGCTGCGACCAGGAAGGCCGTGCGCTGGTGGGCGAGAAGGCTGGTCGGCTTGATCGTCGTCGGATCGGTTCTTCTGTGGTTGGTGAGTTCTTCCGGCAGGGAAGCGATATCAGCCCTGTCAAAGTGGATGTTTGACCGGCTCTTGGGGACCTAGCGGGAATAACGGAAGACAGTTCCCGCCATCAGTACTGGCAACATGGTCATTGGTTCTTTACGTGGCGCTCGTGGAGATCGACGACTGCAAGGGGAGGAGACCAGCAAAACAGGACGCAGACGGGCAACGGTGACACGAGGGCGGCCGGTCGGGCACAAGCTGCAACCCGGATCGGATGAGAGGCGACTCCGACTTGGGCGGGAGAACTATAGGCGTTTGCTTGCTCGTGGTAGGTCGCCGACCCGCGACATCGAACGGCGGCTGGCGTGGAAACGCTCCCGGGGGATAGGCACCACCGCTGAGGACAGGCCTGCGGTCTCCGACCCAAAGAATCCGTCTAACCCGGTCCAGCGGAGGGGACGTTCCGATGGACTCGATTTCACCAGTTTCTTCAAGAGGGAAGTGCTGCGGTTAGAACTCGGCACTCCCCAGTGGATACTGTACGCGGCGGCGGCTTTCGACAGTGTCGTTGAGCATCCCCAGACCCTGGTCGGCGGCGGCGCGCAGGTGCATTACACGCAAAAGTCCCGTCATGCCTCGGGGGTTCGGTGCCCCATAGAACTGGCATGCCGACACACTCCGGCTCCAAGTATGTCGGGAACGAAACCCGGGTTTGTGCCCCTGATCAGGGGTCGTGACCGACAGGGGCCAGCGACGTAATGGAGAACAATTGGATTGTGCTCGGAAGTCTCGACCACCGGGCGGCTCCATCGTAATCTTCTAAAGGGGAAATGGGAGAACAAGTGGCTAGTGGTCAACCGCGACCTGTATATCGCTATCGACTGACCCGGGATCTACGCATGCCGGGTTCGTCTGGTGTGCGGCGCACGGTTCTGTTCTGTCTGCTCAATCCTTCCACTGCGGATCAAACCAAGGACGATCCCACCATCCGCCGTGTTATCGACTTCGCAGGAAGAGAGGGCTGTGACTACCTGTCGGTAGTCAACTTGTACGCTGCCCGTTCGACTAGGCCAAAGGCCCTGGCTTCATTCAACGATCCCATTGGACCCGACAACGACAGCACCATCCGCACCGAGGTAAGGCAAGCAAACCTCGTTATCGCGGCCTGGGGTGTCCTCCCCACAATTCCCGGCGCACGGACGCGAGCCGAACAGGTACTTGCGATGCTGACTGTCGGACAAGACGTGTATCGCCTTGGCGAACCAACCAAGGGCGGCTACCCGCCACACCCGCTCTACCTCCCCAAGAACACACCACTGCGACTGCACGCAACCCAGTCGACAGTGGAGACCCCTCTCTAACCACTCCAAAACACCTCTGCTGCTTGCATCATGGGTGGTTGGCCACCTGACGAACTCAAGACGGGCGACCGCGGTGCCGGAGACTGGGAAGAGGACCGGGTTACGTGCCGACCAGGGCGAGCAAGTCCTAATTCGAGTTGCTCGCCGAAAGCAACAACCGGATACCAGGTGGGTGTGGCTAGCCCACTAGGAAGGTATCAGACTGTATCAAATCCAGACTTGTACCGTGTCAAAAGGCTACGCACGCAAGCCTGTGACCTGGTCTTCTATAGTTTCGGCGCTAGCGCCACAGCCTAAGGCTCATCGGTTTCTCGGGTCGCCGATCGAGAGAACCAGGGATTCCCCGTTTGTTTGGATTTCACCTGTATGTTGTGGACCTGGTACGGGGCACAGTTGAGAATTTCGGCGTCTCCCAACTCGAAAATCGCAATGTTGTGTCCGTCCTTTCCTTCTGGTCCGAACTGGCTTCGATACACCATGGCATCAAAACCTGCTTCTTGGAACAACTCCGCCAGAATGCGTGTGGGTATGTAATGTTCGCTTTCATCCGAGCGGGTCACGGGCCGGGAAAAGGCGCTGTCGATGTCTGTCCACACAGCTCGTTCTTTTGCTTCCGCATCCAGTTCTTCCTCGCCCAATACCTGGTTTAGTGTTAGGCCTCCCCACGAAGATTTGCCATGTCCCGGAGTCAGATTGATGGCTTTCAACTGCCGGGTGACCGTGAACTGGGCAACCGACACCTCGGATCCCATCCAGGGCCTGATCTCAGATATGGCCGTGTCCTTCATCGGTTACGTATGACCCCAGAACGTCACCGAGAGTTCCACGCATGCTCGCCAGCCTACCGGAACGGACTTCCTCAGTGGCACCTGTATTGGTGCGAGCGAGGCTGCTGCTCCGTGTTAGAAAAGCAGTCATACCGTGTCACAACCAGGCTTTAACCGTGTTGCAGCCTTCATCGAGCAGACCACCGACCTGCGGTATTGGGGTTTCGCGCCTGCGCCACTCCCATAGACGAGGTTATCTCCTTTCCGGGCTCCGGCTCGTGGGCGGTTGCGACCGATAACCATAACTTGGACGGAACCTTATGTGAAGGGCGTACGACTACCTCGGCGGTGTTGGCTCTTGCCGTGACCGATACGCTCACTCAGGATGTCAGAAAGTGTGACACGCCCCCCGCTAAAGTGTGACACGCTTCTGGTACCCTCCGTTAACCTCCAGGTCAGGAGTGGTGGCAAACTGCCCACCTGAGCGCAGTCTGCGATTTATTTCCGAATCAGTTGGCGATTTAGGGCGCTGACAGGCC
>JAPPLU010000052.1 GCA_028874075.1 Chloroflexota bacterium
TTTCCCCAGGTTTTCCCTATTCTAGCTCTCCACCTCTATTCATGCGATAGCCCTATAGCCGTTTGGACCCACCGCAAATCTGTGATCGCGGCCAGCCTGCATTATCTGAACCACAGTTCTCCGCGAAAGCTAATCGATTGCATTTAATAGCCTGTTGCCGCCCCCACCATTACCGCAACAAAGAGCAGGCCAAGGTAGAGCAGGGAGTAAAGGTACAGTTTCCGGGCATTAGCTGAGCTTTCCTCCTGCCGCAAGCGCCATGCCATCCAGACGAATATTCCGCCCAATATCACTGCAGACGCGCCATAGATCCAGCCAACGGCGTCGGTAACGGCGAACATCAGGGTCACACCAACGAGAACCAGGCTGTAGAGGAAAATGGTGGACACCGTGAAGTCCCGCGACGAGACCACCGGCAGCATGGGCACATTGGCCCTCTCGTAGTCTTTATGAATCAGCAGGGAAAGGGCCCAGAAGTGGGGTGGTGTCCAGAAGAAAACTATGGCGAAGAGGTAAACGGCCGGCAATTCCACGGTGCCTGTTACCGCCGCCCAGCCAACCATGGGCGGTATGGCGCCAGCAGCCCCGCCGATAACAATGTTGTGGGGAGTGCTCCGTTTCAGCCAGCGGGTGTACACCAGCACATAGAAGAGTGTAGCGGAAAGGGTGAGGCCGGCCGCCAGCAAATTCACCCACAGGGCCAGCACCGCGAAGGCCACTACATTCAACGTAATACCAAAGACCAGGGCATGAAGCGGCGATATGCGATTGCTGGCAACCGGGCGCTGCCTGGTGCGCTGCATGATTCCATCTATGTCCCGGTCGTAGTGGTGGTTGAGGGCGTTGGCCCCGCCGGAAGCCATGGCGCCCCCCAGCCAGACCAGGCCCATCAACCACAACGAGGGCAGGCCGCCGGCAGCAGTGTGGGCTTGGGCGAGGAACATTCCTCCGGCCGCCGTAACCAGCAACAGGAGGATGATCGGTGGCTTGGTTAGGGTAATGTAATCGTTAATAACGGTCAGAGGGTTCCTGCTGGAAACACCCTCATCGGTTAACTCAGGTATGCTGTATTCGGCCGATTGCTCTTCGGTCATTGTCATTTCAGATGACACTCCAATCTACTGGTCAATCGGGTTCTTTCTGGGCGGATAGGTGCCCGGACCCGGAACCGGGTTAGCCCCGCGTAATACCACCTGGTTTCCCGGTCCACGAGCAAGGCTGAGCAGGGAAACGGCTACTATTATCCCCCAAATGGCCGTCGCAAGCCCAATATGGTAGGCCCGAATCGCGACTGGAAAACTGGTCCAGATAGCTAACGCGCCGATGAACACCTGGGTCAGAAAGACAACAATGCCCCCGGCTGACAGAAACATCAGCGGAATGCCGCCTTCGGCCATGCGCTGTATGCCCAATTTGTAGCCCCGGTATAAAGTGTAAATGAGAAAGATCCCGACAACGGCGGCGACCAGCCGATGCAGCATGTGAATGGCTTGCAAACCGCCGGAGGGCAAAATTGACCCGTCGCACAGCGGCCACTGGGAACAGGCTGCCAGAGCGCCAGGAGTTGCCGTCACATAGGAACCGGACAGGATAAGTGCATAAGTCGCAACCGCAGCTATTGCCGCCAGCAGGGGAAATCGCCCCTGCCCTTCCGGAGTGGAGTCAGATGCAGGGCTTTCTTCATAGATAGTGGAAGCCGAAGCCGAGACCGGTGAAGCTGCCGCCGGTGAGGGAACAAGAACGGTCACTCTCGCGTTATAGGAAGCGACAGCCACCAGTATCAGGCAACCCAGCAGGGCCTGGGCCAGCGCCATGTGGGCCGCAACTACGTGGCCGGGAAGTTCAGTCAAGACGGTCACTCCTCCCAGGCCGGCCTGAACCAGCAGTAGCACTACCGATATTCCCGATGGGATGAGCACGGCACGCTCGTGGCGGTGCCGGAACAGGGCAATGAGGAAAGTGCCCGCCACCAGGGGCCCCACTATGCCCGACGCCACAAGGCGGTGGCTGTATTCTATTATGTCTTCCTTGGTTAGAGGCGGAATCAGGCTGCCGTCGCAAAGGGGCCACTCGCCGCCGCAGCCAAGCCCTGAACCGGTCACCCGGACTATTCCGCCAAGGACTATGAGGGCAAAGGTAGCAACCACCGAAGCCAGGGCAAACCGGCGTAGCCACAAACCGGGCTCTCTCTCGCCATTTGTCAGGACAATGTATTGGTCAGTTGGAATTACATTGTGGCCGGAACTGTCGCCATTCTCGGGCGAGTCCCCGGCGTCCGAGGGGGACATCTATTAAGCCTGCCGAAAAAAGATTGTGATATAATTCACCATGTTATCATGACAGCGGCAATTCGGGTAGAAGGCCTGGCAAAGCGGTACGGCAATTTTGCCGCCGTCGACGACGTTTCCTTTGATGTTAAGGCCGGAGAAATTTTCGGCATCCTGGGTCCAAACGGCGCAGGAAAGACCACTACTCTCGAGATAATCGAGGGCCTGCAAGCGCCGGATAGTGGCCAGGTTACTGTCCTCGGCAAGGACATACAGAGGGACGCCAACTGGATAAAGGCCCGCATTGGGGTTCAACTCCAGTCTTCCGCATATTTCGCCTTTCTGACTCTCCACGAAATTCTGACCCTTCTGGGCAGCTTTTACCCCAGGCGAGTCCCACCCAATGAGCTACTGGAAATGGTGGGGTTGGCGGACCGGGCAAAGAGCCGCATCAATCAGCTTTCCATTGGCCAATCTCAGCGGTTCACCGCGGCCGCCAGCCTGGTCAACGATCCTGAGCTGGTTATTCTGGACGAGCCTACAACGGGCCTGGACCCGCAAGCGCGGCACAACCTGTGGGAACTGATCCAGGCAATCCACGCCCGTAACGTTACCGTGGTATTAACTACCCACTACATGGAAGAGGCGGAACTGCTCTGCCAGCGGCTTGCGATTATGGACCGGGGGAGAATCGTCGCCATTGACTCACCAAGCGAGTTGATCAACAGGATTGAGACCACCTACACAATCAAACTGGAATCTTTGCAGCCCCTTGATGACAGCCAGTTGAAGGCCTTGGGGACGAGCGGCAACCTGAACCGGACGGAGTTCGGCCCGCACGCTCAGCCACAACGGGACAATTCCTACCTGCTAAGGCTGGACAAGAACCCGGAGGCCCTGAACCGGGCCATCAACTGCATAGTTGGGAGTGGCATTTCCTTGAAGCACATGGAAGTCCGGCCGGCAACGCTGGAGGATGTTTTTCTTGAACTAACGGGAAATGAGTTGAGGGACTAGCTTTGTATGCCCTTACCATAGCCAACCTGAAGATGATGGCCAGAAACCGGCAGACTACTTTTTGGGCCCTGTTTTTCCCCCTCGTGCTGGTTGTGGTTTTTGGGCTGTTTGACTTTACCGCTACAAATTCCTCAAAGTTCGCCATTATCGACGCGGCCGAGACTCCGGCCTCCATACTGCTAATTGACTCATTTGGAGAACTGGAAGCTAGAGGGCTACTGGACCGCCAAGAACAGCCCCCCAGCTTGGAAGAGGGGAGGCACCTCGTTGCCAGCGGGGATCTGGACTACCTACTTTCAATCCCTGCTGAATTTGGTGAGGCGGCAAACTTCAATGGGCCAACCCTCATGACGCCGCAGAACGGTTCAACCGATCCTACCATCTCACCAGTGCCCGTAACCTTGATAGTGGGCGGGGAGGGCGAGGAACGGAACCAGTTGGTGATCGGCGCCGTGCGTCAGGGTGTCCAGCGTACCGTCGGAAACGCCAGCGACGCGCTGCGCCCGGAAGGCCAGGCTTCCGCGCTTCCACAGGATGGGGCTACCCTGGATCCGGTGATTACAGAGCGGGTAGCGGCGGCAACGGCCACCTATTTTGAAATGGTCTTGCTGGGCCTGGTGGCAATGGGCATCATGACCCATGGCACGATTTCCATAGCGGTCCGGATCAGCAATTACCGCAATCTTTCCATCCTGAAACGGATGCTGGTGACCCCGCTCTCCATCTGGAAATTCTTCGCCGCAGAAGTAACGGCGCAATTGTTGCTGGCGATAGTCCAGGCCGCCGTTATCCTGGCCGTGGGCGTCTTCCTGTTCGGTGCACAGATTAACGGAAACGTGCTCCACATGCTTCCAGCGACAATACTGGGCAGCGCGGTGTTCCTTAACCTTGGGTTTATCATCTCCGCCTGGGCCAATACGCCGGCGGCAGCTTCCGGCATGGGTAACGTGGTAACCTTGCCCATGATGTGCTTCGCCGGAACTTTCTTTTCCACTTCAGCCCTGCCCTGGCTGCTGCCCTATGCCGCCGACGCACTTCCCCTGGCGCCCATGATTACCGCCCTGCGGGACATAGGCCTGCGGGATGCCACAGCCTGGGAAGTATGGCCTCAACTGGCCTGGCTGGCGGGGTGGGTGGCCGCGACCGCGCTGGTCGCGGTCCGGGTATTCCGGTTCAGCTAACGGACCAAAGGCTGATAATCCCTGTACGTCGCTTTCAGCAATTGACCCACATGCGGTGCCGCAAGATCCACACGATTTTGGCAGCCTTCATTTTGACCCTGGCAATGATGCCGATGCTTGCCGCGGGCTGCGATGCCGATGGTACGCATCAGGTAAGAGGCCAGGTTGTGGAGGTCGTGCCCAGAAGTTTCTCTGAACTGGATCTGTTGAAGATACGCGGTGATGACGGGAAGTTGTATGCCTTCGAGACAGAAGGGTTCGTGGGATTCACGCCATCCCACGTGAGGGAGCACCAGTTCCTCGGGCAGACACTTCTGGTGACTTACGAAAAGCGAGGGAACACCCTCGTGGCAACCAGTCTGGAGGATTGAAGAGACGCAGAAGGCGTTTCAGGAAAAAGCTTCTGCTCAGTTAGGCGACTAACGGCAAGACATTCAACCAGGCGTCACCCTATCCTGATGTTTCCCACTTCAAGGGGAAGGAATCTTGAAGTGACCTAGCCTTCCAGCACCTGCTCCAGTGCAGCCTCCAGGACTTCCAAGGGCGTGAACTGCTCAAACTTGGCCCGGACCAGCCCGTCGCCGTCCACGATGAAGGTCCAGGGCTCCGTGGGCAGGCCCCATTCGTCCACCGAGGGTACGTGCCTGGCATTAAACCGGCTTCCTTCAATAAGGTGCGGGTCCTCAAAGACCTCTACGTGGATGAAATTCACCCGGCTGCGGTATTGCTCCTTCATCTGGGCCAGAATCTCCAACTGGGGACCGCAGGTGGCGCTGACGCAGAAAGCGGGAGTAGAAAAGAGGACTACCAGAGGCTCGGGCTCGTCCAGGGCTTCGTGAACCGATAGCTGGTAGAACTCCGGGTCGGGTTTGAAGGCACTGGTAATGTGGGACAGGTCGGGCGCCTGGGCTGCAGTGGGCGTCACGCTGCGTGGAGCGGCGGCGCCAATCGCCGGCGTTGACGGTTCAGTGGCGACGCGGACGGCGGTTACCGCTTCAACGCGCTGGCCAGACGGTATATCGGCCGAAATCTGTAACTCCCACAGACCTGGGTTTTCAGCTGTAGCCTCGCCAGGAACGTCGAAGTCAATAGTCGTGATGAACACCCCGCGGCCGCTTCCTTGCGGGGGCCAGGGCAAGAAGGTGGCAGTTTGCGCTTCCCGCTGCTGCGGCTCGTCTGCGCCGGAAGTGGTGTAGCGGGGAATAACAGTGGCCTGGCTGGCGCCCACCGGCATGTTGTTCCGGTCCACAAGGGCAAACTCCACCCGGTTAGTCCCCTGGGCAAGGTCGGAACTCACCATCAGCGCGCTATATTCGGGACCGCCGAGGTCGGGGGCCGGACCATCGCTGGACCGGGGAGAAAGGCAACCGGCGGCAACTATGCAGGCAAGTAAGGCCAATATCAGGGTCCGAAACCTGCCATGCCCGAAAGGGGAGTGCCGGTTTAGGTCGAAAAACACAAAACGCACCAGGAAGTTAGGTGACGGTGTAAACGGAGCCCACAAGGCATGCCACAAGCAGTCTGACTAAGGCTGTTAACCTTGGCCACCGCCGTGTTGACTGAGAAAAGCCTGAGATTAAAGGATGTCAATCTTGACACACTGGGCAATCAGGTGGTCCATACGTTGCTCAATTTCCAGGCCGGTAACCATCTGGGCGACACTCTCCAGCTTTTCTTTCGGCCAGGGCATATCGTCAAAGAGGGGCCTGACCCGCCTCAGTTCCGTTGCAAGGTTCCACTCCAGTTCGTTGCCCCGATATTCTCCCATATACTCGGTACCGCCTTCCAGGGACACGGTAATCCTGGGGGCAAAGGCCTGGCGGTCTTGGTGGCCGATCACTTCAACCTTTTTCATGAGCCCCATTACCGCCGCGTCATCATCATTGGAACCGTCCCCCGGGTCTATCCGTTGGCGCAGAGGATGATAATTGCCGTGAACGCAGGTATAGGCGGTGAAATAGTGGGTACTACCCACTGCGGGAGCGTTGGCGCTGCGTTCCGGGTTTGGGAACGCCGGCGACGGGTAGGTGGTCTCCAGCCAGTTCATGTCCACCGTAATCTTTTCAATCTCATCGATGGGCAGGTTGTGCGTTGCCCGGATTTCGGTCATAAGCTCAATAACGGGGCAGTTGTAACCGGCCGTGGGATACAGCTTGGGTGTAACGTGGAGCAATTCCCAGCGCTCCCCCAAGTCGGACACAATCGAGTCAAGAGAAACGTGGTCGGGCCCATCAAACACGTAGGAAAGGTCGCCCCGGTTGTTGCCGGTGAAGGCATTATAGAAACCCGCCGCCCCTTCCAGGGCCGTTTCCGAGCCCCTGACATGTTCACGGGCCAGCAGGGCCGCCATTATGCCGTTGCGGGTGGCATTGGGTTCGTGGAAGAGCATTTCCCGGCCACCGGAACGAGGCCCCTCGGTGGTGCCGCCGGTAAAGGTGCAGGCCAGCGCCATAGTGGTTACCAGCTGGTCTACGTTCAGGCGCAGCAACTTGGCCGTAGCCACAGCCGCCCCAAGCGTGCCGTACACCGGGCTGGACCTGAATCCCCGTGCCTGGGTGGAAGGAATGAAGTCGCCGGCGATCCTGGCTTCCACTTCGTACCCGGCGGCCAGGGCGGTTATCAATTCTCGACCAGCCCGCCGCTCAATTTGCGCAGTTGCCAGCGCCGCAGGGATAATGCACGGGCCAGGATGAATCAGCATCCGGTACGAATCGGACTGGTTGGTCGCGTGCATCATCTTGCTGTTGGCAAAGGCGGCGCCGCAGCGGGTCGCCTTGGTTCCATCCACCAGGATGGATGCGCCGTCGGCACGGCCTTCCTCCAGCTTGACCAGTTCAATTGATGACTTGGCATGCTCGGTCTCCGCGCCCAGGAAGGCGCCCAGCAAGCCGTGAAGCAGGGAAGTCTTGATCTTGTCGGGAACTTCCGCGGGAAGACTTTCGAATTGAAGATTGTCCACGAAGCGAGCCAAGGTACGGCTCAAAGAGTCTGCCATAGTTTAGTGCCCTCTACTTAAGCGCTCTCATAGTTGTTGGGCAAAGTCCAGCCAGACCCTAGCGCAAGGAACCGGCAATACATGCTGGACAAAGCCATAAACACCGGGAAACACCACTCTTCGGCCATTGGGAAAAAGGTCGGCAGCGTCCCGAAAGTCGCCAAGAACTTCTTCGCGCAGGCTGGCGGCCGCCAGGATCAGCGTAGGAGTTTTGACTTCCGGAAGCAGGGAGCGAAGATCGCCGGCGGCGTTGCGCTGAAAGCCGCCCACCACATGGGCAGGCGTAGCCGACATCTGGGCGGCATACCAGCGGGTGTATTCGGGTGGGACGATCTGGGGGTCCAGGCGGCGGCCTATGGTGTTTTCCACCCAGGCGGCCACGCCTTCCCGCTCAATCAGGTCGGCGCTTTCGGCGTGGTGGGGGTCGTCGAAACTGGTGGGCGAGGTACAGGCAGTAAGGCTGATCAGCCTTTCCTGGTGCAAAGTGGCAAACCGCATTGAAATTGAGCCACCCACTGTCTCACCAACAAGGTGAACCCTTTCCAGCTCCAGCTTGTCCAGGAGTTGTTTCAAGTCCGCGGCGAAGTTGTCCACCGACCAGGGATACCCTGGCTCCGGAACTGAGGACTGACCCATACCCCGCATGTCGAACCGGACCACCCGAAAATGCCGCGCGATTATGGGAATCCAGGCATACCAGAGCTTGTGGTTTTTGGCCATTCCATGGTGGAGAACGACGGTTTCCGGCTCCTCCCAAGGATTGGTAAAATCGTCCACCTTATAGAAAAGCTGGCAACCGTCGTCCAGTGTTACGTACATAAGCCCCTCTTATTGCCCATTGGCGGGCCGCACGGCTATTCCGCTTGGGAACCCACACCCTCTTCATTGAATACAGAGCGGGCGATGCGCATGGCGGTTCGGGTATTGAAATAGCCACCATACAGGGTCAACTGGATGAATACTTCCATAATCTCGGAGGGGGTCATTCCGACCCGAAGGGAGCCGGAAATTCTCCGGCGAAGCTGACGGTCATAGTGGCCCATTACGGTCATAGCAACCAGGGCACACATGGAACGGTCTCTGGCATCCAGGTGAGGACGGGTGAAGATTGCTCCCCAGTTGTACTCGTTAATCAACCGTTCCAGGTACATTTCTGGAGAGTCCGGGTCTTCCGTATAGTAGATAGTGATGTCACCCATGTGTTCTTCATGGACCGCCACACCCTTCCGGTGCAGTTCATCCGGGTCCATCGAAGTGTCATAGACGTTGGTAGGCTCGAACTGGACACCTCTTTCTTCGAAAATCTCCTTGGCGATGGCCATGGCCGACTCAACCGCGGGAACACCGGCGTAGAAGGTCATTTGAATAAAGATTTCCACAACTTCTGCAGGAGCCATTCCCACGTTCAGGGCCCGCTCAATGTGCCGGCGAAGGAGATGCAGGTGGCCGAGGGTCAGCAGGGCCGAAATGGTGCACAGGCATCGTCGCTGGATACTAAGTTCACTCCTGGTCCAGATCGAACCAAAGAGGGCTTCATCCACTATGCGCTTGAGGTCTGGCGCCAGCTGGTCAATTCCGGGAAGGGTGAAGTGGCGAAAATCCCCGGCAGCCATCGTTTCGCGCATTCCCAGGCCCCGGTTGTACCGTTCTTCCAAAGAGGACATACAAGCTCCTTGAAGTCAGTTGGGTGGCGGCTCCAGCAGAACCGCGAATATGAACACCCTTGCATTATAGCGCAATGTAATGATATGGGTAGTGAATTCCCTTCCGGCCGGGCCAGCCAGGGGGCTGAGACTTGCCCTTATTCCCGCGAAATCTTGACCAGAGCAAGCCCTGAGTTACGTCCGGTCTTCCTACAGATTGTGCAGCCCACCCTCGTATCCGGTTCACCGACGGGAAACGCGGTCCAGCCGTTGCGAACCGGCCGACGCAGAGCTTCATCCTCCATTTCACATGAACCTGCATTACGGGAGACTTACGAGCGGGACATTATCTCCTCAGCAAACCACTCAAGCCTTTCCAGGGAACGGTTGAGGTCGTTGCCCCTGATATCGAAGATAATGCAACTGACCCCAACGTCTTCGTAGGTCTGGATGTCCTGCATCATCTCCTCCTGGCCGCCGGCGAACCTGCGGCGGACCGCTCCGGGCGGTGTTGTATTGGCATCGTACAGGGGAGCCTTCATCGACACTTCCAGTTCGGCCGGGTCTCGGCCGTTGCCATCCGCGTACCGGTGCAGCAGGGCAATGTTCTGGGCAAGTTCTTCGGGCTCCAGGGGCGCGGCGGGAATGGCTCCCACCGGATGCCACCCATCACCCAGGGCCGCGGCGCGGCGCATGGCAGGCCGGCTCTGGCCCCCAACCCAGATGGGAGGGTGAGGCTTCTGCACCGGCTTGGGCAGGAAGTGAATATCGGAGAAATGGCAGTATTGGCCGTCGAAAGATGGTTCGTCGCTGGTCCACAACTCTTTGAAGGCTTGCAGATATTCGTTAGTTACGGCGCCCCGTTCGGCGAAAGGAGGAGCGTCCAGGGCCTCAAACTCCTCCTTCATCCAGCCTACGCCCACTCCCAGGGTCAGGCGCCCGCCGGAAAGAACGTCCAGCGTTGCCAGGATTTTGGCCGCCAGCAGAGGATTGCGGTAGGGAACGATCATAACGCTGGGAACCAGGCGAATTCTTGTGGTAACGCCGGCCAGGTAAGTGAGAAGCGTAAGTTGTTCCAGGTACTCGGCTGCATCCCCGCCGTGAAACCGGCCATCGGCAGTATATGGATAGGTAGAGTTTACTTCCCTGGGGACAAGAATATGGTCGCCCGCCACCATGCAGTAGAAACCAAGTTCGTCGCCCTTCCTGGCGATGGCTTCCAGGGGCTCTGGCCTGGCCGTTGGGCCGCTGTTGGGCAGGTAAAATCCGTAACGCATTATCGCCTCAGTATGAAGGATTGGCGTAACTATAATGCTAAGGAATTTGAGTGTCCATTGAGGGGTTAACGGTTAAGATTCGGGGTGTCTCGTTAGCCCCAGACCGTTACTTTGGCCCCGAGCCGGAAACCAAACAGGCCAGACCCAGGAGCGTTTGAAGTACGGCCGTCCTGGATACTTCTCTTCGCCGGTATGACGGTTCTCGAAAGGGGAATCCCCCTCTGTGGCAAACGGTTACCGAGGGCATTATCCATAGAGGGGTTGAATGGAGAAATCAGCCCGGCCTGCCTGGCCGGGCTGATAGTGCCAAGAGATTTCGAGGCCGCCTGGGCCAGCTTCAGCTGTTGGTGGAACTGATCTCGAAGTGCTTGACCCAGTACTCTCCGCGGTACAGGTGCTCCACTTCGCGGGCCACGCCCTGTCGAAACTCGCCGGTCTCATAGGCCCGCAGATCATCCAGGGTCTCCCAGATGCTAACACTGATGCCCTCGTCGGGGTCCTCGGTGCTCCGGAGCAACTGCCTTTCCTTCAGGCCCTGGATGTTGCCGGTGGATCCGGCCAGTCGCTCGTGATAGTGCCTTTCATATTCTTCCCAGCTACCGGGGCGCAGCTTGCCCCAAACCATTCTAATAAACATTGACACTTCTCCTGTGCAGATCGGAATTAATACCCGGCCATCGGATGGTCTTGTCCTTTACATGATAACACTATGCCTCATTCTGTTGGGCAAAGTAGCGGGTAGTCATTGTGAAAATTCGTGAAAAAAAGGGCGCCACAACCATCCCGACATTCATGGTTACGCCAGTACCCGGTAGCGGTAGCGGGACTGTATCAGGTCGTTTTCCTCGAACCGCGAGAAGCGCAGGGGGGACAGGTCCAGGGACGATGCCTGCCCGTCCAGGACCAGTTCTGACATGGCCTGGCCGATGGCCGGCGCGAGCTTGAAACCGTGGCCACTGAAGCCCACCATGCAGAAAAGGCCTTCAACTCCCGGCACCCGGTCCAGGATGGGATGCCAGTCGGGAGTAGTCGTGAACAGGCCGGACCACCCGCCACGATAGTAGGACTGTCCCATGCCCGGCATGCGTCTGATCAGGCGAGTCATGGCATCGGCGGCGTCAGCCTGGTCTATGCCCTCATCGTAGTTGTCCAATTCCGCCTCGTCTTCGCCGAATCCCACCATGGTTAGCGTGGGGCTTTCCGGGCGGAAGGATAAGGACTGGGCAATGTCGCCCACGATGGGATGTTCAGGCAGTGTACCCGGCGGCCTGGTGGCCAGGGCTACCTGGTGACGCACGGGAACCAATGGGAACTGTATACCGACGCCGTCCATAAGGTAGTTGGCCCACGAACCGGCGGCCACCACTGCCAGGGGAGTTTCCACTCTTCCCTGGTCGGTCAGCACCGCCCTTACTTTGCCGCCGCTGATTTCAATGCCCGTCCCAGCCGCCCGCGTAACAATGTCTGCCCCCAGTTCCCGCGCCCTGGCGGCGAAGGAAGTGGTAACCAGATAGGGATTGGCATAGCCGGAATCGGGTTCCCACGCCAGTCCTTCGCCCTGAAAGGTCTCGATCATGGGGGCCAGTTCCCTGAGTTCATCTGGAGATATGACCCCCACGTTAATGCCCAGTTCCTGCTGCATGGAGATGTTGAGTTCGAGGCTGGGCCGATCAATGTCCTCCACCACTACGAGGTAACCGGTCTTGACGAAACCGCTTTCGCCGCCCACCTGGTCACCAAAGTTGGCGTAGACCTGGAGGCTGTTCCAGGCCATGGATGCGGTGATGGGGTTGGAATAGTGCATGCGGCAAATGGCCTGTGAGCGGCCCGTTGATCCGGCGCCCAGGACGCTTCGCTCCAGGAGCAAAGGCCTGCCAACGCCCCGCCGAGCAAGATAGTAGAGCAGGCTGCATCCCATGACGCCGCCGCCAATGACCACGGCATCGGCCGTGTTTCGCATAATTGCCTCATCTCCGTTTGCCTGATTGTCGTGCAGCCGGGCTAGCATTGGAGCCTTGACCGACTGGGCTGAAAAATCTTTTCTTGAAATCGACAACCCCCGGCTTTGAACCGGGGGTTGAACAGATTATCCGCATACCTTCGATTGCGTGGGCAACCTTTAGCGGTAGTTGCTCTCACGCATAGAGCTGAAGCAATCGCTGCAGTACACCGGGCGGTCACCGCGCGGCCGGAACGGGACCATGGTGTCCGTTCCACACTGGGCGCAAACTGCAGGGTGCATTTCGCGGGGGCCCCCCTCGAAAGAACGCTGGGACTTCCTGACCTGGCGACACTCAGGGCAACGCCGGGGTTCGTTGGTAAAACCTCGAGACGCAAAGAACTCTTGCTCACCAACAGTGAAGGTAAATTCGGCTGCGCACTCAACGCAAACCAGAGTCTTATCTGACAGCGCCAACTGTCGACCTCCATAAAAGAAAATTTGGCCTGGTCGAGGTCATCCGGCGTCAGCGCATCTGAGGCAACTACCCACGGGAAAGAACCTTAACGCATTCCATAACCGATTATAACAGATGGAATTGCCGTATGGAATGCGGTCTTTGGCTACAAAACCAACAATTGGTTCACCACTATGGGCAAAATTGAGCATTATTCGAAAGGGAGGGAGGAGCCAGCCTAGAATATACTGCCACACTTGTAAGGTAGGGCACACCTAAACAATCCATCATCACTGCTGCAAATGCCGGAATTCGTGAACGCTCCCGGCTTTGCACAAAAAAGCCCGATTTAGGCTGACTTTTTGTGCAACTGCCCATTC
>JAPPLU010000042.1 GCA_028874075.1 Chloroflexota bacterium
GAACTCCTTACTTCATTCCCTCACCTTACCAGCATAACTCGTCGTTGTAGTACTAAGGCATGTGGACACCCAGATACCGAGTGTCCTGCCGATGAGGAAACAGCGTGAACGCCACTGGCGAATTCCTTCGTTCTCGTACCAGTCATTGCCAACAATGCCTTCGGACGGTAATTCCTGTCCGGCCACGAATCCCTGCCAAAGGCTGGGCCGCTTGGATTGGCTTAACAGTGCTAGCTGTAACCCTGTTAATCAGCGGTATAGTCCTATGGGCTGCGATTGGTATCATTCTCTGGAGGAACAGCAAGGCGGTCTGTCCAGAATGCGGATGCGACCCTATAAAGGGCAACGTTGGATGGACCAGAGAATCCATCATTTTGTGGCTTCTTCTGGCTCTCTGCTGCATTATCAGTTTGTGGTACACATTCTGGATAATCTCGGCAGTAATATGGATTTTCAACCCGGTGCTCGACTAAACGTCCACGGGCCCTAGAAGTCCGGCCGGAAAGTAACGGCGTTTGGATTGGCTATTATACGGGGGTTCGGCAACTGTTCAAGGTTCTTTAGGTGCAGGGAATGCATTGGTTGTGTTTGGTCACTTCAAGCAGGTATTTCTTCTTTCTCTTTTGGCCAGGAGATACTGGTATACGAACGTCTGTGCTGTGTTTTTCCAGGCATGGTTGCCAGCAATGGAAAGACCTCCCGTCCAGCCCAGGAGGATACTTGCAGGAGAGGTCAGCCAGTCACCTACCAGACCCGCATCAGCGACTTCGCCGACATAGACCGCGCCTCCGGTGACGAACTGCTTTCGGCCTATGCCGAGCTGTACTGCAGGGTTCAACGGAGGCTCTTCGCCCAAGTGGCGGCGGGCCGGTCTGCTGTTTCCTTGAAGCAGGAGTACCTGCGCCGGTACGGTATAGCGGCCCGGATGTTCAACGGGATGCGGCTGTCCCTGCAGGGGAAGGTGGCGTCGGTACGGCAGCAGGAGTTGCAGCGGCGGAATGCGTTGCAGGGGAGGATTGTCCGGGCCCAGGAGCAAAATGCCCAGACTGGGGAGGGAGTGCGGCGGGACTGGTTGAATCAGAAGCGGCGAAGGCTGGAGAGACTACGAGGCAGGCTAGAGAAACTGGAAGCAGACATGGACTCCGGCCGAGTGCGGCTCCGCTTCGGCTCCAGGGGGCTCTGGCGGCAGCAACACCACCTGGAGGCCAGCGGGTACTCCAGCCACGAGGACTGGCTCAGGGACTGGCGCAGTGCCCGCAGCGACGAGTTCTTCGTGCTGGGCAGCAAGGATGAGACGGCCTGTTGCCAGTTGTGTGTGGCCAGGGTTGATGATGACGGTTCCCTCACTCTGCGGCTCAGGCTGCCCGACTGCTTGGCCGATGAACGGGGCAAGTAACTGGTAATCCCTGGGGTAAAGTTCAAGTACGGCCATGAACAGGTTTTGGCGGCGCTGGAGAGCAATGCGGAGTATGCCCGGTACCGGCGTGGGCACGGCGAGCAGGCGGCCCGTTAGTCGGGCCTGGGCCAGGCCTTCAGCTATCTCTTCAAGCGGGACGAGAAGGGCTGGCGGGTATTCGTGACCACCCAGATGGTGGAAGCTCCGGTGGTGACGGGCCGGTCCCACGGCGCCATTGGCGTGGACCTGAACGCCGACCACTTGGCCGTTGTGGAGACTGACGCCAGCGGCAACCCGGTAAACTCCTTCAGTATCCCCCTGGTGACCTACGGCAGGTCCCAGCGCCAAGCGGAGGCTGTCATCGGTGATGCCGTGGCCTGCATAGTGGACTACGCCAGAGACGCTGGGAAGCCCATCGTGATGGAGAAACTGGACTTCCGGCAGAAGCAAGCCCTCCTGGAGGGGGAATCCAGGAGGTACAGCCGGATGCTGTCCTCCTTCAGCTACGACAAGGTCAGGTCTTGCTTCCTGTCCCGGGGTAGCCGGCAGTGGGTGGAAGTCTATCAGGTGAACCCGGCCTTTAGTTCGGTGATGGCCCGGGTCAAGTTCATGGAACGCTACGGGATCAGCGTCCACCAGGCGGCGGCCCTGGTCCTGGCCCGTCGTTTTCTCGGCTGTTCCGAAAGCATCCCGCGCCTCAGGTTTGCTCCGCTGGGCAACGGGGTCCGTGTCGCCTTCCGTACCCGCAAGGAAGCGGATGAAGCACGTGTGGACCCTTTGGGGGTGTGTTCTGGGACAGTTGAGAGCGGTGCTTACCGCACACCGCGGGCTGGGGAGGTCCTTAGCGGCGGACGGCCCCAATCCGGTTCGGGCTCCGGCCTGAGCGGGGATCGGTTCCGCGTTCCCGGGTGGGATTCCCGGGCGGAGTCGCCTAGCACTGTTGGGGCGGCGGTCCGCCAGTGGCGGATTTTCTGAAGAAGTTGACAGTGATCCTGTTACCAAAGTCATCCTTTTCCACAACGGCTTATCGACAAGAAACGGGGATTTGTAGTTGTGGCTAGACTAAAGCCTGGGTTTCCTGTTGCTCCAGGGCATGTTCCAGAATTTTTCCATCCGACCCACGTGGATTAGGTCAAAGTCCAAGGCCATAGAGCACGCGGCGTCAAGGCGCTGGAGTGTGTCGCCCTGGCCCAGGAGGACGAGCTTGTCGCCCTAGCGGATCCGAAGCGAGGGAAGGGGACTGTTGAGGAGGATGTCAGCGCTGGTTACTGGCGGTGGGTCGGACGGTGCAGATTCTCTTGCCGATGCCCGGCGTCGGCTGAAGCAGAAAGGCCAAGCCGCCCAGGATTACTTGCGAAGACCAAGCCGACCCAAGACTTGAAGAAGCCTCTCCCCGCGTGGGTGAAGCAACCTTTGCACATGTCCCTGCTATAATCTGCAGAACAAGCCTATCCCCACGTGGGCGGGGCAACCTTCTTGCCGAATAATATCATTGGCCGCCGCCAAGGTCTATCACCGCGATAGCGGAATAATCTTTATTTTGCCAATACCCCTGGTCGGATAGTCTCTCCCGTAGACTACTGTTTTATTGTGCTAATGCAGATTGCGAGAATCTGCATTAGCACTCTCCATCGGCGCCTCGCCGAGCGTACAGATGTTATAGGCGCTCACGGCAGAGGGATCCAGGTAGGTTATTGTCATAGGGCCCCGAACCAGTTGCGAATACGAGACTTTCAGCACCTTCCACATTCGGTCTCCGATGCCCGCCGTCACGTCCGGCGATCTTTCCAAGCCAGATCGAAACTCCAGCATAGCCGATGCCGGAAATCTCGGTTCCGGCCCTCCACATAAACCGTTACCATCCCCGTCATTCCCTGCTCTCCCTCGTTTGCCGTACCCCTGCAGTTAAAACCGGCCCAGTTCTTCCTCTCCCCTTGGAGGGCTTAACGCCAGCGGCTCCACAACCTGGAAGAGGGTTTTGATCTGGTCGACCATTCTTGACATCACCCGCATCTGACAGAGCGGGTCGGCGGTCATTGTGCACGCATGACGCTCGATTTTCAGCCGTGGCTGGCCCGTTTCTAGGCTGGCAGGCTGGAAGTCCGCCTGTAGCTGGGACGTGTCTCGAAGGTGGTCGGGGATTTCCAGAGCAAAGGACTTTCCTCAATCTTCATATGGTAAGCCCAAGCGGGGAATGGCCCCGAGCGACGTTACTGCGACAACTCCCGCCGATGTAACCGTCAACCGACGCGTGGTTGATGGGCCGGTTGGGCAGGTCGGCCCTCAGAAGGTCCACCGGGTGTACCTGCGCTCCTTCCACAAGATTCCGTACCGCAAGGCCAGATGAGTGTAGGGACGGCGCATTCTGGCACCCTCCACGTCCTTCAGGGCCGAGACGTCCCGGTTTGGGGATGGCCTTGCTGAGAAAAAGGCAGAACTCCTCTTGATAATTATTATCTGTAAATCCCCGGCATCGGCTCTAGCCCCCATCGGGTGAAGGGTAAATTCCGGGGAAATGGGCAAGAGAGGAAGAACCGTATGGGACCGGACTCCATCCATTCCAATCCCTACCATGCCTATGCCGAGACGTGCCATCAGCCTCAGGACGTCGTGGCTGGCCGTAGACCGCTGCGAAGCATGATCATGTACAGAGCCTGAATACGGATGCCGTTCCTGTCCGGTTGCGGGCTGCTGTGGGCCTCGTGAACCCGAAGTCTTTCAAAATCTTAGGTCGTAGTTTCGCATTGTCAGGACGCCCCGGGACAGCCACAGCAGCCCGTGGCTGTCGGCGTCGGGCGCAATCACGGTTGTCAGACATAGGCCCAGGTAGTGCGCCACCAAGGCCATCCAGTTACCCCTCCCTCATCCAGACCGGCAGGAATCTGCAATCGACCCCGCATTCTGCTACAAATACAACGCCTGTTCTGGGGTTTTGGTTTGAACATCGAGGATCCCGGCACCTCCTGGCAAGCGTTTCAATTGATTGCTGACACGTGACATCCAACCCCCGCATTGAAACTCAGGCGCGCACGATGGCCCTGGCTCCTGGGAGTTCTCTCAATTGCATTCTGATATACTTCCGTCAAGAAATTGCCGCTAAGGAATCTCGAAGTGACAGTTCCGAAATCGCAGGTGGCCACGATAGCCCTTCATGTTCTCAAGCAGCGGCTGGCCAAGCGTGAACGATATCCCCTGGTATTGATGCTGGAGCCACTGCTACGCTGCAATCTGTCCTGCGCTGGGTGCGGCAAAATCCAGTATCCGCCCCACGTGCTCAGGCGGGCATTGACGGTTGAACAGTGCCTGGACGCCGTCGAGGAGTGCGGTGCGCCCGTAGTCAGCATACCCGGCGGGGAACCCCTGCTGTATCCGCAGATCGGAGAGTTGGTCGAGGAACTTGTGCACCGCAGGAAGTACGTTTACCTCTGCACCAACGCCCTGCTGCTCAAGGACAAGCTGGACCAGAAAGTTTTCACGCCCTCCAAAAGGCTCACCTTCAGCGTGCACATGGACGGCCTGCAACAAGAGCACGACGCCTCGGTCTGCCGGACCGGAGTGTACGACATTGCCGTTGAAGGAATACGAGAGGCGGTCCGGAGGGGTTTTCGTGTGACCACCAACACCACCCTGTTCAGCACGGCCGAGCCCATGCGTGTCCGCGATTTCTTCGACGCTATGATGGCCTTGGACGTAGAGGGCATGATGGTGTCTCCCGGGTTCAATTACGAGAATGCCCCGGACCAGGACTCGTTCCTCAACCGGGAACGCACCCACGAGCTATTCCGCGCAGTGCTGAAGGACCGGAAAATGCGCTGGCGGTTCAATCAGTCGCCCCTGTTCCTGCAGTTCCTGATGGGCAAACGGGACTTCGAATGCACTCCGTGGGGCAATCCGCTGTACACTATATTCGGGTGGCAGCGCCCATGCTACCTCATGCAGGATGGCTATGCTGCCACCTTTATGGAACTGATGGAAGAAACTGCGTGGGAAGAATACGGCCGAGCCAGCGGCAACCCCCAGTGCCAGGACTGTATGGTGCACTCCGGTTACGAACCAACGGCAGTACATGCGACATTTTGCACCTGGCGCGGGCTGCGGGACTCCGCCATTGCCACGATGACCGGCAAGTTGTGAGCTATGATGGGACGAAAATACTACGTGGGCGCCGAGCCCGGCGCGATTAGTAGCACCATCACGGACTTGGTGGAGAAGGCCTTCCGATATCGGGGGGACGTCACCGTGGATCTCGCCAAGGGCGAACCCGTGACCGTCTATTTGTTCAATCGAAACTCAAACTGCATTACGCCCTTTGTGCAATTGTTCGAGGCGAGGACTAGAGGTGAAGTAACTGTCCTTTACCAGGACATCACCCACATCCGGTTTACTGGCCGGGACGCTGCTGCGGCGACAGCTAGACAATTCGAGATTTCCCAGCGCCAATAAAGCGATCTACCCGGTTGGTTCAAATGTCCACGGCTTGGGAGCAGAGCGGCATGGGTACTGAGACCGTAGCAGCCCACCTTCTGACCATTGCTCCAACCCGGCGAGAGCTGGGCGGACTGGACTCCCACCGCGAGGGCCAGCGGGCCAGCGTGGTTGGTATGGGACGCGCTGCTGGAGGGCGGCTGACCGCGCTGCTGGAGGAAGCCCCCTGCCGACTGATGGTCTCCCTGGGGTATTCCGGCGCGCTGGACCCGAACCTTCGGACCGGCGACCTGGTGGTGAGCACTGCCTATCTTCACGGGGCCGAACCGCCGATTTCCGGCGGGCCGCTGGCCACACGGGCGGCGGTTCTGCTGCGAGAATCGGGGCTTTCGGTACAGGAGGGTCCGGTCTTAACGGTGGACGAACCGCTCCTTTCCCCCCGGGCCAAGCGCCGGGCACGGCACGGCAGCGGGGCGCTGGTGGTGGATATGGAGGGGCGGTGGATTGCCGAGGCCGCGGCGGTAAAGGGTGTGCCCCTGATCGGGATCCGGGCGGTGCTGGACGAAGCCCGGTTTCCACTTCCCGCCTTCGTGGCGGACATTGTCGCAGACTCAGAACGCAGAGAGTGGGCTCACGCGGTCCGCGCAATGTGCAATCCTTCGGCCTTTGGGAGTTTCCTTCCCCTGGCACTGAAGTCCCGTGGAGCATCTAGAGCCCTGCAGATGGCCATGAAGAACATCATTGCCGTTTTCCCTGACCAACTATGACCAGGGTTCTCGTCACCGGCGCCTCCGGATTTATCGGGCGCCACGTAGTCAACTCCGCCGTTGAACGGGGCTATGAAGTTGCGGCCTTGGTTCGTGACCGGGTCGCATACGGGAATCCGCCACGTCAGGTCGCTGTCATTGAGGGCGATGTACGCGACCCGTCAGCTGTTAGGTCCGCCTTGAAGGGGTGTCGCGCCGTCATCCATGTGGCGGCGCTCTATTCATTTGATTCTTCCCTGGCAAGGTTGATGTACGACATCAATGTGGGCGGCACCAAAAACGTCCTTCGCATGGCGCTGGAGGCGGGTGTTGACCGTTTCGTGTATACGGGCACAGTTGGAACTACGGCCTTTAGTCGAAAGAGACTTGCCACCGAAAAGGACGTAGCAGGACCTGAGGCAATAAAGGGGGACTACAAACGCACCAAGTACGAGGCGGAGCAGATAGTACTGCAGGCTTCTCTACGAGGGGCCCCTGTCATCAGGGTCTGCCCCACGACTCCCATCGGGCCTGGGGACGCGAAGCCCACTCCCACTGGGAAGATAGTCCTGGACTTCATGCGGCACCGGATGCCCGCCTATGTCGACACGGGCCTGAACTTCGTGCACGTAAAGGACGTGGCCGAAGGTCACCTGCTCGCTCTGGAAAGGGGCGAACCCGGCGCACGGTACCTGCTGGGCAATGTCGAAGGGAATCTTACGCTAAGGCAGGCCTTTGGAATTCTATCCCAACTGACTAGTGTTCCAGTCCCCCGCGTTCTCCTGCCCCACCCGGCAGTTCTGTCGGCGTCGTGGTTGAGTACTGTAGGAGCTAAACTGCTGGGGAGAGCTGCGCCCATACCCATGGAAGCAGTAAGAATGTCCGCTACACGCATGTGGGTGGACCCATCCTGGACCGTCAGCAAGTTGGGGATGCCGCAGACTTCGATTCTGCAAGCCTTTGAGGAAGCTGTCAACTGGTTCGCCGGCCGTGAAGCGAGTGGGGAGATCTATTGACTGGAATGCATCGGGAGCCACCCCAAAATTCGGATCCGGCACGTGCTTAAAGCATTTCATAACTACCATTGCTATGCACTTTTGACTTCTCGAGATATCCGCTTTTAATTCCAGAACTGGCACCGGTCCTGTCAAGGATGGCGTGTCGTTTCAATGACTAAGAGTTAGGACTGGCCGAGAACAGGAATTTGCTAGGCCAAAGCACAGGCAGGCAAAGAGGTGGCGCCGATGGACTTGCTCTTGTTCGGGATTTGGCCGATGGCAATTACCGTCTTGGTTTGCTCCGTAGCGGGCTGGCTGTTATCCAGGGTACATACCGCGATAGGGGTTAGCGTGGGTCTTTTAGTGGGGGTTGGGAACAGTTAAAGCTACTGCAGTAGGGGAGTATGCAATAGTTGTCCTTGGTCACTTCAGGCAGGCACTTGGCCTTTCCCCTATGCCAATTGGACCCTGGCGTTACGAACACCTGTTCTGGTATATTGGAGGCATGGTTGCCTGCAAAGGAAAGAACTCTGCGCCAGCCCGGCGGGTTACTGCCAGGAAAGGCCAGCCAGCCACCTACCAGACCCGCATCAGCGATTTCGCCGCGATGGATATCGCTGCCGGTGATGCACTCCTTTCAGCCTACGCTGACCTGTACTGCAGGATTCAGTGCAAGCTCTTTGCCGAGGTGTCAGCAGGCCGGTCCGCTCCTTCCTTGAAACAGGAATACCTGCGCAGGTACGGGATACCGGCTCGGATGTTCAACGCCCTGCGGGTGTCCCTGGAGGGGAAGGTGTCCTCAGTAAGGGAGCAGCAGCTACTACGGCGGGATGAATTGCAGCGGAGGACTTCCCGAGCCCAGGGTCAGATTGCCGAAGCGGGGGAGGGAGTCTGCCGGGATTGGCTGCACCAGAAGCGGCGGCGGCTGGGGAACCTGAAAGGCAAGCTGAAGCGGGTGGAGACGGACCTTGACTCGGGCCGGATACGGCTCTGCTTTGGGTCCAGGAAGCTGTGGCGGAAGCAGTACCACTTGGAAGCCAGCGGGTACTCCAGCCACGAGGAATGGCTGAGGGACTGGCGCGCTGCCCGCAGCGACGAGTTCTTCGTGCTGGGGAGCAAAGACGAGAAGGCCGGCTGCCAGCTGTGCGTGGCCATGGTGGCTGATGATGGTTCCCTCACCCTGCGCCTCAGGCTGCCCGACTGCCTGGCCGGTGAGCAGGGGAAATACCTGGTCATCTCCGGTATAAAGTTCAAGTACGGCCACGAGCAGGTGCTTGCGGCCCTGGAAAGCAATGCCGAGTACGGGGCCTTCCGGCGCCAGCACGGGGAGAAGGCGGCCCTTCAGTCGGGCCTGGGCCAGCCTGTCAGCTACCGGTTCAAGCGGGACGCCAAGGGCTGGCGGGTCTTCGTGACCACCCAGCTGATGAAGACTCCGGTGGTGACGGACAGGTCCCGAGGCGCCATCGGCGTGGACTTGAACGCCGACCACCTGGCAGTGTCGGAGACGGACACCAGCGGCAACCCGGTAAACTCCTTTAGCGTACCCCTGGTGACCTATGGGAAGTCGCTACACCAGGCCGAAGCCCTGGTGGGCGATGCCGTGGCGGGTGTTGTCGCCTATGCCCGAGAAGTGGGCAAGCCCATCGTGCTGGAGAAGCTGGACTTCCGGCACAAGAAGGCCGTCCTGGAGGGAGAGTCTCCCCGCTACAGCCGGATGCTCTCCTCCTTCAGCTACGCCAGGATAAGAGCCTGCTTTCTGTCCCGGGGGATCCGGCAGGGAGTGGAAGTCTACCAGGTGAACCCGGCCTTCAGTTCCGTCATCGGCCGGGTGAAGTTCATGGAACGCTACGGGCTCAGCGTCCACCAGGGGTCAGCCCTGGTCCTGGCCCGACGTTTGCTCGGCTGTTCCGAAGGCATCCCGCGCCTTGAGGTCTGTCCCCTGGGCAATGGGGTCCGTGTCGCCTTCACCGTACCTGCAAGGAAGCGGGTGAAGCACGTATGGACCCTGTGGGGGTGTATTCTGGGGCAACTGAGACCGGTGCTTGCAGCGCAACATCGGCTGGGGAGGTCCGCCGCGGCGGACGGCCCCAATCCGGTTCGGGCTCCGGCCTGAACGGGGATCAGATCGGTGTTCCCGGGTGGGATTCCCGGGTGGAGTCGCCTTGCACTGTTGGGGCGGCGGTCCGCCAGTGGCGGATCTTCACAAGAGGTTGACAGTGACCTTGTTACTAGAGTCATCCTTTTTCACAACGGCATTGGGTGTTAAGGTGGCGGTAAACTCTAACCTTATTGGGCAAGACCTCTGGGCTGCCTTAGTTGGTTCCACTATTGCAGTTCTCGTAGTTGCTTGCATACCCGTATGGGGTATGTGCCATTACAACTGGAGCCAGTCAAGCAAGGGCACGAAATTATGGTGACTACAGTTTGAATGCAGTGCCAAGCGTGAATACCGAACGACTCCCGGCATTTACCGCCAGTTGACAAGAGGCCTGGTTCCCAAGTTGGTAAGAAACAACAGGAAGAAACTCGTCCGAAAAGTGCTGGAGCGCACCCAGCGCTATTTCTTCCGTACACAGCACGAGGAAGGATACTGGTGGGGAGAACTGGAGTCCAATCCGACCATGGAAGCGGAGTATATCATGCTCATTCATTTCATGGGATCGGATGAGGGCGACCGGATTCCGCGAATTGCCGAGGACATCCGCCGCAAGCAATCGGCCGACGGCTCCTGGCGAACGTACTACGGGGCGCCGGGCGATCTCAGCACGTCCATCGAGTGCTACTTTGCGTTGAAGCTCGCCGGCGACTCTTCCGCAGCACCCCACATGATGAGAGCACGCGCGTTCATATTGGCCAATGGGGGCGTTCCCAAGGCGCGGGTCTTTACCAAGATATGGCTAGCCCTTTTCGGGCAGTGGGACTGGAAGGGTACTCCAGCAATGCCACCGGATCTGCTGTTGCTGCCCAAGTGGGCGCCCTTCAACATCTACCGTTTTGCCAGCTGGGCTCGAGCAACCATCGTACCCATGACCATCATCCTCACTCTCCACCCCACGCGACCTCCACGGGAGAGCGCCTGGGTAACGGAACTCTACCCGGATGGCCCAGTCAACTATACCCTGTCTCGCTGGCACGCAAAACCCTTTTCCATCAAGGGTGGATTCCTGGTTCTGGACAAGGCCATTCGTATATACCGAAACTTGCCTCTTATCCCAGGTAAGAAGAGAGCGCTAAAGACTGCAGTGGACTGGATAGTCAACCACCAGGAGGCCGACGGTTCGTGGGCAGGAATCCAGCCTCCTTGGGTGTATTCGCTGGTCGCCCTCAGCTCTCTTGGATTTTCTTTGGAACACCCCGTCATTACAAAGGGCTTGGAGGGATTCAGGGGAAGGTGGAGTCTGCCTTCAGAGGACGGGAAGTCGCTCCGGATTCAGGCTTGTCTTTCGCCGGTCTGGGATACCTGCCTGGCAATGCGAGGCCTTCTGGACTCGGGCGTTCCGGCCGATCATCCCGCCGTTCGGCGGTCCGCCTCCTGGTTGATTGCAAATGAGATCCGACAGAAGGGCGACTGGGCCGTGTTCAAACCCCAGCTGGAACCCAGCGGATGGGCCTTCGAGTTTGAAAATATTCATTATCCCGATATTGACGACACCTCACTCATCGTAGTTGACCTTGCTGCCGCTTCTATGGGGGATGAGTCGGGACAGCGAGCGAGGACCACAGCAATCGGGCGCGCCGTCAACTGGTTGACCGGGATGCAGTGCTCCAACGGAGGGTGGGCAGCCTTCGACTGGAACAACGACTCCCGCAGACTGGCGAACATCCCCTTTGCCGACTTTGGAGAACTCCTGGATCCACCCAGCGTGGACGTAACGGCTCACGTACTGGAGATGTACGGCCGACTGGGTTATCCATTGGAATTCCCGGCGGTCAGTCGGGGCCTTGCCTTCATCTGGGACCAGCAAGAACATGACGGCCCCTGGTTCGGGCGGTGGGGCGTCAACTACATTTACGGAACGGCTGCCGTACTCCCGGCCCTGGAAGCCCTGGGCGTTGACATGACCCTGCCCCGGGTGAGGCGAGCGGTGGAGTGGTTGTTGGCTCGACAGAATCTGGATGGGGGGTGGGGCGAGACCTGCGCCAGCTACGTGAACCCAGGCCTGCGGGGACAGGGTGAGAGCACGCCGTCGCAAACATCCTGGGCCCTCATCGCGCTAATCGCCGCCGGAGAGGTGCGTCATAATGCGGTGGGCAGGGGCGTCGACTTCCTGATTGAACGTCAGCGGGCGGACGGTACATGGGACGAGCCCCAGTTCACGGGCTGCGGATTCCCTGGCTACGGTCCGGGGGACCGGCCTATGAATTTCGCGCCATTTGACGATGACAACGGACAGGGGCCCGAATTGGGCGCGGCCTTCATGATCAATTATCATCTTTACCGCAACTATTTTCCCCTCTGGGCACTTGGCAGATACGAGCAGGCAATGCGATGTCGGAAGTAGTCCACCACCGGCGGCGCTCCTTCTCTGTATGGTGCATTGCAACGCCCTTATACTCACGGTGCCGGATAACGCGTAATCCAACTGAGTACCAATGGTTACAAGGCCAGCCTGAGCTGGGTGTTGACCGCTGTTCTCGGCTGGGTTCTCCCTTCCTCCGGGGCAGTTTCACCGGCGGTGGAATCACCGCCAGCCAGCGCTCCCGCTTCCAGGTGTCAATCACGGGATAGAACTATGTCAAAAATTACGGGTTTGCTGCCTTCTCATATCTCAGAGTCATTCACCATCCGATATCCGACGCTCGGCTCGGTACGGATGTAGGTGGGGTCAACGGCATTATCCCCCAGTTTGCGTCGGAGCCTCTTAACCA
>JAPPLU010000013.1 GCA_028874075.1 Chloroflexota bacterium
ATCCTCACTCTCCCCATAGCTTATTCATCTCCCCTCACCTCTGTCCTAACTCCTCCCTACCTCTTTTCCCCAAATAATCGAAAGACCCTGCGCCGGCGTTCCCGCTGCTGGAAAGCCCGGCACGGCGCGGGTATAATGCCCGCAACCAACCGGCCCAGCGCTAAAATTTTGCCACCACCGGCAATCCCACGCCAGACCCACCGAGGTTCGCCGTGACCATCACCAATAGGAGCAGCAAGACACCCCAAGCCCCGGGCCGTTTCCGGCTGCCCGACATACCGGAGCGGGAGCCTGACGAAGTGACGCAATACGACCAACTCTTCCACCGGGGCCTGTCCAACAGCCTGCGGGTGCACCTGGGGAATTACGACACGACCTTGGTGGGCGCCGACCACTGGATCGCCCCGGAGGCTGATTTCGACAGGCGACGGGCCCGGTATCCCGACCTGCTGGTGGCCTTCGGCGTGGACCCGGAGGCCTACCGGGCCAGCAACGGGTACATCGTTTCGGAGCAGGGGAAGGCGCCGGACTTCGTATTGGAGGTGGCGTCGGAGAGCACGGGGGAGGTTGACGTGGGTCCCAAACGGGACTACTACGAGTCCCTGGGCATCCTGGAATACTGGCGTTTTGACGAGACGGGGGAGCATCACGGGGCGAAGCTGGCTGGGGACGTGCTGGTGGAGGGGCGGTACGAGCCGATTGAGATAGAGGAACTGGCCGGCGGGGTGTTGCAGGGGTACAGCCGGGCGCTGAACCTGAACCTGCGGTGGGAGGATGGACGGCTGGTGTTCCGCGACCCCGGCACGGGGAAGCCCATCACCACCCTGGAGAGCGAGCGGCAGGGGCGCATCCAGGCCGAAGCCCGCGCCGACACCGCCGAGGCGCGCGCCAGCAGTGAACGTGAGGCTCGCATCCAAGCCGAGGCCCGCGCTCGGGAGCTGGAAGAGGAACTGCGCTGGCTGCGGGGAGTCGAAGGGGGTTCGCCATGACCATTTCCAATAGAGGGGAGTTGCGGGAGACCTACCGGCCCCCGGCGCCCCGGGCGGCGCAGAAGGTGCTGGACCGGCTGGACGAGCACTGCCGGAACTTCATTGCCCTGTCGCCCTTCTGCGTGCTGAGCACCAGCAACGCCGATGGCCAGCCCGACGCCTCGCCGCGGGGCGACCCGCCGGGCTTCGTACAGGTTCTGGACGAAAGGACGCTACTGCTGCCCGACCGGCCCGGCAACAACCAGGTGGACTCTTTGCAAAACGTCGTGGCGAACCCCGGGGTGGGGCTTTTGTTCTTCGTGCCCGGGATGAACGAGACGCTGCGGGTGAAGGGGAAGGCGGAGATCGTGACCGGCCAGGGGCTGCTGGAACCCATGGCCGTGGGCGGGCGGGCTCCGCTGTCGGGGTTGAAGGTGACGGTGGAAGAGGCCTTCCTGCACTGCGGGAGGGCGCTGCTGCGGGGCCGTCTCTGGGACCCGTCGGCGCGGATAGAGCGGTCGTCCTATCCCAGCTACGGGCAGGTGCTGGCCGACCAGATTGCCGGGGCCGACGCCGGGCGGATTGACGCCGAGGAAGCGGAGGCCAACCGGGAGCGGCTCTATTGAACGGAAGTAACCTGATAGATGGGATGGAAAGGGGGACCGTCGGCATCATCGCAGTCGCCGGTCCTGCCCGCTCTGGTGTTGCGGTCCGGCGCAGCGTGGAACCCGGATGGCTGAACTCTCCATGCGCGGGGCTACCACGAGAGGTTGGGGGCCGGTTCCGGAGTCCCGGAGCAATCAGAGACCTGAAATACAGCCGGATCATAGCGGCGAAAGTCTCGTGGTTTAACCACTTCCCTATTTTTGATATGCCCGCCCTTTCGGGAACGGCATTCTTCGGAGTTTCCCTCACGCCCTACCGGGCGGGGCCGATGCGCAGGATCTTATCGCCTTCGGGCGGGCACTCGCCCCGGTTGTCGCAGTTGCTGGTCATCACGTAGAGCCGCCCTTCGGCGTCGCTCACGATGGTCCGCAGGCGCCCGTAGGCGTCTTGCAGGTACACCTCGTGAGCCAGGACGGCATAGGGATCGTTCTCGTCAAACACCACGCGGTGCAAGTGCCGGCCGTGTCCGGGCCGGTCGCTGAGCCCCACGGTGGTGAACAGGAAACTGCCGGTCCACTCCGGGATCAGGCCGCCCCGGTAGAACATCCCTCCCGTGGGCGGCACCGGGTTCTCCCAGGTCAGGACCGGCCGGACCAGTCCCTCCTGCGCGTCGCAGCCCCAGATGCGGGGCCAGCCCAGGTTGTCGCCGGCGGTCACCACGTTTACCTCATCGTAGCCCCGCAGGTCCTGCCGGCCCAGCTCAATGCCGGACGGCCCGTGCTCGATCATCACGATGTGCCGGTCGTCGTACCAGTCGTAGCCCTGGGTGTTGCGGATTCCGCTGGCGAAGACGTAGCTGTCCGGGTCCGGGTTGTCAGCGGGGATGCCGCCCTCCAGGTCCATCCGGAGCAGCTTTCCCGCCAGGGTGTCGGGATCCTGCGCGTCATGGGGTTCGTAGGCGCCGACGCCCACGTAGAGCATCCCGTCCGGCCCCAGGCGCATCCGGCCGCCCTGGTGATGGAGTCCGGCGGGCAGGTCGTCCAGGATCACCCGGTCCAACGCCGCCGAGCGCCCGTCGCCGGAGAGGGCGTAACGCTCGATGCGGCCGGTCTGCACGCCGTCTTCGTTGTCGATGTTGTAGAAGAGGTAGAACAGGCGGTTGTCAGCGAACTCCGGGTGCAGGAGCACGCCCAGCAGCCCGCCTTCGGACCCCAGCAGGTCCAGGCCGTACAGGGGCGGCGGCATGGACACGCCGAACTCCAGCACCGGTTGGGGGACAACCTCCCCGTCCCGGATCAGGCGCAACCGGCCGGGGCGCTCGGTTACCAGCATGTCCCCGGAGGGCAGTATCGCCAGTCCCCAGGGAATCTCCAGACCCTCGACGATGACCTCAACGTGCAGGTCCAACTCGCCCGGCGGTCCCGGCGCGTCCCGCACCAACTGGCACGGCGCGGTTTCGGACGCCGCCGGTGTTGGCCCGGCCTCCGACGGAGTCGGTTCGCTGACGGCAACCGTTTCCGTCTGCCGGGCCGGGGCGGCCTCCTCCTTAGCCTTGGCATCCGTAGGCGTCTCGGCCTGCTGTTGGTTTGGTGTGGCGGTCTCAGTAGCCCCAAGGGTAACCTTCGGGGCGGTCTCAACAACCTCCGTAGCCTCATCTCGGGCGTCAGGGGTCTGCTCGGGACCAGCGAGCGGCTCTGGATCACCGCCACTACAGGCAAGCGTCAGGGCCGCAAATAGGGCCAGGGTAAGTGGGAAGAGGCAGGCGAGCTTCATCCGGCAAGTCAAGCGCATAGGATAGAGTCTACCCGGCAGGGGGCGTACTGTCCATCGGCTGACCGGGCGGGTTCCGGCTTCCAGACGGCGAGCCAAGACATTGGGCAACCGCGATGAAATCCCGCAGAGCTGAACGGGGCCCAGAGATTTTGGTCGATGTTGGAATTGGCGACGACGGCATCTAATGCCCAAAAATGCGTACGGCAGCCGGCAAAAGCGTCTTTGACCCTCCGGGCAACAGCCTGACGCAGGTCGTGCCGACCGGAGTGGCTTGGGCCGGGACGAATCTACTCGGAGTCTGGGCATGGCGGCGGGGTTGTTACCTGACTGCTTTCCCGCCGTCCAGTCACCTTCCGTTCCCCGCCGAGTTCGTCCTGTTCGTTCCGCAGAACCTCGTCCAGGTAAGCCAGGGCCCGGTCGGCTGAAACGCCCGTGGGAGCGGCTTGGGTCAGTTCGACGTTCACTCCTTCCAAAGCCTGCTGCCGGTAGGCCAGCCACGCCAGGCGGGGCGCTTCGGCATGGGGACCGTCGCGGCCGGCCTCCAGCACCGCCTCCTCCAACCTGGATATTGCCATTTCGCGGCTCAGTTTCGCTGGAAGTATTTCCTGCCAGTAGCGTTCGCGGCCAAAGGAACGCCCAAAGAAGTCGACGTAAGCATCGTTATCCCGGCGCATCTGCTCCAGCTGACGCCAGTCGTTTTGCTCCAGGAACTCCATGAGCTCAGCCGGGGTCTGGTATTCGAGTGATGTTCCTATGTAAGGGTCCTTCGTCTCCGCCGCCAGTTTCGTGAATCCGGCAAGGTCCCGGTTCTGCGCCAACTTCACCAACTGAATCATGTCGTTGAGCCTCTCCCAACTGAGCCGGTGCTGTTCCAGGCCGGCCGAGACCTCTTGCCGCGAGGGAGCGTAGCCAGCGGCTACCGCCCGCTGATTCAGGACGGAGTCCCTGATTGAATCCGCCAGCGCCATGGTTTCGGGGCCGTAGAGGTTCACGCGGTCTTTAAACCTTCGCTGGTAATCGGACCCGGCATGACAATCCATGATCAACCCCTGTTCCGTGTTGTCGATGACTGCCTCTATGATACGGAGCCATTGGGTATAGTGGGACAGCAGGATGCACTCGCTGTCGACGCGGGCTATGGCCGGGTCGTCTCCCCGTGCCAGGGAGTCGCAGTCAGGACGGTAGGGCAAGGCCCAAACTGCGGCGATCAGAGCCGCCAGGCAGATGGGAGGGAACCAGCGGCGGATGGCGGGGACAATCACGGGCGCTCCGGTCCGGAACGACAGCCCGCAGCATTTGTCGGCGACGCAGCCTCTCTATTCCGCGCTGTAGTACCGGACCAACCTATCACACCATTCGTAGACAATGGCATTTTCTCTATAACGACGATGGCGGGGTCGCCCACCTTCAGTCTTTGGCCGCAGGAGGCCAACTCCAGGGATGCTCATCGGGCGCAACCAACTTCGTCACCGCCCGGCAGACTCGCGCCACAAGGTCAAACCCGTCGCCCCCGCCGCCAACGGGAACAGGACGTTGACCGCGATCCAAACCAGCCCGGTCGTCGAAGCGTCGCCGTCCGCTCCGGCGATCTCCAGGAACCAGTTGCGGAAAAACAGAATGGTCACCCCGGCGGTCAGGTACACGCGGAGAATGGCCTCCCAGCGCCGCAGGCTTTTGCAGAGGTCGCCTTCGCCCTCCCTCCTTTCCCTGAACTTTCGGCGGACATTGAACACCAGTGCCGCAACCAACGAGACGGCCATCAGATAGTTGGCTACGTCCCAGATGCCGCTTACGTCAAAGAAGGGGTTGACGACGAACCACGCTGCCACGAAGACAGCCGTGCCCATCATGTACGCGCCCAGCAGTTTCCTGAATGCCGTCATCGGCTCTTCTCACCCCGATGCTGCCCCACGAAATGCGCTCACCTTCAGCCACGCGGTTGCGATCCGGGACATTTTAGCCCATTCCGACGCCCCGGCCCAGGACCAACCGCCCCTTCCCGGGACCTTTTCAAAGTCCTCTATGATGGCCTTTTACCCGAACCGTCACTCCGGCGAAAGCCGGAATCCAGAATATTCCGAGCACAGCGATCTCCCGGGATTCCCGCTTTCGTGGGAATGACGAACCAACTTTGAAAAGGCCCTGGGCCGAGACGCACATGGCACTGACGCTTGCCCGCTGACGAATGAGGTGCCCGGCTGATACGCTGGAGACAAGACTTTCTCTTACCCACTAACGCCGGACGCCCTGGCCCGGTTGCTGTTAGCGGACAAATTGCCTCTGGGATACCTGCGACTTCCCGCGGTGGTTTGGCAGCCCGAAGGCCATAGGCGGACAACGCTGACGTGTCCGCATACATACCTGTCTGAAGGCGATGCCCAGTCTGTCCTTCGGAAAGGAGTACCTTCCATGAGGCGCAGTCGCCACGCATCCCGGGTGTGGCTCAACCCCGTGGCCGTGTGGGAGTTGCTGGACCGGCTGGGCATCTCCCAGAACGAGCTGGCTCGCCGGTGCAGGTTTTCCCCGGGCCACCTGTCGATGCTGATGAACGGGAAGCGCAGCCCGTCGCCCCGCGCCCGGAGGCGCTTGATGGAGGTCCTGAGGGTGGACGACTTCGACCTGCTGTTCATCACCGAGCCGCCGGATGCCGAAGGCCGGGGAACCGAGGAGATGGGCGCCCCGAAACGTAAAAAAGGCCCCACAAATGCAAAAACGGCGACACAGGAAGTCGCCTCCGGCAGAGGCCGCACACATTAGCGGCGGCCCCTGCCGTATGATTTCCAGCGGCGCCCTGGATAGAGCGTCAGGCTCCTAGAACAACCGTAGCGTCTCAGGTTGCGGCTGCTGTTCCGCCTCCACCTCTCCTTCTTCGACGATTGGTGCCTGGGCCGCGCCCTGCTGGCGGCGGTTCCGCTGCCTGGGTGGGGGAGCGGGCTTCACGTAGGCCGGGTGCATGGGTTCTTCCTCCCACCGGGCCTTGGCCCTGGCCACCACCGCCGGGAACTGGTCGGCCAGCCCGAACAGGTCCGGGTCGTCGAAGGACTCGATGTGGGGGTCCGCTGAGGGGCGCTGCACCCCGATGGTGGCCCGGTTTCCCCGGATGGACAGCACCACCTTCAACTCCTCCGAGCCTTCCGTCTCGGCGGGCGCGGGCTGCTCCCCGGCAGCGTCGTCAGTGCCGGGTTCCTCGGTGGCGGTATCGGTCTCGCCGTCCGTTTCCTCGGCGACTTCCAAGTCGCCCGTGTCGTCCATCGCTTCTCTGGCGGGAATTTCCCTGTCAGCATCGGCGGGTGCATCGTCCGCCGTCTCCTCAGTAACGCCGCCGAAGAGGAACTCCTCGACGTTCACCACGTCCGGTGATTGGCTTTCGGTTCCCGTTTCTTCACTCATGGTCTCTCCTTCCCTGATTGCCCCATTGAACGGCGTGTCTTGCCGGGAGCCGTGTTTGATCTCGCCGATGGCCCTGGGCTCCCAGTACAGGTCGCGCTCCACGGCGGGAACACCGCCGAACACGGTGGTTTCCGCCAACTCGGTGAGGTCGAAGTAGCCGATTTCCTGCTCGAACCCGTCCACCAGCCCGAAGCAGGTTCCGGTGGCCGGGTCCATCTCCGTGATGAACCAGGTCCAATTCGTGTACGGTGAGAACAGCTTGGCGTGGGCGAGGACGGTATCGTAGTTGCCCCCGCTCTCTTTGGCATAGAGGGCGGGGATGGTGTCCGCCAGCTTCTCGGTCATGAGCTGGTGGCCCCGCTTGCCAGCGTGCTGGTCCTGCCACATCGTCGTGGCGGTTTCCCTTTGGTCAGTCATGGTTTCATTCTCCTTGTCGGTTTTGTGAGAGTGTCGGTTTGAGCCGTTCACCCGTCGTTGCTGCGTCCCACCAGCCGTGCCACCGCCTCCGGGGTGACGTAGCTGGGGCTGACCGTGCCCTGGTCCATGTCCAGGTAGAGGGCCAGGAAGGGACAGGTTCCCGCCACCATGCGCCGCACCACCTGCAACACCAGCGACGCCATCATCTGGTTGATGGTGGGGTCCTGGTCGGTCAGGTCCAGGGCCGCCGCGCAGTCCAAGTCCGGCGGCCTGGTGGACACGGCGGTGAGCAGGTCGGGCCGTTGCAGCGTGGGCGCCGGGGCCAGGTGGCAGGTGTCGCCGGTGAAGGGCGGTTCCTCCAGGAACACCGGCTCGGCGACGTTGCCCACCAGTACCTGGCCCCAGTTGGTGTCGTTGCCGGCGTCGATGAGCCAGCGGCAGGGGTCTCCGGGCAGGCACTCGGCCATGGCTTTACGGGCGGTGGCGTTGTCGGCGCAGCCGATGACCAGGCCGTTGTGGGAGGAGAGGCCGGGGTAGCGGCAATCCTCCTCCCGGAAGGGATAGACCGAGTAGCCCACGGGCCGGTTGTAGGCTGCGGCCAGCCGGTCGGCCAGGGCCTGGCTCTTGAACTTGCCGATGTCGCCAGGGTAGAAATTCTGGCGGAGCAGGTTGTGGGGTTCCACCCGGTCGTGGTCTACCAGGACGATGGTGACGTCGCGGCCCTGAAAGAGGCGGCAGAGGCCCTCGGCGACGAAGCCGCCGGTGCCGCCGCAGCCGACCACGGTGATCCAGGGGTTGTCCAGCAGGAACTCGTTGTCCAGGTAGTAGGGCACGGTTGTTACCTCCTCATGCTTGGGTTGATTAGCGGGTTGGTTGACGCAGGTTCCGGTTCCTCATTCACCAGCCGCAGGCCAGGGTTGGGGCCGGTGAACACCTGCCGCCAGCGCAGCGGGGCGAAGTGGCCGTAGATGCCGAGGCGCAGGGCCAGTTCGGGAGTGGGATTGTCCAGGCGTCCCACGACGCCGTAAATCCTGAAGCCCTGCTCGTCCCTGTCGTCGGTGGCCGAGAAGAAGGCCCGGTGGCTGGCGTGGGAATGAAACTCGGTGATGACGCCGGTTGGCGGCTGGTAGGAGAGGGACGAACCCGTCCCCTGCTGCGGCGGGACCACCAGCCGGTAGCCGTCTCCGTCCCAGCGCACCGCGAAAAACCGCTCGGTGCCTGGGTCGCTCAACATCCAGCCCAGCCCCAGCTCGAAGACGTGGGCCGGAATGGGGCCGTGGGTTAGCGCCAGCTTCTCGGACACGGGCGCCAGCCCCCGCATCTGGGCGGGAGCGGCCAGGATTCGCGCCGTCAGGTGGGCGCTTTCCGACTGGACGTAGAGGCCGCCCGATCCGAGAACGTAGTCGAAGCCAATTCCTTGAGATCCGGCGAGTCCGCCGGGATGGTTCACCAGGTAGCCCACCGGCGCGGGCGCCGGATTAGTAGTAGCCTCGCCGTCCTTCCGAGGCCGCCATGACGCGGCCCACGGTGCATTGGGGAACCAGGTCCTCAAACGGGTAGTCAGTTTGTCCATCGAGTTCCTCCCATAGGGCCTGCAGGTTGTCGGGGTGCTGCTTCGACCGGTCTTTCGTGTCTCCGGTAAGGGAGAAGAAGGACTGGAAGAAGGATTCGGGTATCCGCCCCACCTCCTTGGGGAAGCGGTGGCTGCCGGGGCAGGTGCGCCCGTCCCGGAAGACGTTGAAGGCCGGGGCGCGGTAGAGCTGCTGGGCGGTGTCGCTGGGCCGTTCCAGGGCGGCGTAGACCCAGGGCGCCCGGGCCGGGGAGCAGATGAAGACCAGCCCCGGCATGGGCAGCCGGAGCCGGGCGGGAGGCTGGAACGCCTCCCGTTGCAACGCCACCGGCCAGACCTGGGGCGGACGCCACAGCGCCACCATCTGCCCGGTCTCCCCCTGGCTCCACCAGAGGGCGTTGGCCGGCAGCAGTCCCGAGGCGAACCCCAGGTGCCGGGTGAACACGTTGGCGATCTCGTCCGCCGAGACGGTCCTGACCCAGGTGCGGTCGCCCTCGAAGCCCCGCAGCAGGACGGTCTCCTGGTAGACCTCCAGTTGGGCCTGGAGGGTATCCCGGGGCACATCGTCCTGGCCCGGCAGGGACCACCCGGTACGGGCCACGTCATTGGTCGTCGTCATTGTTTTCCTCCTGTTGTTGGTCGTGTTGGGGCAGCCGGGGCAGGATGAAGTCCAGCAGTTCGGCGAACCTGGCCGGCAGGTCTTCTTCCAGCCAGTCGGCCAGACCGCATACCGCATTGATTAGTTGGTCGGCCTTGCGCCACTCCGTTGTCCCCTCGGCGATGATTTCCTCCTCCCAGGGGTCGGAAAAGCCGTCGTAGTCGCCATCCTCATAGTTGTGGTCGAGAAAGAAGTTGCCGGTCTCGGAACGCACCCAGGCGGCGGCCTGGGCCGCTGCCTGGTACTCGGTTTCCTTGACCGCTTCGGTAAGGTCCTCCGTGGGTATGCCGCCCTTGGGTATCCGCTCCAGCGTTTTCTGTAGGATGCGCTGGGCGGCGCACTCCAGCCAGGCGGTGCGCAAGCCACCTGGTTCGTCGTAGTAGGCGTCGGGTGGCTCGGCCAGCAGCGCCAGGGCCGAGAGGCCCTCCCGGTAGCCGTCCCACATCTCGTGCAGGCCGTCGTAGCCGAAGCCCATCAACTGGAAGGGGATGCCCCGGCGCAGCCAGGTGAAGGGCGGGTCCTCCCCCTCGTCGGCGAAGAACTCTATGAAGGGGGCGTAGAGGGGGAAGTGGCGTTCCTGGAACAGCCTGGCGAAGTTTTCCAGCTTCTTGCCCACGTCGGAAGTTGCCAGCGCCGCCTCCGCCTCGTCGGGAAAGAGGAGGCGCACCAGGGCCGTGAACCAGGCGTAGTCTTCGGCGCAGCCCAGCCGGGCGACCAGCTCTTGCAACGACGGCGGACGTCGCAGGAGCAGCCCGGCCAGGTCGCTCAGGAGCGGCGGGGCCGCAGTTGCCATTTCAGCGCTCCCATCAGCCGCCGGGTGGCGGCGGCGTAGTCCTGGGCCTGGGTGCAGGCCAGTTCCACCTCGGCCTGCCGGGCCGCCGCCGCGTCCAGGTCCAGGCTGCCGTCGGGAAGGGTGAGCTCCGCCGCAAGCTCGATGATTTTCAGGTCCGCCGGCGGGGTTGCCGCCAGCAGACCGGCCAGGGTCTGGTTGTCCATGTCGTTGCCTCCCTAACTGTGGGCGGAGGCGTCGGCGCCCTTGGTGCCCACCCGCCGCTGGAACTCGATGATGGTGTCCTCGCCCCGCTGGATCTCCTTGACCGAGGCGTTGGCGATCTCGCCGTAGAAGTCGGCCAACGTCGCCTTCACCTGCTCCACGCTCATTTCGGGGTCCGGGTCGGGGAACTCGCGGTCGTCATAGACAAAGATGCGTGCCATGATTTTTCTCCTTGCGTTGGTTGTCGTTTGGGTTAGCCTGGCGCGGCGTTCCGTCGAGGAACGCCGTTATGCGAAGAGGGGACGCCGCTCATTCGGCGGCGTCCCCTCCCGTCGATTGCCGATGGGGATTTGGGGTCTAGCGTCCCGCGCCCACCGGCTCCTTTTCGCGCTCCTGCTCCATCTCCAGTGCCCACTCGAAGAGCGACGCGGCGGCGGGCTTGGTCTTGCCGTTGCGTCCGTTGGGCCGCGCCGGTTCGTCGGCCAGGAACTCGGCCCAGGAGAAGAGGGACTGCTGCCCTTCGGCAAGTTCGTCGTGGTGCCAGTTGCCGTTGTTCCCGTTTCCGGTAGAGGAAAGGCTGTGGTGGCCGTTCCCGTTTCCGTTGACGTGGTCCCCGTTGGACAGGACCAACTCCTCCGTCGACACCGGTGCGTCGTGATGCCCGTTGCCGTTGACGTGGACTTCCACCGCCTCCGGCTCAAACTCCGGCTCCGCTTCGACCGCCTCCCAGCCGTCATCCACCAGGAACTCCTCGGCGGCGGCCTCGGCGTCCCGGGCCTGGGCGAAGACGGATTCCAGCGTCTCGGCATCCTCCTGGGCGTCCCCGCTGACCACCTGTCTGGCCAATGCCATCATCAGGTCGTCCCCGTCGTCGCCGTAGGCGGCCAGCCCGTCCTCGGGCAACTCCCCCTCCACCGCCAGGGACGATTGCAGCTTCTTGGCCACCAGCTTCAGGGCG